>JANRLX010000036.1:0-43408 GCA_033762115.1 Verrucomicrobiota bacterium
ACAATTGCCCCTGCACACTCGACATCGCCGCTTGCTGCTGGGCGATCTGCTGGACGTTTCGCCGAAGGTCGTACATCGCCTGGTTGCTTGGATCAAATTTGATTGCCGTGTCCACAATCATCAAAGCTTCCGGCGAACGACTCAGGTTCACCAGCAACTGCACATATTTGTACACCGCTTCCGGGCTGTATGGGCAATAGGCAAACGATTGCTTAAACGCAAACTCCGCCTCCTTGAACATCCGCGCATTTTCCTGCGGTGATTTTGAATTGCCGATCCGCCAGAAATAAATCCCCCCAATCGCGCTCCGCAATTTCGAAAACGCCTTCTGCGCGTTGTCATCCCGGACAAACTTCGGGTCCGCCGTGGAATTGACGAAATCCCGTCTCAGGTAAACCCGCTCCGCGAAATCACAAATTTCCTTCACCGTCGTGTCATAAGTGATCCAGTTGCCGATCAATCGCTCCGAATATTTGCTCCAGAACTCATGGTCCTTGTCCACCATTTCCTGGGTGATTTCCGGCAGCGGCTGCCGGTTGATTTTCAGGATGATCCCAAACGGCGACAGATACGGATACATCCAGTCCAGCGGAAAGCTTTCCTCTAGGAAAAATTCATGCTCCGGATTTTTATCGAAAATGTCCTTCGTCAATAATCCATTGATCGCCATCACCGCCACCTGCCCCTGCACCGAAATCTTGTCCCCCACCAATCGCACATCCTCCCCCGGCTTGATCTGCTTCGGCTCATTCGGAAATTGCAAATCATGCTGCAACCGCATCTGCGCGTCCCGGATGTAAGTCTCAAACGCCTTCCCCGAATCCTCCGGCGTCGGTGTCTTGATTTCCTTCGGTGGATAAACTCCCTTTGCACGGCGCTGCGCTTCCACCTTGGCGCCAAGTGATGTAAAAAACCGGTCCACCGGCACGAACATCTTCGCCAGCAGATTTGTCCGCCCCGCTTCCTGTTCCTTCTTCGTGCGGAAAAAATTCACGAAAAACGGCGGGTCCACCTGGGTGCTGCGATTGTAATGCGCCCGGATATAACTCAGGTACGTCCCATCCGCCAATGCGTTCTGGGTAATGATATAAACATCCCGCCGGTCAAATTTCGGGTCCCTCTTTTTCGAAGGAGGAGTGAAGCTCTCGCAAAAGATCATGTAAGTCGGGTTGAACCGCCCCGGGTCCGTGCCGCCAAACAAAATCGCATCCTTCGTCATCTCCGGGTAAACGCCATACGGTGGCGTGAACATATCGTGACCGAACCAATACCCAAACAAATGCCCCCGCTGCTCATTGTCCGCCCAGTGAGACATGATCGAATGCGCTGGCATCAGCGCGAACAACGCCAGCAGCGAGCCCATCTTGATCTCTGTCCTGAAAGTCAGGAACAATCCCACCGCCCAAATCGCCAGTGTGCATGCAAACAAGGAGTTGAACCGGTCCAGGTCGAACTTGCTTTCAGAAGCAAGCGCCGCGTAAATCGCCACCCCTAACGCTATCGCGCTCCCCCACAACAACCACTGCCTGTACTTCGCATACTGCGTTGCAACCATTGCCCCAATCAACGAAAGGCCGTAGCCAATCGCGATTGAAACCACAACATGGGATGCTGTAAAAAAGACGCGTGACTGCTCACGGCTTTGCCGGTCCACCGAGGGGTTCAACAACACCAGCAGCAGGATCGCAAGGCAGAGGTAAATCGCACTCAACCCGATCAGCCACGCCCGCTCACGTTTCTGTAATCGTTTGAAAAAGAAAAAGGGAATCAACCCGATCACCAGGAAAACAAAATTATATTCTTCCACCGCCCCCTGGATGTACATCCCGATCTGGTCAATGAATTTCCCAAGATCCGAAGTGGGATTTGTTTTATCATATTGCCCACGCGTCAGGGCATGGACAAATCCCTCTTCCGTCCGCGGATATCCCCAGTTCATCGGCGGATTGGTCATCGAGGCAATCGGCATGTAAAAATAGAACAGCGCCCCAACCAGCCATGCTGCCGCGCTTAAAAGCAGCGGCTTCCACTCGGTCAGGATCTTTTGCGTTGTAAAAAACCCCCAACCCGCTGCGATGATCGAGCCGATCCCCACCGTATGATAAATCATCTTCAAACCCGCGTTGCCCGAGATTGAAGTCAGCATGTCCCATTTGAACATCGCCACCAAACCCAGCAGGTAAACCACGCTGTTGCCCAGGAAAAGGTCCCGTCCCAGCCTCCGGTTCGCCGCCATGATCGCCACTTCCAGACCCATGGTCGCCACGATCAACGTCTGATGGTTCGTGAAACAGATCCCAAACAAAAACCAGGTCCAGTAAAGAAACTTCGTCTGCTTCGGTGCATACATCCAGCGCAACAGGCACGCCAGCACCCCCATCAATGAAAGCACGCTCAAGGTATATACCTCCACAATGACCGCCTGCGACCACATGAACCCGTTGAACCCCAGCAGCATCCCCGCGACAAACCCCGACACCAGGCACAACGCCGTTTCCAGCTTCTTCTCCAGGTTCTTTAACTCCTCAATCCCCTCCAGCATCATGCTGCTGCCGCGGCTGACGATCAGCGCCAGCAATCCACAGGAAAATGCCGCCGCCACCGCTGACGACATCGCCACCCGGTAAGCAATGTTCGACACCGGGAAAAGCACCGTGAACAGCCAGGTGTAAATCGTCCATACCGGGTAACCAGGCGGGTGAGGAACACCTGCATACATCGATCCCACTGCCAGCTCCCCCGAATCTTCCAGCGTCAGGTCAGGCGCCAGGGTCAGCACATAACCGATTAAAACACAGATCGTCGTGACCAGCGCGGCGATCCAATCCACCTTCCGGAAAAGGTTTGGAACCCGCTCTACACTTTCCGGCGCATTTCCCCCTTTCCCAGGTTGAGGGCTTGCCGCTTTGTTGTCCGTCTTCGCTGCTTTGGATTGATCGCTGCTCATTAGCTTCAATGAATGATCGTGTTCGTCACGAATCCTAAAAATGAGTTCCTACTAGAGGGTGAACCGTTGCCGATTGTCCATTCCAAAGTCGTCACAGGCACCGAGTTCTGCGCCGTGTGAAACGAAGCCCCAGCAAATTCCACCATCGCTCTATTGGTCGCATCACGCGCCTCTCCGATCATGGGCTGGCGCGTGTTCAGGCTCGACACCGCCAAGAGAAAACAACCCATCGCAGGCAGCAGCCAATGCGACAATCCACCCATTCCCCATCGCGAGGGCGACTCAACCGGCCCGGAGAAAAGCCTGTTTGCCAATCGCTTCGATGGCTCTCTCAGCCGCCATTCCTTCATCTGCTTCTCGATCAATTCCACTTCGTTCATACAATTCCTTCTCTGTCAGGCATGCCCGCAATTTCTGCATGCCATACCGATACCGCCCCGCCGCTGTGTTCTGCGAAATCTCCAGCAACTCACCCAACTCCTCAAAAGTCAGCCCATGCCAAACCTTCAGCACGATCACTTCCTGCTGCTCCTTCGGCAGTTTCGCCAGGCAATCCATCGCCTGTCGCTCCGCGCCCGTCTCACTCTCCCGTTCTTCAAACCAGGCCAGCGACTCGAACTCCCTGGCCACCCTTCGCCAAAAGCTTCTCTTGTAATTCGCCGCTCGATGCCGATAAGCGCGAATGCAATAATGATCCGGTTGCCGGGGCGCTCCCTCCAGCTTCATTAACGCCACGAAGGTTTCCTGCAGCACATCCTCCGCCTCACTGTGGCTCAGCCCCAGCGCCCGACCATACAAAAGCAGTTCCCTCCCCTTGCGATGATAAATTTCCTCGCACCAACTTCTCGATGAACTGCCTGTTTGGTCCATGCTTACAACGGATAGACACCTGCCCGGGACTGATTTGTATAAAGAGTATACTCCCTTTTGAAAATTCATTTCTCTTTCCGCCTCACAACAAACCTCCTGGAACCAGAGAATCCCATGTAGAAACCTTTTGACAAACAGCCCATCCACCTCCAAATTTTCGACCCACTGGATGGGGTCGTAGCTCAGTTGGTAGAGCACCACAATGGCATTGTGGGGGTCAGGGGTTCGAATCCCCTCGGCTCCACCATCCTTCGCTTCAGCTAAGGATCCCGCGCCGTAAAACACAGGCGAAAAAGATGGCGAAACGAGAAGTGGCTTGATTTACCTCGGAAAGCCTTGATTTGACGGAACTTACCCCAGAGAAGCAAACCGCGAGCAAATCGCGGAATTAAATGGCGAATCGCGAAGTTTGAACCCCGATTTCCCGTTTTGAATCGCGAAATTTCGCGGAATTAAATGGCGAGAGAACGGGAAAATAAATGGCGGCAATCACTTTGCAGAGGCTTTGCAAGCCTCCGCAGCGGCCTTGTTCAACGAGTCTATCACCCAATCGCTTAGTTTCCCTTTTTTCGCAGCTCGCACCCAGGAGGCTTTGTCAGATTGTTTGCAACGGACGTGCAGGAAGGATGCGGCTCGGTCAGATTCGGGCTTCGCAGCGTTTTGATTATTTTCTGGGGCAGCCATTTTTTGATTGGTCCGGGCTGCCCTCCCTTGCGGGAGGGCAGTTGCGGAAAAATCAGGCCTGCTTACCGAGGTAGCTCACTCCGGTAATGGTCAGGAGCGAAAGCATGTGAGCGAGGCATTCATTATCAACCCAAGTCACATGGGAGCTGGCAATGAAAAGACGGGAGGCATCATCAATGCGGTATGATCGCCCATCGGCGGTCTTGAGATCGAAGGGAATTCCTTCTCGTGCTGCTGTTTCGATTACGTTTTTTGTCATACTAACTTTCGGCATTCCCAGTTCCGCTGGGGCGGTTTGTCATTGATTGACGCGATCAAATTACCATCCCTGTTTGAATTGTCAACACGAAATAATTAGTTTATTTTTTTTTGGGGGGGGGCAGGAATTGGGGTCGGAGCGGAAGGCGAGGAATTGGCGGAGGGAGGAAAGGGACACCTGCAGTGACCGGGCACCGGGTCCGGATCGGCGGGAAGCAAGGAGCGGGCGACGAGAATCCGGGAAACAGCGGCGGGTCAATCGCCAGGCGGACAGGTGGGAAACGTTGAGAATGCGGGCAGCTTCATGAATAGAGATCCAATTGTCTTCCGGGACCAGGAGAAACGAACCGTCCTTGAGGTGCTGCAGTGAAGCGAACGACGAAGCAGGAATGGGCAGGGAACGGCCGGAGTGCGGTCGCAGGACAAGCTTGCCATTGGGGGCGAGGTAAATCGCTCCCAGGCACTCCTGAACTGTGGCGGGCCGGGTCATGCGCAAATTTGGAGGATAAATGCCTTCGCCTTGAGAACATCGATGCGATGATGAAACTCCAAGGCAAAGCAGACATCCTTGGGGAACGCCTTGAGCAAAACCAGCATGTCTCGTTCGACCTCTTTTACTGAGAGTGGCTTGCCGGGGCGGTTCGGTTCCCAATCGGTTGAAACCTCAAAAAACTCGGCCCCTTTGTAGGCGTGGCCTGGAAACGGCACATACACGTCGAGACTGGACGCATCCCAACGCTCTGACGGGGTGTGCCAGCGGATGGGGCCTATGGTTGTCTCGACAAAGCGCAGCAGCACAGTGCCGGAACCGTTGCATTTCCGGCACGTCTCACCATAGTTTAAGAGGCAATCCTCATACTCCTCGTTACTGTACCAATAAGCCCGATCGCTAACCCATGTGCCAGTGCCGCCACACACTCGGCAGGGTTTTTTAACGGCCACTCGGCGAAGGTTTATCTGCCACTGTTTGCTTGCGGAAAGAATCGCTTTGGTCTTGGTCCAGTAGATTACTGGCTCGAGTTTTGACTGAAGCAGCCAGGCTCTTTGGTTACGCGCCCGAACCCATGAGTTCAGGCGATCCAGCGCGAAAAGCGGTGTCCAGAAAGGAGAGTGGGCGATGGTGGTCATGTCAGTTACGCGCCTGGCCGAGGGCAGCCCGTTCTCTATTGACTTGAATAATTTCAGAACGGATCGCATGCAGGGCTGCGATTGCTTCCGCTCCTGGCAACATCGAAACCTCTTCCATCCGCACCAAAAGACTGAGAGCGCCAGCAAAAAAAGCCTGATTGCATTCCTTATTTTGGAGATCGCTCGTGCCGCCTGGATAAACCTGGTCGCGATAGTTTTTCCACTCGTTTTGAAATGAGTATTTTGAATCCATGATTAAAATGGTTGGAGGTCGCGGGCGGGTTTTTGTTTGGATTTGAGAGTGCGTTCGAGTGCGGCTTTGTACTTCCAGTTGCGGCCACCGATTTTCGATTGAATGGCGAAGAAATAACCGTTGCCGAGGCCGTGCTGATGCAGTTCCGCCTCCAGCCGTTCCAGCTCCAGGCTGAGGGCGGCGTTGGAAAAACGGTCGCGGCTCGTTTCGCGATCGGAATTCTTGCGCTGCCAGTAGCTGCGCCGCTGAAAGACCGTGTTTTTCGGTGAGTGAGACAGTTCCTGTTGATCGACCTTGCGCCAGAAAATCGCCTCGAAATAGGCCATAATCCGGTCGAAATGGCGGTCGGTCAGGCCCGGATCGGTGCTGGAGGAGACGCCAAAACCGAGTTCCTCGCAGAGGGCGTGTCGATAATCAGTATCCGAAATGGCCGCTTCCCGTTGGGCCATCTTGACCAGCTTTTTTTGTTGATTACTGAGCATCTTAAAACAGCTCCTTTTGCGCGGTTTTCCGTGTTGCTTTGCTGGCAGTGCGGTTCCGCCGCTGGATGGTTTTCAAACTCGAATAAACGTTGGCAAGAATTTCGGTGTGGCTGGCTTCGCGGACGGCTTCGACTATGCGGACGCCTTGCACAAGCTTTGCAATTTTTGGTTTGAGCTTTTTTGCCTCGGCATTGAGCTTGTCGGCCCGTTGGCTGAGGTGGCGACCGATTGCGCCATCCAGGTAAAGGGGGAGATACTCGATCACCGCGTTGCTGGCCTTGATTTCATTGAGCAGCTTCATGATGGCGTGAAGGATCGCCTGCGCCTCGAATTCCCAGCCGCGCTGATGACATTCGTAACCGTAACGGGCGACCGCTTTCATGAGCGCCTGGCGGTCACGGAGGAACTCGCGCGGCTGATCGGAATACCATTGGTTCCGGATCGCGTTCAGGACCGTATCAAGCAGCTCTGCGATGGTGGCTTCCGGGGTCATAATTGCAATCCAGCTTGGCGGGTGCGCCGCTCGATCATCGGCAGATAATCCGGGTTCAGTTCGATCCCGACAAAACGTCGGCCCAGTTCCAACGCCACCTCCCCGGTCGTGCCGCTGCCGGTGAATGGATCGAGGACCAGGCAAGGCCGTGTTTCGGAATCGCACTTGCAAACTCGCTTCCAACCAACCGTGATTCGCTCCCGCATCCCGGCGAGAATTCGGGCTTTGATCGCGCTGGGGTCCTGCGCTTTGGCAGATGCGTAATCCTTGCGCGCTGCGCCGTGATACTCCCCATTCAGATCGCCGCCGCATTGCCGTTGATGTTCGAGATTGGGCTTGCGTTTTTTTCTGATGATTCTTCGCAACGGTGCGCCGCATTCCACACAGCAACCTCCACCACTGGTTCCAGCGAGAATGCAGGGCTTGATCAAGTCTGGTGGGTAAGTGGCAAAATGAGCATCGTGAAAACAGAAAGCGGGAACGGTCCAAACGGTTCGTTTGTTGCGCGTGCCGACAAAGTCCTTAAGCGCTGCACTAAAGCTCGGGTTCTGTTTATTTTTCCCCCGGCCATTTTTATGAAAATTTCCGTGCCCTCCCTCCCCCTTTGAAATGTCCCAGTTTTTCGGAATATTTGGCACGGCAGCTTTCGGGTTCACTCCATTGCCACGGCTGTGAGCATTGCCGGTAACGGGATCCTTGATTGCTTCCGCGTCGTAGAAATAGTCCTCACTTTTGGTCAGCAGAAAAATGTATTCATGAGATTTCGTGGGACGATCGGAGATACTTTCGGGCATGGGGTTTGGCTTGTGCCAGATGATGTCCGAACGCAGGTACCATCCATCGGCCTGCAATGCCAGGGCAATGCGCCACGGCATGCCCATTAAATCCTTCCGCTTAAAACCGCCAGGTGGTTTCCTGCTTCCAACCGGCACGTATTCATACGCACGCCTTTCAGTCTGAAAAGACCCGCCGTACCCCTTGCCACTCCCGGCGTAAGTATCCCCTAGATTGATCCAGCACGTCCCATCATGGCGCAATACCCGTCGCACTTCCTGGAAGACCGCGACCATTTTGTCGATATACTCCCAGGGCGATTCCTCCAGCCCGATTTGTCCAGCAACCCCGTAATCGCGCAGCCCAAAGTAGGGCGGTGAGGTGACGCAGCATTGCACCGATTCATCCGGCAGCTCGCGCAGTCGATCCAGACAATCGCCTAACAGAATGGTGCAAAGTTTGGAGTTCATGAGCGGTTCAGAATTTGAGCGATCCATTCCGCGATTGCGGGGCATAAAGCGTTTCCCGCAGCGAAAGCCTCCGCAGTGTGCCGAAGGCGGGGGCTGGAGGTTGTGGCTCGCTTCGTGACACGGCTGGAAGCCATGCGCCGATGAGTTGATGGAGTTCATCGCGCATTTTCCGGACGTTCGACTTGAAGGTGGGTTTCGTGTGGCAAAGGTTGGCCACCACCTTTCGCGCGTGGCGGACGGAATCCGGATGCAGCCCGAAAAGAGGAGCGACTTGCGCGTCCCGCAACGGCCTAAACTCTTGCAGGAAGATCATCGCGAGGCTGCGGGCCTCGGCTTCTGCCTGCCGACGGGACCGGCTGTGCGTTTGGAGGATCACATGACGATCGATGTCGTAGGCCGTCGAGAGATAATCGACGATGATGTCGCGCAATTCCTGGTCGGACTTGCGGCCTGCAACTTCGGTGACGGTGAGGCGAACGCCGATGGGTTGGAAGAGAGAGTCGTAGCGGGTGAGGAGCGCGGCCAGTTCGTCGATGAATTTTTGGCGGTCCGAGCTGCGGTAAGGGAGCGGAGTGGTCATTGCTCCTCCTCTTCCACGAAGGGGCCGTTGCCGAGGCACTCCAATTCCTTGAGGGCGAGGTGGAGCGTGTGGAGGTCGGGTGGCGATCATCGGTTGGGAACTTTTACTTTTGAGACGTTTCATGTTCTGGTCCTTTGTTGATGGTTAATCTTCGGTTGGGTCGGGTTCTCCAGCGTCGTAATTGGCGTCCGGCTGGATGTCGGTGGAATCGAGCAATTGGCGCGATTCGGGGGGTTCATCTCCGACAGGAGACAGGGAGATCCTGAATTTCTGACCCAACTGGAATTGATTGATGAATTCCGGCTTTGCCAAGCTAAAGGCGAGGCTTACATAGCCGCATGAGGCGCCGAAGCATTCCAGCGAGACACTGTAATCCGCTTCCTCATCCTCCAGACGTGTTTCAACGCAGATTCGGTTCACCGCTAGCGTTTCATTAACAACGGATGCTTGTATTTTCTGGTCCATATAGTTTTGAAAAAGGAGCCCGCCGAAGCGGGCCGGTGTGTTACTGAGGGGTCGATTGGTTAGCGGGCGTGAAATCGACGTAGTATTCGCCGCCCAACTCGAATTGTTTGACCGCCTCGGCATTGACCATTCCGAGTTTGATTGATCCGGATGGGGTTAACGCAAAAAACTCCTTGTTCTCCGGGGACCCATCATGGACCACGTTGAGATCAAGAGTTTGAACCTCAGCGGGAAAAGATGTTCCGTTTCGGTAGATGGTGGTTTTGCTGCGCTGAATGCTGTCTAATCTGAACTTTGCTCTTACTGGCATGTTTCCTTTGGTTTGTTTTGCGGGTTCATCCCGCAAAAGTCTTTTACGTTGGCCTGCGATCACGCGGATCATCGCTTCTTTTCGATCCAATGGGACGTTTACCTTTGGTGGAACGGGTTCATCGTTGGCCGCCCAAATGGCTATTTCGCACGAATCGCAGATTTCCCCCATTTGATGAACGCGGCTGAATCCGCAAACAGCGCACTTGGGATTTCTGCGACCGATGCGCCCTTTCATGCGGCCCTCCTTGCGGGTGATTGGAAGAGATCGGAGACGATGGCTCTGTGCGTGACGGGATCGCGGTAGATGCCGTGGGAACCGGCGCGGAGACCATCCAGCTCCGTTTTGCGGTGGGGATCGGCAAAGAGCGCGAGCAATTCACCGAGGAAAATGGCGTCACCTGCCGGGACGTTATCCAGGCGGAAATGGAACTGGTTCCGGGCGGAATCGAAATTGACCCGGGACACGGCGGAGTTGAGTTGCTTATTTTTCCGCATAGGTTTGTTCCCCCATCATTTGTTGGCGCAATTTGATCGCGGACAGGACGATCTCTTCAGTGAGCGGAAGCTTCTGCTTCGCGGCCATGCGGCTGGCGACCTTGAGCGTCTCGACCAGAATTCCAAGGCGACCCAATTGATTGGCGATCCCGTGACATGCCTCGATCAGGACCGCGGAAGGTTTTTTGACGTACTGTTCGATGAGAGGGGCAATGTCCGATTTCCTGATTGCGCGCGGAAGACGGATGGGCATTCCAATCCGTCCAAGCAATTGCTCGAATTGATATTCCCCTTTTCGGAGCTGCGAATCGAAACGGGCGGTGGCCATGAGCGCGAGAGCGGCGCCGGTGCGGTCGTGGATATCGCGAAGAATCTCCAGATTGACCGGAATCGAACGGGCATCCCCCGGCATGAGGCGATGAGCTTCATCGACGATGAGAATGCGGTTTTGATTGAAGGCGCGGAGAATCGATTCATGCATTTGCGGAACCGAAGAGTTCCGGCCAACGCCAACGGCCTGGGCAATATCGCGCAGCATTCCCTTGGTGCCGCCGAAAGCGGGCGCGGTGATAAAGACGCTGCGGCCATGATTATTTTCATCCCGCCACTGTTTGGCGGCGGTGGTTTTGCCCATGCGCGACTCGCCGATGATCATGGTGATCGAGTTATTGGCCATGGCGTAACTGAGGCCGGAAAAGATCAGCTTTGTGATCGAGTTATGAACGAACTCGTTCTTTTGAATGGTGCCACGATCAGCAACAATTTTGCGGTAGGAACGGATCGATTGAGCGACCTTTTCCCAAGAGCCGCCATATTGTCCTTTGAGCACTTTGAAAACGGTGGAACGGTCATAGTCCAGAGCTTCGGCGCATTCCTCCCATTGCATGCCAGTATCCAGCGCGTGCTGATGGAACCAGAGCAACTGATCCGAAACATGAGGGGGAAGGTCTTTCCAATTCTCCAGATTCAAGGGGATATTAATCCGTGAATTGGCACTGGAAGATTCGGCAGCTTCCGATTTGGTGACAGGAAGCTTGGGGTCCTTATCGTTTGGTTCATCGCCTGGCGCGGCGGAGATAGTCATTGATTTTGGTCCTTTCTGGTTTTGGGTTATTCGGCGTTGCCGATGACGGCAGCGGCGGGGTGAAGCTGGCGATTTTCGGGCGGGGTGAAGGCGCGATTGGTCGCGTGGAGCATCATGGCGACGGTGGCATCGGTCCGGCGCGCGCTGGCACGAGAACGACGCTGCTGCTGTTCCGTGCGGATGCGGTCAGCGACGCGGTCATGAATTTCCCGGCGAATCTTGCCGGTGGCTGCAGGGTTATATTCTGGCTGGTCCATATTTTTAGGTTTTAGAAACTGATCGGGTTTTCGTTTTCTGAGGGGGGTTCGGAAAAGAGATCGGAAAATTGTTCGACCAGATTTTGTTCCTGGTCAGCAGGGGCATCCCCGAGGACAGCAGCGCGGTCGGAATCGGTGACTTCCGCATTGCGAACCGCACGGGCGATTTCGCGCTGGGTCGAATCCTTTTCCTGGGCGGCGGCATTGGCCTGGGCGATGCGGGCCCCGGTGGCGGCGATCTGACCATCCGTGACAATCGGCATGGAACGGCGATGCAATTCCGGAGCAATGGCGCGGAGTTCTGAACGGGAATAGGCCATTGCTTCCGACTTCCGTTTAGCTTCCGCCGCGAGCTGCTCCGGAGTGGCGTTGAACCGGGCAAGCTTAGGGACGAGCGTAGCGAGACAAATAAACTGGCGAGTGGCATGATCGAGCACAACAGCCTGGGCATCTGGATTGTGGTCGTTCCAATAGACGATGACCTTGCTCCCGGTGCGAAGCGCGAGAGAGGGAGAATCGTAGTAGTAAACCTGCAAATTGCGGCCACTGCCCTGAGTGATGCGGATGCCGTTTTTCGTGACCCGTTCTACGGCCATGGCGCTGCGGTAAATCCAGCGATCCTTGTCCGCAAGCTTTGGCAGAGCGGGATTGTCCGCAACCCATTTCTCCTGCGGCGACATGCCGCGAAGCACTTCCCCATCCTGCCGCTCATGACTGAGCCGCTCCATGACCGCTGCGACGTGGTCCGAAAACTCCTTAAGCTGCAGGAAAAACTGGCGAGGATGGGCCTGCCCGATCTTGCAAAGGGCCAATTGATTTTTGACAATGTCAGGCAATTGCGTCCGTTGCTCGCGCCCGGCGTAACCGGCAATGGCATCGCACTCGTATTGAAACTGGTTGAACCAGGTTTCGATGATCTTGGAACGCGGATCATAGGAACGGCAGACATCGACGCCAAGCGAGGACAACCCGCCGATCCGTTCCTCCCCGGAAATATCCGTTTTGAACCCGCGAATCTTCTGGGCCTGCCAGTTGCCCCCTTCCAACACGAACTTGCGAGGCAAGCCAACGGTGTCGAAGACATCCCCCATCAGGCCCCAGATATCATCCGAATTGTATTGGCCGCCCTCGCGCATGATCACGCGCACGCCGAGGGGGAGGAGCGAGCCGACATCCAGCACCGGGAGAATCTGCGGCTGCCCGATCTTGAAGCCCTGGGCGTTGGGCCATTCCGTCCAGCAATAAACGTTGCTGGTCATATCGTCCGAAACAAAGGCAAAACCGGCTGTAACATCCGCGTATGAGCCGGGAGTGAATCGACCGGCGAGGCGGGCATGTTTGGGGCCGCGATTGAGGGCTTCCAGACTCGGATCGACACGAAGCGCTTTGCGGATCGAGCCGGTGACGTGGGATTTGCTGGCGTGGGCGCCGTGCAAATGCTTGCGCAGATTGGCTGGGAGATTTGGGTGCGCGGCGAGATTGCGAGCGGCGCGGGCAATGGAACCTTTCTCGATCACCTCTGCCTGGGCGCGGCGCCTGAGTTCCTCAGGAATCTCAACGCCTTTGCGACCAACCCGGCCGCGTTTCTGATCGACCAGCCCATTGATCCCGGTCGATTCGTAAGCGACCTCCCAACGCTCCAGCGAGCGCTTTGAAATATTAAACTGCGGATGGCGGCTGGCGAACATCGCGACCACCTGCGCGCGAGCATTTTCTTTGGTGCCCGGGAATGCGGCGAGCGATTGGACAGCGCGTTCTCGGAGCAGAACGGTCTCGCGTGCTTTGGGATCGTGCGTCAGATCCATGAACCCGCAGCGCTCGGCTACGGGCACTGCTTCCGGTTCGACAACGGCCAGGTCCGGGAATAGATCGCTCGGCGGGAGATACTCGAAGCGATTGCCGCGTGTGCGGATTTGCCAGCCTTCATTCTGGGCGCGTTGATGAACGGTCTTTTTGCTCACGCCGAGCGCTGCGGCAAGGTCGCGGCCCATGACCCACCGGGGCCTGTTCTCTGGTCCCTTCGGACCTGCTGTTTCATGCAGGGAGTCAACACCCGGTCCTGACCTCTCGTCAGGCACCATGGCAGGCGCGAAGGAAAGCGATGAACGAAAATCACTCATTAGACAATTGCGTTGGCTGGTCCAATGCGGTTGCGGGGAGGAGACGATAAAAGCTGTGGCAGTGGCGGTTTTCCCACTTGTTTTGATGCTCGATCCGGTGACCGGCCTTGCGGAGATCATGGATCCGGGAATGAACAGCCATGGAGCGGCTGACCTGGTAAAGTTCCATTAACGAAAACCACTCCCCTACCCGCGACTGCAGGAGCGAGAGGATGCGCCCGTTCTGGGTGCTGCCGCTGCTGCTGGCCTGGTATTCGAGTTGGTCTTTCATGGAAATTAACCTTCAGTATTCTCCATCTGGTCTGCTGTTACGGTTGCCGCGCAGGCGATGGCTCTGAGGAAATGGCGGGCTAACTCAAAATCCCCTCTTTCCGCCCACATCCCCGCATTCGCGAGCATTCGCGAGATGTGCTCCAGGCGGTTGTCTTTGAAATCAAGCGGATAGGTTGTTCCGCACACCACAATGGGCTTGATGCCTTCAACCACCGGCGTGAAAACCCCAGCCTCATAGCGCTGACGGGCTTCCAAATTCTCAAAGACGGCAAGTGTCGCTTTCATAAATCGCGGGAGGGATCGGCGTTGAAATGTTCGGTATGATCCGGCGCGGCCTTTTTGTTGCCCTGGAGCAAGAGCAGCGCAGTGATGCAAAGCGCGAGGGAGGTCACGCCCCCGGCGATGAAAGCCCAAATAAGAAGGCGGATGAGTTCCTGATGGTCCATTTAGATTAACTCCGACAGATCAGCAGCGGCAGTGCTGATGGGTTCAGTGGTGGAATCCCCTACGGGCAGGGGCAAAAATTTTTTCGCTGGGGCGGTCAAGGCTTCATCGATCATGCTGAGGGCCTGGGTGAGGCGATCGCGAGCGTCCGACAATTGATCGGGCGGCAGGGTGACAAACGGATTGGAACCGGCCTGGGTAACGCAATTGAGCGTGTGGTCAAAGACATCCCAATTGAAGGTGAATGAAAGCTGGCGCGGTTCGTGTGATTTGCCATCCCGAGCGCCGTTGGCGGGACGGGAACGGATGACGCCGAGATCGCGGCACAACTCCATGAATTCGAGGGCGGATTCGAGGACAAGATTGCGAGCGGCCTTGACCAGTTTATCCTGATCGATCAGGCGAGGATTGGCCTCCTTCGCCCAACCGAGACAGGCGGTGGCAAATTTCATGTAGTGGAAGGCGGTCCTGCGCGGAATCTCGGATTCGTGCGCGGCGAGAAAATCATTCCAATCCCCATTGGCGCAAGCTTGTTGGGCAGAGAGGAGGTAGAGGCCAGCATCAAAGGCATGCTCCTTGGCGGAAAGGAAAGCCTTTCGACAATTGCGATGCTTTTCGATGGCCTGTTGGAGAAACGTTTCGGCTGGGGTGAGGATGTTCAATGGTTTTTTTGGTTGAGATTGAGTTCAAGTTGAATCCGCTTTTGCGCTTCAACGTGATTCCTAAGATGTGCATAGATTTCCCCGATGGAGGCACGCTGTGGGTTCCTCGCTGGGAAGATGGCGAGAAGATCGGCCAGGAGGGCTTCGCGTTGAGAAAATGAATCGGGCAATGTTCCCAAAACATGAGACAGGACGACGTTTCCGTTCATCGCAATACCTCCAAAATGAGTCCGTAAGTTTTGCTGAAGCGATCCGGTTTTTCGATTGCGAGATAGACAGCGGTCCTTGATCGATTGATGCGTCGGGCGAGGTCAGCAACCGTCATGTCCCTTTCCAAGCATCGCCGCTTCATCTCTTTAAGGTTGATTTTTTCCACGAGCATCATTAATGGTTTACAGGTGGAAATTAACTATAAGTAATTTACAGTGTCAACAGGGAAATTAAATAATTTACAGAGGGATGAATTATCCCCTGCTGCACAAGAGTTTGTGAGGTTAATAAAGGCTGTGGGATGGTCGCAATCTGAAGCAGCCCGCGTTCTTTTTGTGACCCCTTCGATGGTCAACCAGGTGGTAAACGGAAAGGCAGAACCGAGCATTTCCATGCTCCAATTGCTCAAACTGAGCATTGCAAAGGAACGGCCTGATCTAGTTTACGGCCCGGTGGCAATGCAGCAAGGGCAGACCGAAACCTACAAAACAAAGCCCCCTGTGTTGGAGGAATGGGAAATCGATTTGATTGGTACGATGAGGCAATTGTCGAAAGAAGAGCGCAAACTTTTGGCCAAAAATTTTAAATCACTTACAACCATGATGGTGAAAAAAGACGCGGCTTAGTGAACAGCTTGTGAATAAGTTTTGGTGATAGATTTTAGGGTAGGACGGTATTTGTCCTAGCGTTTTCCTCATGCTGCTGAAAACAAACGAAAGTGCAGCAATGCGAAAAAAAGAGAAGTTCCTGATGTACGTCTATTTCGGCGCGATGGCGAAAGACATAGAAAATGATACCGCAGACACCCCCATGATATTGAACTTCGCCAATCGGATCACGGAAGAGAAGATTCCCCCCCAGGAGGGCAATGCGGCCAAGGTCTTTCTCTCGTTCGTAGGGGGCAAAAACTCATCGGAGTTCAAATGGATGCATTGTTTCGACGAGGCTGAATCAGCATAAACCGTTGAATATCAACAAAACCGAGTGCAACACTTGCACTCCTGAGTCAATCGAGCGCTCAGGTGAATTTATGATTAATTCCGCCTTTTGTTTTGACTCATGGCCCAACCGATTAAGCCAAGAAGGATAAAAGCACTGCTGAAAATCATTCCGTTTTGCCTTTGTTGCATGAGTCCGATATTGTGAACCCGGTTTCCTCCGATCATCTGCCCCATAAATTCCCGCACCGGAACTTCCACGCTCGTATCGCAAAAAAAAGTGAAATAAATTAGTGCGCAGATTCCCGCGATCATAGCAAAGGCAGAAAGCGGGGATCCTCCTTTTTTCGGGTGATCAGGTGGTAAGGTAAGACGCTGGGAGTCACCGGAAGAGGCAATGGTATTTAACATTTCGCCACAGTGTTTGCATTTAATGGCAGCATCCTGAATCTCTTCCGCGCAAAAAGGACATTTTTTCATGGGAACTGAGAGCCTACTCATCCCTATCCATTAAATCGATTGAAAAAAGTTTACGAAAGTTGCTTCAATTACTTCACCCCGATTTGATTGTTACGGTTTTCCCTCATACCAAATGGAGCGCAAGAACGGTTCCTGATCGCGCGCGGCCACAACGAAAGGTTGGATGAACCAAGCGCCGGACCGCAGCCCCACGGGGCTTCCATTTCAAAAACATATGACGAAAACAATTTTGCTTTCGGCAGCGGCGATGCTGGTGGTGACCGGTTGCGCGCAACTGGAGCGTGGGTATCGACAGGAGATCGTGACGACCCCGTCGCGAACGGAAACAAACGTCACGACCCGGCTTGAACCGGTGGAAATCCGACCGTCCTACACAAACGTTTCGACCGGGGAAATCGTTCCCCCGGCGATTGAAACCAAACTGATTTACGTGACCAACCTGGTGCAATTGCCCCCGGTGACCGTGACCAACCTCGCGCCAATTCCTGCGGTGCAAGCCGGGATTCAAAGCGGCGTTGGCATGCTGCCTTTCCCGGGCGCGGGAGCGGTGGGATATGCGCTGGCGGCGATTTATGCGGCATATGCAACATGGCGGAACAATCGGACCGCATCGACCGGCAGGAAGGTGGCGAAAGCTCTGGTCGAAGGGATCGAAGCGGGGAGGCTGATCCTGAATGAGACACCGGAAGGACGGAAACTGGATGCGAAAATCAAGGACGAATTAATCAAACACCAGGAGGTTGCGGGAGTGCTGAACGAAGTCAGTGTGTTCATCAACGAGCACACCGGCAACACGGTTAAAACGCCCGCATGAACCCGTTTCTCTTGCTTAAGCTTTGGTGGTTGCGCTGGCGGAATGCCTCGCTCCTGCGGCGGCTGATGCCGTTGCGGAGGGAACGGAAGCGGAACCGTTATTTGACCTCGTCGCGTCGCGCGGTGCAGAGCCTGCGTGTTCACCGGATCGCGCTTTATGGACAGCCGGGAAAACGGCTGGAGAACGCATGATGGCGAATTTACCGACGATGTCCAATGAGTTCATCGCCTACTCAGCGGGCGCGGCGATGTTCATTTTAACCGTTTGGGCATTGGTGAAAGGCCTGCAACGCACCCCGCCGATTGAAGCAGCCTTCGTGAGCAAGGAAGAATTCAAGGAATTCAAGGAGGAGGTCAAAAGCGACTTCACCGAATTGCAGGCGAATTTCAATGCGGATGTGCGGCGGCTGCATGAACGAATCGAAGAATCGACCCATGAATTGCAAACCTCCGGGCACCGGCGCGGGGAAGAGATTCGCAAGGAAATTTCTGAATTGAGCAAAATTTGCGGAGTGCTGGAAGAACGCACCCGGAAGCTATGAGAGGGCCAGATGACCAGAACCGACGCGATCCGTAAGGAAATCCTTTTTCAATTGTTCGCCTGCAGGCCGGTGCCATTGACAGCATCAACCATCCACAAATCATGCCGCAAAGAGCGGCTCGACTTCAGCGAAACCGAAATCAAACGCGAATTCGTTTTCCTCCATGATGATGGATTGATCAAACCGGAAGCCGAACGGGGGAGCGCGGAAGAGCCGTACCGGATCACGGCTGAAGGGGTCCGGGTTTACGAAACCAAATACGCCTAAATGCCGAATCGTCGCACAGGAAAGATCGCCCGGCTCCCGAAAGTCATTCGGGACCAGGTGAACGTGATGATCCGGGACGGGGTGAAATACCCGGCGATCATTGCGTTTCTGGAGGCGGAGGGGCATCCCGGCATCCTGGAACAGAATTTAACGAATTGGGTTCAAACGAGCGACTCGAACGAAAGCAGCGGGTACCTCGATTGGCAACGGGAACAGGAGCGATTGGAGGACATGAAAGCCAAGCGCGAACTGGCGCTTGAGATTGTCCAGCAAAACGAAGGCAGCCGGTTGCATGAAGCGACACTGCACCTTGCGGCGAGCCAGCTTTACGAAGTGCTGGTGGATTTCGACCTGGTCAACCTCAAAGCGTTGCTGGCGGACAAACCAGAGAATTACGCGCAGGTGGTGAACAGCCTGGCGAAACTGAGCAAGGGAGCATTGGACATTCAACGGTATAAGGATCATGTCCAGGCGCAGAAAGAAAAAATACAGGCAGCTCTTAACCAGGCGAAAACGGGCGGGGTGACAGCGGAAACATTGGCAAAGATCGAGCAGGAGGTTGGATTCCTGTGAGCCACGAAAAATATTTCATGCCGTACCAGCAACGGTGGATCAAAGATGAAACCGCGTTGAAGATCGTGGAGAAATCGCGCCAGATCGGATTCTCCTTTGCGACCGCGTATTCAGCGGTGCGGCGGGTGGCGGTAAAAGGAGCGCGGTTGGATGTCTGGGTTTCATCGCGCGACGACACCCAGGCAAAGCTTTTTTTAGATGACTGCAAAAATTGGGCGAAAATCCTTAACCTGGCTGCTTTGGATTTGGGCGAAGTGGTCATTGATCGCGACAAAGACTTTACCGCTTACGTCCTCGAATTCGCGACCGGCCTGCGCATTTACTCACTCTCCTCCAACCCCAACGCCCTCGCTGGAAAGCGCGGTCACGTTATCCTCGACGAATTTGCACTGCACAAGGATCAGCGACTGCTCTACCGCATTGCAAAGCCGGTCACGACATGGGGCGGGCAGCTCGAAATCATCAGCACCCATCGCGGAATGGGAACGGTTTTCAACGAAATCATCCGGGAGATCACGGAAAAAGGGAACCCGATGGGATGGAGCCATCACAAGGTCACCCTGGCGGATGCGGTGGCAGAAGGGTTGGTGGCGCGAATCAACGAAAAGACCGGGCGCAAGGAATCGAATGAAGCGTACCTCGCGCGGATCCGGGCGGAGTGCCTCGATGAAGAACAGTGGGCGCAGGAATATTGTTGCGTTCCCTCCGATGAATCCGCGGCGTTTATCAGCCACGAGATGATCCGCCCCTGCGTGGCCCGGGACACCCTGAAGAACTTTGAGTACATCAAAACCTCCAAAGGAAGCTTTTATCTCGGGATGGATGTGGCGCGGAAACAGCACCTGTGCGTGATCGATGTGGGGGAAAAGATCGGGGATGTGATCTGGGATCGCGTGCGGGTGGAACTGAGCAAAAAGACCTTTTCGGAAATCCGCGCGGAGTTGTATCGCTTCCTGGAACTGCCGCAGATCAAGCGGGCCTGCCTGGATGCGACCGGGCTGGGAATGCAACTGGCGGAGGAAGCCAAACAACGGTTCGGCTACAAGGTCGAGGAAGTGACCTTTACCGCGACGGTGAAAGAGGAACTGGCTTTTCCG
Organism: Verrucomicrobiota bacterium; assembly: GCA_033762115.1. Taxonomy (GTDB): domain Bacteria; phylum Verrucomicrobiota; class Verrucomicrobiia; order Limisphaerales; family SXQI01; genus JANRLX01. The sequence continues at coordinate 19,972 of JANRLX010000036.1, forward strand.
TTGCGGGCGGCTTTCGAAGATTTGCGGTTGCGGGTGGCGGATGACCACGCGCTGCATGCGGATTTACGCGGGGTGAAAAAGGAAGTGACCGGGAGCGGGAATATCCGGTTCGTGGGGGAGAGCGACGATTCCCATTGCGACCGGTTCTGGGCGATGGCGCTGCGGCAACATGCGGTGGGCAAAACTGCTTCCGTGGGGGCGATGGTGGTAACCGAATGAAGGCGATCCAAAAAATACTCAACGCGTTGAGCGGGCCGGTGACGGTGTCCACACCGCCGATCATTCCGCCGATCCAATCAGCGATTGCGGTCCCGGCACAGAAAGATTTCGCGCGAGACTGGTTGCGGGGAATGGAAAGCGAAACGGGACGTCGCGGAATGATGACTGCCCCGTATTTGCAAAGCGTATGGGTTTACGCGTGCGTGAATATCCTGGCATCGAACATTGCGCAGGTGCCGTTCCGGATTTCCCGTGGGGAACGGAAAGGGGAAGACATTCTGGAGAGTGGGCCTGCGGTGGAACTGTTCCGGATGCCGCACAAGCGGATGAACCGATTCAAGTTTTGGGAACTGTATGTGACATGGCAAATGTTGCGCGGGGAAGTCTTCATTGTGCGGACTGATGACGGTTTACTCCTGCTGAATCCGGACCATTTCCAGCATGTGGTTGTGGACCATCAACTGGTGGCGTGGCGGTACACCGGGTTTGGAATGAACACCCCGCTGAGCAGCCAAATCTTTTTGCCGGAGGAGGTGCTGCATGATCCGTTGCCGAATCCGTATGACCATTGGCGCGGATTGAGTCCATTGCGGGTGGCGATGCTGGCGGCGGAAACCGATTATGCCTCAGCCGAGTTCATGAAAGGGCTGATGCAGAATAACGGCGATCATGGACTGGTTGTGACGACAGACCAGCAACCGAGCCGGGAACAGGTGGAAGAAATTTACGCGATGATCCGGCAGCGGGAACGCGCGTCAGGCACAGCGAAAAGGCCGATGATCCTTTGGGGCGGGTTCAAGGTGGAAAAGCCCACGATCAGCAATGTGGATCTCCAATACCTTGAGCAACGCAAGTACACACGGCAGGAGATTTGCGCCGTGTTTGGGGTGCCGCAGGAAATGCTTGGATTCACGGAAGACAGCAACCGGAGTGTGAGCCAGAGCGCGCGATTGAATTTCACGGAAAATCGTATCGCGCCGTTGTGCGAACGGATTGAGGCGGCAATGGAACCGCTGGTGAACGAAGCGGGCAAAGGGATTTATGGTTGGTTCGATTGCGATGCGATGCCGATCATGCAGGCCGCGCGGAGAGAGAGGATCGACAGCGGGGTAAAACTGTTTGGGATGGGAGTGCCATTCAACGAAATCAACCAGACCCTTGACCTTGGTTTTTCCCGGTTGCCGCATGGCGACAAATGTTTCCTGCCCTACTCCCTGATGGAAGTGGGAACAAAAACGGACAAGCCAAAAAATCCCAAAGCAGAGACGAACGAAGAAAAATGGCTGCGGCAGATTCGGGCAAGAAAGGCCCAGACCACGCCCTCGTTGCCAGCGCCATCACACACCTGCGGGGCGGGGAGCGAAGCCTACGCGGCGAGCATTGCCGGAAGCGTCCGGATGAAAACGAGCAAGATGCGTCGTTTCTTTTTCGAGCAACGGCAGCGGGTGATCACGCGCCTGAGTGAAACCCTGGCAAAAAACCAGAAATCATTGCCGGACGATCTTTTTGATGAAGCACAGGAAGATTCCATTCTTCTGGGGAGAATGAAACCGCTGCTCCTGGCTGACCTTGAATTTGGAGGGGCGCAGCTCTGGAGGGAAATCGGGCTGGAGAATTTCAGCGTAGCGCCAGCGGAAGCTATCGCGTTCCTGAAAGCGCGTGAAAATCATATTACCGGGATCAACGAGGAAACGTTCCGGGCATTGGCAGCGAACCTGAGCGAAGGATTGAACCGGGGAGAAACGACCGAGCAACTGATTGAACGGGTCAAGGAAATCTACAACAAGGCGAGCGATGGACGGGCGGAAACGATTGCCCTGACCGAAACGAATATTGCGGTCAATAGCGGTCGATTCGGGGCGATGAAACAGGCAAAGGTCCCGAAGAAAGGGTGGCAAGCGAGCAATCTTGAAAATGTGCGGAGCACCCATATTGCCGCAGAACGGGATTATGAATTGGGAATTCCGCTCGATCAAGCATTCCGTGTGGGCGGTTACGAACTGATGCACCCAGGCGACCCGAACGGCCCGGCCCATGAAGTGATCAATTGCCGCTGCTTCACCTTTGCCATTTTGGAAGAGAAAGCGGTCAAGACGGGAGTCCTGCTCAGCTTCGATGAATTTCGACTTGGGAAAGGGACCTTGTGAGAGTGACCGAATTTCAACCGCAAACGCCCCTTAAACGATTTGGCCCTATCTACGTAGCCAAAATCGAATCGGATCAAAATGCAATGGCATTCCCGCGTTTTGCACAAGGTTCCTGATCACACCAAAACAAAAAACCGAACATGAAAGCCATCCATAAAGAATTCGACGAAAAAAATCCGGAGACTTTGCTGCGCCGGGAGATCAATCCCAAAGCGAGCGTCCCGACCGACACGAAAGAACCGGTGATCGATTTCCGGAGCTCGGATGAAACGGTGGACCGTTACAGTGAAATTGTGGTGGCGAGCGGATGGCAATTGGCGAATTACCAAAAGAACCCGGTCGTTCAGGATGCGCACAATTATTACAGCGTGATTGACACGATAGGCAAAAGCATCGTGACCGAAGTGCGGGGCAATCATCTTTTTCAACGGGTTCTTTTCGCGATTGATGCCAACCCAACGGCAAAGATCGCCTATCAGTTATATAAAGGCGGATTCCTGAGCGCGGTGAGCGTGGGATTCATTCCCAAGAAATGGGAGAATGGAAGCCGGGAGGCGGGTTACGTGCGGAAATATCTTGAGCAGGAATTGCTTGAAGTTTCAGCGGTGGGAATCCCGGCCAATCCGAACGCGCTCAAACTCGCCTTCGAGGAAGGGGCCATTGAAAAGAGCGACCTGCGCGAGTTCGCCACCCTTCTTAAAACACTTTGCAACGATGATGCAGGCTCCCGCTCCAATGCTGGCGCGCCGGGAACGGGGGCCAATGGCGCGCGGTCGAAGCAGATTCATAAAACGTTCGCAGATATCAAAGCGCTGTTGCGTTGAGGAGAAGCGAACAAAACCAAACACAAGAAATAATGATAACCATGAAGTTCAGAAAGATCAGTCCGTTCAGGTGGCTCCTGTGCGGCATTTTAGCAGCCATGACCTTTGCCTTCCTCTTTTTCGGAATGGCGGAAGGGACGTTGCTGGCATTCCCGGCAGCGGTGGTCGATGACGATCAGCTTGAGGAAACAGCCAAGGCGATCAAGGCCGGGGTGGAAGCCACTCAAAAAGACGTCAACGAGTTGAAGACGGCAAATGACACCATGAGCAAGGAATTGGCTGAGCTGAAAAAGCAACTGGATCATCAACGGAAGCTGGGGCTGGCCTCCCGTCAGCGGATCAATCCAGTGATCCAGCCTGGCAAGGTGAGCGATGATTGCGCGAAGTTTATCGGCGCGACCTTCATCATTGCGGCCAAAACCCACGGGAAGGAAGTGCAACCGCACATGCTGAAGTGGGCACAGGACCTGGTGGCGGCTGAATGCAGTTTCAACGATCATGAACCGAACGCGCAGAAACTGAGGGAGTACGGAAAGGCGTGTGAAAACATCCAGACCAAAGCGGCCCTGACAACCACCGACATCCCGATGCCGGTGGGCTATTCCGGCCAGATCATCGAACTGGTTTCGCAATTTGGATCATTCCGCCGTTATGCAACGGTGTATCCGATGGGCGATGGCAAAGTGAACCTGCCACGGTTGACGACTGACCCAGCGTTCGGGTTCATCGACATGAGCGCGACCATCCCGGAGAAATCGCCGCAGATCGGATTCGTGGAACTCGATTCCAAAAAGGCAGGCGGATTGATCCGGATGCCGCATGAGATCGACCAGGACAGCATCGTTCCCCTGGGCCAATTCCTTGCGCGATACATTGCGAGACAGATTGCAAGCTGGGAAGACACGACCGGCTGGCTGGCGGATGGATCCGCAACTTACAAAACACTCGAAGGGGTGGTTGACCGGATTGTTGACAACAGCAAAACGGTGACCCTGACCTCGGGCAATACAGCGACCGACGATGTCACCCTGGCAAACCTACGGAGCGTGCGGGCTTTGGTGGATGAAAGCGTGCTGGGCATGAGCGCCTATTACTGTCACCCTACCTTTGAAAGCCTCTTCGCAAGCTTCAACAGTGGAGGAAGTACCTATTACATTCCAAACGGATCGAATGGGGCAACCCTGGATGGTTTCCCAATTCGCTGGGTGAACAAGCTCCCGGTCCTGAGCGCCTCCGCGAACGTGAGCAAAGTGGTGACCGCATTCGGCGACATGACCTATTGGTACCTCGGTGACCGGGGCGGAGTGCGGATCGATTACAGCCTGGACGCCTTTTTTGCGACCGACGAAATCGCGGTGCGGGCGCTCTGGCGATTCACGGTCAAGGAACTCGCAACGGTCCACATGTCCGGTGTTCGCACGGCAGCGAGCTAAACTGAAGACCGTCCGATTCCGGGCGGTCCTTTCAAGCGAAACGTTCAACCTATAATATTATGTCCAAACAAAAATTCACACCGTTAAAAAAGAAACCGAAAGTGGGAGATCGGGTCAATTACCTCGATCCCAAACAGGAAGAGCCACGCCTCTCGGATGTCCTTGAAGTCTCTGCCGATGGGAGATTGATCAGCCTGCAAGTGATTGGAGCATCTGATCCCAACACGAAAACCCCGCTGATCATCAATAATGTCCCTTTTGTGGACGCGGAAGATCATGCGACGAAGCTTCGCCCGAACACCTGGCATTGGCCGGTTAAAAACGAAGAGGTGAAAGCCTAAACGAATCTGGCCGGGGTCTGGTCCCTCCGGCTTGTAGTCAAGGGCGGTGGAGTCTGGGGATTCCATCGCCCTCTTTGAAACAACGAAAAGAATTCGATTCCTGACATGAGCGCCGCCCTGACATTACTCGCGAGCGTGAAAGCCCGGTTGAAGATCGACCCGGCCGACACGAACGATGATGCGTTGCTCACGTCATTTATCGAATATGCCTCCGGGTTGTTCTGCAAGTATTGCCATCGCACCTTCGAGCGCGGAGTGAATGTGCAGGAGGAATTCTGGTGCGAAGACCGGGAACTGCGCCCGAGCCGCTACCCCATCGAAGCGGTTGCCTCGTTCGAAACGATGAGCGACCAGGCAACGGGATGGGTTTTGGAAAGCGATGTGCAGTATCAACTCTGGACGACGAAAAACGGGATTTACCTCGTGTCACGTCTCGGAAGCGGAATGGAAAAACTGCGCCTGACCTATACCGGCGGGTATGTGTTGCCAGGCAATACGCCAGGCGCAGGGCAAACGGCGTTGCCCAATGAAATCGAACATGCCTGCACGGAACAGGTGGCTTACTGGTTCTCGAGCAAAGACCGTCTCGGCGTGAGCAGCGCGAGCACGGAGGGAAGCAGCGTGAGCTACAGCAATTTAAAACTGGTGGCATCCGTGCAAATGACGCTGGACCGGTATCGTCGCTTTTTAATGTGAGTGGGATGCCGCAAGCGAAAACGAATTTAAGAACGTGGAAACGAATTTGATTCAACCGGTGAATTTCAAGGTGGCGATGAAAAACCTTGAACAGTTGCCCCCGCGAATCGAACAGGGAGCGTTGCGGGGGATGGAGCGCGGTTTGCTTTACACGGTGGGAGTGGCACAGCGGAAATTTTTGAGCGGGCCGAGGCCGACGCGCCTGGATGTGAGGACGACGCGATTGCGGAATTCCGTGACCTCAGCGGCAGAGATCGTGCCGGGACGCGGAGTGATCGGACGGATCGGGAGCAACGTGAGTTACTCGCGCTGGCATGAGTTCGGTTTCCGCGGCCGGGTGAATGTCAAACCGTTTACACGGGTACTTGGGCAGCAGACGAGCGCAGGGCAAAGCGTCGAAACGCGGGGCGTATTGAAAGACCGCAAAGGCAATGTCATCGGCAAAAAGCGGAGCTTTAAGGAAGCGGCGAAACGGCAACGAGGGGGAATCGTGCTGGTGCAATTCGTGAAGGGCCATGCCCGCAAGGTGAATTACAAAGGGCGGCCTTATATTCGCCCGTCGCTGGAACAGGCGACCCCGGCGATTCGACGCGAGATCAACAAAGGAATTTCGGAAGCAACCGGAAGCGAAACCACAACCTAAAAAATAGATTTTATGAACGCACTTTATGACAAAGCCCGTGAAGCATTTCTCGGGGCTGATATCGACTGGCTGGCAGATAACATCAAAGCGATCCTGATCGACACCGGGGCTTATACGGTCAATCTGGCCACCCATCAATTCCTGAGCGACATTCCGGCTGGAGTACGGATTGCAACCAGCGGCAACCTGAGTGGCAAAACTTCGACCGCAGGAGTGGCTGATGCGGATGATGTGACCTTTACAAGCGTGAGCGGAGTGCAGAGCGAAGCGGTGGCGCTTTACCAGGACACAGGGAATGCGGCCACTTCCCGCCTGATCTGCTACATCGACACGGCGACCGGTCTTCCGATCACCCCGAACGGGGCGAACATCACGGTGACATGGGACAATGGGGCAAACAAAATCTTCAAGCTGTAAGTGAGTGTCCCGATAGAATTGCAGCAGGCTGATGCGGTGCTGGGGCAACGCTTCGCGGAGATCATTTCCTTCCAAAATTCCAAACGGGCGGCAACGGGGAAGTACGTTCATTTTACAGAGAGCCATTCCACGGTGCCGAGCGGTCCGGTGGCACCCGACAAAATCGAGGAACCATCGCCGATCAGCCAATTGGCATGGGCGGATGCAGGCGAGATGCCCTCAACGATGCGAACTCAACTTATTATGTATCCCTACGGCAATGATGGCGCCGAAGGATGGATCCTCGAGATGCGGGCAATGGTGGGAAATGACCTTTGGATCAAAACGGTGGTTGGGGCCGGGCCTGAGACGACACGGGCGCACCAGTGGCGAAACCTTGGCAATCCCTCACGCCCTGAACCCACCCCGGAACAAATGAGCCAATGGACGATCAAAGCGCCGAATTAGCATGGCCTTGACTGACAATCTGGTTGGCCGTTGGAAGTTCGACGAATCGAGCGGGAATGCGGCAGACTCCAGCGGTAATGGCAATACGTTGACCAATAATGGCACGGTGCCATACGTGGCAGGGGCATTGGGAAATGCGGCGGATTTCAGCGGGACCAGTGGGCAGTATTTTTCGCGAGGGTCATTAACAGGAAGCACACTTGCCGGATCGATCACCATTTCTGCGAGGGTAAAACTAGGTGGCAGCGGCAACAGCCAGGTCATTGCCAATCTGAACGCATTCGACATCGAACTTGCAATCACCTCACTGGACGCGGTGATTGCCTATTACAAAGCGGGAGCGAATCAGGTCTCGACGGTCAATGGCGCGATCACGGCAGACGGGCTTTATCACAACATAATCTTCCGCGTGACGGCGTCTGCAATCTCCATCAGCGTTGACAACGACTCTTACTATGCCGGGGCGACCAATGGGCAATCACTCAGTTCCGCGAACGGTACATTGCAGATCGGGCGATCTGTTTTTTCAGATCGGTACCTTCGATCTGATGTTTGTGAAATTGCGATTTGGGACCGGGAATTGACTGCGGGGGAAGAGGCCACGTTATACAACGACGGTGCGTTCCTGGATGATTGGAGTGGGGGCGGCGGCGGGCCGCAAACGATCACCTGTAGCGGGATTGCGTCCGGGGAAGCATTTGGCACAGCCACGCTGAACCAGCAGATTCAGGGAAGCGGGATCGGGAGCGCTGAAGCATTTGGGACGGCGGCATTGCATCAGCAACTCCAATGCAATGGCATTGCCAGCGGCGAAGCGTTTGGCATCGTCACACTGAATCAACAGATTCAAGGGAGTGGGATTGGGTCGGGCGAAGCGTTTGGCACGGCCACGTTGCAACAAAGAATCCAGTGCAATGGGATTGGGAGTGGAGAGACTTTTGGTGGGGCAACAATTGGCTTTTCCCAGCCGCAAACGATCATCTGCAGCGGGATTGCATCCGGGGAAGCATTTGGCTTGGGGACGATCAGCAACCGAAAGAGGAGTGTGAAAAACCAGATCATGACCCGGATCGTGAGCAACCTCATGGTCCTGAAAAGTGTGGCCAATCCGGTGCCGATGGGTCGGTTCCGATTGATCGAGCGGAGCATTGACATGCTGGCGAGCGATAAGGCACGCCCGGCGCTTTATATTTACGACGAACCGGAGGAAACGATTGCCCAGGACAATCGGGGTCGAACCTTCACCTTCAATGTCGCGATGAAAATCCTGATCGATGGGAGCGATATTGCGGACAAGAAAGATGATTACGTGGCGGAGGTGCAACGGATCATCGAGAGCGATCCGCAACTGGGCGGGTTGTGTGACACGATTGAGGGAGGGGAAGAACAGCCGTATTTGCAGGCGAGCGAGAACAGTCAATTGGGAGGGGCGTTGCTGCAGTATCGGATTCAGTATCGGCGGGTTCTTGGAGATCCGTATTTCACCTACTAAGCGAAATGCTCTTTTGCTCCCCAGCTTTGTTGCTCGCTTGGTCACAGGTCATCAGGCGCCGCGCTGGATGAACGATTTTTAAAAATACCTCTTGAAAAACCCAACGGGTTGGGTATTCTGGCTGCAATGAAACTGACAATTGATCAAATCATCGCCAAATACGGAATTGAAAACCCTTCCGCGATGGCGGAGTCCGGTTGCTCCGCCGCGGAATACAACGCAGCGGTCGCTCGCAATAGCGAGCGCGTCCGCAAAATGAGCGACGAGGAATACCGAGTTTATATCGCTCCGCGCAACGAACAGATTCTTGAGGATTTGGTCGAGGCCGAGGAAGCACAGGCCCGCGATACCATCAGCGGTGAAGAGTTGATCCAGAATCACGATATGCGCCGCGTTGATGAATCTCCAAGGGGCTGAATGAATCGTCTCTCCAATTCTGATCGTTGCCGAGTCCTCGCCTGCCTTGTAGAGGGCAATCGCCAAAAAGACTGTTGCCTACTCTCGACCTTTTTAAACAGCGGGCGTTCCGGCCCGCTGATTCCCTTCACCGAAGCCGTTCCCCTTGCTTCCTCGTCATAGGCCGCTTCGTCATGCAGCATCGCTTCAGAATCCTGGGCGGCATAGCATAAAGCTCGTAGGGCTGTGCCACATCGCAGCCCAGTCCTCCCAAGTATTGGTCCTCTCGCCTCAAGTCCCTGCGGAGGATTACAAAGCCTCTGCAAAGAGGCTCGCGGGCGAGCGTTTCTTTTTTGGCCTGCCACCGAGTTTTGCATTACGCCTAGCTGCCGCCGCCTTTCTCCTGGACGTTGTACTTCCGCCTTGGCTGGCGAACATCGCCGCCGCGTTGATCTCTCCACCGCAATGAGGGCATTTCATACGCTCGCAAATTATCATTTTTCAAAGTAGCCCACTACCGAAAAAACGACAGAGCAAGGAACGGCGCGACCATTAAAACTTTTTTTGCGAAAGTTGCTTCAATTACTTCACCCCGATTTGCCTTGCGGTAAATTCCCCCATTGAATTGCGATTCGTAGAAGATCGCATGCTCTCCGAATACCTCAGAACCGTTGCCACTCCCGCAAATGCGGGGGATTGGCGACAACAATTTGCCGGGAGCTTTCGCGCCGATGGGGATGGGGTGGGCGCGTTGCTGGTCAAGGAAGGCGCATTCACCGGGCAAAGCATCGGCACTCAGAACGAATTCGACACGGCCAAGGCCGAGGGGACGATTGATGACCTGATCCGCCTTGGCACCTGCCTGAGCGGGACAGCTCCGAACCTGCTTGCGCGAGCGGTGCGGAATGTGGGAACGAGCCTGGCAACGATGGGACGGATCGAATCCCTTCTGCCTGGAGCGGTGAGGAATATGCAAACGGCGGCGGGAGGGTCGATGTCGGTCAACCAGGTGTATAACTACGCGGTTTCAAACCCATTGGGCGAATCGATCACCCTTCCCGGCACACCGGCATTTGGCGACCAGGTCGATATCACCAACGAAGGCTATTTGACCCCGTGCAACCTGCACATTGTGAAACATGCGAACCAGGGGGGCGGTGACCTTTGGAGCTACGCACAATCGGGAGTTTTCTATTTCACGACATTTTTCAACGGGGTGGAGTGGATAATTTTACAAAGCTGAAAATTTATGTCGATGACACAAGGACAATTCGAAGCGGCGATTGCGGATGGGCGCTGGGCTGACCTGCTCAAGGAAAGCTTTTTCCGCGATCCGACAACCGGGAACGTTCATCAGCGGGTGGCGGTGGGATCGGCCCAAAGCACCTTTGGGAGCGCAGGACGGGGAGCGGCGTTCGACCCGAGCGTTGCAGGCATTGTCGCGCTGATTTTGAGCGGGACCGATGCGAACATTGATTTGCAACTGGACGGCAAAGGGACAGGCGGGATTGATCTGGTCAAACTGGCCAAGCCATTAACCCAGGGGCGGAAGTGGCATCCGTTACTCCTCTCTGGCGGGTATGTGGCGAAAGCGGCCAGCGACGTGACCGGGCTCAACGATCCGTTCGGCCTTTGCGTGCTCCCGAGCGGATTGATTGCGGTCTCCAATTCCAACGGCGGAAACGTCTCGATTGTCAATCCAGCGAAAGGAACGGTGCTGGCGACCGTGACGGTGGGAACGAGCCCGCGGGAGATTTGTTTTTCGGCAACGAGCAACCGGCTCTACGTCGCGAACTTCACCTCCGGAACGGTGAGCGTGATCAATCCCGACAACTGGACGGTGGTGGCGACGTTGACGGTGGGAACGAACCCGCTTGGTTGCGTGTGGATCCCGAGCACCAACACAGTCTATGTGAGCAACTCGGCGGCTGATAGTGTCAGCGTGATCGATTGTGCGACCGCGGCGGTGACCGCGACGATCACGACGGGGATTGGCGATTTTCCCAACAAGTTCGTTTTCTGCCCGTTGAATGGGAATGTCTATCTGACCTGCAACAACGAAACAACAGTCAAGGTCATCTCCCCGAGCAACAACACCGTGAGCACCTCGATTACAGTAGGCACGGCGCCGGGGGGGATTTGCTACAGCCATCGCAACGAACGGATTTACGTGGCCAACGTGACGAGTGGCAATATTTCCGTGATCAACCCGAACACCAATACCGTGACGGCGACGATCACAGCGAGCTCCGGGGTGGATGGCCTTTGCATCAATGCGGCGACCGATCTGCTTTATGCGGTGGTGGGGAGCGGTAATACCGTGCTGATCTTCAACCCGGCCACGACCACCCAATACCCGAGTTTGACCGGCCAGGGATCGGGGCCGCGCGGGATCGCCTTCGTGCCGCACCTTGGCGGGGTGGCATTCTGCGCGTTGAGCGATGACAAACTGGTGACCCTTTCCTGAACAACCGAAACCCAATTTTACAACTTTATGATCGCAATCCGAACTGACGCTGAAGGAAACATTTTGGCATGGGGCGACCCGAACGAAGTGCGCAACGGGACGAATTATTCCGGAACTTTGCCGGACGATTTCACAGCGACGGCGAGCCTGGGCAAGTACCAGTTCGACGGGGAAGCCATTCATGAAGTCCCCGGCTTTACCATGCCGGAGTAACCCACTCTAAAAATTTATGGAACGCACCAAACGCGGATTATTGCTCGCGAAAACTGAAGCGACCTATGCGGTCGATCCGATCCCCACAGCCACGGCCAACGTCATCACGACGATGCGGGGAGAGGTGACCTTCAGTGTTGAAACCGATTCGGTGATCCGGGAAATACTGGATGGGGGGATTGGCCAGGTGGCAGGCGAAAACGCGATGCCGCGAATCAAGCTCAATTTCAAATGCGAACTGCGCGGCAACCGGACGGACGGGGTGACGGCAGACATTTCCAAGGGAGCGATTGCCAATGCCATCGAACTCGATCCCCTGCTCCAGGCGTGCGACATGGCGGCGACTTATACCGCCGAGACCACCAATGGAGCGCGGGACGGTTTCGTAACCTACAAACCGACGATCCCAACCGACCAGGGAAAAGGAGTGACCTTCTGGTTCTACACGGAAAAGAAACTGCACAAGGTGGTGGGTTGCAAAGGGACGTTCAAAATCAGCCTGACAGCGGGCAAGTTCGGCGTGATCGAATTCGAATTTCGCGGTCGATGGGTGCTGCCGATTGACAATGGCGGTTTTCCGCCCAATGCGGTGTTCCAGGACACGAAACCGCCGCTTTTCCAGACGAGCTTTACCACGCTGGATGCGTGGGGCGGCGCGACGTTCGACGTGATCGACTGCGACCTTGGCAATGCGGTGACGCTGAGGCCGGATGCCAATTCGGTGGATGCAGTGGCCGGGTTTATAATCACGGGGCGGCAGAGCAAAGGGAGCATCAACCCGGAAAGCGTTGCGGAAGGAACGCACCCGGTCTGGAACGATTTTCATACCGGCAAAGTAAAAACGCTGGTGACTCGGCTGGGCATCAACACGGGGAACATGATGACCGTGACGGTGAGCGCGCAGCAACGGCAGGTCAGTTACGGCGACCGGGAGGGGAACCGGATCACACCGATCAATTTCGATATTGTGCGCAGCGCGTTGAGCACGACGCTGGGCAATGATTTTCAACTGAAATTTCATTAATCGCTTATGAGCAAGGACCAGAAAAAACCGACGCCGCTTTTGACTGCGCAGGACATTGACCAGGGCTATAAAACGATCCAGGTTGAAACTCTCGCCGGTGAACTGATCAATCTGAAACTTAATTCGGTGCCGTGGCGCAAGCGGCAAGAACTCACCCTGAGCTACAACGCCACATTTGATTCCTTCATTTTTGTCCAGGCCACACTCGATCATTCCACCCCTGAAGCCCTGATGAACAACCTTGATGCTGCTTCGGTCAACAAGGTGATTGAGACGGCAACAGCCCTTGTCATGGGGGTCTCCCATCAAAAAAAAATTGCAGCGATTGCCGCTCAACTGATGGAGACGAGTGGCTCGCGTGGTGGCGTGCTGAATGCCGCCTGATTACGGCAGGATTTTTGGATGCGCCGAACTGGAGCGCGTCCAAGATCGTAATGGTTTTACAAATTCTGGCAGAACAGGAACTGGAAAAATCTACCATGCAATTGATCATCAATGCGTGCGCCCAGGACGGCAAGGCGGCCACAGAATGCCTGGAAAATCTAAGAAGCCAGCGCGATGACCTTTTTCCAAGGGCCAACCAGGAACACCAGGTAAGCCCACACACCCTTGAACAATTGAAAGCTCTCATGAATGAGTGACCAGCGACTTCAATATCTGATCGAACTGGTCAAGCGTGGCGATGGCGCTCAGGCAGCGGTCAGCGATCTTAAAGCGGTCGAAACTGCTTTCGGGAAAACCAGCAATGCGGCCAATCAGATGCGCGATGCGTTGCGAGGCGCGTTAGCCGGTGTGACTGCGGGGATTCTCGTGAGGGAAATGCTCCAGGCGACCGTGAGCATGGAACGGATGCAGGGAGCGTTGCGGAGTGTCACTGGCAGCAGCCAGGCAGCGGGCAAAGAATTTGAATTTGTTACACGAGAAGCAAAACGGCTGGGTCTGGATTTGGAAAAGACTGCAGCCGGTTACGTGAGCCTTACAGCAGCAGCCCGAGGGACTGCGCTGGAAGGGAAACAAACCCGTGACCTGTTTACCGGCATTGCGGAAGCCTCGGCAGCACTGCGACTGAGCGCCGATCAAACGCAGGGGGCATTGATCGCGGTCCAACAGGTGTTGAGCAAGGGAACAGTCAGCGCGGAAGAATTGCGCGGGCAATTGGGGGAACGATTGCCGGGGGCGTTCAACCTGGCGGCGCAGGCGATGGGAGTCACGACCGCAGAATTGGGAAAAATGCTGGAGCGTGGCGAAGTTGTGGCTGCTGATTTCCTGCCTCGGCTTGCGGCGGAACTGCATAAAACGTTTGGGCCGGAAGCGGAGCAAACCGCCAAAGCACTATCCGGTGTTATTGCAAACCTACGCACTGAGTTCTTTCAGTTAAAATCAGCATTTGGCGGCCAGAATGAAGGAGCGTTTAAAGACTTGTTTGGGTTGACCACTAATAGCCTCGTGATGATTCGAGAGCACAAGGAAGCGGTCCAGGCATTGGCGGTCGTGGTGGGATCGAGCGCGGTTGTGCTCGCAGCGGTCAAACTCAGCGCGGATGCAGCGGCTCTTAGTGTGGGAATGTTTGGGGCAGCCTGGCTCAAATCAGCGGCGGATGTGCAGGCAGCAACGACATTGATTGCAACATCGAACGCGACGATGGCGGCGTCAATGGCGGTAGGCATCGCAGGATCAGTCGCAGGCGTTTATACACTGGTGGAAGCCTACCGAATGCTTCAAGCCCAGATGGAGGAAGCAGAATCCAAGGGAAACCTTGAGCAACTCAATCTAGCGCGCCGAGCCCAGACAGAGCGCGAGATTGATCGACGTGCGGCAGAACCCGCAACCAGTTCAACCCATTTACCTGCGGTGGAAGCCGAACGCCTAAAGAAAGAACTGGATGCCGCCTTTACCCCCAAACCCAAAGTGATCGAGATGGGGAACCTGCCTTTGATGGCACCGGTTGGCAACACGACCCGAATTATCAACCAACGCGACACCTCGGCGGAAGAGAAAGCATTGCGGGACACGGCGGCATTTTTAAACCCTTCCGCATTTCGCAAGCCCGCGCCGGACGTTCCTACGGCTTCAGGCAGCTCAAAAAAGGCAGAGGATAATCGAGCGGAGATCGAGTCCAAAGCGGTTGAGCATCTTGCTTCGCTTAAGAGCCGGATGCATGTGGAAAGCCTTTCCGGGTTGGAACAGGAACATGCGCGGATCCAAGCGAATTACCAAGCTCGGCAACAACAGATCGAGACAGAGGGGAAGATACTCAATCTGCAAACGGAGGAACTGGCGCAACTCCACAGCCTCAACCTTGCGGTGAAGCAGCAGGAAGAATCGGAGGCCAGGGCCAAAGTGATTGCCCAGGAAAAAGCGGAAGCGCGTCGCAAAGAGGCTGAGATGGCGCGGGAAGCCGGGCAGGCCATCGAAACGATGGAACAGCAGCTCACGAGCACGGCGATTGGGAGCAGCGAAACACGAGTGGCGCGGGCAGAGCGTGAGTTCAATGCGCGAATCGTTTTCTACGACGAACTTTTCGTGAAAGGGAAAATCACGGAAGAAAAGCTGATGGAACTTTCGCTGCAGGCGGGGAACAAACGGAAAGAGATGCTTTATGCAGCAGCTGAGGAAGGGCAGGTCGAAGCGGAAAAATTATCCGCCCGGCAAAAAGGAATCTGGGAAGAGCAGACCGTCGAGATCAGGCGGCAGTTCGAGCGGCGGCGGGAGAATTTGGAAGCGTATTACGCGCTGGAACTGGACCGAGCCCAGGGGAATGCAGACCGGATCCGAGAAATCGAAAGCCAAAAGACAGCGCACATGCGGCAGTTGTCCGCACAGGAAGCGTTCGAGACCAACGAATTAAGCGTCCGGATGCGGGAGGTAGGACGAGATGCTCAAGTTCAATTTGCAGGCGGATTAGCGCGCAGTTTTACCTCGATCATCGAAGGCTCTAAAAACGCGAAGGAAGCGTTCAGGGATTTTGCAGCCAGCTTCCTGAAACAAGTGGCCGAGATGATCATGCAGACACTGATCCTGATGGCGGTCCAGAGGGCAGTCGGAATGATTTTCCCAACTCCCGTTCCCAATGTAGCCGCGCTAGGTGGTATTTTTCCCTCCCCGATATTTGCGGCGCATGGGGCATTGGCGTTGGGGGGTCCGATTCCGGGTGTGGGGGAAGTGTCGCAGGAAACGTATCTCCCCAAATTCAACGTGATTGCGGGGGAAGCGGGGCGCGAGATTTTAACGGTGCTGGCGCAACCGCACATGGCGGAGATCAACGGCGTTCGGGCGATGCTGGGGAATGCGCAGGGCCGGAAACTTGCGATTCTTTCAGCGGCAGACCTGCCGCATCTGGCACCGCCGAAAATGATGTCGCTGGGCGGGATGATTGGCGGGGGCTCATTGAGCGCGGCAACCAGCAGCGGCCCATCCTCGCCAATGCCACAGGGGAAGATCGAAATCGTGGTGCGTCCGGACCGTGGGGCGGAAGCAGCGATCACCCACAATGCAATCGAAGGGGCGTTGGCGCGTGTGACGAACGAACTGACCGTTGACTCGGCAATCAGCCAAAATGTGAAACGGCTCAACGCATGAGTGACGTGCTTTACCCAATCTCATTGATCCGCGAAGTGCGGGTGACCCATCTGGATCGCACGGTGAGCGATTCCTTTGAGGATGGTTCCACCAGTGCGCGGAGCTTGTGGGCAGCGCGAAGTTTCAAGCGGCGGATTGAAGTGAGGCATGCGCCCCTTTCGGCGCGGGATGAACGGCATCTGAGGGGTTTTTACGCGCAACGGAACGGGCAGCAGGACAGCTTCTGGTTTCGCGACAACGTCAATCGCGGGGGCAACGTCAAAGTGCGATTTACCGCTCCCTTAAGCGAAACGCGGGGGCGTGGCGTTTACGAACCGGAAGTGATGCTCGAGGAAGTGGGTCCGTTGCGGCGGCAACCGGAAGTGGACGAACTCTATAATGCAGTGTCCTCAGCCAATGCCTTGCTCTGGCTGGATGCGAACCGGGAAGCGTACGTGCTTCACAGCGGGGCGGTGGTGCTGCCGAACAATTATTTGCATGATGAAACCGGCAATTACCAACCGATCTGGCAGAGCGGGAGCTTCAACCCGGACAACATCGTGCAACAGCATTGCAGCTATCGCGCCACAGGCGGGCAATGGGCCCGGACCTTCGACGATGTGACCGGCCTGAGCGGGACGCAACCGGCAGGATCGATCTTCCTCCTGGCCAAACATTCAGCGAGCTCCGGGAAACAGGTTTTGCTGGCGGTGGGAGCGATGGGAACCGGGGCGGCGATGGGAATTGCGTTGAGCGCAGCGAACGTTTACGAGCCGTGGACCGGTGGGAGTGAAACATGGACCGGGTGCGTGCAAAGCAACGCGGTGGCGAACACCTGGCGCTCGCTCGCGCTGGTGTGGGCGGCGGCGAGCAACACAGCGACCCTATACGTCAACGGGGTGAGTGTGGGCACCGGAAGCAACACACGGAATTTTTCGCTGGGAAGGCTGGCCTTCCATGCGGCGATGGATGGGACGTTGAAGGCGAATGCGGCCGGGACGATGGCGGCCTGCGACACGCAACATGCGATGCTTTTCAACACGGCGCTGACCCTGGCCCAGGTAAAAGCGTTGCACAACATGGTGGGTTACCAATACGGGTTGGCGACCGTTTTATGATTATCCTGAGCAAAAACCAACTGGAAGCGTTGCTGGACGCAAATGGCATCTACGCGGAGAACGCGCTGATCCTGGATTCCCAATATGCGCTGCCAACGAAACGATGGTTGCTGAACGAGTTCGCGGTGGCGTTGCGGAATTGGTACTTCAGCCTGGGGTTGAGCGGTTACACGGCAGGGAGCAACGATTGCGAGAATTTTGCACGTGGGGCGGCGTTTTACGCGGACCTGGCGCATCGGAACTCCAGTCGCAAGAACGGAGTTGAAACGACAGGGTTAGCCTTCGGGGAATTCTGGTACCGGCAACGTGACGGCAAAGGTGGACACGCAATCAACATCGCCATCGTGGCGGAAGGAAAACCGGAAATCATTTTTTTTGAGCCGCAAACGCAGCAACAGGTTCCTTTAATTCAACAGGAGATCGCGCCATGCATTGGATATCGATTTTAAACGGAATTGCGAACGCAATCGGCTTTGTCCTGGGCGTATTGGCGATTTGCTATTTGATCGCCTGCCTTTTGAGCGGGTGCGCAACGGGGCCGGGTGAAAGGGTGACGGTGCCATTGCCTCCAGCGGTCGAATACGCGCAGTGAAAACCCTTTCAACAGGATTGGCCACGCAAGCGGCGTCGAACGAAAGTTCATGGGCTGAACTTTACGATTTCTATTTACACGCGGCAATCATCACCCCGTTTGGCACGGTCCAGATTCTTCGACTGACCACACTCCCGGGGGGGTTGAGTTTTTTCACGCCATTGACGGCACCGGAAGCGAGCGGCACCCAAGGGAACGCGGCCAGTTACGAGCATTGGGTGTTGGGCAGAAAACTGATTCGTGGATCAACCAAATTCAGTAGCGACAAACTGGCGATTGCGGCGAGCAATGTGAGCGGGGAATGGGCGCAAATGCTGGCGGATGTGGAGTGGAACGAAGTGCCGGTGCTGATCCGGAAAGTGTCAATGGCGATCAGCAACCCGACTGCGAACGATGCGACGCCGATTTTCAGCGGGCGGGTTGACCGGGCCAAGGTGACGTTGCGCCAGATCGAATTCACCTGCAGCAATGGCCTGGCCGGGTTCAACGCGATGGTGCCACGGGAGAACATGCATGCGACCTGCCGCTTTCAATGGGCAGATGAACGGTGCGGCCAGTTGCGCTACGCGGTGGTGAATTACCAAACAAAAACGTGCGGGGCGGCATCGACCACCAGCATCGTGAAAAGCGCGGGTCTGACTGAAGACCAGGGGACGGCGGGCAGCTACGGGACCGACCTGATCGAAGCCCTGGCGGATGGAGCAATCACGACCAGTTCCCAGCAAACCGACTACGAAGGGTTCCGGGTGAAGAGCAGCTACAGCGCAACGGATCATTGGCGATTTCAGTTTTCGAATGAGTGGGGTGATTTGTTGCAGGGGTACTGGCACCTGAATGGAGAGGGTTTCGGGCTGCACAACGGAAACCGTAAACCGTGGATCCAATTCGATTTCGGGAGCGCGGTGCAGCCGCAGGTCTGGCGCATTCGCGGCCGGAACGATCTGGGTCGGGAAGTGTTGCCGCGTTTGGTCCAGATCAGCGCCTCGATGGATGACGGAGTGCTGAACTGGAACCCGATGATCTCCTACGAACTGCCACCGGAACCAGGCAAGCTGTTCGACATCCATTTGCACAATCCGCTGAGCTTGCGCTATTGGAGAATCGGTATCCGGACACGATGGGCTGACACTCTTAATGCAAGCGCATTCTCCAAAATCGAAGCTTACGCAGCGCGACGGAACTGGTGGCAGAATGGGGCCATTCGGTTCCTTGCCAACACACCGACGGTTGCACTCAGAAACGTGAGCCGGACGGTGCTGGCGAGTTACGCTGGAGAATTGCATGTGGCTTCGCTCCCGGTGGCACCGGCAGCGGGCGACCAATTTACTATTGAGCGGGGGTGCGGCCGCACCTTCAACGATTGCGCGGTGCGGCAAAACTACAGCCACTTTGGCGGTTTCGATTCCATGCCAACGGAGGCGACCGTCCGATGAACCTGTGCGCGATTCCCTGGAAGGAGGGCGGCAGAAGTCGTGAAACCGGCGTGGATTGCGTGGGGTTGGCGGCGCTCTTTTTGCGCGAGGAACTGGGCATCGAAGTGGCCGCACCGGCAGGGATTCGCGGCTGCGCTTCCGAGGTGGTGCCAGACCGATTCGAGGAAGAAACCCTCGAGCGCGGCGACTTGGTCTTTTTTCGGGAACGGAGCGGGAGCCGGATTTGCCATGTGGCGGTGGCCCTGGGTGAATGGAAATTCCTCAATACCTTGCGCGGTTTCGACTCACGAATCGAAAACGGAATGGCCCTGCTGCGACGGATCGGTTACGTGCCGGTGGGATCGATCAAATCCAGCGAGGCCGGAAAGCTGGCGATGGCGTTGAGCGATTCGAACATTGGCTCAGCCGCAACCATCGGCCTGATGATTTTTTCGATTGCCCTTTCGGTGGTGAGCTACGCGATCTCGCCAAAACCGCGTCTGGGTCAACGAAAGAATGACAGTGGACGCTACGGGTTCGACGCGTTGATTACGCAGAGTTCTCCAGAACTGCCGCTCCCGATCATCTACGGCAAGGTGACGGTGGCGGGAAATTCGCCCTACCAAACCTTGATCGACCGCAGGCAGACGGTGACTGACCTGACCCAGCAGCGCAGCAACAAGGTGGTGATTCTTGGGAGTGGCCGTGTCGTGGGGCCATTCACAAGCGGCGGGGACCGGTTGCGGATCAATGCGCTGGAATACGATAACCCTGGGCTTTTTGACGCGGCGAGCGGTCCGGACGGGATGGTGTGGAACCCGGCCCAAACGGAAGCGGAAGCAGTCACCGGAACAATTGGGGCGGAAACGAACCGACCATCGATCACATTCTACCCGGCCACACACGATATTACTGTGCCGGTAGACATCCGGGCGTGGTACGATCGGTCCTTTCCAATTTATGGGTTCAACGATTGCAATTACCTGGTCTTCCGACTGATCAATTCCGAGAAGATCAGCAGCTTCAACCTGGCTGTGACGGTGAAAGGGCGACTGTGCCGGGAGTATGATGCGAACGGCTTTAGCCTGGTGACCGTGAGCAACCAGGGATTTACCGGCGATGGAGTGAAGACGCGGTTCCTCCTGGACGCGGACCATGACGTGAAAGAGATCACGACCTTGACGGTTGGGGGTGTGGCTTACGGGCCGATGGGCCCCGGTGCTCAGGCCGGGAATGTGTACCAATTGAATGGTTACAAAGGGTACGTGGAGTTCGCTTCAGCGCCGGCCAATGGAGCGGCCATTCTGGTGAGTTACAAGCGATACGTGAGATCGTGGAGCGACAACGGCGTGACGATCCTGATCGATCTTCTGACGGACAAGTACTCCGGCCTGGCGATGGAAGAGAGCCGGATCGATTGGTCACGGGCAGTGGAGACGCGGGATTATTGCGATGCCACGATCACCTGGCACAATTCGCTTGGAACCTATACGGGGAAACGATTCACGACGAACTACGTGGTCGATTCGCGGAAGCCGGTGCAGGAGCATCTCCGGGCGATTCTGGACAGTTTTTACGGTTACCTGTTTTTCTCCGGAGAGCGTTTGGTGATCAAGGCGCGGAAAAGCGAGGCGAGCGTTTTCAGCTTCAATGCCACGAATATTCTGGAGGACAGTTTTGAGTCCGAGTCGATGGATCGGCAGGAACTGGCCAACCGTGTGAAGTTGTTTTACCACGGGTCAGACACCCTGCACGCGGAGGCTGAGGCGGTGCGCGAGGATGTCAACGATCAGCGCGACCGGATCAATCGTGCTGGATTGACCGGGGTGGTGGAGGAGACGCTGAAGCTGCCCGCGGTCGATACGTTGCAACAAGCAGAGCGCCTGGCTGAGATTGTGTTGCGGGAGGGGCTTCAGGGGAAATGGGTCGCGAAGTTTAAGACGCAGACGAAGGGGCTGGCGATTGAGCCGGGGGATGTGATCGATGTGACGCACCCGAGCCAACCGGCGTGGTCATCGAAGCTGTTCCGGGTGGAGAATATTGGGCATGACGAGCACGACCGGATTGAACTGACTTGCTCGGAGTACCACGCCGTGGTTTATATTTGAGGATGCACACCCATTGCAGAGACTTTGCAGGGCCAGTCCTATTATTCGCGCGCCCCCAAGATCAAGCTGCTTAAACCAGGGGGATTTTTCGTCATCGTTGAGCCTAACCGCAATATAGAGATCCGGTTTTTCCTTTGCGACGTCGTTCAGGAGCTTCGTTTCATTAAAACTCAGCAAGCTGGCATTCAGTCCCTTTGCTTTCGAATTGATTACTGTAAAAAGGCCGATTTCATCTTTCAGGGGGAGCCCGACAAACGTCATGAACGCCAGAGGAATGTCTAATTCTGAAAGAGAGCCAAGCCGGTGCTGGCAATCAACTCTGGAGAAAATGCGGTTTTTTCCGGCGACAATTTTCAGAAGCGTTAAGCCCGATTCGGTCTGCTGCAATTTCCACCAGTGCGCCGACTCCGGCCTTAGATTGAACGTTAAGGGGATCGTCGAACTTTCCGCGCCGCGAATGTAACGGCGAAAGTCCAGGCTGTGCTTTTCATTGAACTTTCGCTGATACCCTTCGCCTGTATGTTCATTCAAAACGTCCGCGAAACTCATTGAACACAACAGGTTTGCCGGTGCGAATCCCATAAAGACCTCGCGTCTCCCGCAGATCCCTTTGATGCCAGGGATCGTGATCTCTGATTGGTTCATATTGGTGCGGATCGATTCAAATTTGAACTAAATCCGTTCAAATTGTTGCTGCCAGATTGAACCCTTTCAAGTAAAAAAGCTCGAAGTATCCTGTGGCGATTGGATTTTCCGTGCGAGAGGCCTTAATCCATCCTGCCATTTACGGCGTTTGTCGGCAGATTCTCAGCCAACAATCTTGCTCTGAGGCCGTTTTAAAAGCGCGGCTTCCATGAGATCAGCGATAGACAGCATGCCTTGATGACTTAAACGCAGTCGCGCAAAAAGTTGTTACGGTTACAAAAACCTTCCAAAAGGACAGCGAACACTTTTTCGTCGATACCAGTCGCATATGGCGAACAGACTCACTCATCTATTTCGCGATTCGCCATTTAATTTTTCGCGATTCGCCATTTAATTCGCAAGAGTACACCGTAGCATGAAGTGCGAAGGCGGGCGGCGCTGCAAGCCAGCCTCAGGTCAGATGCAACAATTCTCCTACGTTTACATCCTCAAATCTGATTCTGGAGCGGAACACTTCTCTGTCAGTCTCACCAAAGATTTAAAAGCGCGTTTGGAAAAACATAACGCTGGGGAAGTTCCCCACACCTCCAGATTTCGTCCGTGGCAAATCAAAACTGCTATTGCCTTTACCAACCGAGAGCGTGCAGCTGCCTTCGAAAATATCTGAAATCCGGCTCTGGCCGCGCGTTCGCAAAAGCACTTGTAACCATCCGTAGCTCTAACCACCGGGAATTTGGGATTTGATTCTGAGAAGCCTTTCGCTCCACCTTTTCCAACCCTTACAACACCATAAGCTTGCAACCAGGTATGCTTTTTGTGCATAAATACTGTTGACATATGAATTCTCTTTTGCAACCATCACCCACATTGAAAACGACATCATGCTAACAATCCTCTTATGAGCAAACGTAAACGTCTCCGCAAATTGATGCAATTGCAGGCTGCAGCCACCATCCGACAGCTCCCCGCTCCTGTTAACTCCGTTCCAGCCCCTGCCCAGACGGAGGCCAGTTCCAGCCCCGCCAGCAAACAAAAAGCCCTCACCCTCCTGTGGGATATGCTGCATCAGAAGTTGCAATCCGTCACCAACACCCCCGATTTGATCACCTGCGCCAAACTCATCGAACGATTCATGCGCATCGAACTGGCCGAACGAAAACAGGACCATGCCGAACGGAAACTCGCCCTCGCCAGGGAAAAACAGGAACTTGCCGCAAAAAAATTCGCTTTGGCCCAACTCAAATT
>JANRLX010000037.1:0-41795 GCA_033762115.1 Verrucomicrobiota bacterium
AATCACGCTTTGATCAAATTTCCCATCACCAGGAACATTCCAATTGATTTGTCGTTCCGCAGAGGTGGTATTAACGGTTCGATCGGTCCAGTTGCCATCCATTTCTCCATAGTAGAGATCGGCAGGCCAGGCACCGCGATGGTTTTCATGACCATCCGGCATGATGTCACCTGAATAAGGGACTGGAATATGGCCGAGCAAAAAGAGGGCGCGAACGCGGGTAGGATCATTCTGGTATTCAGCACGGATGGCGTTTCGGATCGAAACAGGGGAGTCACTGGCGGAAAATTGTTTTTTAATCACAGTCCACCCTTCCAAGGAAAGGTCGCGCTCGAGACGTGAGATTTCGTTCCCAGCGGCCGCCGCAATGGAATTCTCCACGACAAGGATGATTTTGTTAAAATTTTCCAGAACAGGAGCGTTAATTCCTGCGAGAACATAGCCGTGCGCGGTGTAGTTCAAGCTGGTTTGTTTCTGGATGTGGTATTCATACCTGACGCCGGTCTCGACGCCCTGATCTGTCCATGAATTACTGTTCCCACCAAGGGTGGCGCGTTCGGACCAGGAGCTATCACCGAAGCGGCGGCGGATAATTCGATAAGATGTGCCTTCTCCATCATTAAACCAGTGAAGGCGAATTTGCGGTGGGGATTCCTGGGTGGTTACCGACAGCTCCACCGCATGACGTCGTGGAAATTCCACCCCGCTGATTGAAAAAGTATTAAGAAAAATTAAAAGCGCCACGGCTATTCCGCCCGGCAACAATCCACACCTTCCCACACAGGCCATACTCACCAATAACGCTGAAAGCAAGAGCGGGAAAGATGGTGAGAAACCGGATATGAGACTAGGATTTTACCAACCACGGCGTAAAATCAGCCAAGGAGGGTTCTTTCAGATTTTCCTCGAATTAGCAGAAGTCACTGTTCGACAATGCGATAAAAACGTTGGGTTTCGTTAACCGTGTCTGAGAGAGAGGAAGAGACTGCGGTGGCGGTGATGCTGCCGAGTACTGACCATTCGCTATCTGAGAGGGAGTTTTTGAAATCCACCCTGTAGCTTTCACCGATTTTTGAGTTCCAGGTAATCAGGATTGTCTCGTTTTCAATCATTGCGCCCGCGCGAAGCGCGTTTGGATCAATTGGAGTATTTGAATGACCGGGAGTTGGGTTGGGCATTGCAATGATACTCTCTCCACCATCGACAGAGCGACCTTCGCTGATTCCTTGTGCCTGAGTGCCGAATGTAACGGCATCGATCAATTCTCCTGCCGCGGAAAACAGCGCGATGGTGTCTCCGGAGCGATCCAGTTTAAAATTGACGTGGAGGTTGTTGGCGGTTGTTTGGGCGCTTTCCTCATCAGCCCAGACGAGCAGAAAGCCACGAGGAGCGATCATGGTCCCCTCAGGGATGACATATTGTGCCTTGTCGTTAATGTCGTCTGATAAAATGAACCCGGACAGGTCCACTGTTTCGTCACCAGCGTTAAAGAGTTCAAACCAATCTTCAAAATCACTATCAGCCGGATCGGCAATGATGTTTGGATTGCTCGCCATGTACTCATTGATGAAGATTTGAGCGGGGGCTGGAGCCGCGTTATTAGAGGCGCCGGGTGTGACAAAGAAAAATGCTTCCCTGAACTGGGCCTGGCCATCCGGGACTGCACCCCAGGAACGGCCCGGCAGCAAAGAACTGTAATTCAGGTAATCAAGAACCACGGGCGCGCCATTTTGATTCCTCACAAGTGCGATGGAGCCAGCGGTGGGATTTAACCGGAAGCTGGCGTGCAATTCGTTTGCTGTGGTCTCGGCAGTTTCTCCATCCAACCAGATCAGCATGAATTGACCGGGCGAGAGAGTCCTGCCGACAGGAAATTGAAACCGGGTAAGGTTTGTATAGTTATCAGTCAGAAAGAATTGATCGAGACTCAAAGTTGTGTTCCCGGAATTAAAAAGTTCGACCCATGGTTCCCGTTCCCCGGAGTTGTCAGTGACGCTGTTCAGGTTTTGTGGGAGCACCTCATTGATCCAGAGCTTTGGAAACGTGGTAAGGGTGGAATGAAGGCTGTTTATGACGCCGGGAGTGGCAATCCCTGGAGCAGCGCCCCAGTTGGCAACCCGCGTGCCGTCGAGAGCTGGATCGCGCAATTGCAGTGAAGCGCCATCGCCATCAGCGGCAATCGGCCAGGGAGCAGTGTCGTCGTAAGTGACGCTATCGATGATTAATTCGACACCATTGGTCCCAAGACGCTGGAGCGTGAGGGTTTCTCCGCCGTTATCGAGGTTTCCGGAGTATTCGCCAATGACAGGGATCAAATTTCCATAAAGGGAATGGAAAACCTCCTGGTTATCTGCAATGACAACAAAGCCACCTGGAGAGATCACCGTCCCGCCCGGAATGGTGAAATCAACGCCATTAAGGCGGAGGTTCGACAGGTCGAAAGCGATAGTGGATGAGGTGTTATGCAGTTCGATAAAGCCACCATCCTCGACTGGAGGGTTGTACATGATTTCATTGATAATGACTCGGTCCTGCACATTTTCACCAGCGCCGGTAAATGTGACAGTGATCGTATCCGTGCCGCCTGGGACAAGGAGGCCATCTGCATTCAAGCCCTGGATGGACAAGGGATTGGCCCCCGGTTTCAGCGCATACCGCAAGGACCATGTATTCACTCCGGTCCATGTGACCGGGAAGGAAACGCCATTCACGAGAATGGATTGCACTTCAACCGGAGCGGTCCCGGTCAATGTGATATGATTTCGGTTTGTGGTGAAGTTGGCACCACCGTTGAACGAGATGCCAAAGGACGCTGCGGCATTGGCCAACTCACCTTGAATAAATGAGCGGCGTTGCTCAATCCATTCCTTCATTGATGCGGCGGATTCGACATCAACTCCGTTGGCGGAAAGGGCTGAGCTTTTGGCATCAATCAGCGGGAAAAGCCGTGAAGGATTCATCGCGTCAACAGTCCTCGCCAGAGCTCGAAGATAAGCTCGTTTGAAGGGTGGGTACTGCATCATGCGCTGGGTCACCCTGTCGATACTCCCATCGAAATGTGACACGTCGTAGAGATCGTGGGTGGGCCCATCTCCCAAGCCGAAAGCAAATGCGATGTCCCAATGCAAGAGGTGCCATTTCCCATTTTCAGGTTTGTAGGCATACATGTTTTTTCCGCGTGAATAACCGTAGGCGTCCCAATCTCCCACGGCATGACGAATGGCGATGGCTCCCATCCAGTTATCGATGTTGACGAGGTTCTCCACAAGAGTTCCATACGTTGCGGGATCAGCCTGATTCAATGCATCCACCAGTTTGAAAAGATCATCGTAATCATGAAAGGAGTCACTCACCGCGCGTTTACGGAAAGTCCAACGATACCTTTCACGTTTGTATTCCTTTTGGTTGGTAATCAGGTTGGTTGTGAAGAACGGGTCCAGAGTTCCATCGATATTCTGAAATCCAAAGGCATCATTGAACTCGAACCAGTCCTCGATTTTATAGAGGTCACCATCGGGATCATTGGAAAACCATTGATCGAGCATGTCCTGATTGGGTTGTTGTGAATCCTCGAAAATACTGACTCGCCCGCCTATATCATCTCTGAAAACGCCATTGATAAAAAGGTGATGGTAGCGCCTGTGGTTGGATATTTGGCCGATTTCCCGGGCAATCCAGAAGAAAATTTGTTCCCGCACCATGGTTGCATCACTGCCGAGATTGGAAGGGAGATTCAGGACGAAGTCAGTCTGGCCGAGCAACCGATCATCTTCAGGAAAATTGAGGACATAATTTGCGTTGAAGCCAATCGGACTATTATATCCGCCCCAATGGAACGGGCTGCCGCTATATAAAGCCTCCATCTGATAGATGACCCGATCACCGTTGTAAACGAATGTGGCATCCACTCCCTTGTTGCTTGATTTATCACGGCTGGCCCAGCGATCCAGGTTCTTTTTACTCAGCCATAAATAGTAACTGGCAAGAGAACCGGGTGGCTGAGTGTCACCAAACCGGATGACTCCCTCACCGACTGGAGCGTTCGCTGGAAACAGGGAGCGAGCCCCGTTTGCATCCGAAGCATCAATATAAAAAGCGACTCCCTGCCCATTCGGCTGGCCAGGAATGACAGCGCTATAAAATCCGGCTCCGTTGTAAGACATGGGGAGTGAGGTGAAAGCATTGGAGCTGTCCAGGCGATACTTCAATGTGAGAAAACCGACTCGATCAGGGTCAGTAATTTGAGCGGCCACAGTGACATTCTGGTTTGCCGTTGGGAGGACAGGGAAATGAGTGACTCCAATAATGGACGGTCCCGCGTTGGTCAGCGCGCGGCTGTTAACCATTCCAGGAGTACCGAGATTCCGAGGCACTTTCAGACGCCCTGCCGCCTCAAGCCAATTCCCATGCAACCGAAGGAGTACCTCCGGGTTGCCACGCAGCCATCTGGCCTGAGTGCGCAACGTGGCGATGCTGCCGGGTTGCAGGCCGCTTTTTAATTTGCCACGGACGCGATTGGAGGAGAGATCCCCACGCGCCGTTGCTTTCACATGGAGACTTCCGCTGTTTGTGAAGCCGCCAGTGAGGTGGACAACGGTGTCTTCGTGCGTGCCCTGGGCAAGCCAATCTTTCATTTCCTCTTCAAAATTGCCATTTGAAAGCAGATTTGTTCCGTTGACGCCAATCACTTCGATATTATCAAAAATCGCTTCACTGGCACCCATCATGAGCAGGTGGAGATTCATGCTGGGATTGACGGAAGAAAAGTTGGTCATTCCATGATTCAAAATGCCTCGATGCTCAATCGTGACGAACTCACCCTTTTGTGTTTCATCACTGTCAGCCCAACTCGAGCCAAAATCGTTGTCCGCATTGGCATGAAGCAGTTCGAGACTGCTGCCACCGCCAGCGCTCCATTTTCCCCAGCGCCCACCATCTTCATAACGCACCTCATCGACCAGGATCTGGACGATGTTGGTGACCATTCCTCCCCCTGCGGTCACGCTTGTGATCAGCTCGGGGCGGGACAATGCGAGGCGTTCTCCCCCGTTCGCCAGGTTGCCGGAAAAATCGCCAATCGTGTTATTGGAATTGAGTTGAGAGTAATTGTTTAAAAGATTGGTTTTGTTGCGGGCTACGACGAGATAACTCCCCGGCTGCATGGTAATATTGGGAAATTGAAACTCGATTCCATCAGTGAAACGCCAGCCTGCCAGGTTGATCGCGCGGGTACTGCGATTGTATAATTCAACGAACTCGTCCAGGTCGTCATTTCCCGAAATGGGATCAAACATGATTTCATTGATGACAATCTCCGGCAGAAGCGGTTTTTTATTCGATGAACCGGGCGAAATTTGAGAAAGCGGCTGATAGCGTGGATTGCCGTCCGGGAAACGTCCTGTGGCAATTCCATTCGGTTGAGGTTCAAAACGGATGGCATCCAAAACGCGGGTCCGTTGCGGGTTCATGAAATAGATGGATTCACCCTGTGAACTCAAGGCGAAGCCAAGCTCTTGTTCATTGAACACTCGAAATCCAAAGGCGGGGATGATTGTCCCGGCGGGAATCCTGAATTTGTTCGTTTCGGGGTTGTCCGTCAGGATGCAATTGGAAATATCGATTGCCTGTCCACTGTAATTATATAACTCGATAAAATCGGTGAGGGGCGGATCGGTATGGGCGAGAAATTCATTAATCATTACCGTTGCAAAGGGGTTGGACACGGTGGGTTCTGCCCGACCGGGAGATCCTCCCATGGTAACACTGGCATCCCAGGCGCGATAATCCCCTTCCCCGTATGAAGGACGGGCGAGAACCAACGAATGCCCCGCGCCATCAGCTGCGGCGGGATATGGATGCTGGCTGCCGTAACGAGCCTCGAGCAATATGGCGCCAAGTTCATTGTGCAACCGGACGGTGCCGCTGCTGTTTTGAAGCGGGTTGTTATAACCGCCAAAAACCTTGGACAATCCGTAAACGCTCTGAACATCAGTGGGAACTGCCGCGACGACAATGAACCCCCCGGCAGGAATGAAAGTTCCCTCGGGAAAAATAAAATCGGTTGCGCCGGAGATTCGGTAACCACCGATGCTTTCGATGACTTCGGAGGAATTATAGAGTTCGATATACTCGAGGTTACGGCCCTGCAGCGGAGCTGGATTGTACATCAACTCGGAAATGACTAATCCGGTCCTGCGGGTCGAAGCGGACAGCCGCTCTTTTGAGCGGATGGCAATGGAAGGGGGTAATGCAGAGTAATTGTAGGAGAAGTTCGCAATTGAATTGGGGTTGATCAAATTGGACTGATTGGCGCGGTCTCGAAGGTTGTTGACGGTCACAACGTAGTTACCGCCGAAGGTCAGGGGGGTGGTCTGCAATAAAACCGTGTGGCCATCTTCGTCAAGGCGGGCGGAGAGAATGACGATCCCCTGGTCAATTCCATAGTTTTGGATATTTTGGGCGGTGGCGATGTTGATGGGTTCGGAAAAGATCAGAATGACCTGGTCGTTCTCACCGGAATTGAAAGCGCCTGTCAACATTGGCGCGGTGACATCAGGGTCCACAGACAAAGTGGCCTCAAGGCTGAGATCAGAACCGAACTGGTTGGTGACCAGCGCGCGGTATTTTGCACCCCTGTCTGCAATGGTCACGGGAACTCTGAGGCTCAAATTTGTGGCATTTGGAATGGGGCTCCCATTTCGTTCCCATTGAACCACAACGGGACCTCGATTGATCAAACCGATTGTAAAAGTGGCGATTTCACCTTCGGTTCGGCGGATATTAACCGGGTCAACAGTGATCTGGGGAGGAATAATTTCGATCAGCAACTGTGAGTTGGGAATGGGAGTTTCAATCGTGCCATCCGGCAAGGTCCAGCGAACAGTAACGAAGTCGCTGCCGTTGCCATCGACGTGCAAGGCTTCGATATAATAACGTTGCCCCTTTACCAGGTTGATGGGATTGGAACGTTGCAGGGGTTCCCCCGCTTCCTCGAAACTACGGTAAGGTGTCCAGTTCTGGACCTGGGCAATCAATTGCTTGTTGGCTGGATCGGAGTCGGTGCTTAGAAAAAGACGTGAGCCATCATCACTGGCGATTGCAAACGTGTACGGGCCGTCCTGGGGCGCAACGATGTAGCCGGAGATTCTTGAGCCATAATAATCCCCGGTATTTTGGGGGGTATCGAAATCAGAAATGGCCTCTGACGATCCGGGAGCGCCTGGAAACGAAAGGTCATTGGTCAGTGATTCGATGTCTCCAAAAATATTTGGGTAAACCTCTCGAAGGAGACCGTTTTGCGCTTTGACTTCTACAAGAGAGAGCCAACCAAACAATAAAGGCAGGGATAACGCCTTCAGGATAAAGGTTTTCACGTGTGAGACCTACTTGTTACGTCCAATTGGTTACCTTTGTCAAACTTTCCTGTGACAACCATGTGACAGGGTGAGCAAAGCTCGTTGAATTCTTATTGGGATGCCTGATCATGCCGTGAACCGTTCCTCCTGCCAAGGAAATCTGTTCCGGGAAAGGAGAGGTATTGATGAGAATAGACTTTTGAGAGCGTCTTCGTTACTCTTTTTGCATGGGTAAGTTGATTGCCATTGCAACAGTTGTTTTAACGATACTTGGTTTCGTGCTTGAATCAAAAAGCCCGATCATCAGCGGGATGTGCAAAGCACTGGCTGGAATTGCGTTCATTATTTACTTCCTCATCCATGTGTTCCGGGAAGAAGCATTGGAAAGCATTCCCGAAAAAAAATCGCACTGAGGAGTGTCTGACCCTCGCTGCCAGCAAGCCCTGCTGAGATTAGCCTCTGACGAGGTTAATGCCGTCGTAAAATGAGTCGATGATCCACACGCCGGGTTTGGCTAAAATCAAGAGGTGGTAAATCTTTCAATGTCGGAGACTCTGTTTCATCCAATGTCTCCTCTGCCAAACGCTGCAATTCAGACCATCGGGGCCAGTTCAATTCCGGTGCGTTGCTGATTTGCCGGAGCAGACTTCGCCATTCGATAATAACACGGTCAATATCACCAGCACCTACCAGATCTGATATCCAGGCCTGTTTTGCCGCCGGGTTTTTATGGACGGCAGCCACGATCTGATCCGCCCCGGCTCCATAACGTGGAGGAGCACCATTTTCCAGATAACCTGGAACCGTCAACAGCCCATAAGTTTGGTGACAGGCCATGGCCAGTCGCCCGGCCCAACGATTTTCCTCGCCACAAAAGCGAAACCCGGCATCCAGATTTGCAAGGTCATAGAGCAATTCCTCAATGGGATATGAATTGTCTTCCAGGGCTGCCGCGATTGCCAATCCATCTTCCTGTTGGAAAAAGCTGACAATTCGACCACGCAGGGTTGGGACCCCGGCCTGATCAATCAGTTTCAACCGTCTCCAGAGCAGGGCCACCCCGGTACTGGTTGGCAGTTCACGACAAACAGGCACAAGATCACAAACCGCGCAATCAGGAGGAAGGACTTCCCTTTCCCGCGGTTTCCAGATGGGCACTCCATGCGAATCCACTGGCACCCGCATGAACATCTCTCCAAGGGAAGCATCGGCGACGATTTTGTGGTCCAGTTTTCTGAACCGGGCCACTTGCAGCCGTTGCGCGGCGAGTTTTTGTTCGATCCGAGGAGCAATCTGTTGATCGAACATTTGTTCCGTTGCCTGGCGATTTTGCCATTCGATAAGGCGGCGAATCCATTTTGCAATCAGAACCTTTCCATCACTCAAGCGATCAGCCACGGTGATGGTTCTCCCGTAAATGACTCCGTCTGGCGTTTCCGCCAAAACGCAGAGCATACCGGTTCCGATGCGTTCCAATGCCCTGGGCTCGGTGACAACCGGGCGAAATTTTACCGCCGTTTGTAGGTTGAGCTCATCGGCCGAATTGCCGGGATGCTCCTTGCGCGGTTCATAAACAATTTCGCTGATCTTCTTTTCAACAAGCGGTGGAAACGTTTCCCATTCACCCTGGCTGTTCAGCATTTGACGAACACGCTTGCGGACGTGACGGGCACGTTCGGGGTCAGTTCGCAAACCACAGGGAACAAGCGGATGCCGCAACGATTCCTCAACGCCAAGGAAGATTGGCTTGGTGGTAAAGAGGCGTTCCTGGACCCGCACAGCTTCCATGAAGGGGTCTTTTCCCATTTCAGCCGCCATACTCATGATGCCAAGCAAAGCGCTCCAATCAATCAATCCTCCACGGGAGAGGTGCGCGGGACGCGCATCCATGAGGCGAAGTTCATTTGCGGAGATGAGGACATAACCGGTTTCATCAAGACCACGGCGCCCGGCGCGACCGAACATCTGGAGAATTTCATCCGCCCTGAGTGGCTGTTCCTGGTTATCGCGACGGTAGGAATCCCCGGCCAGCGCAACACTCCTGAGAGAAAAATTGATCCCGGCAGCCAGCCCCATGGTGGCGACCACAATTCTCAATTGTCCGGCCTTGGCCAGCGGTTCAATGACACCGGCGCGAGCGCCATAGCTCAATCCGCTGTGATGATAAGCAATCCGGCTTTTCAGCAACCGGGCCAAATGCTCTCCCACCAGGAGCTTCTGCTCCTGGGTGAGTTGCAATGGATTAGGATTGGGGAGGTAACGGGCGAGTTCAGCCGCCATGGATTCGGCTGCCTGCCTGCGAGGAGCGAAGATAAGGATTGGGCCCAGGTCTTCTGCGAGAGCCTTGGCCGCGAACCGTGGCCAGTAACCGCGAATTTCCGAAGGAACCGAGTAACTCAGATTGCTGGTGTGGACTTCTTCCAATGGCACGGGCCTGTGATCGGAACGGATCAATTCCGCTTTTCGTCCAAGCCGCGTCAGCCATTGAACCAGATGATGCGGGTTGGCAACGCTTCCGCTCAAAAGCAACAACTGCGTTTGTGGTGGGGCGAGGGCAATGGCCAATTCATAATTCAATCCCCGGTCATGGTCTCCGAGCATCTGGTATTCATCAACGACCAGCAGCGAAGGGCCCTCCCCCTTGATCAGCCTGTTTTTTTGAGTTTCAAGAGTTGCGACAAGGACTGGTGCATGGAGATTTTCAGCGATATCCCCTGTGGCAATACCAACATTCCATCCCCTTCCCCGCCATTCTGCCAATTTGTCATTTGCGAGTGCCCTGGTAGGAACGGTGTAGATCGCCTGACCACGATTTTTCCCCTGGTTTGACCAAAGCTCAAAAACCAGCGTTTTCCCCGCGCCAGTCGGGGCATGCACCACCACATCCTTGCCGGCGCGTAATGCAGTGACCGCTTCCTGCTGCCATAAGTCCGGCACTGTCACGTGATTGAGGACGGTCAGGCTGCCCAGTTGATCGGCGATGCTCGACATGGGGGCAAGATAGACCAAACCGGACAATCCGGCAGGGTTTTTGAAAAAGAAAGGAAAAGCGGCTAGAGCCGAATGGGGAGATAGACCGTGAAAATGGTGCCTTCACCGGGACGTGAATAAAGATGGATTGCCCCGCCAGCCTGGGTGATAAGCCGTTTAACAATAGACAACCCCAGCCCTGTCCCCTGCCCGGCAGGTTTGGTAGTGAAATAGGGTTGGAAGATGAGATCGAGAATTTCACCAGGCATCCCGGGCCCGTTATCCTGAACCGTGAGCGCAAGAAGCGGCTCTGAAATATCCACACCATCAGGCTTGAAGCAACGCTCGTGCATGTTACGGGCCATCAAGTCAAAGTCCGGCACGTTTGGAAGCATCCGCGCCTGCACCTGGACGCGATGAGCGTCCGGAGAACTTTGGAGGGCGTTGATCGTCAGATTAAGTAAAATCTGCAACAGATCAGTGGCATTGATTTGGGCAATGATATCCTGCTGGGCCGAATAAATAACCAACTGGTTGCGACGGGCAGCGGGATGGACCGTCAATAATTCCTCGAGATCACTCAGGACCTGGTTTACCGGAACGGTATAATCAGTCTGAGATTTCCCCTGGAGAAACCCGAGATAGCGGCGGCTGATCTCCATGCAATTGATGGTCTGCCGGGAAATGCCGCCGACATAATGTTTGACGTTTTCCAGTTCTTTTCCGCCGAGCTTTTCCGCACCCACAATTTCCTTTTGAATCAAATCAATAAAACCGGCGATCACAGTGAGCGGTCCGTTAATGTCATGGAGAATGCTGGCGTAAATTTCTGAGTGAGTCCGGGCCAGTTCCTCACGAAGTTGCTGATGATGAATTTCTTTTTGCAGCTCGACCAGCTTGCGGTCATATCCCTGGATTTCTCTGGAGACAGCGCGGCGTACCATGGCATTGGCAACGGCTTCCCGAATACCGCTCATTTCGTATGGCTTGCTGAGGTAATCGCAAGCCCCCAGCCTTAGAGCTTCCCGAGCGGTCTCGATTGTCTCGTAAGCCGTCAGCATGATCACTTCAATTCGTTGATCGATCTGTTTGAGCCGGGCAAGCAGTTCAATTCCGGTCATGCCGGGCATTCGGATATCCAGGATGGCCGCATCAATCGGATGAGATTTGGCTAATTCAATGGCTTTTTGGCCGCTTTCAGCCAAAAGAATGTGATAGATATTTTTGAAAACAATATGAAGCGATTCTCGAACTCCTTCATCATCATCAACAATGAGTAGAGTTCCGCTGCTTGCGCCCGCAAAGGACGACGCAAAACCCTCCCCTTGAAGTTGAGTACGAGGATGACTCATTTTCCTGTTTTAAGGTTCATCGACCAATGACGGTATAGGCTTTAGTCGTACACTTTGGCATCAGAATTGTCAATTTTGGGTTAAATCCTCATCAGGCGCCAGCCAACAACCGTTCCCAAAGGGCTTCGTTCGAGAGGACCTGACCGAGAAAATCCCGCTCGCTGAAATCGCTTTTCCCGCGGGCAGAGACTGGCATATGGACAATAAAGCGAGTCCCGCCACCTTCCTGATTGTCGACACTGATCCGTCCACCATGGTGATAAACAATCAAATAGCAGGCCATCAGGTTTAATCCAAATTCCTGTGGATCATCTGTCCGGACGTAAAACGGATCAAAAACGGACCGAAGTGCCTCGGCAGGAAGACCCTGGCCATTATCGGAAACAATGATTTCGATCTCGGGCAGGTTTCCAACCCCATTATGCAGCGTTGCGGACAGATTAACCGCACTGCCGGAAGGCAGGTTGACCAACTCATCCTTGAACAAAAGATCGAACAATCGCCTGAACTTTTTTTCATCCACCTGCATGGCAGGGAGGTCAGTTGGAATGGCCAATTTCAGTTGGACCCCTTTTTCAGCAAACTGCGGGGCCATTTCCTGCGCCACTCCGGATACCAGAGTGTTGAGGTTGACTGAATCATTGAACATTACCTTGTTTGGTTCTGCGGCGAACCCAAGATCAGTAAGCAGCTCCATGATGCGTTTGATCTGGTTCTGCACATGGGAATAGAAATCCTGCCAGAAATTGGGATTTCTCAACTCTTCCACATCGACTTTTTCCTCCCGCATCTTGTCAGGAGCCAAATCAAGGAAGGTGCGAACCGCCACCAGGGCGTTCCGCATGTGATGGCCCAACCCGGCGGCGAGAACACCAAGGCTGACCACCCGTTCTGCGATCATGATGTGATGCAGCACAGCAAGTTTTTCACGGAGCAGGGTATCGCGTTCGCGGGAAACCAGGAAAAACTCAAGAGCGCGGCGCAAGGTGATCTCCAGTTGTGGAACGTCCCACGGTTTGTGAACGTATTTGTAAATCGCGCCGGAATTCACCGCGTCGATGGCTGCATCCAAATCAGAGTAGGCGGTGGCGAGAATACGGACGATTTTTGGACGCAACTGGCGGGCGCGTTCCAGTAGCTGAACCCCCTTCTCTCCTGGCATTCGTTGATCAGTCATCAGGATACCGATCTCATCCTTATGCTCTTCCAGCAGGCGAAAACCATCCTGCGCGTTGGAGGCGGTGAAAACGCGGAAATGTTCCTCGAATGCGCGGGTAAAATATTTAAGCGACTTCTCCTCATCATCCACGTAGAGGATTGCAAAGCGTTTATAATCGTAAAAATTTTGCATAATTTAAGCTGCGG
The DNA here is from genome assembly GCA_033762115.1 of Verrucomicrobiota bacterium. GTDB lineage: Bacteria > Verrucomicrobiota > Verrucomicrobiia > Limisphaerales > SXQI01 > JANRLX01. The sequence continues at coordinate 13,043 of JANRLX010000037.1, forward strand.
AAAGGGCCGCTTCCTTCGAGCGGCGGACAGGAAATTCAAGGGAAAATTCAGTAAAACTTCCCAATTCGCTCTCAACTGAAATTCGACCCTGGTGGGATTGCATGATTTTGTAGCAAATGCTCAGTCCCAAACCCATTCCCTCTCCCACATCCTTGGTGGTGAAGAAGGGATCAAAAATTTTCGGCAACACCTCGGGGGGAATTCCAGGTCCGTTGTCGCGGATTTTCAGGATCAGCCTGTCGCCAATTTCATCCACGGACAGGTGGATGGTGGGTTTTTGGTCGCCATACTGTTTACCTTTCATTGCATCGAGGGAGTTCTGCAACAGGTTGAGAACAACCTGGATGATCTGATGCTCATTGCCATAAAAGGAAACTGCATGTGAAACTTCGTTCTGAATTTCCACCTGCTCCTTCCAGTCATGGGAAAGAAATCTCAATGCCGCAGCGATGCATGGCTCGAGCTTGGTTTCATGAAAATTTTCGGTATTCGGATGGGTGAAGGCGCGCAAATCCGAAACGATAGTTCGAACTCGATTGATCCCCTCCTCGATATCCTTGACCACATCCAGGTAATCTCCCTGATCATCTTCGGGAAGGGCTTTTCCATGATTGCGAAGCATGTAGATCGCAGTCTTGGCGAAATTAAGGGGGTTGTTGATTTCATGAATGATCCCTGCGCTCATCCTGCCGAGAGAAGCCAGCTTTTCCGATTGCACCAATTGAGTTTCGGTGTCTTTCAGTTGCTGGAGGGTGGCTTCGAGGATTTGATTCTGACGGGCCAGACGCCGCTCGAAATGTCGGGCTTCGATCAGGTTATTGATTCGAACATGCAGTTCAGTGGTGGAAAATGGCTTGGTCAAAAAGTCATTGGCTCCCACTTCCAGAGCGGTGAGTTTTGTTTCCTCATCAGCACGGGCGGTCAGCAGGATAATGGGAATGCGCTGGGTTGGCGTGCGTTGCCGCAACTCACGGCAGACTTCCAACCCATCTTTTTCGGGCATCATCATGTCTAATAAAATGGCGTCTGGTAAAAACTGGCTCGCCTTTTCAATGGCCTGATTTCCATCAACTGCTTCCAAAACCTGCCATTGTCTTTGAAGCTGGCTTTTCAAAAAGCGCAGCATGTCAGGTTCATCATCGGCAATTAAGACGACGGGTTTATTCCCACCCTGTAAAAATTCGATTGGGCGCATGCTGTCCTGCACCATGGTCATGGCAGGAAACAGCTCGGCGCGGCGATAGAGTGTGGTCAGCCACTCTTCGCGTGCAGCCTCCACAGCATTGCTGGCTTCCGGGAGGGAGGCTGGAGCCGTTTCGACTTGAGGGGCACCAGCATTCGGCTTTTTGAATGGCAATTGAATAGACATTGTTGTGCCTTTGTTGATCTGGCTTTCGACACTTACTTTTCCACCCTGAATTTCCGCAAGTTCCTTCACAAGGGCCAATCCGATCCCAACCCCCTGATATTTTCGCTGGGAAGAGGTATCAGCCTGCCAAAAACGACTGAACACATTTTTGATCTGCTCTTCTGATATCCCCACCCCGGTGTCCTTGACTTTAAGGAACCAAACATTTCCTTCGCGTTCAGCTGAGACGGCGATTTCGCCGCCTGCCGGGGTGAACTTAACCGCGTTGAAGAGCAGATTTAAAGTGATCTTTTCGAGTTTGTCACGATCCGTTAGTACGGAGTCCAGTTCTGCATCCACGTGGGTGCTGACTTGAATTCTTTTGTCGGCAGCGACCTGTCGGATCGACTGGACCAGGCCAAGCAGGAACGCTTTCAAATCGATGGCGTCCTCCCGGATATTCATTTTTCCCGATTCCAGCCGGACGAGGTCGAGGAGGTCATTGATTAATTTCAGCAACCGCATGCCATTGGCGTGCATGGTGCGGAGCAGTTCAGGGATTTCCGGGTCGTAATGCTCTTTTAGCTGTTGTTGCAGCGATTCAAGCGGGGCGAGCAGGAGCGTCAGCGGGGTGCGCAGTTCATGACTGATATTTGCGAAAAAGCGGCTCTTTACCTGGTCCAGTTCGACCAATTTCTGGTGGCTTTCCTCGACAGTCCTTCGACTTCGATCCAGTTCGTAGCGGAGTTCGAATTCCCTGAACAACTGCCGGTTGTAAACGGCATTCCCCACGATAACGAACACAGCGGTGACAAGGAGGAAGTAGAGATTGTTAAAAAAGATGCCGCCATCCTTGATCGGCCCGTGGGCAAAGACCGCTGCCAGATACATCAGCATGGCGATGATAAAGACGTAAATGCTGTCCATAATCGTCCAGCGGAGGATCAATCCTGAGCCCATCAGGACCAGGTTCAACCCGGCATAATAGGGGGAAACCGCACCGTCTTGTTCAAAAATCATCCAGGAGATACAAAAAAGAGGGAGGGAGACCTCCACCAATCCCAACCCCCGGTAACGCTTTTTTCCCCATTCTGTGCCAAAAAGCCACCAAAGTGCGAATAGCAGCAGGGAACATATGACACGCAGAGCAAAGAAGCGGCCGACATGGCCGGGGTAGACAAAGAAGTCCAGGGTCACACCCGCTGGCATGAAAATCACCCCGAGAATACAGGCTACACGATAGCGTTGAATGGCGACTTCCTGTTCATGCTTCAGGAACGCGCTCCACAGTTCCGGATTCGGTTTAGGCCCGGCTCTAAACATGCGCTGGTTTTCGCACTTCGATAAAAATATTTACTCCAGTATTGTCCGTTGAAATTTTGATTGCGTCAGCTGGCGCTGAATCAGGCCGGATTGCCTGCAAAATTTTATTATCCCGATAGACAAGATGCCATTCGACCACATATTCCATCCAGTTTTTGGAAGGATTGGATGCTTCCACATTTGTGGCCACGAGCAATCCCCCGGGGGCGACCAGGTCATAAAAGATCGACATCAATCGCTTGCAAATACGGTCTGACAGATAATCAAACAAGCCGGCGCAATAGACCAAATCGTATGAATTGGCCACCATGTCCGGGTTGGGCTTGCCTGCTTCCTTCAAAATCTGGTGAACAGATTTTTTGATCGTCTGGACAGAGGTTGTGCGATTATGCCGGGTTTTTAAATTTTCCAGCAATTTGCCAGTGTGCTGCAAGGTTTCATCATTAAAGTCCAGAAGCACAAACTTTGCATGATTGCTCAACTCATCGTTGGTGATGAAAAGCTGAATTTCCTTGGCCGGGCCGCAACCAAGGTTGAAAATCCTGGCGGGGCGCCCGGCGGTCACTGCCCGTTTCGTTTCGTCCTTCAGCCGTTCGATCAGGAAAGTGATCCGGTTGCGATGCGCCACCACCGGCGGCGTGTTGAGGAAAAAAAAGTTTAATAACTTGGCAAACATGGAGCCGCCTTCCAGTGGGTCACGCAGCATCATGTTCACCATCTCATAATCACCGGCATAGCCCAAAGGTTTGCGAAAGGTCCGATAGAAAAACGGCGCACAGAGCACCACAGGGTGCAACTGCCGCTTCACGTAACTTCCATGCGCCGGGCGGAGGTCCTCCTCAATGCTCCGGCAGGTTTCCTCGAAGCGTTCAAACAAAGGCAATAATGAGGGGAGAATCGGTTCCTGCAGTTCATGAATGATCTCACGCTCAAGCTGGAGGCGATTGGCTGAAGGCTGAGCGCGGACTCCCAGTTCGACCTGTTCCATCCAGCGTCTCAACTCAAGCAGCATGGTTTGCATGTCCGCCACCACGACCTTGAAATCGGGACGCACCACATGAAGCTTGGCCTGTTCTTTGAGGAATTCCGCGACCTCTGCCTGGAGCTTGATCCTCTGGTTGACTGGTGAGAAAAGATCGACATCCAGCCACCCCTCCTCCAGTGTGGCTTCGCACACCAGGATAATCCCGGTGTTCACCAGGTTACTCACCACTCCTCGACCGGAGTAAATGACCCGGTCGCTCATGATGATCTGGAACTCGCTTAAAACTTCCGACAACTGAAGGATGCTGTATGGATTGTAAACTTCGAAAACGACAAGGTGACGGGTCATGCGCAAGGGGGTGGCGCGCACTTCATTTCCCTGACTGTTGCGGCAGATAATGAGGCTGTCCTTTAATCCCGCAGTCTGACTTAAGTTTTTATCCATTTAGAAACCGACAAAGCTTGAAATTTCCGAAGAAATTTCGTTCGAACGACTACAATTCCGACGAAAACAACCGATATCATCAGATGCCGCGACGCTGCCATTCTATTGAAAAGAAGAATCTTTGCACGGAGATTCCGCGTTACGAAATGTTTTTATCGAATTCATGGGCAAGCGGTCATTCTTCATTGTAAATCAAAACTTTTCTGGCCAAAATTACTCTCCACCATGCACTTATCGGCACGACATCAAACCCGGTTGATTCAATTTTTCCCATTGGTTGCGCTCATCTCAGGCCCCGCACAGATCCTGGGTGAAGGGTTCCGCAACCCTCCTCCCGGGGCATTCAGCCTGGGTCGTGCCGGCGGGCGCATTGCGCATATTGACGATGCCTCTGCAGTGCAACAAAACCCCGCCAACATGATCGATCTTGACCAGCCTGCCTTGTCCCTCGCTCCCAGTGTCGTTTACATTTACGTGGAGCATGATTCCGCGACAGGGCACCATTCAGAAACAACCAATCCGTGGAAGTTTTTGCCCAACTTCTTCTTTGCCACACCTTTTCAGGAAGGCAAGTTCGCGGCAGGCATTGGATTGACGACCCCGTATGGCTTATCCAACGAATGGGAAAAGTCAGGCGGCTTTGATCCTGGGGGACCACTCCGCTACACAGCTCCCTGGTTTACAGAGATGAAAACGGTCAACCTGAACCCCTCAGCAGCGCTCAAAATCTCTGATACCCTTTCAATTGGCGCAGGTGTGGATGTGATGTGGTCTGAACTCACCTTCAAATATTTTTATCCATGGGGAGCAATTGTTGCGGGCTCTCCCGATGGAAATATCAAAGCCCGTGCAGACGGAGTAGGTCTTGGCGTCAATGCAGGGATCACATGGGAACCTCTGGAAGGGCATCGGGTGGCCCTCACTTACCGTTCCCCGATTGAGGTGGAATACGATGGCTACTTTAAAATCGACAATATTCCGGCGGGGATTGCCCAGGAACGAAGCGATTTCAGTACAGATATCGATTTTCCCACGATTGTGGCGGTTGGCTATGGAATCGAACTGAGTCCCACGATTCGGGTGGAAGTCGACGTGGAGTGGCTCGAATTTTCCAATTTTGGGGCCTTGAATCTGGATATTGGAGCGAACAGCTTTCTTTTTGGGACGGCAGCTTACGTTCCGCAAAATTGGAAGAACACGTTTACCGCAGGGATCGGTGGCGATTGGAAGTTTGCGCCGAACTGGGTCTTTCGCACTGGTTACCAGTTTTACGAAAGCCCTGTGCCTGATTATACCTTTTCACCAACCATACCGGACGCCAACCAGCATGTATTTACCACCGGAATTGGCTACACTCACAAACAGCATACCATCGAATTCGCTTATGGTGGGATTTTCTACGACGAACGGAATATCACATCGAATCAAAACCCCGCCTATCTCGGCACCTACAGCATCAACGTGCATCTCTTTGCCTTTCGTTACGAGTTTGTCTTTTAAGGTTAACTCCCTGCGAAAATCCTCTGGAGGGTGAGAACCGCCCTTGCCAAAATTTTACAAAGTCGCGCTTGCCAAGAGCCCGCCGCGAGATTAGGCTCTCCACTCTTTTTTAAGGGCCGGATTGGCCGGCGGTGAGAAAGAGAACCGCAGTTTGCTGAGAGATTTTTTATGGCAGTAAAGATTCGCATGAAACGGATCGGGGCGAAAAACAACCCTGTTTTCCGTATTGTAGTCGCCGATGGCCGGAGCCCTCGTGACGGAAAATTTATTGAAGAGATTGGGACCTACCAGCCTCTGAAAAAGGGTGAAAACTTCACCCTGGACAATGATCGCGCCCAATATTGGTTGAGCAAAGGAGCGCAGCCATCCGACACGGTGGCAAGCTTTATCAGAAAAGCCAGGCGCACTGCGGCTGCCGCAGCTTAACGGAGCGCAATGCAGGCGTTTCTGGATTATGTGGTGAAGTCCCTTGTGGACAACCCGGACGCGGTCACGGTGACTCCCGTGGAGCGGAATGGGATGACTTTGTTTGAATTGCGACTGGATCCCGCTGATGTGGGTAAAGTGATCGGACGCCAGGGAGCGACGATCCATGCAATCCGTTCGTTGCTGCTGGTGGGAAGCGCAAAAAAAGGGGTGCGCTGTTCAGTGGAGATTGTGGAAGACCGGGATTCCCGGTAAGTGGAACGTTCGCCGGAGCGTTCGAGCGGCAGCTCATCTTATGAAGATTGATGTGCTGACATTGTTTCCCGCGATGTTTGCAGGTCCGCTGGATGAAAGCATCATCAAACGGGCGCGGGATGGCGGGTTGCTGGAACTGGGTATCCATAACCTGCGAGATTGGACCCATGACCGGCATAAAACGGTGGATGACAAACCGTTTGGTGGCGGGCCAGGGATGTTGCTGAAGCCGGAGCCTTTGTTTGAAGCGATCGAACAGTTGGCGAATGAGCGGACGCATGTGATTTTGTTGACTCCCGGAGGACGAAAGTTCGAGCAGGGAATCGCACGGGAACTGGCAATGAAAGAGCATGTGCTGCTGGTGTGCGGGAGTTACGAAGGTTTTGATGAGCGGGTGAGGGAACGGCTCGCGAACGATGAGCTGTCAATTGGGGATTACGTGCTGACCAATGGAGCATTGCCCGCAATGGTGATCATTGATGCTGTGACCCGCCTGATACCCGGCGTCCTGGGTGATGCGGAGAGTTCGGCGGATGAATCGTTCAGCGATGGGATGCTTGAATATCCGCATTATACGCGGCCAGCGGAGTTCAGGGGAATGAAAGTGCCGGAAGTTTTATTGTCAGGCCATCACGCGGAGATTGCGAAATGGCGGGCTGAGCAAGCCCGGGAACGCACGCGTCAGAAGCGGCCTGATTTGTTGAAAGTAGAAAAGCCAAACGAGTTATGAGCCAAGCTATATTTGATAAAATTGAATCGGAGCAGTTCCGCAAGAACGCAGCGAATTTTAATGTGGGAGATTCAGTCAAAGTCCACACCAAGGTGGTGGAAGGTGACAAGGAACGAATCCAGATTTTTTCAGGGGTGGTGATCGGCCGTCGTGGGCGTGGCATCAACTCAACCTTTACTGTGCGCCGGATTAGTTACGGGGAAGGTGTGGAACGTATTTTCCCGGTTCATTCTCCACGTGTGGACAAGATTGAAGTGGAACGCCGTGGTGAAGTCCGTCGCGCAAAACTGACCTACCTGCGCGGTCGTGTCGGCAAGGGAGCTACAGCGGTGAAGGAAAAAGAAACCCGTGTTGCTGCCGCAAAATAAATTTTTGCCAGTTTAATTGATGTAAAGCCGCTCGCAAGAGCGGCTTTTTTATTGAATAAACTGGAAAAGGCCCCTGGGCTGAGCCCGGCACTCTTGAGGAGGAGCCCGGTGCGGAATGCCAAGAATGGTTTTCCTTGCACAGATCGTTGTCATAAGTAAAATCCGTTTCGGAGATTTGGATTATTTTCCGCCCTTAAATAGTTGGCAACCATCGTTTATATATTGTGTGCGGTGACAAGTGCTTCCTGCGGCATTCTGCTGTGGATCCAGTACAGAAGGCAACCTACGCCCCTGACTTTTTGGAGTGCTCTGAGTTTTATCGTCTTTACCCTGACAAATGTGCTGCTTTGCATTGACCAGCTGGTGATACCACACCAAAACCTGATGGTTTACAGGACAGCATTAACTTCGCTGGCCATTTTTCTCCAACTTTTCGGATTAATTCGAAGCCGTGCGTAATGAGAAATTCCGCCCAACTATTGTTGTCGGGAGTCTGCCTGATGGGTGCCTGGGCGTGCGGCTATTTTTTCTGGCGCTTCTGGAAAACTTCGCGAGATGTCTTGTTCCTCTATTTTGCAGCGGCATTCTGGGTCTTTTCCGTGGAACGAGTCGTGCTTTTTGCAATGCAGTTGAATGATGAACTGCGTCCAGAGGTTTATATCATTCGATTGGCCGGGTTTTCGTTATTGGTCTGGGGGATTGTGCATACGAATTTTCGCAAGCGTTAGGGGTTGGTGAAGAAAAGCTTGGCTTGAACGTCTGTTGCTTTAGGTTAAATTTTCAAACCAAGCCATGTTTGTCTCTCGCGCCATTCTTTTTCTTCGGCAAATTTTGCTTCTTTTTACACTGGCGTTTTTACGGAATTTTGAAGGGACCGGGCAGGCGGCTGAAGTTGAGTTTCTGCGGGATGTGCGCCCCATTCTTTCAAGTCATTGCTTCAAATGCCATGGCCCGGATGAGGGAACGCGGAAAGGGAAGTTGAGGCTCGATCTCCCGGAGGAGGCGATCAAAGCCGGAAAATCGGGAGCGGTGGCCATTGTCCCGGGCAAGCCGGAGGAGAGTGAAGTGATCAAGCGCATTTTCACCAGCGACGAGGATGATCTCATGCCGCCGCCGGAAGCAAAGCACCCGATTAATGAGCAGCAAAAAGAGATTTTACGGCAATGGATCAAATCCGGGGCTGAATACGTTCCGCACTGGGCATTTCAGAAGCCCAAGGCTCCAGTCATTCCTGAAGTAAAAAACAAGACCTGGCCACAAAATGAAATTGATTATTTTGTGCTGGCCCGGCTTGAGAAGGAAGGGCTTGCGCCTGCCGGGAAAGCACCCCGGGAAATTCTGTTAAGGCGTGTTTACCTGGATTTGACCGGCCTTCCACCAACCATCGAGCAATCGGAAGAATTCTTGAAGGACAGTTCGCCGGACGCCTATGAAAAACTGGTGGACCGTTTGCTGGCCTCACCTCATTACGGAGAACGGTGGGCTCGGCGCTGGCTCGATCTGGCGCGTTATGCAGACACCAACGGTTATGAAAAAGACCGGGTGCGGTCAATGTGGCCGTACCGTGACTGGGTGATCAACGCATTGAACAAAGACATGCCGTTCGATCAGTTCACCATTGAACAACTTGCGGGAGACATGCTGCCGGATGCAACCCTTGAACAAAAAATTGCCACCGGGTTTCATCGCAATTCAATGATCAACGAAGAGGGAGGAAGCGATCCCCTGGAATTTCGTTTTCACGCGATGGTGGACCGGGTGCATGTGACTGCAACCACCTGGCTCGGGTTGACGATGGCCTGTGCGCAATGTCATACGCACAAGTATGACCCGATCCAGCACTCCGAGTACTACAAGTTCATGGCATTCATGAACAACGCCGATGAACCGACCATCGAAGTGCCCAAACCGGATGTTTCCGCAAAACGGAAGGAGGGATTGGAGAAGCTTGCTGCAATGGAACGGAGTTTACCTGAGCAATTTCCGGTTGAATCGCAAATTCAGTGGATTACCCCGGCAGGGGCGGAATTCAGTTCACAGGAAGGGTTGGACGCAGAACTTTTGCCTGATGGATCGTTCCGAATCATCAGCGAAAAAAACCCGGAGAGTGATCTTTACACAATCATTTTCGACACGCCCACGCGCCGGATTACCCATATTCAACTCGAAGCGATCCCGGATGAGAAAGTTCGTAACGGCGGACCAGGCAGAACCGATCATGGGAATTTCGTGCTGAGCGAAATTGAAGTTGAAATTGGGGAGATCGGCAGCAGGGAAAGCCGGAAGGCAAAACTGATCAATGCCAGCGCTGATTATGCGCAGAATGACTTTCCGGTGGGCAACGCGATTGATGGGAAACTGGACAGCGGCTGGGCAATAGCGCAGGAAGGAAAACGGCTTCATCGAAGAGCGCAGTTCCAGCTGGAGGAAATCTGGACCCACACCGAAGGGGGAAGAGTAACTGTGCGATTGCATCAGCAATATGGAAAACAGCATACGCTTGGCCGTTTCAAGATCAGCGTGGGAAGCGAAGAGCCGGATGAAAGATCACTCGCAGAACGGCGCAAGGAGCATCTGGAGAAAAAGTTTTCAAAATGGCTGGAGCGTGAATCGACCAGGGCTGTGACCTGGGAGCGACTTACCCCGATTGAAGCCAGCAGCCCGACGCCGACACTCGATATTGAACCGGAAGGTATCATCTTTGCCTCGGGAGATTTTACCAAGAGCGACACTTACACAGTGCGGTTTAAAGGAGTCTCCTCGAAAATAAAGGCGGTGCGACTGGAGGCGCTGCCGGATGATCGTTTACCCAAAGGGGGACCCGGACGAGTTTATTATGAAGGGCCTGAGGGAGACTTTTTTCTGTCTGAATTCAAACTGTCAGCAGGCGGGAAGGTTCTGCAATTGACCAATGCAACCGAAAGTTTCGCCAAAGACAAGACCGGGGCAGGCAGGGCGATTGATGGAGACTTGCAGAGTGGCTGGTCAATCGAGGGAGCGCAGGGAAGAACGCATAATGCAGTGTTTCACCTGGTTGAAGCCCTTGAAAGCGGAGGTGATCTGCAGGTGGAACTCACGATGGAACGTTATTATGCCTCGCCGCTGGGCAAATTCCGAATCTGGATAACCAGTGACGACGGAGCCATCGCCTCTCCCCTGCCCCAGGAAAGTTATGAGGCATTGCTGGCACATCAGAATGGAACAGCTGAACCTGCGCAGCTTGAACGATTGCTGAAAGAATTCATACGAATCACTCCTGACCTGAAGGAGCCACGCAAACAAGTGGAGGAGGCGAGAAATAATTTACCGAAATTGCCCACGACGCTGGCATTGAAGGAACGATCCCCAAATCATGCGCGGACGACGCGGCGGCATCATCGCGGCGAATTCCTGCAAGCCAAGGAAGAGGTGATGCCGGACGTTCCATCGTTTTTGCCAGCCATGGCAAAGGAGGAACCGAAAAACCGGTTAACCTTCGCCAAATGGCTCGTCTCAAAAGAGAACCCATTGACCGGACGTGTGGTGATGAACCGTCACTGGGAAGCATTTTTTGGACGGGGGCTGGTAAGGACCCTGGAGGATTTTGGGTTTCAGGGAGAATTGCCAAGCCATCCGGAACTTTTGGATTGGCTGGCCCTGGAATTTCCAAAACAGGGCTGGTCGCAAAAGAAGATGCACAAAAAAATCGTGATGAGCGCCACCTACCAGCAGGCAAGCGATGTAACGCCAGAGTTGATGGAACGTGATCCGCTGAATGTGTTGCTGACAAGAGGGCCGCGTTTCCGCGTGGAAGCTGAGTTGGTGCGCGATCTTGGACTGGTGGCAAGCGGATTGTTTTCCGCGAAAGTTGGAGGCCCAAGTGTGTTTCCTCCACAACCTCCCGGTGTCTCGACTGAGGGGGCTTATGGGCCATTGGAATGGAAGGTCAGCCAGGGGGAAGACCGTTACCGAAGAGGATTGTATACTTTTGCCAAACGAACCGCGCCATATGCCATGAGTGCAGCCTTCGATGGCCCCAGCGGGGAAGCGTGCCTTGCACGACGCGAACGCTCGAATACTCCATTGCAGGCATTAACGTTATTGAATGACGAGGTGTTTATGGAAACTGCGCGGGCATTGGGACGATGGGCGGTGAACCAAAAACTGGAGCAGAAGGAAGTAACGACACAATTGTTCCGACGATGCCTGACCCGCTCTCCCAAAGCGGATGAAATTGAGCGCCTGCTGAAGTTTTATGAACAGCAATTGGTTCGATTCAAATCGGGAGAGTTGAATGCCGCCGACCTGATTGGGGAAGCTGAGGAAAATCAGAAGCCGGAACAGGCAGCATGGACCGCTTTGGCGCGTGTCTTACTGAACCTGGATGAAACCATCACTAAATCGTAGAAGCCACTGATCTTATGAATTGCCATAACCATTTTTACGGAGGCAGTAATCCAAGGGTCAATTCGCGACGGTGGTTTTTAAAGGAGTGCGGATTGGGAATTGGAAAGATCGCCGCTGCATCCTTACTGGCGAACGCCACTTCACCCTGGTCACATGGAGCAACGGCAAAAGAGGCGCTGGCTTTAAAGGAACCGCATTTTAAAGGAAAAGCAAAGCGGGTGATTCACCTTTTCATGGCTGGTGCGCCGAGTCAGCTCGATTTATTTGATAACAAACCGGAGCTAAAGAAACTGGAAGGAAAGCCGCTTCCTCCCTCAGTTTATGAAGGGCAGCGTTATGCCTTCATTCGTCCTGACGCAAATGTTTTGGGACCACGTTATGAATTCAAGAAGTATGGTGAATCGGGAGCGGAAATTTCTGAAATGCTGCCGCACCTTGGCAAGGTGGCGGATGATATTTGCATTATCCGTTCGATGAAAACGGACCAGTTTAACCACGCGCCGGCACAGATTTTCCTGAACACAGGGTTTGCTCAACCGGGGCGGCCAAGCATCGGTTCCTGGGCGCTTTACGGATTGGGAAGTGAATCGCAGGATCTGCCGGCTTTTGTAGTAATGTCCACGGGAGCGGGAATCAGCGGAGGCGCAGCCAATTGGTCGAGCGGATTTTTACCTTCCGTTTACGCAGGAGTCCGGTTTCGTTCCCAGGGCGACCCGATCCTGAATGTGAGTTTGCCAAAAGGGGTGGACAACAAGCTGCAGCGAGACTCACTGGATTTGATTAACGAGATGAACCGGGAACATCTGGGAATTGTGGGTGACCCGGAAATCGAAACACGCATTGCCTCCTATGAAATGGCTTATCGGCTGCAAAGTTCCGCACCAGACCTGATGAACCTGAAGAGCGAGAGCAAAGAGACGCTGGAAATGTATGGGTGCGACCCCGACAAACCCAGCTTCGCGCGGGCCTGCCTTCTGGCACGCAGGATGATCGAACGAGGAGTCCGGTTCATCAACATTTACCATGAAGGTTGGGACGCCCATTCAGATGTGTCTGGAAATTTGAAAAATAATTGCGGAGCGACTGACCAGGCTTCCGCGGCATTAATCAAGGATTTAAAACAACGCGGATTGCTGGATGAAACGCTGGTGATCTGGGGCGGAGAGTTCGGGCGGACGCCGATGGTTGAGAGCAATGCAGCGCTGGGGCGGAGCCTTGGCCGAGATCACCACCCGCAGGCCTTTACAATGTGGCTCGCAGGAGGGGGGATCAAACCGGGCCTGAACTATGGCTCAACAGATGATCTTGGTTTTCATGTGGCAGAAAACCCGGTTCATGTTCATGACCTTCAGGCAACGATTCTGCATTGCCTGGGGTTTGATCATGAACGGCTGACATATACCTACCAGGGCCGGAAATTCCGGCTTACTGATGTGCATGGTCACGTGGTGAAGGGAATATTGGCGTAGCGAAATATCCCCTCGCTTTATTCTTTGGGATAGTCACGCCAAAGCCAGCGGAGAGAATCCGGCAGGATGACTCCGCCATGATTTCCGTTGTGGCCCCCTTCTCCGAAAACAAATTTATAATCGTAATCTTTTTCTTCGAGGGCAGCGGCCATGTTCAGGTTTCCAATGACCCAGTTCCAGCCGGGACGGCGGCTGCGGTTATCATCCGCGCCATCCTGCAGAAAAATACGCAGTGGCTTGGGCTCGGCATTCCTGACAATTTCCGGGTATTTGTGACCGCCGCGAATGTTGGTGAAGCTGCCGACATGCGAGAGAACCTTGCGGAACTGGTCGGGGCGTTCCCAGGCAACAGTGAAGGCACAAATGCCACCGCTGCTGATGCCGCCAATGGCGTGACCTTCAGGATCGTCGGTTATTCGATACTCTTTTTGCACTTCCGGAAGGATTTCGTTCAGGAGAAAATCTGAATAATCCTTGCTCAATGTATCGTATTCGAAGCTGCGATTTTCCGGTTGCGGTCTCCAGTCCCTTTCGGGAGGCAATTCCGTTCGTTTAAAGCCGGGATCAACGAAAACGCCGATTGTCACGGGCATTTCCTTTGCGTGGATGAGATTGTCAAAAACGACCGGCACTCGAAAATCCCCACCCTCCTTCAGGTAAGTATGGCCATCCTGAAAGACCATCAACGCGGCAGGCTTCGAGCCGTCATATTGGGCTGGGACGTAGATGGAGTAATGACGAATCGTGCCGGGAAAAACTTTGCTGTCCTTCCAAACATGATGCGTAATCCTGCCACGAGGCACCCCCTCTTTTCGCTCTGAATCCTTCCCATGAGTGTATTTGACTTCCGGGCGGGGACGTGGTCGCTGCCGTTCCCGTTGTTCGGTCCCGCCCTGACGTTGCGGTTGAGCAGACTCAGCAGCGCCAAGCCATGCTTCAAAAGTCATCAACGAAAGGCACAATAGAACACGAATGGAGGTGGTCATAAATTTGGTAGTGATGGGAAAAGTTTAAGGCTTTTCAGGGCAAATCCAATATGGAAATTCCAGGAGTTGAACAATCGCCAAATCAGAGTAAGTTCGCTCGCCTCATGGAACTTCTCCAAAAGCTTTCGATCCTGGCGGATGCGGCAAAGTATGATGCTTCCTGTGCGAGCAGCGGGACTTCCTCAAGGAGTGCGCGTGAGAGTGGAGGAATTGGTTCAGCAGGAGGCTCGGGGATTTGTCACAGTTATACACCTGATGGCCGGTGCGTCTCATTATTAAAAATTTTGCTGACAAATTTTTGCACCTACGACTGCCTCTATTGCATCAACCGTAAATCGAGCAACGTCCCGCGCGCCCGGTTTACCGCAGAAGAAGTTGTGAACCTGACGCTTGATTTTTATCGGCGAAATTACATTGAAGGATTGTTCTTGAGTTCCGGGATCATCCGCAGCCCGGACTATACGATGGAACAGATTATTCGGGTGGCAAAGTCGTTGCGGGTGGAACATCAGTTTCGAGGGTATATCCATCTAAAAACCATTCCGGAAGCAGGGAGTGAGTTGATCCAGGAAGCAGGATTGTACGCGGACCGGATCAGCATCAATGTGGAACTTCCCACCCAGGAAAACCTGGACCGGCTCGCACCGGAAAAGAATTTGCAGCGTATCGAAGATGCGATGGGCGACATTCGAACCAAAGTTGATGAATCGAGGGAGAAAGGAAAAGCAGCGGGACCTGCTTTTGCCCCTGCCGGTCAAAGCACTCAAATGATCATTGGTGCCACGGAGGCAAATGATGCCGCCATCTTGGGGCGGGCTTCGTCATTGTATTCGCGCTTCAAATTACGCCGGGTTTATTATAGCGCCTACAGCCCGATTCCTGATGCCTCTTCGACACTGCCTCCAATCAAACCGCCATTGATTCGGGAACATCGACTTTACCAGGCTGACTGGCTTTTGCGATTTTATGGCTTTGCTGTGGACGAGATCACGCCACGGGAGGAACCGAATCTCGATTTACAGCTTGATCCCAAATCTTCCTGGGCGTTGCGGCATCCCGAGAAATTTCCGGTTGATTTGAACAAAGCTCCTCGAGAGATGCTGCTCCGGGTACCGGGCCTTGGGGTGAGGACTGTGGAACGCCTTCTTCAGATTCGCCGCTGGCATCGTATTACGTTTGGGGATCTGGTGCGATTGAAAGTAGCAGTAAAAAAGGTAATGCCTTTTGTTTGCACGAGCGATCACCATCCGGCAAATCTGGAATCGCGTCCGCAAATACTTCGCCAACAACTTGCTGTGCCCAATGAGCAACTGGAACTTTTTGGAACATGAAGATTTTTCGAATTGATCCCACGTTCCAAAGCTGGCGAGGAGCAGCCCGTATGGCGATCAGCAACGAACTCCCGCCGGGCGATTGCATTTTTGTAGAGCGTGGAGAAGCGAGCTTGTTCGAAGCAGATACTTTCGCAGAGGAAAAAACTGCGAAGGAGATCCGAGTTCCGAAAGAATTCAAACCACTGGCAGAAGCCGTGGCCTGTCATGTCGATACAGCAAAGTGGCAATTGCTTTACATGCTGCTCTGGAGATTGAATCATGGGGAACCAAAGCTACTCGAAATCAGTTCTGATCCAGTGGTTCGCCGCGCCCATGAATTGCAAAAGCAGGTTGGGCGGTCCATCCACAAAATGACTGCCTTCGTGCGCTTTCGTGAATTCCAGCGGGAGGGAGATGAGAAAAGTCATTTTTTTGCATGGTACGAGCCTGAACATTTTATTCTTAACAGGGTTGCGCCTTTTTTCCGGGACCGCTTTTACTCGATGAACTGGTCGATTCTGACACCGATTGGCTGCATTCACTGGAATTTAAAGGATCTCAGTTGGAGTGAGCCCGTTTCCAAACCCCTGAATCTGGAGCCTGACAGCAAGGAGGAACTTTGGTTGGCTTATTATCGAAGCACGTTTAATCCGGCGAGACTGAAGTTGAAAGCAATGACAGCGGAAATGCCAAAAAAATATTGGAAGAACCTTCCGGAAGCAGGAACGATCTCGGAATTAATACAAAACGCCCTGCCACGAGTGGAGAGAATGCTGAACAGAGCGGCTGTGGAGGGTGTCGATAAGATGTGATTGTTTAGACGATGTCCTTGCCTGTTTTAAACATTCAACAGATGCGAGCCTGGGAAAAGGTCTCATGGGAGGCTGGCAAGCGCGAGGAAAGTGTCATCGCGCAAGTCGGCAAGGAAATTGCCAGGGCAGTGCTTGAACGAACCGCCCCGGAGGATTCAATCCTGCTCCTGGCTGGAAGCGGCCATAACGGAGATGATGTTCGAGCCGCAGTGCCGCACCTCTGCCAGCGTAAGCTCCAACTGTTGGAAGTCACCGAACCAAAAAAATCCCTTCATGAACTTACAACCGCTTTGCAGGACCGGCCTCGTTTTGTGGTGGATGGCCTGTTTGGAATTGGATTAAACCGACCGCTCGGGCCTGATTGGGTGGAATTAATTGGGCATCTCAATCAAAGCACAGTTCCGGTCATCTCCATTGATGTTCCCTCAGGGTTGGACGCAAACAGCGGGAAAGTTGAGACAGCTTCGGTGCAGGCGGAAATCACTTTGACAGTCGGAGCGCCCAAAACTGGTTTGCTTCAAACCGGGGCGGCCCAATATGTGGGAAGACTGGTGGTGTTGGAAAACACCGGGCTTGTCCCCTGCCCTATTCAAACGGAGTGGCAATGGACGATTGAGAGTGATTTTAAGGAGTATCCCCCTTTGCGGCGAGTCGATAGTCACAAGGGCACTTACGGGCATGTTGCCATTGTGGGGGGCAGCCTCGGTTACCATGGCGCCGCGATATTAGCGGCTCGTGGGGCGATGCGGGCGATGCCGGGTCTGGTAAGTGTGATGACCTCACCGCACGTTTACACACCAGTCGCTTCGCAATTACAGGGTGCGATGGTTCATCCATTCCGGCCCGTTTCGAAGTTACCGGAAAATTCCACAGCTCTTGTGATTGGACCTGGTCTGGCAGCTCCGGAAGCGCATGGAGAGTTTGCGGTTTTCACGAATGATTGCTGGCAGGATTTTCCGCTGCCCGTGATTGTTGATGCCTCCGCTCTTGATTGGCTGGAGAGTGGACATACCCCGCTTAATTCGCGTCGTATCATCACTCCACATCCGGGGGAAGCGGCGCGCATGCTCAACTGCACAGCCATGGATATCCAGGAGAACCGCTTTGAGGCATTGCGCAGGTTGTCTTCAAAATTCGGCAACTGCTGGGTAATATTGAAAGGGCATCACACTCTGATTGGAAGGAATCATGGGGAGATTTTCATCAATTCCAGCGGCAATCCATTCATGGCTCAGGGGGGAACAGGTGATGTACTGGCTGGTTTTCTGGGAGGGTTGCTGGCCCAACCCCGCCTGCAGGCAAATCCTGTCAAAGCACTTCGCTATGGTGTCTGGAGACATGGCACAGCGGCAGATTCTCTCACGGACAGGCAGGATTCATGGTCAGCGGAAGATTTGGCCCGGTCACTCTGATGGAAGAGTTTCTTCAAAAAAACCGGGCAGCCTACGACCTTCGAGTGCTCGAAGGAGAGCGGCATACCAGGACAGTACTGGCGCGAGACCTCAAAAATCCATTGCCGATCATCGACCCTGAAAACTGGCTCGAAGGAAACGTCCAGGGTAAACCGATTTTGTGCCTGGCTTCCGGTGGGGGGCTCCAAAGCGCATTACTTGCAGCAGCGGGAGCAATCGTTACAGTGTTGGACATCAGCGGGGAAATGCTTCGATTAGACCGGGAGATCGCAGCCGAACATCATCTTCAACTCCAGACAATCCAGGGAACGATGGAGGATTTATCCATGTTCGGCAGCGGCTCATTTCAAGTTGTGCTCCAGCCGGTCAGTTCCTGTTATATCCCGCAACTGCACAGGCTTCATGCAGAGGTAGCGCGAATTCTTGAGCCAAAAGGAATTTACATTTCACAGCATAAACAACCTGCCAGTCTTCAAGGCGATGCGCTTCCGCATCCCGGAGCGGGAGGCTACCTGGTGCGCACCCTATATAACCATGCAGGGGCATTGCCGCAGACCTCCCCGTGTTTGCATCGGGAATGGGAGATGGTCGAATTCCTTCACCCCTGGGAAACCCTGATTGGCGGGCTGTGTCGCGCAGGATTTGTTGTTGAAGATTTGGTCGAACCTCAGCAAAAGGTTGGAGACGCAAATTTTCTGGAACGGTCGAGATATTTGCCTCCCTACGTGAAAATCAAAGCGCGAAGAACAGAGAAAAACCCGGCAATGCCATCAGTAATCTGGACACCCTCTTAGCGACCGCGCTGGGTGGTGGCGAGGCGTTGCTGCATCCGGGCATCCATTGCCACAAAGGAGACTTCGACATAAAGGTCATCGAAAGTTTTTTGGACCTGTTCCAGATTGGCCCCGACTCGCTCAAGCTCCTGGAGCCAGCTGCTGTAAGAACGCTTTTCAAGATTTTCGTGCAATGAATCTCCTGCTGTGTTGGAAAGGATTTGAGCAAATACCAGGTCACTTACCTTCACCTTTTTCTGACGAATGGCGCTGGTGATAATATCTTCATCAATCTCCAGAATCGAAGAAATTTTTGGTGCGAAAATTGTTGGGTCCAGAGGTTTGATTCGGATCTCCCGTTGATGACCATTTTCGTGGATGATCATCTTGCGTTTTTTTTCGGCTGAAACCAATTCATCGAGTGATTCAGCGGTATTTTTGATGCTCGAACGGGAACTGGTTGTGTCAGCGAGGCAAACGGCAATAGTCAACAAAAACATGCATGACCACGCCCCCAAGGCTTTTCGCGGACTCCAACTCGACAATGCTTTTGATTTCACGAAGAAACATAGAGTAATAAAAATCGATGCGCACCCGCATCATCGCCTGAATCTCGGTTGAACGTGAATCCCGGTATCAAGGCCGGGGTTTCCCTCAAAGAAGATTAACTGGAGAAAACCTGGCGGATAGCTTTGGCAATCAGCATAATTGCTTTTTTGATCTCGTCTGGTTTTGTGCAGAAGGGGGGCATCAAGACGATAACATTCCCGATGGGACGCGTCAGCACACCGGCTTCCGCCAAAGCGGTGCAGACACGAATTCCGGCTTTGGCTGCCAGCGGAATGGAAGTTCTTTGACGCCAGTCAGCCACCAATTCAATTCCCGCAACACATCCTGACTGGCGAATATCGCCAACCTGAGGGAGCAGCCATAACTCCTCCAACCCTTCTTTCATCGCCTGCTCCAGCCTTGCGCGACGGTGAAATGTTTGCGGTGATTTCAGGATGTCGATGCTGGCACAAGCCGCAGCGCTGCCGAGTTGATTAGCCGTAAAGCTGTGGCCATGGAAAAAGGTTTTGAACTCGTCATACCTGCCGAGAAACAGATCAAAAATCGGTTGAGTTGCAAAGGTTGCGGCCATTGGGAGATAACCACCGGTCATGCCTTTCGCGACCGCCATGAGATCAGGAATAATTCCTTCTGCATGAGAAGCAAAATAAGAAGGTTTGCCCGCCGCATCACGCAAGGCGACACGACCAAAGCCGGTCATGACTTCATCAGCAATCAACAAGGCATCATATTGACGGGCGATTGCAGAAACATCTTTCAACCAACCGGTTGGTTGCGGGACCATTCCGGCAGCACCCTGCATGAGAGGTTCCACAACCACTCCAGCGTAGGAGTTGCCTGATTTTTTTGCGGTGGCAAACGCCTTCTCGACCTGGCCGACGCATTCCCATTTACATTTGCGGTAGGTTCTGGCATCAGCGCGTTCCGGTTTCGCCTGGTTAAAAGGGCAGCGGTAACAGTAGGGCGCCATGACACTATCCGACTCGAACAACAACCCGCTGTAATTTTTATGGAAAAGATCAATGTGCCCGAGGCTGACGGCACCAATGGTGTCTCCATGGTAGGCACCATTTAATCCAAGAAACCGAGGCTTTTTCGCTTTACCAAGGCGACGGGTATATTCATAGGCAAGCTTGAGGGCCACTTCCATCGCGGTGGAGCCATCATCAGAATAAAAAAGCCTGGCCAGTTCCGGTTGAGCGTTGAACCGTGATTGGGCATTCGCCAGCGGAACCAGTTCGCCTGCCAGAATGGAGGCGGGTTCATTGGCAAGGCCAAGCGCTGAACTGTGTGAAATTTTACTCAACTGCTGCCGGATTGCGCGATTGATTACCGGATGAGCATGCCCATGAAGGTTGGTCCAGATCGAAGAATTGGCATCAAGATATTTTTGTCCGTTAATATCGTACAGATACGCTCCCCTGCCCTTCTGAATAATGATGGGATCGCTGGCCATCCAATCACTCATTTGCGTGAAGGGGTGCCAGATATATTTCCGGTCCAGTTCGAGGAGAGAGTTCAAGCCATTAAAATTTAAAACAGATCTGGCGGACGCATTCCTGAAAATCCTTGGCGCCTTTCAGAATCTTGATTTCCACACGCATGAAACAAATGGGAAGATCGCGACGATCAATTTTGGGAAAACGAACAGCATCCTTCTGGGTGGTAATGATGACCTGGGCTTGTCGTTTTTTGCTGCGATTGATCACGTTCAGGATTTCCTGTTGCGAAAAGCGGTGGTGATCAGCAAACCGTTTTGAGTAAACAAGCTCCGCGCCGAGTTTTGCGAGACTCAGTTCAAAACTTTCAGGCTGGGCAATACCGCTCAGGCTGGCAGCGCGCTTCCCTTTTAAAAATTCCAGGTCGTAGCGCTCTCCACTGAACACATCCTCAAAATAAAGGGGAGCATGAATGCACTCGATGATGCCTGCTGTGGAATTGTATTTTGCGATTCGTTTGCGGAGTTCCTCGGTATTTCCGTCGCTTTTCGTGATAAAAATTGTGCTGGCGCGTTTCAGATGTTCCGGCGGCTCCCGCAACGTCCCACGGGGCAGCATCCGTTCATTGCCGAAAGGTTGCTGAAAATCCACCAGTACGATATCCCGACGCCTGCCACGAAGTTTCCAATATTGAAATCCATCATCCAAAAGCAAGGTATCGCACCCAAATTTTTCGATGGCATATCGCCCGCTTTTGACACGGTCCTTATCCACCAGCACGACCACATCCTTTAAATTGGAGGCAAGCATGTAAGGTTCGTCCCCTGCGGTTTCAGAATCGAGCAACAGCGATTTGCCGTCGGAAACAACGCGCGGTGGCGTGCTTTCTTCACGAAAAAGCAGTTTGTTGATCAGTCTTTTACGCAATGGCGGGGGCTTGGAACGATAACCGCGTGAAAGAATTGCCACATGCCGCCCTTCGTCCTGAAGCACGCGAGCAAATTTTTCCACGACAGGGGTTTTACCTGTCCCGCCAACAGTCAGGTTTCCAATGGCAATGACCTGAATGCCCAGCGTGGAATCACGCAACAGGCGGAAATCATAAAGAAATTTGCGAAGTTTTACTGCCACTCCAAAAACTTTGGAGAGGGCGGTGAGCAACCCTCGGACTATGGCCGCACGGGTTCCGCGGCGTTGGCCGAAGATGACTTCGAGAATGAAAGTTTCGAGCGATTCGGTCCACGCCCGCAAGGTCTCACGCATTCAGCGGTGACAATGCCAAAGAAGATTGGATGGGTGAAGCGGGAATAACTGGAGAGCTTGCGAACGTGCGGAACTTCGCCATCCTGAGCCAATGCGAGTGAACTATCTGGGTGCTACCCGGACAACCACAGGATCAATGTATCTGCTGGAGGTGAACAGCCAGCGAATTCTTCTCGAATGCGGTTTGTTTCAGGGAAAACGCGGTGAAACCATGGAAAGAAACCGCCATTTTCCCTTTGATCCGGCAACTCTTGACGCCGTTGTGTTGAGTCATGCCCATATCGATCATTGCGGCAATCTTCCGAATCTTTGCCGCCAGGGTTACTCCGGAAATATTTATTGCACCTTCGCCACGAGAGATCTTGCCGCCATCATGCTGGAAGATTCTGCAGAGATTCAAAGGGCGGATGCAGAGTTTATTTCAAAAAAGCGGGCGAAACGGGGAGAACCCCCAGTTGAACCACTTTACCGGGCAGCTGATGCTGAGAAAGCAGTCCGGCAGTTCATTTCCCTGAACTATGACCGCCCCATCCAGATCGCGGATGGCGTGACACTAATCTTCAAGGATGCCGGGCATATCCTGGGTTCCGCACAGGTAATTCTGGATGTACGTGAAGGGCGCCGCAAATTCCGGTACCTTTTCAGCGGTGATGTCGGGCGTGGCAATGACGATATCCTGCGTGACCCGGAACCTGTGGATGATGTGGATTTCCTGCAAATCGAGAGCACTTACGGAGCGCGGGAACACACCGCCAAACCATCAGCAGTGGCCACTGCCCGTGACATTGTGAGGGAGACTTTGCAGAATAATGGGAAAGTGATTATCCCCGCCTTTTCTGTCGGCCGCACCCAGCAGATTGTTTACACCTTGCACCAGCTTACCCTTGCGGGTGAACTTCCACCCTGCCCGATTTTCGTGGACAGTCCCTTGAGTGTGAATGCAACGGAGGTTTATCGCCTGCACCCGGAATGCTTCAATGAAACAATTTATCAATTTTTGCGAGAAAAGGCGAATCCGTTTGGAATGGAGAACCTGACTTATATTCGGGAGCTGGCTCACTCGATGAAACTGAATGATCTGAAGGAAAGTGCGATAATCATCAGTGCCTCGGGAATGTGCGAAGCAGGGAGAATTCGACATCACCTGAAAAACCATATCGGCAATCCCAATAATCTGGTTCTTTTCATTGGATATTGCGCCGAGCATACGCTGGGAGCCCAAATCCTGGCGCAGAAACCCGTAGTCAACATTTTTGGAGAACCGCACACCGTTCGGGCGAAAATCAGCGCGATTGATGCGTTTTCAGGTCATGCTGATCGAAGCGAATTGGTGGATTATGCAAATCGGCTTTCCGGCAATATCAGACATATTGCGGTAGTCCATGGTGAAGAGAGCCAGGCAATGGCTTTTGGGGAACTCCTCCGAACAATGCGACCAAAGGCGAATGTGGTCGTCCCTCATTATAAGGACCATGCCATCCTTGAATAGGCAGGCGGACGAGTACATCAGATGCTGCGACGAGAGATGTAACAGGTTGCCCAGTTAAAGAGGGTGTTGCATCCTTGTTCAAACATGGTCATTGCGTTCTACAGCCGAGCATTGAACCACCTGAGATCAAGACCGATTCTCAGGGCGTTTGCCCTTTCCCTGGCGCTACATATGGCGCTGTTTTTTATTGTGGAGTTTGGCCGGACGGTAGGCTTTTGGAAAACTTCGCTGCTTCCCAGAAATGCCAGCATTGCGGAAATCCAAAAGCAATTGGCAAAACTGACCGAAGCCGCCCAGCAACAACGGGAGGAACCGCAGATGATTTTCGTGGAAGTGGATCCCTCCCAGGCGACCCGCGAGGAACCGAAAGAGGCACTCCACTATTCAACAGCCAATACTATGGCGGCCAACCCGATCCCGAAGGATGGCACTGTTCCTCGCATTGACGGTTCCCAGGAGAAAGTGCCCAAGGTGCTTGACATTGCCAAAGCTTCGCCGCCGCGGGAGACGCTCGCACCTGAACAACCTCAACCGGCAAAACCGCAGGAACAGCCAGCGCAAAAAAACACCCAAAACTCCACGAGCGAGAATATTTCCAAAACAGACCCAATCCAGCCGGGGGATTTTTTGGAACCAGGCAATAAAAAACCGAGCTTCAGCACGTCCAAACCGCCACCGAAACCGCGTCCACGCACACTAGCCCAGGCAGCACAACAACAGGGGATCATTGAAGGACCTAAAATGAAGCAACAGGGAGGGGTCCGGCGAATTGCCATTGAGAGCAACCTGGATGTAAAAAACAGTCCTTTCGGAGCTTACGATTCCGCTTTTATTGCAGCGGTGCAGGCCCGCTGGTTCGAACTCGTGGACAAGAGCGGAACCCGTGGCGAATTGGGAAAAGTGGTTGTTGAATTCCGGCTGAACCGGGATGGACGCATTACAGACATGAGAATGGCTGAATCGCAGGTCAGTGAGACTTTGGGATGGCTTTGCCAAAGAGCAGTGCTTGATCCCGCTCCCTATGCGCCATTTCCAGCGGATTTGCGGCGGATGTTAAAAACAGATTATCGCGAAGTGCGATTCACTTTTCATTATCAATGACTCAATCAATATAGAACTATGTGGGAATTCTTCAGATCGGGCGGACCTTTCATGTTTTTACTGGTGCTCGCCTCCGTCGTGGGGCTGGCGTTTATCATTGAACGAGGGCTGGCGTTGCGATGGTCCAAGGTGATCCCTCCTTATGTGAAAACCACCGCAGAGAACTGTAAAACCCGTGAAGACCTTCCACGGCTGACTCAGTCCTGTACCGCCAATCCCTCTCCCACAAGCCGCTTACTCCTGCTGGCGAAAGACAACCTGATGAATCCACGCGAAGCAATCGTTGAACTCGTCCAGACAAGAGCCCGGCAGGAAGTGGTTAGACTGGAACGGGGATTGGTTATCCTGGAAATTGTGGTGGGAATAGCTCCACTGCTTGGATTGGTGGGAACGATTCATGGGTTGATCACCCTCTTCGGGGACCTGGGAAAAACTGGCGTTGCTGATAACGCTGTCCTGGCGAAAGGAATTGCGATTGCCCTGAACACAACCTTGATGGGGTTGCTGGTCGCCATTCCCTCCCTGGTGGCATGGAGTTACTACAATAAAAAAGTAGAGACCATGGCCGTGGAAATGGAAGGGGTGCTGGACCAGTTTGTCCGGCAACAAGCAGAGCAGAAGAAAGTTTAATTATGCGTTTTACCACGCACAAACGGCGCACACCGCCTACAATCATTATTATCTCCCTGATTGATATTTTGATTGTGCTGCTGATTTTCCTGATGGTCACTACTACATTCAAACAAACGCCTGCGTTGAAACTGGCCTTGCCTGAATCAAAGCAACCGAAGCAAGGCGGGTCGCCTGATGCGGGAATTATTGTGACCATTGCAAAAAATGAACCGCACATTTTTTTGGATACCCGTCCGGTAACTTTGGACCGTCTCCAGGGAGAACTGGCTGCCCGCGTGGCAAAAAACCCAAAAATAACCCTCTCGATCAGGGCTGACACTGAAGCTCCATGGGGACAGATTATTCGGGTAATGGATGCCGCCAAGGGAGCGAAGATCGAAAGGGTCAATGCCTTTACAAAAGCACAGGGACAACGATGAGTTGACCATCATCGTTCTTTCTGCGACAGCATTTCTTCGTTAAGATCATTCAATGACCAAAGCGTTGCATACCTTAAGGGCCGGGGTAATCGGGACCGGCTTTATCGGTCCCGTCCACATCGAAGCATTGAAACGGCTGGGAGTTCAGGTCACTGCAATTTGCGGCTCCACTCGAAACGCCAGGGCAACCGCGGATCGATGGGGTATTCCGGAAGTTTATGGCGATTATGATGTGGAAGCGTTATATCGCTCCCCCAACGTGGATGTCGTTCATATTACATCACCCAATAAAGCCCATGTGGAACAATCGCTTCTGGCATTGAAAGCTGGAAAACATGTGATTTGCGAAAAGCCGCTGGGAATGAACAGTCGTGACACCTCACGGGTTGTGGAAGCAGTCCGCAAAGGAGGAAAACAGGGCCCTGTCTTTGCAGTGAATTACATGTGCCGCTTTTTTCCGGCGGTGCTTCAAATGAGGCGGATGGTGGAACGCGGTGACCTCGGTCAGATTATTCATGTGCAGGGGCATTTCTTTCAGGATTGGTTATTGAAGCAAACCGATTATAACTGGCGGATTCTTTCGGGAGAGGGGGGGAAACTCCGGGCGGTGGGGGACATCGGCACCCATTGGATTGATGCAGTTTCGTTTATCCTCGGCGCGAAAGCAGAGGCGATCCATGCCACTCTTGAGACCTTTCATAAAAAGCGGCTTCGGCCAAAGGGCGAAGTGCAAACGTTTGCAAAGATCGATCCTAAAACAATGGTTCCTTACAAAGTGGATACAGAAGATTTCGCCAGTATCCTGCTTCGTTTTGGAAAAGCCGCACATGGAAATGCCAAAGGTGTCCATGCCAATTGTTCTGTTTCACAGGTCGCGGCGGGTTGGAAATGCAGTCTGGCAGTGGGAATATATGGGACAAACGGGAGTGTTCGCTGGGACCTTCAGCAGCCGAATGAAATTATTGTCGGCAGACGTGATGAACCGAACCAAATCCTTCAACGCGGGACCGCCGGTTTTATGGAAGATGTGGCAGAGTTTACCGACTATCCGGGCGGCCATCCTGAAGGGTTCCCTGACAGTCACAAAATGCATTATCGCGCAGTGTATCAACATATTGCAAGCGGGCGGCAAACCACCCCGCTTTTTGCGACCGCGGAGGATGGCCATTACGAAGTGCGGCTTTGTGAAGCGGCGTTGGAGAGCCATTCCCGGGATTCCTGGGTAAAGATAGTCTAATCCAGAGACAAATTGACCTTGAACATTGTTTTTTGTATTAGCATTCGAGAAATACCAAGGTGAAAGGCATTAATCCTTATAAAATGCAGCCCGGGGTTGAGTTGGACCGGGCAATTCACACTAAACTTTTCGGTTTGGTGGAGGACAGCATCGTTCCTCCCTATTCCACTGAGGAAGCTGAGGCAAACAAGGTTAAGGCGAAAATCAAAAGTCTTTGGGGAAAACCGATTGTTTGCGGGGAAACACGACTACGTCCCAAGAAATGGTTTGCCCGTTACGACTCGGACCCCAGCACCAGCACTGAAGTCCTCGCTGAGAGTTACCCTCTCGCAATTTGTCGGCTGGCTATTGTGCTGGCAGAACGCAGGTGACCCAGGAATTCCGAAAGCAACCCAGAGATTCAGGCCGGATGTTTCATCTTTTCCTGGTCATCGGTTTGATTTTTCTCACTGGCTGTCCTTCTCCTCCAAAGCAGCAGCCAAAGGTAACTCCGCTACTGGTCATTCCTGCCGAACCGCTGAACACTCCCTCCCCTGTAATTACTGAAGCAACTCCGCCTCCGCCTCAACCCCCGGTCCAACCTTCCTTTAAACCACCAGGGCCGCCGCGGACCAACTGGATCAATTTTTCTGTTTGGGCTGCCACAAACGGATGGAAGCCTTTGCTTCCACAATCGATCGGAACCATTTCAAATTCCTATTTGTTCTCCAGTCCCAATGGCAGTTTTGAGCTTCGGCCAGGGCAACCCTTCGGTCGATGGAATGGAACGGCTTTTGCCTGGGGATTTCCTCCGCAACTCACCAATTCTGCCCTTTGGATCAATCAGCTGGATCTCGAAAAAAATTTGATTCCGCTCCAGTACTCCCCTTCTCTTGGGAAAGGAGGAACGATTGTGCTCGATCCCGGACATGGTGGAGAAAATTCAGGCGCCCGTTCACGTGATGGCGCCGTTTTGGAAAAATTTGCAGTCATGGATTGGGCCAGGCGGATTCAAAAGCTTTTGGAAAAGGAAGGATTTCGGGTTGTGCTTACTCGTACCAATGACCTTGATATTCCTTTAACAAACCGTGTTGCGGTCGCAGAACAAGCCAAGGGTGACCTTTTCATCAGCCTACACTTCAACTCTGTCGATTCTCCCAACGACGAGGCCGGTATCGAAACTTTTTGCCTGACACCAACCGGAATGCCATCAACTCTCACTCGAGGTTATGATGATGATCCTGGAAGAAGGTTTCAAAACAATGACCATGACATCGCCAATTTTCAGTTCGCAATACGGATTCATCAGAAAATGATCCAGCAGACCGGGAGAAAAGATCGAGGGGTCCGGCGTGCCCGTTTTATGGGTGTGCTGCGGGAACAGAACCGCCCGGCGGTACTGCTTGAAGGTGGGTTTCTTTCCAGCCCGGGCGAGGCGGCATTGATCGGCAGCGCTGATTATCGAGAGAAACTTGCTGAAGCGGTGGCGGAAGCGATCAAATCCTTATGAACCAGGAGCAGGCATTGGTCACGGGAGGAGCAGGTTTCATCGGCTCACATTTGGTCGAGCGCCTGCTGGGGGAGGGAAAGCGAGTCGTTGTCATTGATGATTGTTCCACCGGGCGGGAGGAAAACCTCGCCAGCTGCCAGTCGAACAGTTCCTTTCGTTTTATCAAAAGCAAAGTTTCGTCTTTCGCGGAGTTGAATGATCTCGTGCAAAACAGCACTGTTGTTTATCACCTTGCCGCCGCAGTGGGCGTTGAACTGGTGGTCCGCTCGCCCATCCGCACCATCGAGACCAACCTGAAGGAAGCCCAGTCAATCCTGCAGGCAGCCAGCCTGAAAAAAACACCTGTGCTGATGGCCTCAACATCTGAGGTTTATGGCAAAAGTCATCACAGCGTGTTCACTGAAACTGATGATCTGGTGATTGGCCCACCCCATCTCGGAAGATGGAGTTACGCATGTTCCAAACTGATGGATGAGTTCCTTGCGATCTCTTATTTTAAGGAAATGGGCGTCCCAGTGGTGGTTGCGCGAATGTTCAACACGGTCGGGCCGCGCCAGACCGGCCAGTATGGGATGGTCCTGCC
>JANRLX010000038.1:0-14762 GCA_033762115.1 Verrucomicrobiota bacterium
CATGATTTTGTTGATATCCAGAATGGTCATGTCGGGCCCGCCGATGATGCTGACCAATGTTTCCTGCGCTTCCTTCAACGCGACGCCTTTTTCCATCAAAGGATGCTCAAGCAACATGGGCACCAGGTTCTTCGCGCAATCCGGGCCGCTGCTTTTTACCGTCGCCAAAACGCTTGAGTAGTGACGTCCCCGCAAAATCGAATAGAGATAAGCAAAATCAACGTTGATCAATCCAGGACGATCAATCATCTGCCAAACGGCACAAACCCCTTCGGCGATATGTTGATTCATCGCCAGAAAAGCCTGCCCTGCGCCTGCTTTCGGATTGACCAGTTGTTGCGCCTTTTGATTGGGGAGCACAAGAACTGCGTCCGAAGTTTGTCGCAGGCGTTCAAGGCCACTTTCGGCCTGCTCATTCCGGCGGACTCCCTCAAATTCAAAAGGCAGAATGGCAACAGACAGAACCAGGCATCCCGCACTTTTCCCCATTTGAGCAATCAGGGGCGCCGCACCGCTGCCGGTTCCTCCCCCCATTCCCGCAATCACAAACAGGAGGTCTGCATCCTGGCAGAATTCCGCAATGGCCGCTGTATGCGATTCAAGGCAACGCTGCGCCACAGCGGGATCACCAGCCGCGCCAAGCCCGAATGTAATTTCCGATCCGATGAGCAATTTATCTTTTAAGTTCAATGGCTCAAGAACGCGCGGGTTCGTGTGGACAGCCAATGTCTCAATGCCTCCAGCGGACTGAAGCGCCAGCTGTTCCAGTACCCTTGATCCAGCGCCGCCGATGGCCACCGCTTTTGCTCTGAATTTTCGGGAAAGATTTTGTGGAAGTGACATAATTCCCTTTATTTGCTTTTAAACACTTCAAGGAACCCGCCCAAACCTCTGCGTTTTCTGGTTTTTTTCTTCGCTTCAAATGAGCCGAACCGCACCAGCCCAATGGCAGTTGCAAACTCCGGCTGATCCAGGGCTGATTTGATTCCGCTGACACCATTGGTTTTGCCAATGCTCACGGGAAGCCTGAAGATCCCAGCAGCCAGCCGGTCAATCTGCGGAATTCTTGCACACCCTCCGCACAGGAAAATGCCCGCGCGTAAATAATTCAGGAGGTCGTGACGGTCCAGTTCCTCAGCAATCAATTCAAAAATTTCCTGGAGCCTCAGAGACATGATCTGTTGCAAATGCTCCAGGTTTACTATTTTTTCGGGGAGGCCGACATCCGAGGGAAGAGTGACCGTCTGGCCAGTCGATTGTTCAGAAATAATCGCGCAGCCATGCTGGATTTTAAGCTGCTCCGCTCTGCCCAATGGAATTTTCAATCCATAAGCCAAATCATTTGAAACATGGTCTCCCCCCACGGCAAGCACACCGGTGTGCTTGATAATTCCATTGGCGTAAACGGCAAATTCAGTGGTGCCGCTTCCCATGTCGATGACCAGCGCGCCGAGTTCCTTTTGTTCATTGCTCAGGAGCGCCAGCGCGGAAGAAAGCCCGTTGAAAACAATTTCGTCCACCTCCAGTTGCAGGCTTTTCACTGCGCGGATGGGGTTCTGTAATCGATTCAAATTCCCATGGACCACATGGACGTCCACTTCCACCTTGGCCCCAAACATCCCGACTGGATTGGGAATTCCATCCTGGCCATCAACGGTGAAATGTTGCCGAATCACATGGATGACCCGATTTTCTGCGGGAAGGTTGATCGCCTTGGCATTTTTCAGGACATCCTGGACATCTTCTTCACGAATTTCCCGGTCATCTGACGCAATGGGATGAAACCCACGGTTATTGAATCCGCGGACATGTGCACCCGTCACGCCAAGATAAACGCTGCGCACTTCGCAATCCGCCATTTGCTCTGCTTCAACAATCGCATCACGAATATCTTCCTGGGTGACATCCGCATTAATGATCTCTCCTTTGCGAAGACCTCGTGATTTTGCCTGGCCGAGCCCAATGATATTAAGTCCCCCCTCGGTCAATTCACCGACGGCGGCGCAAATTTTTGAAGTGCCAATATCAAGACCAACAATGACTGGTGCGGCGTCAAACATGGCGTTTTTTAAAGGGTGGTTTTGGGGTGCGTATCTTGGTTGGGGGGATCAGTGGAGCTTCGCTCCAACGCGCTGGAACGTAATTTCCGACCGCGAGATCGAGAGTGGCGATCACCTTCTGTTGATTAGAAGCAAATTCCAGGACTGAAAGCCATCGCAAAAATTGCTCCTCAAAATTTTCCTGGGCAAAAACAATTTCACTCCGCTGGTCTGTCTGCACCAGGAGTGTATGTGGGGAAGCGGTATCGATGGAACGAAGTTCGACCATTCCCAGGAGCGGAGAACGGTTGAACGCGGCGATCAATGCCAGCGCAGCTTTCACGCTGCCGTTTTCCACCGGAACTCCCGGCCGAAGTTCAGTCGCGGCGAGCCCTGTCAAAACTGGCAAAGGATAGCTTTCCTCGTCATTCAACGGTTGCTCGCTCCAGGGAGGAATCACAACTCCATCTTCATCGATGTAATAATTCAGGTACTGAACCGGAACGTTGGGGCCCGCAGGTCGGAACAGGCAAACCTGGGCTATGGGTTCCCGTTCCGTCACCTGTATCCGGAGATTGTTCGGAAGGATTTTTTCAATTGAAACCGACTTTACCAATGGGACCAGTTCAAGATTCCTTTTGATCTGGGTCAAATCCAGTGTGAGCAGGTTCTGCCCTTTTTCCACGCCAGCCCATTGTGCCAGTTGAGCCGGTTTCAGGACACCGTCACTGGCAATGTGGATCTGCTGCACGGCAAATGAAGGGTTTGCATAAACAAGTTCGCGAAGCAACAACTCGCCGCCCTGCCAAAGGAGGAAAACACCCAGGATGCACCCCGCGCAAATCGTGAGCGCAATTGCCGCCATGCGCATTCGGAGATTCTTGACCTGCTTGGACCTGAGTTTGACATCCAGGACCTGCTTTCGATCATTTCGGCGGTTCTGAGCTTTCTGTTTAAACATGGGAAGGGGCTCCCCTGAGGAGAGCGAGTTCAATCATTCGCTGGCAAAGTTTTGGATAGGAAAGCCCAATCGCAGCAGCCGCTTTGGGCAGCAAACTGGTTTCCGTCATTCCGGGAAGCGTATTGACTTCCAGCACGACAGGTGCTCCATCGTTGGTAACCATCACATCGACTCGTCCATAATCCCTCCCACCGATTACACCAAACGCTTCGAGTGCTGCATTCTGAATTTTTTTGGTCGTCGCAGGGTCGAATGGAGCGGGGCAGAGATATTCCGTCATCCCCGGATTATACTTGCTGGAAAAATCGTAAGTGCCGTTTTTGGGGCGCACCTCGACAATTGGAAGTGGCGTTCCGTCCAGGATTCCAACAGTGGTTTCCCTTCCGATAATTCGTTCTTCCAGCAGAAGTTCCTCATCATACTTTAGCGCTTCGGAAACGGCCTGGGGAAACTCGGAGGGCTGATTAATAAAATGAAGGCCAACGCTTGACCCTTGGCGAACCGGCTTGAGCACCGCAGGAAGTCGGAAATTTTCGGGCCATTTCAGATCATGCCTGGTAATGATCTTGTAGGTTGCTGTGGGAATGCCGTTTTGAATACAACGTTCCTTGGTCAGCGCTTTGTCAAACGCCACCCGGCTCGATTCCGCATCGCATCCTGTGTAGGGAATATTTAGCAGGTCCAATTCATGTTGAATAGTCCCATCCTCTCCATAGGAACCGTGAAGCGCGAGGAAGACCACGTCCGTGGATTCCGGAAGGGTCCAGCCTCCTCCGGCAGGATCGAGTTCTGTCACTGAATGACCCAGGCTGCGCAAGGCGGCAGCAACAGCGCGGCCACTCCTGAGGGAGATTTCCCTTTCGGCGGAAGGCCCGCCAAGCATCACCACGATTTGAAGCGTTTTTCTCAATCCAAATCCTCGCCGATGATCTGAACTTCTGTTTGAAGCTGAATTCCGCGCAATTGCTGGGCCTGTTCCTTGACCAACGCAATTAATGCCAGCACATCCTTCGCACTGGCGGAACCGTCATTCACAATGAAATTTCCATGCACTTCTGAAATTTCCGCACCTCCAACCCGCATTCCTTTTAATCCAAGCTCCTCGACCAGCTTGCCCGTGGGCATCGCCACGGAATTTTTGAAAATACACCCGGCGCTCGGGGCCGCAGGTTGAGAACTCCACCTTTTTTCATTCCCCAGTTTCATGCGCGCTTCAATCAGTTCCTTCCGTTCGATTCGGCCAGTCAACACCGCACCCAACGCAATCTGTTCCGCAAAAAAGGAGCAATTGCGGTATTCATAGGGAATCTCGGAGGCAGCGACTTCGTAGCTTTCCCCGGCGAAATTCATGTAACGAATTTTTTCAGCAACCTCAAAGATGGCGCTGCCCATCGCGCCTGCATTCATTCTTAAGGCGCCCCCAATATTTCCTGGAATTCCTTCCAGAAACTCAACCCCCGTGATTGAATTCCGACGGGCCTCCACCGCCACATGTTTCAAACGCGCTCCAGCCCCGCAGATGAGACGCACCCCTTCAACCTGGATCGTGCAGAATGACGGATTTGAAAGCGTGATCACAAGTCCCCGCACCCCTCCATCCCTGATCAGCAGGTTCGATCCACGCCCCAGCATGAACACCGGCCAGTTTGCCTGAACCGCATAACGAAGCAGTTGTGAAAGGTCTGACTCGGAAGCAGGTTCGGCCAGTAAATCCGCTGGCCCGCCCACCCGGAGAGTGGTGCGCTTTGCCAGCGGCTCATTCAATCGCAGCGACGTTGCCGGCGACAGAAGATGAGTCAGTTCGACCAGTTGATCTTCTCTGATTAACGATTTTTGGCCCATGGCGCTGCTTGTCATATTAAACAGTCCCAAAGCGGAGGGTTGAAGTGGCGGTGTTGCAATGAACCGATAACGGCAAAGTTTTTAATATTTCTTGAACGACATGGGCTGCCGCATCCGCCCGGTGCCATTTGGACACAGACCTGCTCATCTGCTCTCGAATATGAGAATCAGTCAGGAGTGGCAGGATCTTTTTCAGGAGCGTCTCCGGACGGACCTCCCGTTGCTCAAGCATAAGCGCCGCACCACTTTGCGCATACGCCCTGGCATTATAAAATTGATGATTGTCAGCGGCTATGGGGTAGGGCACCAGCAGGGAGGGGACTCCCATGGCAGCAAATTCCGCCAGCGATGATGCGCCGGACCGACTCACCGCGACCGTCGCGGCTGCCAGCGCGAGTTCCATTTCTGTCAGGAACGGCAGGACGACCGATTTTACCGGGAATGAAGCATACGCAGTTCGGACCTGCTCAAAATCAGCCTTGCCTGTGAGATGCAAAAACTGAAGAGAAGGGATCTGCTCGCAAAGAACAGGCAAGCTCTCCAAAACAGCCTTGTTGATTCCGCTGGCTCCCTGGCTCCCTCCCATGACCAGCAAAGTAGGTGAATCTGCTATCAGCCCCAGCGCAATGCGCGCGGCACCTGCATCCCCCGGTTCAAACTGAGAGCGGACAGGCATTCCGACACAGGTTGTTTCCATATTGCAATTCAAGAGCGGTCCGGTGCCCGGAAACCCGGTGAAGACCTTTACCACATAAGGGGCTAGCAGCCGGTTGGCCCTTCCTGGAATGGAGTTCGCCTCATGCAAAAAAGTTTTTGCTCCAGCCATTTTTCCAGCAACAATTGGAGGGGCACTGGTAAAGCCCCCCATTGCAAGAACGGCGTCAGGTTTGAATTGAATGAACTCCCGTCTGACCTGCAAAAGGGATTTCCAAAAACCAGAAGCAAATTTGAAGTACCCCCCTTTGGTCAGCGCCACCGAAGGTAATGAAATCACCTGAATTTCATCGGAACTGCCGATTCCCTGCTGGTCGATCTCTTTTTCTGAGATGATTGCCGTGACAGTGCACTGGTCATTTAAAAATTCTTCAGCAATGGCAAGGCCGGGAAAGAGATGGCCCCCTGTTCCGCCGCAGGCGATCGCAATCCTCGCTTTCGGTTTGGCTTCAGGTTCCATGGTTATCCAATGGCGTGAGATTCTGTTCCCTCGAAATCAACCGTTTCTTCCTCCACACTTTCGTCAGTATTATGACGTGCCACGCTGAGCAGCACTCCGACGCTGACCAGCATCAGCACAAGGCTTGACCCTCCATAACTGATGAACGGCAAAGCCAGCCCTTTATTTGGCAAGGTGTTCGTCACCACCCCGATGTTGATCCAGGCCTGCATCCCGATCAGGAGCGTGATGCCGGAGGCGAGAAGAAACCCGAAAGTGTCGCGGGCTTTTGAGGCAATATAAATGCCACACCAGATAAATAAAATAAATGCCACCAGCACTGCCATTGTGGCCACCAGACCCAATTCCTCCCCTACCACGGAAAAAATGAAATCTGTGTGTGCTTCCGGAACAAAACCCAGCTTTTGGCGACCATTGCCAAGGCCCACGCCTGTTGGACCTCCAGAGCCCAGGGCCAGGGTCGCTTGATAAGACTGATAACCTGTTCCCTGTCGATGCTCCGATTCATAAAACCAGCTCATGATTCGTTTCCATCTCACAGGATCATGCCAAAGCGACCAGCAGAGTCCTGCCGCCGCAACCATTGCGGGAGGTAGAAGATGCTGGAGTTTGACGCCTGCAAGGAACAATAATGAGCAGCTCACCACTGCAAGGAGAATTGTCGTTCCACGATCCGGTTCCACAAAAATAAGCCCAAGAACCGGGGCGATTATCAGGCAAGGAACTGCCAGCCCGCGCAAAAAAGTCGGCATGAGCCGCTGATACCTGTCACCATACCACGCCAGGATCAGGATCAAGGCAAGCTTGGCCGCTTCTGATGGTTGAAAACTCCCCACTCCGAGATTGAACCATCGCCGTGCTCCGCCTCTCCAGAGCCCGATTCCCGGAATAAGCACCAGGACCAGGAGAACCACTATAAGCAGATAAATCATCCACGAGATTTTTTTAAGCTGCCGATAGTCAACAGCGGCTGCAATAACACACCCAATCAGCCCAACGCTTCCCCAGGCAGCTTGCAAAAGAAGATAATGCGCTCCGCCACGATGCAGTCCGGAGCTGTAGAGCATGACCATACCCAGGCCTAACAGGCCCCCAACGCACAAAATTAATACTGTGGTAGCTGTCTTCATGGCAGGTCAGACAGATTCGCGCCGGAGTGAGGCATTCCGGCGCGAACGATAAGTTAAAAGCTGCTGACTCCGTTATTTACAGGAGCAGCTTCATTGGTCGTGCTGGCGCTATTGGATGACCCGTCGTTCCGGGCGGGAATTTTCAATTTTTGCCCCACAAGCACTCGAGTGGTTTTCATCCCGTTTGCACTTCGGATTGCATTGATGGTGACTCCGTGGGTCTTTGCGATTCGACTTAAGGTATCACCAGCTTTCACAACATAGACTTTCCCGTTCGAGCTTGTGGATGAATCGGACGCCGTTGTCGTGCTGCTTGCCGTTGACACGGGAATTTGCAGCTTCATTCCAATTTTCAGCCGGGATGGATCAATATTTGGATTTGCCCGGGTAATTGCCCCAATCGTGACCCGGTGGAGTTTCGCAATCCGGCTCAATGTATCATTTTTTACCACGGTATATTCCTTCATCGACTCGGATGGGACCGATGGGGTGGTTTCCGCAATCGACTGGTTCGTAGGTGTCAATGGGGTATTGGTGCTATAACCGGAATCCAGGACAGGGTAGGGGTTGCTGGAGATTACGCTATTCGTGCCTGTGGAGATCGATGAGACCACCGGGTTCGTCCCGTAGGCGAAACTCTCTCCGGGAAGATTGGTCGGGCTTGTGTAATAAGCGCTGTTGGTTGTCTCCATATTGGGCAGCGAAAGGTTGGTATTCGTCTCGGAAGAAGCTGTCCCAACGCCGGTTTTGGATGCGTCACGTTTGCAGCCGATCATTAAAAGACCGCCAAAAAAGAGCAAATGCACAGCAACAATGGTTGCCACTGCAATACGAACATTGGAAGCGCCGCGACCCTGTTTTTGAAGCAGGGAACCTTGCGGAATGAGTGGGCTGGGGTTGTTCATGGTAGTCAATGGGATGAAGATATGGGGCAGTAATTAGAGTTGAGGTTTTTGTTGATGACATTGCGGCCTGGTTTTTCCTCAAAAAACCGGACAGCAAAATTGAATTTGGAAATAAGACACATAAACGCCAAAAAACTCATGAAGCATCTAGTGCGCCAACTGGTTGTTCGGCCCATTTTTCCACAGCTTCGCGAAACATTTCGCCTCGCTGTTGATAGCTTTGAAACATGTCCAGGCTCGAACACCCGGGGGAGAGCAAGACCACATCGCCAGCGGCAGCGCTTTTTGCTGCACGCGACACTGCTTCTAACAGTGACTCCACAAGGACGCAAGGGGTAAACAAACTCCACGCGGAACGAAGCTTTTCCCGGCTTCCTCCAAGTAAAAAAGCCCCTTTGACCCGCTGTGCCAGGAGCGGACCAAGATCATGAAAATCAAGCCCTTTATCAATCCCTCCAGCAATCAACCAAAGGTTCGGCTCCCCGCCAGTTCCTGCAGGCATTGCCTCGATTGCCTTCTGCACCGCATCCACGTTCATTGCCTTGGAGTCGTTTACAAAAATGATTCCCTGGTGCTCCGCCACCCGTTCGCAACGGTGCGGGCCAGGCTGGTGCTCCCTTAACGCATCCACCATGATATCCAAAGGCACTCTTAAAACCCGTCCCACAGCCAGCGCCGCCATCAAATTTTCCGCATTGTGTGGCCCCTTCAGGCGCACCTGGTCCACATTCAAAAGCGGGCCTTCCCACCCAGGAATGCGGCTGACCAACAAGCCATGGTCCAGCCAGATATCCGCATGTCGGTTCCGGGCGGAAAAAGTAATCACCTTGCCTCGCGGTTTGATTCCCAGCGAATGGAGATGGGCCAGGGCTTCAGACTGGACAATCAACCAGTCAAATGCCTGCTGGTTCTCAAACACTCGCGCCACAGTCCGGACATAGTTTGCCATCTGTTCATATCGATCCATGAAGTCTGGCTTCAGGTTCAAGATGACGGCAACCGCCGGGCGATAATGCTCGATGCTTTCAAGCTGAAAGGCATTCAACTCCAGGCTGATGAAATCCAGTTCACGTGTTCGTTCCACCACTTCACAGACCGGTGTTCCACTTCCTCCTGCTTTGAGGCATTTTCGCTGGGCATTCAGCAGAATCCCCTGAATCAACTCATCGGTGGTTGTTTTTCCATTCGTTCCAGCAAGGGCAATGCTCAGGCAAAAGAAATACTGCGAGGCGAGTTCAAGGTCGCTCCACACCGAAATCCCCTTTTCAAGGTACGGTTGAACTTCCGGCGTATTCCTCGCGGTTTGGCCGGAGAGAATCACCAGTTCAGGGTCCTCTGGGAGGGGTGATTTTCGTTCCATTGAACCGGTAATGCCTTGCCTTACGGGAAATGCGCTCACTTTGGCTCCCGCAGCCTGCAAAAAGTCGCGCGCAGCCAGCCCCGAGGGATCGAGCCCGAGAACGACAACCTGTTTGTTTTTGAGGTCGCGCATCAACGTAACTTAAGTGTGCTCAGGGCGACCAGCGCACAAAGCACGCAAAGGATGTAAAACCTTGTGACCACCTGTGATTCGTACCACCCCTTCTTCTCAAAATGATGATGAAGCGGGGCCATTAAAAAAACTCGTTGTCCAACCCCTGTGCGATATCGCGTCCATTTAAACCAGTAACGTTGGATCATCACTGAAACCGCTTCTGCCACGAAAACTCCTCCTGCAATCACAAGGATGAATGGTTGGTGAATCAGGACGGCAATAATTCCCAATGCGCCTCCCAGGGCAAGCGATCCGGTATCTCCCATGAACACCCGGGCAGGATGGCAGTTGAACCAAAGAAAACCCAACCCGGCACCCACCATTGCCGCGCAAAATACGGTCAACTCTCCGGCTCCCGGCACATGCGGAACCTGCAAATACGAAGCAAACCGCGCATTCCCGGCAATATAGGTAAACGCAACGAACACAGAAGCCACGATCAATGTGCAGCCAATTGCCAATCCATCCAGGCCATCTGTCAGGTTGACAGCATTCGAACTTCCCACAATCGCCAGGATGGTGATTAACAATCCAATTCCTCCTGCTCCAACAGCAATCGGTCCCTTCACAAATGGAACCATCACCTCCGTGATCAATGAACGAGTGGCTGGCAGATTGTACAAATAAAGAGCGATAAACAGCGCCAGAAAAATCTGCACCGCCCATTTCACATACGCAGCGGCCCCTTTGTTGTTCTGTTTCGTAATCTTGGCCCAATCATCATAAAAACCGAGGGATGCCAGGACGATCAGGGAAAGGAGCGTCAGCACCAGCAATTCATTCCATTGTGCCCAAAGCAATGCAGACAAATCCATCGACATGACAATCAGCAGCCCACCCATCGTGGGCGTTCCCTTTTTGCTTAAAATACGCGCCGCCAGGGTCGCTCCTTCCTCTGCCTTGTCATCGTAATTCTGGCCAAACTTGAGTTCTTTTAACCACGCAATTACCTTCGGCCCGAGCCACCAGCTTAAAAGCAGGGCGGTAATCGCAGCACCTGCGCTTCGAAAAGTGATGTAGCGAAATACCCGCAACGCTGAGACACTGCTTTCCCAGTCCGTTCCTTCAGCGCGCAATTGCAAGTATTGACTCAAATAATAGAGCATCTTCTCTGATTCGGACCTTTTCAGGCCCAGCCATCACCATTAGTTCACTTCGCTGCCCAGTCTTTGGAGAGCTTCAACCACACGCTCCAACCGTGCCGATCGGGAAGCCTTTACCAGCACCACATCTCCTGCCCGCACCAATGACTTCACCCGGTCGCAAGCCATCTCGACCTCGGAAATTTCATTCACGTTCTGGAGGCCCGCGCTCCGTGCGGCATGTCCCATCACAGTCGCCTGTTTGCCAATCGCAATCAGGTGGTCAAAACCTAATTCCGCCGTCCGCCGACCCACCTCGCAATGGGCCGCCAGTGCCGTTTCGCCAAGCTCGGACATCTCACCCAGCACTGCGATGCGCCGCCCCTTGCAGGGGAAATCGCGCAAGGTTTGCAAGGCTGCGAGCATCGAATCGGCGTTGGCATTGTAGGCGTCATCCAGCAATAGGATCCCGCCGGCCTTTTTCGCTTCCAAACGCATTTTTGCCGGGCGGCATTCGGTAAGGCCGCGCTGAATTTCAGCGCGGCCTAGACCGTGTTCCCTCCCGACCACTATCGACAATGCTGCATTGAGCATTTGATGCTGCCCCAATAAGGCGATGCGATAGTCTCCGGAAATTTCGCTGTCTGGACCCTGCAGGGAAAATACCGCTCCCTGCTGATCAAGTGATTGTTGCCGCACGACCCAGTCGTTATGCAGGCCAAAACCAACCTTCTTCACCCTGGCTGATGTTCTGGCGATGATATGATCCACCAATGCGGTATCGCCGTTGATCACCAGCAACCCGTCGGCAGGCAGCAATTCAGCCAGCCACCCTTCCTCCTGCGCCACACCGGCAATGTCCTTGAAAAATTCGAGATGCTCACGGCCAATGCTGGTAATCACTCCGATGCTTGGTGAAACCATTTTGATCAAAGGCGCGAGTTCTCCAGGATGATTTGTGCCGATCTCGAACACTCCAGCTTCAGATTTTTTTTCCACCCGCAGCAAAGTTAAAGGCACACCAATCTCATTGTTGAAACTGCCTTCACTCCAGGTCGTCTCAAATTTCTGTTTCAGCACAGAGGCGATCAATTCCTTGGTCGAAGTCTTGCCATTCGATCCCGCAATCGCGATCATCGGGATGTCAAAATCACGCCGGTAAGCCGCGGCAATTTTGCCGAGCGCAATTCGCGTATTTTCCACCACAATCGTTGCCACCCCTTGCGGCACCTTGTGCGCCGAGCCTTGCTCCACAACCGCTGCCACAGCACCCGCTGAAAAAACGGCACTTAAAAAATCATGGCCGTCAAAACGATCCCCCCGCAACGCCACGAACAAATCTCCCTGCCGGGCCTGGCGTGAATCGGTGCAGATTCGGTAAAACAACGCGGGGCCGTGCGCATGCAGCAATTGCCCCATGCAGGCATCTGCGGCAAATTTGAGTGATCGCGGATCCATGTTAGCTCGTTACGGTCATCTCCTGCCGTTTGCTGTTTGTTTCCAACTGTTCTCGGACCACCTGCCTGTCATCAAATGGGATGACTGAATCCTCCATCATCTGGACAGCTTGAATTCCTTTTCCAGTAACCACCACAATATCCTCCGGGCCTCCTTTGGCAATCGCTTCGGCGATGGCTTGCTTCCGGTCCGGAACGATTTTGTAACCATGGAATTTGCTCCCAAAACCTTGCGCGACTT
This sequence comes from Verrucomicrobiota bacterium, assembly GCA_033762115.1. Classification (GTDB taxonomy): domain Bacteria; phylum Verrucomicrobiota; class Verrucomicrobiia; order Limisphaerales; family SXQI01; genus JANRLX01. Next base: position 12,366 of record JANRLX010000038.1, read on the forward strand.
CTGCGGCAATTCGGGACGGGGAGTGCTGCCCTGGATTATCACTGGTCAGATAACAAAAATCCGTCAACCCTGCCGCGACAGTCCCGAGATCACGCCGTTCCTGTGCGGTCATCTCACCTGTTGCCCCTCCCACCATCACGATCCGTTTCGGATGCAGTTCCCCTAACTCTTTGAGCAGAAGTTGGATCAGGCCCGCGCCCTTTGCTCCATCCACATACACCGAAGGGCAGCCTGGCGCCTGAAAATGCTCTCTCAAACCAGGGCAGGGGATAATGTGTTTCAACACTCCCGGATTCAGCATCATTCCGGTTTTCAACAGCGCAGTGCATGCCTTTAAAAATGAGAGGAGGTTGGAGCGTCCTGAAAATGGCAAAGCCACCGTGGAAATGATATCGCTGCTGATCAGGGTGCAATGGGTATGATCTCGGAAATACCTGATTTTTTCTGCAAGGACATAACAGGTTGGGCCAGCATGGACCGCTGTTTCATCTCCCATCTGGACAACTGCAAAATCACTCAATCCCTCCGTGGTGTTGAAGATATAATCAAATTGATCAGAATCCAAAAAGTCCCTTGAGGAGGCTTCCACCACCACCGCCTTGCACCCCTCATGAAGCATCTGCGCGTAATACTGGTCACATTTCAGCAGTCTCGATTCATCTTTTATCAACGGTACGGTTCGCGTTCCGAAATCACACCGGGAATGGCCGTACCAACCTGCCTTTTCTCCCGCTAATGAAAGTAATTCCTTGAGATACCAGGCCACCGGCGTCGTTTCAGATTCTTCCCCCTGAATCGCTATTTTGCTGAGCCGCTCCGCTGGATTTCCATAAAAAGCGCGGGTCGCCTCAAGCCAGGCCTTCCTCGATGAGGTCACCTGGATATTGGTGGCCTTGTAAGGGACTGCCTCCTCATTTTCCGCCACAATCCCAATCGCACCCCGCCTGATGGCATTCTCAATCGCCATCGTGTGATTGCCTTGCTTCAAATCACCCAATGCAAAGAATAATCCTCCTGCCCTGACCTGCCGGGGGTCCGTGGTGATGCCCGTGATTTCCCGCTGCACCGACCCGCGCACCGCAACCGGTTTGATCGATTCAATTAAATCCTTGAGTTGCATGCTAGTTTCGCAAAGCGGCAATGTTCGTGGCCGGGATTCGTTCCGGTGGAATGGCCAGGTAGTTCGCTGATCGTTCAGCAATTTTCTGGAAAACCGGGCTGGCAGTTTCGCCCCCGTAATAACCTTTTTTCGGTTCATCCAGGACTACCGAGATGCACAGTTCCGGGTTGTCTGCCGGGAAAAATCCGATGTAGGATGAGAAATACTTCCCCTTGATGTACTGACCATTGATCGGCTTCTGCGCTGTCCCCGTTTTTCCCGCCACCGTGTAACAATCCAATTGCGCCTTTCGTGCAGTTCCATTGGTTGACGTGGCGCTCTTCAATGCCTGCACCATCATTCTCGCCGCGGGTTCGCTCACGACCTGCCGCACCGGTTGCGGCATGTGCTGCATGATCACTGAACCATCCTCATCCACCACCCGGTCAACGATCATCGGTTTCATCAACACCCCCTTGTTGGCAATCGCTGCCATTGCCATCACCATCTGCAATGGAGTGGTTGCAATTTCATGCCCCATCGGGATGCGAGAAATCGATATTTTCGACCATTTCGGCACCTGGTGCACCGTTCCTGCAACCTCTCCCGGCAGCAGGATTCCAGTCCGCGAACCGAAACCAAAATTGCGCACATACTGGTAAAGCCGCTCGGGTCCCATCCGAATTCCAATCTTTGCCGCGCCAATGTTCGATGATTTGGCAATGATATCCTCCACCGTGATCAATCCATAGGCATGGTCATCCTTCAGCGGGATTCCCGCGAAAACAAACCGTCCATTTTCGCAATGGATATGGTCCTGAAGTGAAATCAACCCTTCCGTCAACGCTGCGGAAACAACCACAATTTTAAAGGTGCTCCCCGGTTCGCTCTGGTCTGTGACGATCCTGTTTCTTCGTGACTCAGGCGTGCTGCTTTCCATCTCATTCGGGTTAAACGTGGGAAGATTTGCCATCGCCAGGATTTCACCCGTGCGAGGCCGCACCACGATGGCCGAAGCGCTCACGGGATTGTGGCGCATCATCACTTCAGCAAGTTCACTTTCAACGATATGCTGGACTCCGGAATCAATCGTTAAATAAACGTGATGTCCCGGACGGGCCGTAAAATCCTGGTCTCGATACGCCACCAATTCCCGGCGCTTGCTGTCGATCTCCGTTTTGCGCCAGCCATACATTCCCGTCAGGACAGAATCCAAGGTTGCTTCCAGTCCTTCACGTCCTGCCAGGACCGTCACCGGCCCATTCGGCGTTTCCCGTTCCGCCATTCCAGTGTATCCC
>JANRLX010000039.1:0-56373 GCA_033762115.1 Verrucomicrobiota bacterium
CGAACTGATGGGGTACGCTCAATTGTCTGAAGGAAGAGTGGAGAAACTGGATGTTGCGGAAGAGCTGGACCGTGCCATCCTGCAGGTTTTCCCGCCTGGAGCGAAATATGACGTGTCAATTAAACGCGAGTACGAACCGGCTTTGCCGAATTTACTCGCCCAGCGAGGGCATATTTCAGAAGTGTTTGTCAACATCCTGCAAAATGCACGTGAAGCAATGGATGGACGGGGCACAATCAATATTTCTACGCGAGTAGGTGAAAATTATTCAATTGTGATCCAGATTACTGATAGCGGCCCTGGAATTGCTCCGGAACATGTGATTCGTGTCTTTGAATCCTACTTTACAACGAAGGAAAAAGGAACCGGGCTCGGGCTCGCCATCGCAAAACATAACATCGAACTTTATAGCGGCACGATTCGGGTGGATTCCAGTTTAGGGAATGGATGCACATTCGTCATTACGCTGCCGGCAAAAACTGCTATTCATATACGCAAATGACCCGTCCGTTGCCACACATACTTGTTGTTGATGATGAAAAGAACATGCGCCTTTCACTGGAAGCAGTGATCAGCCATGAAGGTTACCAGTATAAAGCTGCCGAATCGGCCGAGCAGGCTTTGAAAATGATGGCCCAAGAGGAATTTTTCATGGTCATCACCGACGCACGGCTGGGGGGGATGAGTGGATACGAATTTCTCTCTCATGCCCGGCATCGCTGGCCCAATCTCCCAATTTTAATGATTACCGCCTACGCCACGCCAAAACTGGCTGTGGAAGCGATCAAAGCAGGAGCCATTGATTATCTCGCAAAACCTTTCGCCCCGGAGGAATTGTTGCATGCGGTGGCGCGTTGTGCCGAGCGACACCAGTTATTAACTGAAAATGCGGCACTCAAAGCACGAGCCGGAGAAGCGTACCGCCTTGAGCAAATCATTGGTGAATCACCAAATGTCCAGGAATTAAGAAATCTGATCCAAACTGTGGCACCGACCAATGCCACTGTTTTGATCCTGGGCGAGAGCGGCACCGGCAAGGAATTGATCGCTGGCGCCCTGCATAGCCTGAGTAAACGGGCTCAAGGCAATTACGTTCGGATCAACTGCGCCGCAATTCCGGAATTGTTGTTGGAAAGTGAATTGTTCGGCCATGAGAAAGGTTCCTTCACCGGCGCATTGCGACAGAAGCATGGTCGAGTCGAAGAGGCTGACGGGGGAACCATTTTCCTGGATGAAATCGGGGACATGAGCCGTCCCTTACAGGCAAAATTGCTCCGTTTTCTTGAGGACGGCACCTTTACAAGGGTGGGCGGAAACCAGGAATTGAGGGTTGATGTCCGGCTGATCGCGGCAACCAATCGCGACATTATCGATGCAATTCGCCAAAATCATTTTCGTGAAGATCTGTTTCATCGATTGAACGTGGTGCAGTTCCGTCCCCCGCCATTAAGAGAACGAGGGAATGATGTGGTACTGCTGGCGGAACATTTCCTGAAATACTTTGGTATTTCGATGAACCGCAGCATCAAGGGCCTTTCCAAACCCGCACAGCAACTACTTCTGGCGCATCATTGGCCAGGAAATGTCCGTGAATTGCGCAATGTGATCGAACGGGCGGTGATTCTCGAAGGCAAAGATGAAGTACAGGCCGCAAGCCTCCCTGATTTTGAACTCGAAACCCGTTTGAGAAAAGGGGATATTCATCTCCCGGTCATGGGCAAGTCCCTTGATGACATGATGGCGCAATACGAACGGGAAACCATTACATCAATGCTGGAGCAAAACCATTATAGTGTGACTAAAACCGCGGATCAGCTAAAGATCAGCAGGCACGCGCTGCGTTACCGCATGCAACGCCTGAATATCTCCGCCGGAATTGAAGACGACACCACCATGTTCACTCGAGAAAGTCTTAAATGAGTTCTTTCTCACTTAATTTATTATTGTTTGCCGCGCTGGAACTGCCTTCGCACACCACCGCACAACCGACCAAGCTTTCAGGTTATTACGCCAAGGATTTCTTTTTGATCATTGGTGCGGGGATTTTGCTGCTGGCCGGGTTATTGTTCTGGGCCTTCTACATTCGTGGTCCAAAGGAAGAGAAACGGACTGACAGACCCTTCTCACATCTGGATGAAAAAAATGAAGGAGAAGAAGGTTCCACCAGAAGGAAACGACGCCGCAAGCATCGTCGCCGGGAACATCGATCCCGCAATCCAACTCTCGCAGAAACCGGTGGTTTGCCTCCCCTACGCAAACACGATTCAGATTCTCCACCTCACCCGTGAAGACCTGCGAAAGCGAGTCGATTACCAAAAAAAGTGCGTCGAATCTGGCGCTGGCCTTTGTCTTGCTCCCCAGGCAAAAACGGCAGGGGATGTCAGCCCTATATGCATTCTGCAGGGAGGTTGATGATGTTGCGGATGAAGAAACAAGCCCTGTGGAGACTCGTCGTCAACGATTGCAGGAATGGCGTGATGACGTGCATCTTGCCTGCTCCGGAGGTTCTCCGGTCTTTGCAGTAAACCAGGAACTGCAACCTTTTATTCAACAACACGGCTTGCGGTTCGAGTTGTTTGATGAATTGCTCAAGGGGGTGGAATCTGACTTGTACATGAACCGCTACCAAACGATGGAAGAACTGGAGCTTTATTGTTATCGCGTGGCTTCCGTGGTGGGTCTTTTGAGCATTGAAATTTTTGGTTACCGAAATCCTCGCACAAAGGATTACGCAGTTTATCTGGGCAAGGCATTGCAGTTGACGAATATTCTTCGAGATGTGCGGAACGATGCTGAGAAAGGTCGCATTTACTTTCCCATCGAGGAGATGAACCGCTTTTCGGTTAAGGAAGCCGATCTCCTGGCAGGACGCTACACCCCTGAATTCGAGCGATTGGCAACGCATTTTGGTGAAGTGGCGCAAGGCTATTATCAAAAAGCCAGCCGCACCTTGCCTGAGGAGGATCGCCGTTCAATGGGCACTGCAGAGTTGATGGGAGCAGTTTATTGGCAGTTATTGGAAAAACTTCAGGCCAGAAAGTTCAACGTTTTCGGCTTTAAAAAGACCCGTTTAAGCAAAATCCAGAAGCTTTTCCTCATTTCAAGGATGTGGTTTCGTCTCTGGCGAGGAACGCTCACGCCAAATTATGGAGCTGGATAAACGCCGGCTCATCGTCAATGCCGATGATTTTGGACGATCGCGGGAAATCAATCATGCAGTGATCCGGGCACATCGCGAAGGTATCCTTACCACCGCCAGTTTAATGGTGACTGGCGAGGCCTTTGATGAAGCAGTGACTCTCGCCCGTGCCAATCCCACGTTAGGCGTCGGATTACATCTTACGCTGGTTTGCGGAGTGCCAGTGCTTGATCCCCGAGAGGTTCCAATGCTTGTTCGACCTGCCGTTGCTCCCAGGAAAAATTCCACGTTTTTGGAGAATCCGGTTACTGCTGGAATTACTTTTTTCTTTAATCAAGACGCAAAACTTCAGGTGGAAAGGGAAATTGAAGCCCAGTTCACCCGATTTTATCAAACAGGACTGCCGCTGGACCATGTAAATGGGCATTTGCATTTTCACCTGCATCCTACAGTTCTGGATATTCTGCTGAGGCGGGCCGCAGAATGGGGAATCAAAAGAATGAGGCTTACCCGTGATCTCCCAGGGTTAAGCCTGATGACTGCCAGCGGTCGAATCTGTTATCGGCTCAGCCACACGGTGATCTTTGGAATACTCGCAGCCTGGTCAAAACGGAAATTTAAAGCGGCTGGAATATTGCACACCGATCAGGTTTTTGGTTTGTTGCAGGACACCCTCGTGGATGCCGAATATATCCAAAGATTATTGCCGTTGCTGCCAGAAGGAATCTCTGAATTGTATTCACATCCATCCACGGATTTGTTCGTCAACGAACTTGAAGGACTGGTTGCTCCAGGAGTTCTGGAAATGGTGAAGCAGGAAGGAATAGAGTTGATTCGTTATCAGGATCTCGGTTGAGGTTGCGTGGGATGCTAAAACTGCTGATTATTTTAATTGTGGCGCTTCATTTCGAAGCGATAGGAGTTATTTTCCTCAGTAAGGGTTTAAAGGAAATTGGACAACCTAGTGCCCTGAACGTATCGGAAATCAGCCGACTAATCGGCAGAGGGTTCCGGAACGTTAATTTGTTGACCGGAGTCGCGTTTGAGGCGGTGTTTTTTGTTGGATTATTGGTCCTGATGTCCAAGGGAGATGTCAGCTTCATCTGGCCTTTGACCTCGCTTAGCTTTGTCGTGACCACCCTTGCCGCTGTTTTCTTTCTTAAAGAGCAGGTGACTCCCATGCGTTGGGCCGGGGTCACTTTGATCATGTGTGGCGCAGCATTCATTATTTACTCGGAAAAAATGCAGGAGGCCGCACGGGCAAGGCAAAAAACGATTTCTGAACAATCGAAAGTTTCGCTGCCCTAAATACTTTGCTGATTTTGCACGATCGGAATGAACCGGTTCAGGAACTCTCCCAGATGTTGGGCGGCTGCGATGGTTTGCTTCTGAAAACTCATCAGTTCCCCGATTTTCTGAGGTTGCTTGAGTAAAAGAATTCCGAGCTTTCCGTAATTCAGCTTCTGCTGGTGGTTCATGAGCAGATTGAAATCCAGCGGAAGGCTTTCATGTGCGGTATCTGAAATCACCCGAACGGTAGCGCAAGGAACCCGTTCCTCCCGGCAAACATTGTGAATGGATTGTGATTCCATTTCGATTGCGTCCATCCCCGTTTGCTTCCATAGCTCATTTTTTTCAGAAGGGGTGATGGCCACCCTTCGAGCGAAATGGAACGAACAACGGCGTGCCCCGACACTGGTCAGGACTGTTTCAAGGCGAGTGCCGGGATCGCACTCGAAAACAATCGCATTTGCTTCAAGGGAAGGATGCAACCCTCCTGCAAAACCGCAGGTGAGAACCAGTTCAGGTTTTCGATTGGCCAACGCCTGGCGAATGGCCAGATCCGCATTGCGGCCACCCATACCTGTGATCAGGGTTTGGCTCCCGGTGACAGGCTTGAAGAACTTCATCTCCTCCTTGACGGCAAAACATACCAATGTTTGCTTCATGCAGAGGAACCGGGCCACTATTTGATTTTCAATTCAATGCTGCTGGAATGCCCGTTGCTCTGGATTTTAGGGCGATCAGCCAGCCTTCGATAATCCGCCAAAGCCAGCAACGGCCAGGCGTTCCTGTACATGTCATACTTCAAATAGAAGACTCGTGGAAATCCCGTCCCGGTGGTCTCATCCTCCGACCAACTCCCATCAGGATTTTGAGTATCGATCAAGTACTGAACCCCACGGACAAGGCTTGGATTGTCGGGATCACCAAATGTGCAAAGGCCCATGACAGCCCAGGCTGTTTGGGATGCCGTACTGGGACCCTGTCCTTTAAACACAGGATCATCATAGGTATTGCACCGTTCACCCCAGCCGCCATCCTGATGTTGGGCACTTTCCAGCCACGCGCGAGCTTTTTGGAGCCATGGCTCCCTCATATTGAGACGAAGCGCATGCAAACCCCTTAAGACCTGCCATGTGCCGTAAATATAATTAACGCCCCAGCGCCCGTACCATGAACCATCCGCTTCCTGATGCTCGCGGATAAATTCAAGCGCTTTCTGTACCTGTGGATGCTCCAGATTGTAGCCTTCGTATCCGAGTAATTCGAGGATTCTTGCCGTAATGTCTGCACACTCAGGATCAAGCATTGCGTTATGATCCGCGAAAGGGACTTTTTCCAGGATCCCTTTAGTACAATCCTTATCGAAAGCGGCCCACCCGCCATCCTTGCACTGGAAAGTCATCATCCAGTTGAGACCACGATGGAAACATTCGTCGCGAGATTTGCGGTTATTGGTTGGAATCTTCCGCAAGGCAAGCAACACCATGGCTGTGTCATCCACATCAGGATTCCACTTGTTTTCATATTCAAAAACCCAGCCACTCGGCTCGACCTCCGCCGGATTCTTGTACTGCCAATCCCCACGGAATCGTATCTCCTTACCCATCAGCCAATCACAACTTTTGGCCAGAGCCGGGTGATCCTCGGGAATACCGGACTCACGAAGACAAATTGCAACAATTGCAGTATCCCAAACGGGTGAAAAACAGGGCTCGATCCGAACTGAGTTTTCTGTCTCATGCTCCAAATTCTTCAGCTCTTTTTCAGCGCGGCGGACCTGTGGATGATCATCTGAATAGCCCAGTGCCTTCAGGGCAATAAGCGAGTTGAGCATGGCCGGGAAAATTGCGGCGAGGCCATTGGAACCCTCAAACCGTTCCAGCATCCATTGCTCCGCTTTTTTCAATGCCCGCTTCCGGAATGGGTGCAATCGATTATTTTCAACAAATTTATGCAAACCATCCAGCCAGAGGAAAAAATTACGCCAGGTAAAAGTCTGGGGATCGCGTGGCAGGGCCAAATCCCGTTCGTGGTACCCTTCGGGATAAAGCTCATCCAAACTGACATTCGGTTCCAACCGGCGGGTGGGCTTGAAATGATTGATGATCGCCAGCGGCACCAGCATTGAGCGACTCCACGAACTCATCTCGTGGAAATTCACATGAAACCATTTGCCTATCAGGATGATCTCACATGGAATGGTAGGCACATAATCCCAAGGGAAAAGACCCAGCAACGCGAGGTAAAGCTTGGAAAAGGTGTTCATCCGGGGAACACCTCCGAGATTCATGGCCACCTCACGGGCACGAAGCATTCGGGGATCCGTGGCAGGAACACCGGCCAGCTTCAGAGCAAGATAGGCCTTGATCGTGGCATTGACCTCCGGGGGACCTCCGAAATAAATATTCCAACCGCCATCCGGCAGCTGCATGGAAAAAATATGATTTACCGCCTTTCGTTGCCAGGCAGGGTCAACTTTGCCATTCCAGTGATGGTAGGCAATCATGTCTGAGACAAGGGTGGAATCCACCATTAACTCGCCAACCCAATAGCCCTCCGGTTTCTGCTGGCCCAATAAATAATTCTGAGATAGTTCGATGGCGCTCTCCAGTTCATCTCGGAGACGGATGGGAGAGCTTCCTGCAATATCAACCAACGTTCTGTCCTGGGAAAAAGATCCTGACATCGGGAGTTACTTTGCGAACTTGAAGCGAGAATTGTAAAGCCCTTTTCCTCTGGTGAGATAACTTCAAATATTCTTTAGCGTCTGCCTGTAAAATTAATCACTTTCTTGGCAGGATGCCCCTGCCTCATCTAAAGTTCTCCCATGAACACCCGGAGTGAAGGACTCGGCATTATAGCGGGAAGCCGCATGTTGCCCCTGTTGATCGCTGCAGAAGCGCGAAAAACAGGCATCCATCCGCTGGTGGCGGTGGCTTTCGAAGGGGAGACCGACCCCCAGATCCAATCCCTCACCGATGAGGTCACCTGGCTTAAGGTGGGGCAACTGTCCAAAATGATCGAGGCATTCACTCGTGGGGGGGTCAACCGGTGTGTCATGGCAGGGCAAATCGCCCCTAAAAATTTATTCGACCTGCGGCCTGATTTTCGCGCGATGACCCTCCTCTTCCGGTTGAAGGAGAGGAATGCTCATACCATATTTGGCGGGATTGCAGATGAATTGAAAAAAGATGGAATTGAACTGATCGAAGCAACTCCCTGGCTCAAACCGCATATGCCCGGAAAAAAATTTGAACTTGGCCCGAAGCTGAAGCATGAGCAACAGGAGGACCTGTTTTTTGGATATAACCTGGCCAAGGAAATTTCACGGCTGGATATTGGCCAGACTGTGGTGGTGAAAAACGGTACTATTTTGGCCGTGGAAGCATTTGAAGGAACAGACGCCTGCCTGCTTCGAGGTGGAACATTGGCCGGTAAAGAAGGCGGTGCCATCGCTGTGAAGGTAGCCAAGGAAAATCATGACCTTCGCTTTGATATTCCCTGCATCGGCGCAGACACCATCAGGACCTGCATTCAGGCCCGCGTTGCTGTTCTTGGCCTGGAAGCTGAACGAACCATCTTACTTGAACGACCGGAAGTGGAAGCCTTGCTTTCAGAGCACCGAATCAGCCTTGTTACAGTGTAGCTGAGACTTGAATGGAGAATCGATTTCCACGTCTGATCTTGGTGTTTGTAAGGAGAAACTCCCAATTGCCCTGTGCCGGAGTGCTTTACATTCTGTTGCTTGGTGCGCTTTTGGCAAACTCAGGCTGCGGCTCCAGGGATGCCTCTTCGGAATTGAAAAAATCGCGAAATGAACAGTTGCGTGCTGTCCAAACGGCTTTTGCCAGCGAGGAACCTGTCCAGAGGTCGATTTTGGTAAATGGACTGTTGGCCGCCGAAGAACAAGCGGTGCTCAGTGTCAAAGCTCCGGGCCGGGTGCGTGAGGTGTTCATTGACCTGGGCAGCTCAGTCAAGGCAGGCGACCCCGTCGCCCAGATTGAAAAGCGGGATTATGAATTACGCTTGCAGCAAGCCAGGGCTGCGGTTTCTCAGGCACGCGCCCGGGTGGGACTGCCTCTGGAGGGAGATGATGACACGCTGGAGCTGGAGCAGGTTTCGATTGTGCGCGAGGCAAAAGCGTTGCTTGAGGAAGCAACCAAGAATCGCAATCGCATTCAGGAGCTCAACCGGCAGGGAATCTTGTCACAATCAGAACTGGAATCCGCTGTGGCTGCCTTCCTGGTCGCGGTCAATCGTTCGGACGAAGCACTGCACGATGCAAGAAATCGTCTCGCAATTTTAAGTCAGCGTCGGGCCGAGTTGGCAATCATCCTTCAGGAACTGGAAGACACTACGATTCGCGCTCCATTCGATGGAATGGTCCAGGATCGAAAAGCAAACCTGGGCGAATACCTGGCAGCCGGGGCACCAGTCGCAACGCTGGTGCGAATGGACCCGATTCGCCTGCGGGTTGAAATCCCGGAACGTGAAGCTCCCCAGGTCAAGGTTGGACAATCCATTTTGCTACACATCGAGGGAATTCAGGGACCACCCCGCAGGGGGAAACTAGTGCGTCTTGCCCCCGCCGTTTCTCAGGAAAGCCGTGTAGTTTTGGCTGAGGCGAGCTTTAAAAATGATGGATCCCTTCGACCCGGCACCTTTGCCCAGGGGGAAATTGTGGTCAAGGAAGCTGACACTACGCTGCTGATCCCCCGCTCTGCTGTCCTGGTTTTTGCGGGTGTGGAAAGGGTTTTCTTTGTGAGCAATAATATCGCGATGGAACAGAGGATTACCACTGGTTCCTCTTTTGGAGATAAAGTGGAAGTGGTGCGCGGCTTAAAGCCAGCGACTGAGGTGATTCTGCAGCCAGGCAATCTTCGTTCAGGAGAGGCTGTTGCTGCCCCACGTGGGGCAGGCGATACCTGAAAGCATGCAACGGTTAGCTGACATCTGTATTCGTCGTCCGGTTTTTGCCACCATGCTGATCATGGCGCTGGTGGTTGTGGGTGGAGCTTCCTATACCCGCCTCAATGTGGATCGGTTTCCCTCAGTGGATCTTCCGACCATTCGCATTTCAACCTCACTCCCCGGAGCTTCACCAGTCGAGGTGGAAACCCAGATTTCAGACCCTCTTGAGGAAGCAGTCAATACAGTCCAGGGAATTCAGGAACTCCGTTCCATTTCAAGCGCAGGCCGTTCTTTCCTTGTCGTCACTTTCGACCTAAATCGGGACATTGAATCAGCGGCCCAGGATGTGCGCGACCGTGTCTCAACCGTGCTTCCAGAACTTCCCCCGGAGGCTGATCCTCCCATCATTTCGAAATTTGATAACGATTTATCCCCTATTCTTACGCTCGCGATTTCCGGTGACAGGACTCTTCGGGAATTAACCGAACTGGCCGAGAAAACAGTCAAGGTCCAGCTTGAAAGAGCGCCCGGCGTTGGGGAAGTGGAGATCGGGGGCGATCTCGCCCGTACCATCAATGTCTGGGTGGATGCAGATCGATTGGCGGCTTATCAGATTCCAATCACCGATGTTCGGGCCGCCATTGCCCGTCAAAATTCCAGTGTTCCCGCGGGGAACGTGATCTCCTCCTTGCGCGACCAGCCGTTAAGAACATTGGGCAGGCTCACAAATGCACAGGCATTCAATGATCTGGTCATCGCCACCGTGAACCGTTCGCCCGTTCGGATCAGGGACATTGGCTGGGCAGAGGATGGCACACGAGAACAACGGTCGCTCGCCCGATTGAACGGGGTTCCAACAGTGACTTTGGAAGTACGCCGCCAATCGGGTGCAAACACCATTGAAGTGATCGAGGCAATCAAACAAAAATTCCCCCTGATCGAAGAGCAACTACCCCCTGATGTTTCCATCGACCTGCTGCGGGACCAATCGGACTACATTTACGAGGCACAGCACGAAATTACTGTCCACCTGGTATTTGGGAGCATTCTTGCAAGTTTGGTTGTTCTGGCCTTCATGCGAAACTGGCGCGCCACGATCATTGCGGCAGTTTCCATCCCAGCATCTGTCATCGCCACCTTCGGAATGATGTACGCACTCGATTTTACCTTGAACAGCGTCACGATGCTGGCGTTGGTCCTGATGGTCGGCATCGTGATCGATGATGCGATTGTGGTGTTGGAAAATATTTTCAGGTTCGTCGAGGAAAAATCCCTCACTCCATTTGAAGCAGCTCGCGATGCGACCGCGGAAATTGGGCTCGCAGTCCTGGCCACCACCTTGAGCCTGGTGGTAATTTTTGTACCGGTTTCGTTCATGTCGAGCATTTCGGGGCGGTTCCTCTTCCAATTTGGCCTGACCTCCGCAGTGGCTGTTTTGGTCAGCCTGCTGGTCTCATTCACCCTGGCCCCGATGATGAGCGCCCGTTTCCTCAGGAAAGGCGATACCCACTCCAGTTCACGTGGAGGATTCTATGGAAAAATGGAACGCTCTTATCTTTGGCTTTTGAACCTGGCGCTTAGGCAACGCCTGGCAGTGTTGATCATTGCCATACTGGTGGTGCTTGCCTCCGTGCCACTCTACAAGGCTCTTCAAATGGAATACACCCCCGGCAATGTTGATGAAGGGGAATTTGAAATCAATGCGGTCGCCCCGGAAGGCGCAAGCCTGGCAACAATGAACGATACCATTCAGGTGCTCGAAGCGGATTTGCGGGAACTTTCCGCGATCAAGCTCCTGCTGGCCAGAGTGGGAGGAGGAGGCCCTTCCGGAAGCCCCAACAACTCCCGTTTTTACGTAAAAATGGCGCCACATGACGAACGAATATTTTCTCTCAGACGTTTGTGGACCGAAATAAAACGAGGTGAGCCTATGGCTGCTTTCCGCAACAATATTTCCCAGCGAGAATTGATGATTGAGGTTCGCCGCCGCTTGAAAAAATATACCGATCTTCGGACAAGTGTCAGCAATCTCCAATCATTCAGCCTCGGTGGACGTCGCTGGGAAATTGATTACGCACTCATGGGCCCCGACCTTGAAACACTTTCCTTTTATGCTGAAGAACTTCGCAGGAAAGCCCCTGAAATCGGGATCATTGATGCAGACACGACCTTGAAATTGAACAAGCCGGAACTTCGTGTGGTGGTTGATCGCGAGCGCGCCGCCAATATGGGTGTGGATGCACAGGATATCGCCACCGCGTTGCGGGTAATGGTCGGCGGAGATGAGAAGGTGACCCGTTTTCGCGATCCCGCAGCCAATGAAGATTATTATGTTCAATTGCGCCTCGCTGAAAAAGATAGGACCGATGCAACGACCATCTCGCGCCTCTATGTGCCAAAGAAAAATGGCGGTCTGGTTCGGCTGGACAATGTTGTTTCGATTGTTCCCGGGCAAACCGCTTCCCGCATTGATCGCCTGGATCGTTTACGAACAGTGAGCTTGCGCGCTTCAGTGGCACCAGGCTATGGCCTTGCAGATCGTTTGGAAGCCCTGAACCAGGCTGTAATCGATTTGAACATGCCGCCCGGCTATACAACCACTGTTTCAGGAGCAGGCCGGGAGCTGGAAAAAACCTTCAACGAATTTCTTTGGGCTTTCCTCTTGTCGATCATTTTCATGTACATGATTCTCGCGTCGCAATTCGAAAGCTTTATCCATCCGTTTACAATTCTCCTTTCCTTGCCACTCTCTGTTCCTTTTGCCTTTTTCTCGCTCTGGATTACGGGGAATTCGCTCAATCTTTATTCAGCCCTTGGAATGCTGGTCCTGTTTGGCGTGGTTAAGAAGAACGCGATTTTGCAGATCGATCATATGATCAAATTGACCGCCGCAGGCATGCAACGCACCCAGGCCATCCTGCAGGCGAATCGGGACCGCCTGCGCCCGATCCTGATGACCACGCTTGCACTGGTCGCTGGAATGCTGCCGTTGGCAGTGGGAAGCGGGCCGGGCTCGGAAGAACGCAGGGCGATTGCAATTATTGTGATCGGCGGGCAATCACTTTCACTCTTGCTCACGCTGGTCGTAACCCCGGTGGTTTATTCGCTCTTTGAAGATTTACGAATCAAGGCTGGAAAACAGGATCCTGCCATCCTCCCTACTGCTTCTGCGGCGCCATTGCATTAGTAAGCGCTCAAGGTTTCCAACACCGCTCTGGTCCGTGGCACTTCGTGGGTCCGAAAAAGATTGGTTCCTCCCATCGCGGCTAGCGTGGCAAAAAACGGTTCAGCGCTTCTGACCTCTTCTCGGAAAAAGTCAAATGCATGTGGAAGAGCATGGCAGGTGGGATAGCCCAGCGTTCGAAGCCGAAAGGTGTTCAAAAAAGTTCTCATCTGATGCCTCACCCGAACGGCGCTATCCTGCAAATTGCGATAATAAAACCCAAGGCCAGGATCGAGAAATAATTTCCTGCTTCCACATTGATTTGCGCGTGCGACTTCCTTCCCGAAAAAATCGAGCATCTGTGGAATGGGATCATGCTCCAGGTTAAAATCCCCGACTTCACGAACATTCATCCCCTGCACATAGCAAATGACCACACCGGCATCATGTTTGCCGGCCAATTCATAAATTGCTTCTGCGTTCTGATAACCGGTGAGATTGATGATTTTAGCTCCAGCCTCCAGCGCCCGTTTGGCAACCTCTGCGTAGTACGTTTCGACTGAAATCAGTAATCCCTCAGCAGCAAGGCTGCTGACAACCGGCAACAACCTTGAATTCTGGAGTGAATCGGTGACGCGCTCTGCCTCAGACAAGGTTGATTCCGCTCCAATATCAATGATGGAAGCACCCTGAGCAGCAAGAATACGCCCTCTTTGAATTGCCGCTTCAGCGTTGAGACAAACGCTTTCACGATACCAGGAATCAGGGGAAAGATTGATCACCCCCATCAAATATTTTTGGGAATTGAACTTGAAGAAAGTTCCACCCAGTGAAAATTCCGCTACCTGACTGGCATAGGCTTTTTGATGTTCCGCATAAAGTTCAGCGAAATAGCTTGGTTCGAGCACCGCACCCCTTTACCAGAAAACAGGAAATTCGCGACTATTTATGAGACCGGCGCAGAGCCCCGTTGTGCTGTTTCGTTCCTACTCCTGGCAAAGCCTTTGTAAGCGGCAGCGGCGGCCAGACCGAAAGCAACATGCGTAATTGCCGCCGGAAGTTCACGTGAATAACGTGCTGCATTAGTAAAAATTTCCGAAAGCAAAAAGGAGTTCAGTAAATAGAGAAGAAATCCAATGACGCCTCCCAGTGGGACCGCATACCAGTAACGAAATCGATTGATCACAGGCGCCATGAGAACGGCATATAAAATGGCCGTGGCCATGTGCAAAACGATCGTAATGAAAGTAGCGCCAGCATCCACTGCTCCGGGATGCTTAAGTTCAAACCCCATCATCGTGGGAGAGATCAATCCCGAAGATGCCCAGGGAATCCCTCTTGCCACTAAAACAAAAATGGATCCCACCAATGCTCCTGCTTTGACTGCAGATGCCCATCGAACTGGTTTTTGCGCCCCAACATATCCGTTCATAATGACTCCTTGACTGAAGACAACTTCAACTCAGGGAAGCAGGAACGCTATTCAGGAATTCACTGAAAGTGGAATGGGTTTAGGCTGGATCAATCAATAAACAGCAATTCATTGGACATCAGCATTACCTGGGCGTATTTCTCCCATGCGGTTAATGCCTGTTCAACATCCCTGGTCTCCTTGAAGTCATCCTTCGCATTCCATTCTGTGGAACCGGTGAATTCCTTTCCGGGAGTCTCCAGCATTTTGATCTGAGGGCTCCAACTATAGCCGTCAGAATTTTCGTGGCTGCCAGGATCAACAAGAAAATCCAAGGTCTCACCCTCCAAAACCTCATATCGTTTGATCTTCATCGGTTCCCTGCTCGTTTTGACGGTTCTCGCCAGCAGTTCCCCTCCACGTGACGAAATAATCCGTCCGATCACCCCGTCCCCATCTTTCGATTCATGCACAAGCTCTCCATGAATCTCCACGACCCCTGAAATTGGCGACACCCAGCGTCTAATTGAACAGTGCTGAATATTCTTCCCTGGATGCCCCCCCTGTTTATTGATCATCGTCCAACCAATTTCCGCGTCAGGCAGTTTGTCACCCCCACGCCACGCCCCGTCGACGAATTTGGGAAATTCCTTGAAATTTTTTACTTTCGCATTCGTTGGCTGATACTCTCCATAACCATACTTCCAAACAGAAATCCCAGGCGCTTTGGAAATGATTCCCGCTTGTTCGTTGACAAACTTCAAGCCCAACGAAATCTCGGCCTGTTCCGGCTCTCTTTGGAAAACGATCTGATACAAGCTTTTCACCTTTTCGGCTGGTGCGGCTGCACTTGCTATTTCTGGTCGGGTCACCAGGGCTCGAGATTGCTCAATTGTAAAAGGGCTGTTGACCATAAACAGAGCCTGTTGCGGCACCGTGGTGCTAAATCGTTGTGGACTGGTCGTATCCGGGCTGGCGAAATCAAATGTGCGAAACACCCCTGGGAGATTTTGCCGCTCAATAAAACCGTAAACAGTTCGGCGACCCGGATAAGGCCGTTCCCAAAGTTCGACAGGCTGCCCCCCACTTCGAGCCTCCAATTTGCCAGAAAGAGCCAGCAGCGTGTCACGCATTGGTTCCAATTCCAGACGCCTCATGTTCATCCTCCAATACCAGCGATTCGAAGGATCCACTTTTGTGAATTCCGGGTTAGCTGTGCTCTCCTGCTGGTAGGTGTTCGAGGTCATGATCAATTTGTGAAGTTTTTTCAGCGACCAGCCATTCATCACAAAATAGTCAGCCAGGAAATCCAGCAACTCGGGGTGAGATGGAGGTTCGGAACGCAACCCGAAATCACTTGGAGTACGCACCAGTGAGGCATTGAAATGGTTCAGCCAGACCCGGTTGACGAGCACACGCGCAGTCAAGGGATTATCCTTGTTCGCAATCGCCTCCGCCAGTTCCAGCCTTCCACTTCCCTTTTGGAAGGGAACCCGGTTTTCCTTGCTTAGAATTTCCAGGAACTGCCGCGGGACTTCCGGTCCTAAATTATGAGGGCTCCCCCGCACAAAAACCCGGGAATTGTGCGGTTTCTCCGCATCGAGAAGGGCCATTGCTCGTGGAGGTGAACCCGGGTGCGTGGCTTCCAACTGCTCAATCTTTCTTTGAAGCGCTCGGCTTTTTTCTGCGGCTTTGACATCATAGAGCCTCGGAAAATCGTCCGCTGCCAGTTTTCCGGATGGACTTTCACTATAGAGCAATTGCCGAATCATTTCCCGATTCGAATCAGCGAAGGATTGAATCGATTCCTTCTTTTGCTCCCAGTCATCGACGATTTCCTGAAAGAGTTTTCCGTACCGGTCCGAGAGTTCCAGAAGATTTGTTGGCGCGGAGTGCAGTATCGAAGCAACCAACGGGTTAATCGGTGTTGATGTTTCGTTCAGAGCGAAACGCTTTGCCAGTGTACTGGCATTCTCCCCAAAATTTGTGCCATCCAATTTTGCGAACTCAAACCACGGTTGGAAAATAACATCGTTGGATTGGCTGGATCTTTCCTGAAGAAACTTCACCCATAATTCGACAACGTCCGGCGAGAGTTTTCGTTCTTTGGCCAGATTCTCCTTTTTGGATTTATCTTCGATGCGCGAGGAATCGAAAGCTGCAAGCATGTATTCCCCTGCACGTTTCCGAAGTTCCGCTCGTAACTCCTGCTCCTTTTGCATTCGGAAGTCATCCCGCTCCCGGATTCTTTTCTGATGCTCCACCAGGAATTCTGGATGCTCTTTCGGCAGGGAATCCTTTCCGAGCAATGGTTTTTCCTTTGGTTCGATGGAACTCGCAAAGACTCCATACAATGAGTAATAATCCTTTGTCGGCACCGGATCATACTTATGGTCATGGCAGCGGGCGCAACTGACTGTCAGCCCAAGCATCCCGCGAGTGACCACGTCAATTCGGTCATCAATGATATCCGGCTCATTATTTAAGAACCTGCGCCCAAGCGTCAGATAACCCATCGCTGCGAGAGGACGTTTATCTTCGCCAAGCTCCAATTGGTCGGCAGCCAGCTGTTCCACAATAAACCTATTGTAGGGCAAATCTTCGTTAAATGCCCGGATGACATAATCCCGATAGGTATACGCGTAAGGATAGCGCCGCTCCTCCTGGAAAACGTAACCTTTGGTGTCCGCGTATCGCGCCACGTCCAGCCAATGCCGGGCCCATCGTTCACCATAATGAGGGGAGGCGAGCAGGCGATCGATCATCTTCTCGTAGGCATCCGGGGCTTTATCATTAATGAAATTCCTCACTTCCTCCGGTGAAGGAGGCAGGCCGATCAGGTCAAAGCTCGCCCTTCTGATCAATGTTCGCCGGTCAGCCTGTGGCGATGGTTTCAGCCCATTTTTTTCCAGTCCGGCAAGAATGAAAATGTCGATCTCATTTCGAATCCATCGTTTGTTTTTGACAGAAGGAAGGGCCGGCTTTTGCACTGGCTGAAAAGCCCAATGCTTTTTTACGAGATCAATTTTATTCTCTGCCAGTTTGACCCCTGCTTTTTGTGGGGCGGGAGCGCCCATCTTTACCCAGGCTTCCAAATCGGCGATCTGTTCACTGGAAAGTTTTTTATTTTTTGGAGGCATCTGAAGCGCCTCGTCCGTGTATCGAACCGCCTGGATCAGCAGGCTCTTGTCAGGATCGCCAGGGACAATTGAAGCGCCAGTGTCTCCGCCCTTCATCATCCCTTCGCGAGAATCCACCAGCAGGCCTCCCTTCAGTTTTTCACTTTTTTCACTGTGGCATTGATAGCAATGCTCGGCCAGCACCGGGCGGACTTTGGTTTCAAAAAATTCAATGCCCGCATCATCTCCTTTTGTAGGAAATATGAGTAGGCCGATTGTGAACAAAACTGTTGAGAACAGACTGGGACGCATCATCGAATTTCAAACCAAATTCATCCTACCACTTTCGGCCCGGCGCCGCTACGGCTTAAGGGCAAGCACCAACCCGGCAGCACGTTGGCTTGCGCCATTACTACCAAGGGATGCAATCACATCATCAAGTCTCCTTTGGATGACGCTGCGGCGGTCTGGATTATTCAAAAGCCGGATGGCCTCGTCCGCGATCTTTTCCCCAGAGGCATCGTCCTGAATCAATTCAGGGTAAATTTCCTCCTCCCCCAACAGGTTTGGCATTGCGAGATATTTCACGCGGATAAATCTTCGCCCCAATTGATAGGTGCTCCAGGAGGTCTTATAGATGACGATTGTCGGCACCCTGAAAAACGCGCATTCCATCGTTACAGTTCCCGAAGAAGCAATTGCAATAGTCGCACGCTTCAGGGCTTCATCGAGTTTACCAATCTGAACATGCACATTACGCCCGGCCAAAAATGTTTCCGCCAATTGCCCCAGACTCTCGTTGGGCACCACCATGGTGCATCGCACATTTTTTAATTTTTCCACTGCCTGGATCATTGGAGGCAGATGTTTGCGCAACTCACGCACTCGACTGCCAGGCAACAGGAGCACCTCTTGTTTCCCGGTTTCCTGCTGCCGTTGCGGCAACTGAAACCGGTCCACCAATGGATGCCCCACATATTCCACCCGAAATTCGGGAACCCGCTCGGCATACCATGCTTTTTCAAAGGGAAAAATGGTCAGCATCAAGTCGATGTTCCGTGCAATTTCATAAACCCGCGATTCATGCCAGGCCCAGATTTGCGGCGAAACATAGAAAACCACCTGTGGTTTCCATCCGGATGTTTTGCTGGAAAATTCCTTGATTGCTTTGGCAAAACGAAGATTGAACCCTGGGTAATCAATCAGGATCACCACATCCGGTCTCCTGGTTTTTGCGAGATCCAATAATTGATTAAAAAAACCACGGAACTTCCCATAGTTTTTCACAACTTCCCAGATTCCCACCACCGCGTGCTCAGTCAGGTCAAAGGCAAGCTCAACTCCTGCATTGGCTGATTTCGGTCCGCCCGCTCCAATAAATTCGATCTTGTCAGCCGCTCTCCCCTTGATCGCCGTCACCAATTCAGCTCCCAAAGTGTCCCCGCTGGCTTCTCCGGCAATCACCATGATGCTGCGTATCGGCACCTCAATCCTCGTATTTTGATGATCGTGTGACTAAATCGGCCAACGCCTGCCGCACGTTCTTGCCATGGTAAAGCATTTCATAAACCTCACGGATAATTGGTGCATCGACACCCAATTTTTCTGCGAGATGATAGGCAGAGCGGGCCGTTGGATACCCCTCCGCAATGGTATTGGTGCTCGAAACAATCGCATCCACAGCTTCCCCTTTGCCAACACGTTCCCCAAAATGGCGGTTGCGGCTGAGCTTGGAAAAGCAGGTGACAGTCAAATCGCCCAGGCCGCTCAATCCTGAAAATGTCTCCGGTTGCGCTCCACAGGCAACACCGATCCGGCGCATCTCAGCAATCGCACGTGTAATCAATGCGGCTTTTGAATTGTCCCCGAATCCCAACCCGTCACAAACCCCTGCTCCAATTGCGATGACGTTTTTTAATGCGCCGCCCAATTCAACTCCTAGCCGGTCTTTGCCAGCATAAACACGAAAATAAGGTCGATGAAAAAGTGCCTGGACCTGCTCAACGATTTCGCTGTCAGTCGCCGCGGCGACAATCGCTGAAGGAATGCGTCGGGCCACTTCCGGTGCCAGCGTGGGGCCTGTCAAGGCAGCGACTCGAACGTTCGGCAGAAGAGATTCCAGCAAAGCGCACATGGTCAGGCCGCTCTCATTCTCGATTCCTTTGGTCACACTAACGATTGTTCCCCTGAATGAACCCAACTGCTCCCCTACCTGGCGAATGGCTTTGGAAGGAACCGCAACCACGAGCATCTCCTTGTCTGCAATCGCCTGCTTCAGATCGGGTTGTAAAACCCATGTTTTTGGAAGGCTGACACCAGGGAGATACTTTCGGTTTTCTGCCTCACTGGCGATTTCGTCCAACAGCTCACGACGGTGTCCCCAAAGAGTTACCTGATGTTTCCCATCTTCGAGGACAAGCCCCAGGGCGGTGCCCCATCCGCCAGCGCCAAGGATTGTAACGTTCATGTTGATTTCTTCTCCCCGAAACGGTGCTCGGTTCCGTTCATTAACCGGATAAAATTCGCTTTATGCTTATAAAGGGCCAACCCTCCCAGCACACCCCCCAGAATGATCATCCGCTGAGTCCCGCCAGTCAGCCAGACGGCCAAAGGCAAGGTTGCTGCCGCAAAAATGGAAGCCAATGAAACGTATTTGCTGAGCACAAAAACAATGATCCAAACCGCTAACACCCCGATGAACCCTCCCGGCACCAACGCCAGCAGCACTCCCGCGGAGGTGGCAATTCCCTTGCCTCCTTTGAACCGAAGCCAAATTGTGTAATTATGCCCAAGGATTGCGCAAAAGCCCGCAAGCATCGCATGCCATTCAGATGGCGCGTCCGACCCGAAATAGATTAATCGGGCAGCCACAAAACCTTTCAAGGCATCAAGCAACAGCACTGTGATTCCTGCTGGCTTGCCCAATATCCTGAAAACATTCGTCGCACCAATGTTTCCGCTCCCGACCGACCGAATATCGATTCCACGGGCCTTTGCCAGCAAATAACCAGTAGGGATCGAGCCTGCAAAATAGGCGGCAACTGCTGTTAACAAATAACCTGCAACATCCACGAGCAATCCACTTTAAAGAAACCGATTTTGGGGGCGCAAGTTCTTAACAAGAAATATTCTCACTCGGCATTCCTTTTGCTGAAGACAAATCTGATAGAAATCCTGTTCAAATCGCTTCCATCTTGGGATGGAAGCCGCAAGCGGCCCGAAATGGGCCGCTTGCATTTCCCGCAACGAAGCAGACAGTTGGCAGCTTCCTTCCAAAATGTTAAAAGCAACGCTTACGTTGCCGTGATTAGTGACCAGGAAAACCTGAATGCCCTTGCCGAGCGCCTCAAAGCTTCCCCCTGGGTGGCTATCGATACTGAAGCGGACAGCCTCCATGCCTATCCGGAGAAACTTTGCCTGATGCAGGTGAGCTACCCCGATGGCGATGATTTGATCGATACACTGGCAAAGCTGGATCTTACACCGATCCTTCGAGCTTTCGAAAACCATGAACTCATTTTTCATGGCGCTGATTACGACCTGCGACTTCTTTGCCGGACTTACTGTTACAGCCCCGGACGGATTTTCGACACCATGCTTGCAGCGCGCCTCCTTGGAGAAACGCAGTTTGGATTGACCCACCTGGTCAAAAAATTTCTTGGCGTGGACCTCGAAAAAGGGCCGCAAAAAATGGATTGGGCGCGCCGGCCATTGACTCCACGCATGGAAGCCTACGCCCGCAACGATACACGTTATCTTAAACCGCTTTCCGACCTGCTGCGCGCCGCCTTGGAAGCAAAAGGCAGGCTGGGATGGCTGGAGGAGAGTTGCGCTCGCCTGATTCGGGATTGTGAACAGATGCCAAAGGCTGATCCGGATTCAGACTGGCGTATTCGGGGCAGTGATCGGTTGGAACCGCGGGCCCTGGCTATCCTGCGCGAACTTTGGAAATGGCGGGAAAAGGAAGCCATTCTAGCCAACCGCCCTCCCTTTTTTGTTCTAAGTCATGATGCAATGATCGAGATCGCCCGGATCGCAAGCGATCCGGAATCAGATTTTCGAACGGCGATTCCGCGCATGCCCATTTTGCGGAAAAAAGAATTGATCCAGGCCGTGCATCGCGGGCGCGAAATTCCCGAGCAGGAGCTCCCTTCCTTAAGAATCCGGACGTTTACCCGGCCAACCGCTGGCGAAAATGAGCGGTTCAATAAATTACGAGACCTTAGGGATAAACGCGCAAAGGAGCTGGGGCTTGATCCAACCTTGATCGCCAGCAGGGGAACACTCGGCGCCCTGGCCAAGGATTGGAATGGCAGCAGCAAGGAATTAATGGACTGGCAGCATTCGCTGCTTAAACCATAAGTTTAAATTGCTTGGCTTTGCACTACCTTTGAATACAGTCTGTTCATGTGGTTCCCAGGCATGACCCGGTCAATTCTTCTGCTGCTTTTTTGCTGCGCACTTTCCCTCTCTGCTGCTGAAAAAGCGGACATCAAACTCCTGGATCAACTCCTCAAGGAAGGGTTTGCCCTTGAGGGACGGGATTCGGAAGCTGCGGATGTAAAATACAAGGCAGCGCTGATTGAAATTGAGAAAATCGACAAGGCAGATTCCCGCTATTACCAGGGCTTTCTCCAGGTGATTGGTTTTTATTTGCGTAGCCAGAAGTTCCAGGTCGCACGCGATCTGATCAATCGATCCATGCAAACAGTCACAGAATTTCGCGGCAAACGCCGTGTTTATGCAGCCGTTTTGGAATTGGCCACCGGCGCCTCATGGGAACAGGAAGGTCGTGGCGACAAAGCCATCGAAGCCTATTCCAAGTCCCAGCAGATCATACAAACGCAGTTTGGAAAGTACCATCCATTAAACGCCTTGTTGTTCTTCCGGACAGGTCGTGCCCAATTATTGCTGAAGCAGAAGGATTTGGCCGAGCGTTCGTTCAAGCAAGGTTTGGAATTGGCCGAATCACCCTATTTTGAAGGTTTTTCCAACCGAACGGAATGGGGTGTCAACGAGTATTCCCCCAACTACATGGACGTTGCGATGGCACATTTTGAATTGTCCCGACTGTATGCAATTCAAAAGGAAACTGATCTCGCGTTGAAGCATTACGAGAAGGGCAGCAAGGTTGCCAAAAATAATTTTGGAAAAGAGAGTCCTGCTTACTCCTCATTCGAATCATTGCGCGCCTACATCCACATTCTACAGGGGGACCACGCAGCCGCCATGGCCCGGCTTGATGAACTGATCAGGAAAGCAGAAACGAATGAAAAAATTCTTCCAGTGGTCATTGATTTATTTGTGTGGTGGGGAAACCAGGCAATTGAACGTGAGGATGCCGAGCTTTTTGGCAAAGCGATGGCGGAATATCTTTCAGCCCATAGCCGAAATCCTGAGTGGAACGTTTCAACGGAAGATCAAATCATGCGGATGGTGGGCAGCGCATCCCCGCGGATGAAACCGGTTTTCCTCGAAGCAGCTTTCAAAAGTGTGAAAGGGAAAGCAGGCAGTTTGCCTGCGATGACCTTTTATCGAATTTACGGGCAGGCTCTTGAAGGCACGGGCAAATACGATCAAATGGTGGAAGCTTATTCACAGCTGCTTGCGACCGCCGAAAGGGAGTTTGGGAGCGAACATAAAAATGTTGCAGGAGCAGTGAAGCTATTGGCCTCGGCTCATGTGAAGGCAAAGCAGATTGACCGGGCGCTCGCGCTTTGTGACAGGGAAATTGCCATTCTGATAAAAGCATTTGGTGAGAAAGACAGCCGCGTCGCTAATGCAATGGAAAACAAAGCCGATTTACTTGAAAAGAATGGTAACGAAGCCGAAGCAAAATCATTGCGGGAACGTGCTGCGAAAGGTCGCATATAACTGACGTGATTCATGAATGAATCCTTGAGGGTCAAACGACGCGCCCCCCTCCAGGGTTCCATTTTCCTGATTCTGTTTGGATTAATTTGGACGGGAGTTACTGCCGGGCTGGATTACAACTTCGGGCGCAACATTTTCAAACAAATTCAAGCCCACTCCTTTCCGACCACACAAGGCAAAATCATTCACGTAGCGCTGGAAAAAAGAAACGCTCGCAAATCCGAGACTTATATTCCAGTCATTCGTTTTGCGTATGAAGTAAATGGCCGTTCCTACACGTCGGAGAAATTCCGGTTTGATCATGGCCCTTCTTCGAGCCGTTCATATTCGCGAAGGATCGTTGCGGAAAATCCGAAGGACTCAACCGCCCTGGTTTATTACAATCCCAACAACCCCGGCGAAGGGATACTGTACCCTGGTATCGATGGTTCTGATCTTTTCGTTTTAATGTTCATGCTTCCCTTCAATCTAATCGCATTCGGGATCCTCTTTGCATTGGTCGGGTCATTCATCAGGAAGGATCGAAATGAAGAAACGGGAGGAATTCCGGCCGCCAGCGTAGGGCATGATCTTTATGTTAATCTGAGCACTCTGGGTCCCGGAATGACAACATTGATCTATTTCGGTTTTGCGACTCTGGGCACGCTGTTTGCAGTCGCCGTTTTGAGCGGGATTTATCCATCCACCAGAGCTGGAGTCATTGGATGGATTTTTATTCTGACGAGTAGCCTCGCCATGTATGTTCGACAACGTTATCGCTTTCGAAACTTCCTGGACCATCTGCTCATCCAAAGGCAAAAGGGAAGCATCCGCCTGCCACTGAGCTATGGCAGAAAAAAACTTGTGTCAATTCCTTTGCCAGCGGTGCAACAGATTGAAATGCGAAATGAAAAAACGAGAGATTCCCGAAATCGGGAGAATGAAAAATGGAGCATTCATCTGCATCACATTGAACAGGGACAGGAACGGATAGAAAAGCTGTATGAATTTCATGATCAGGCAAAAGCAACCGCTTTCACTGCCTGGCTTCGATTCAACCTGGGCCTGGAGCGGAACAGGACTTGAAAAACCGCAGTTTTTACGATATTGATGCTAAATGCCCGAATCAGATAATCCCGGCCGAATACTCATTGCTGATGATGATCCGGGCTTTCGCTTCACGACCCAGGCATTTCTCAGGCGGGAAGGTTATGAATGTGAGAGCGCTACAAATGCTTCCACCGCTTATGAATTGTTGAAGACCGGCCCTTTTGACCTGCTCATTTCCGATATTCATATGCCGGGCAACAATGGCCTTGAATTCATTCGCGAGTTGCCCAGGGAATTTATGGGTCTTCCAATCATTCTGATGACAGGGAACCCTACCATTGATACCGCTGCACAGTCAGTCCAATTACCAGTCGTGGGTTATCTGGTCAAACCAGCCAAATCAGAGGAATTATTGCGCCTGGTTCGAAGTTCCATCAGCAATTATCGCGCTTTTCGCTCGTTAGCTGTCAGCCGCCGAAAGCTGTTGGATTGGGCGCGGGAACTCGAGCGGCTCGAATCTTCCAGAAATATTGCCGAGCAACACCCTTCACTCTCACCGGCAGCCTCCCTTGCTTCAGTGACAGTAAAAAACCTTCTTTCCGTGCTTGAGGATTGGAAACATCTCATGCAGTCGATCCCTGAAGGAGGACCAACTGATCTTCCTGAACGGGTTGAACTAACCAGGGCAGTTGAGGAAACGATCCGTGTTTTGGAAAAAACACGGCAGTCGTTCAAATCACGAGAACTGGCAACGTTACGGAAAAAACTCGAAGGAGTGCTCGATCAGGGAAAAGGGACCCCATAATCATATGGGGCCCCTTCAAAATATTCTTAGTTTTTGATGGAAGCTTTGTAGAAGCGAAGTGTGTTGCCGACGGCATTCGCATCCGTGAACTGAATCACACCTGTTCCGGAAGACAGAGTTGCAATCGTTTCCCAGACAACCAGGTCAGAAGAGGCCTGGATTTCATAAGTTACGTTGGCTTCTCCTTGAAGTGTAAGCTGTGAATTGCCATTGACGCGACTGATCGCGCTAAACGATGTGGCAGAGCTTGGTTGGAGGAAATATTGTGTGACCAGGTTGGCGATGTTGAAACCAGCGGCCTGCCCTGCAATGTTCGCGGTCGGAAAATGAATTCCACCGAAAATACGGCTGACGCCGCTTTCATCGGAAGCTTGTGAGAACCGTTGGTAATTACGAGTCACGCCTGGCAAACCGTCAGAAACGCTGGAGAAGGCAATTTCATCCGTGCCATAGAAGCTGGCCAGGATGGTGGAGGCTGCGCGGCTGAACGTGCTGTGCCCGGATGTGCACTCCGGAAAGGGTGGAGTTGCAATCAAGGGAGTCCAGGCTGGATCAGCGGTCGTTTCAGGATTGTTATCCGTATCAGCTTCACGAATGGCAGTGATCGGGCGCCAAAGATTAAACGTATATTTTGCATCCCAGCAGCTGATTGCAGCGTCAGCCATGGCGATGTTTAAAAGGGCGAACAAGCGGGCATTTTCTTCAAGGGTGTTGCCCTGTGCGATAGCCACGTCCTGCGCGATATGGTTCCAGTGTCCGGGAGGGGTTTCAGTTCCGCCGCCATCAGCCCAAAATTGAGCAATCTGAGTCTGGTCGGCAGTACGGGTGGTGCTTGTCGAGGAGCCGATTTCCTTCGTGATATTCACTTCGAAGGCATAGGCGGATGAGGTGAGGCTTGGTGGAGCGTAAGGCCGGAACCTGGTGCCGTCAGGAATGGCAAAACATTTCACCGTACCCCAAGCGGGCAATAAAGCGGCCGCATTGGCAGGCAGGGTGGGACGCCAGATTCCAGGTGCGGGGAGATTCGTGTAAACAACCACAGACGCTGAATTATCACCGGCTCGCGAAGCAAGCATTGCCTCAGCCACCTGTTGCCCCCAGGCCAAGCCTGCTGTGGTGCTTGCATTTTGAGGCAGGGCCGCAACAGATGAATTGTACAGGGCCGTGAAGTTGGTTGTTTTAACGTCGGTATTTGTAAATTGCGCCATTGCTGCGGTAAACGCGGCGGCATGAACCGCAGCTTCAATGGAGGCCCCTTCAGGCGCAGCGCTTAAACTCAGGTAAGGACGGTGTGTCTTTGTAATGCCATTGACAGCGTCATAAATGGAAACATGAACAATCGCAGCAGCACGGGAAAATTTGGGTGGATTAATTCTCTCGGTGCGAGCGGCACGCAATAATGCGGTGTTCCAGTCGGTGACTGCATCCGCTTGTATTTGATTGGCGGTCAAGCCAAGTCCAAGGGTAGCTCCTAAGTAAAGTATGGCTGATGATTTCATCTAAGGATTTTTTTGTGCCCGATTCTGATCGGATGGATCAATACATCAAAATATCTGTGGTGAAAAGCCTTATTTTGGGGGTCGGGGGCAAATTAAGCCCTGATTTTCGTCTCAGGGAGTGGGAGTTCCTCCTCGATGAGCGGGTCGGCGATTTCGGGTAGAAACGTTTGAACCTGTGCCTCCGGCAGCGTCTGGACATCACGCAAACGTTTCTCAATCTGGCGGGAACGCAACGCCGCGTCGCTCATGGTATTGGAAGCCTGATCCAGCTTTTTCTTCACACTTTCCAAAACCCCGCCAAATTTGCCAAACTCGGTTTTAACTGCGCCCAGCAACTCCCAAACCTCACTCGAGCGTTTTTCGATAGCCAAAGTGCGGAATCCCATTTGCAAGCTATTCAGCAGCGCCGCCAGAGTGGTCGGACCAGTCACCACGACGCGGCACTCGCGCTGGAGAATTTCGACCAGCCCGATTCGACGAATGACCTCCGCGTACAAACCTTCCGTTGGGAGGAACATGATTGCAAAATCTGTTGTGACAGGAGGATTGATGTACTTTTCGCAAATGTCGCTGGCGCTTTTCCGGATGCGCGTCTCCAAAAATTTACCGGCAGCCTCAGCTTCCTCAATGTTCCCGGCTTCCTGCGCTGCGACGAGTCGCTGATAATCCTCAATGGGAAATTTTGCATCAATCGGGATCCAGACCGGATTTTCGTTCTGATTATTTTTCCCGGGAAGTTTGATCGCGAATTCAACAGTCTGGCCGCTGGATTCCCTGGTGCGAACATTTTTCTGGAACTGATCCGGGGTGAGAACCTGCTCCAGCAGAGCGCCCAATTGAATTTCACCCCAGCCTCCGCGTGTTTTGACATTGCCGAGCAATTTTTTGAGATCGCCGACACCAACAGCCAGGTTCTGCATCTCGCCCAGTCCGCGATGGACCGCTTCAAGGCGATCTGAAACCAGCTTGAATGATTCGCCAAGTCGCTTTTCCAGAGTTCCTTGCAGCTTTTCATCAACTGTCGCGCGCATCTGCTCAAGTTGTTTCTGATTGTCCTCCTGAATATGCTTGAGCTTGGCATCAATCAGGGAGCGAACAGTTTCCAGACGTTGTTCGACAGTCTCACCCAGTTTTGAGACCTGAGCCACAATGGCACCGAGCTGTTCCTTTTGCTGATTGGCGTTTTCAGCCATGGCCTGGCGCTGGGTTTCGGTAAAAGTGCGGAGTCCGGCCCCTATTTCTTCGCGATGTTTTTGGGCCTGGGCTGTATTTTCCGTCCTGAACCCATCAAGTTTTTGGCCTGTTCCCTCCCGGAGCGTGGTCAACTGCCGTTCGAACGAATCGAGATGATTTTTCTGGAGCGTTGCAATATCCACCAGCTGACTGCGCAGTTCTGCACCAAACTTGGATAGTCGATCGTCCATTTCCTCCCGGGTGGAGCGGGCATTGCGTGCCGTTTCTTCTCGGGCTTTCGAAAGTTCCTCAAGCAAAAGGCGTTCGGTTCTTTCCTGCCCCTTGAGCAACGGTTCAAAGTCGCTTTTGAAATCCCGGGTTGAATCACGCTTTAAAACAATCAGCAGCAAGGTGAGTAAAGCGCAAAGGAGAATGCAGATAAGCAAAGCGGTTTGCATCAATGGCCACCTTACTGGAAGAAACCGCTTCGAAAAGGAAAAACCGTGTTGCCTGGCGAGGGGAGAGTTTAAAGCTTAAATACCGTTATCGCCAATGGCTTCAACCGGACACCCCTCACGAGCTTCCTTGCATAACGCCTCTTCTTCAGGGGTTAAAGGCTGTTTGTAAACGAATGAAAAACCACCATCGTCGTTCCGTTTGAAGTTGGCCGGGGCGGTTTCGCGGCAAAGATCGCAATCAATGCATTGGTTATCGACGAAGTATCTGCCTGTTACATTGTCAGGGTACCTGTTTGCAACATCTGCCATAATCTTCCCCAATAGTGCGAACCTGAATGATGACTTCAAGTCCAGACTTTGGTTCATCGCTCAATATTCAATTTCACTGAAAGGATTGAGTTCTAAGGATTTATGCATTTTTTCATCCCAAGCAAATGGGATTTGGGTCAGCAGAAAGTGGGAAATGGTGGGAATTAGTGAAACATACTTAAGCATTTGCTTAAATAAGCATTTCGTGCCGGGCAGGCCCGGAAGATCTTTTTTCTGCTTGGCGGAGGGGTGAAGATACGTAGTTTAGCGAGAGTGATTTCCTGTTCTGTTATTATTCCCTGCTTCAATGAGGAAGCTGCGTTACCCAGGTTATTGGAAGGAGTTAAGCAATTCGGCACCTGTGTGCTGGTGGTGGATGACGGATCAACGGATGAAACTGCGTCGATTGCACGAGCAGCAGGGGTTGAGTTGCTAAGGAACCAAACGCGGCTTGGGAAAGGAGCTTCGTTGAGACGCGGGATTGACTGGGCGATGAGCGCCGGTTTAACCCATGCATTGTGCATGGATGGGGATGGTCAGCATTCGCCAACTGACATTCCGAAATTTTTGGGAACCGGTGAAGCTGAGGCGGCTTTAATTGTGGGGAACCGGATGGACAATGCTGGAGAGATGCCCTGGCTTCGGCGGCGGGTCAATCAATGGATGAGCGGGTACTTATCAAAAAGGACGGGGACCTGGCTGCCGGACACGCAATGTGGCATGCGGTTGGTTTCGCTGAAATGGTGGAAACGGCTCGATATGCAAACGTGCCATTTCGAGTTTGAATCGGAGCTCATCCTGAGGATGATCGCAGCTGGTGGAAGGATCGAATTTGTTCCGATTGAAGTGATTTACAAGGGGGAACGGAGCAAAATTCATCCGTTGAAAGATACTGTTCGTTGGTTTCGCTGGCTGCGACAGCAATCGATTCAGTCTGGAAGTCACAAAGAGATCTCTTCAAAGAGCCAGGGAGTGGCGCTGGTAAAATCGTGAAATTGCCTTTTATTGACTCGCTCCCAAAATCGATACGGGTGGCACTCCGTATCCTGATGCTGATATTGATTACTTATTGCTTTGGATTGGCGCTGCATTACTCCGTGTCAAAGTCCAATGAAGGGGAAACGACGGCAGGGTTTGGCCGGGGGTTGTTGCATGGGGCGTTGATGCCGGGCGGGATGCCAAGTTTGTTGCTGGGAAAGGATGTGGTCATTTACGCCACGAATAATAACGGGAGAATGTATAAACTGGGTTATACGATGGGGGTGAATGTTTGTGGGGCTCTTTTTTTCGGCTACACCTATTGGAGAATCAATCGGTTAAGAAGAAAGGAATAGGCGGAATGAGCAGGAAAAAAATCGTAGTCCTGACCGGGGTGACACGCGGGCTGGGGAGGGCAATGACGGAGCAGTTTATTGCCCATGATTGCATTGTGGCGGGATGCGGCAGAACAGAAAAGGAAGTCGCGGCACTACGGAAACAATTTCCAGCACCTCACCGTTTTGATGTGGTGGATGTGACAAAGCCTGCGCTGGTGGAACAATGGGCAAAAGTTTTGAACGAGACAGTGGGGACAGCAGATTTTTTGATCAACAATGCCGCCATCATCAATCGAAATGCGCCGCTCTGGGAATTGAGCGCAGAGGAGTTTGACCGTGTGATCCAGGTGAATGTCTGCGGCATAGCAAATGTGATCAGGGCATTTGTCCCTGCAATGGTACAGTTGGGCACAGGGGTGGTCGTAAATTTCAGTTCGGGTTGGGGCCGCTCGACATCACCTGAAGTGGCCCCGTATTGCGCCTCGAAGTATGCAGTGGAGGGATTGACGCAGGCCCTTGCGCAGGAGTTACCAAGCGGGATGGCGGCAGTGCCGCTGAATCCCGGAATTATCGATACGGAGATGTTGCGGAGTTGCTTTGGCGGTTCTGCCGGAGGCTATATAAAACCGGAGGAATGGGCCAAACGCGCAGTACCGTTTATCCTGGGGTTGCGAGCGAGCAAGAACGGTCAATCCCTTACGGTGCAGTAATTATTGTTTCGGATTTGCACCGACGGCATTGGTATCATGCATAGCAGGGAGGGAGCCTTTGTCCTGATTGTAACCGCCACCGCCGGTCTGAGCGGTTGAATTGGCCCCGTGAGTGTCTCCATCGCTCCCACTATCCGAGCCTGCTGCATTTCCGGAATTGGACTCACCACAACCGGTCAAGGTGAGGATCAGCGCAGAGCCTGCCAATAGTTTTAATAAAATTCTGTTCATGTCTAAAAATCGATTAAAGGCGGTGAAAAAACAGAGGTTCCTTCCCCTGAAAATGAATCAGGATTTCGATGTTTCCGGCATGGATTTCCCTCCCAAATCCCTTGCCACAGTTGCCGCTCCCCTTTAAGAGTGATTTCGATGGAACCAACACGTACAGGATATGGGACCTGGAGCGGAGGACGCTTCATGCATTTTGGAGAAAAGCTGGATGAAAGACGATATCTGGATGTTATCCGGCTGGCTTACGAAAAAGGAATCCGCACATTCATGACAGCGGATGTGTACGGAAACGGGGAATCGGATTTGTTGCTGGGAAAGGCATTAAGCGATGTGAAGCGGGATTCATGGTGCCTTGTTGGAGCGGTGGGGCATGATTTTTACAAGGGGAAACGGGAAGGAGCAAAAGGTTATCCACGGTTCACCAACAAGGAGCTTCGGCCAGCTTCTGAATTCAAGGATTATCTCAGCATGGCGACTGAAAAATCGCTGGAACGGTGCGGGACGACCCATTTCGATTTGCTGCTGCTGCATAATCCGGACTCGGTCGGTTACAGCTCAGATATCGTGTGGAGCGGGATGAACCGGCTCAAGGAAAAGGGATTGACACGGCAACTTGGCGTTGCGCCGGGACCAGCGAATGGTTTCACCCTGGACTTGATCCTGTGCATGGAACGATTTGAGGAGGTCCTGGATTGGGCCATGATCATTCTGAACCCTTTGGAACCGTGGCCGGGAAACATGGCGCTGCCAGCAGCGGAGAAGCATCAGGTCAAGCTGATCACGCGAGTGGTGGATTATGGCGGGATTTTCCATGATGATGTCAAACCAGGGCATCAATTCGGGCCGCAGGACCATCGAGCATTCCGTCCCGCTGGATGGGTGGAGGCAGGCAATGAGAAGATGAACCGGATGCGTGAGATTGCCCAGGCGCATGGATTAACGATGCTGCAACTGGCATGCATCTGGAATTTATCGCAGGAACCGGTGAGATCGGTGATTCCGACCCTGATCCAGGAGGGAGGAAGCAACAGCAAAGCAATCGAAGAAAAAGTGGATGAACTGGCCCAGCTGCCTGAAATCAAATTGTCCCGGGATGAAGTGAAAACGATTGAAGAAATCGGGAACAATCGTGGCTGCATGAGTTTGAAGGGCGGGAATCGCTCTCACACCAGTGAACCGGTGGCAGACCAATGGAGCCTGACGGCAGACCTGGAAGCGGTGGCGCAGCGGTGGGGAATCGATGCAGATAAAGACCTTGCCTGCACGCATTCCATGGCAACCAAAGAGTAGCTATTTTGTTAATGATTTGAGGTGGATGCGGGCCACCTCGCCCATGTAGTGCGGTTGCGCGAATTCCCCGGTGGCACGTCGAAAATGTTCCCTCGCGTCCTCTTTTCTGCCGCTGATATCCGCATAAAGGCCGAGATATAAATGAGCGTAAAAGAGTGATTGTTTGCTGTCAGTGGACTCCTGAGCAGCCTTGAGAACGTCATCGACCCCACCTTTGCCTTGATAGAGCCGATAGATTTCATACATCGGGACACGCATATCCGGGCCGACCTGAAGGATTTGGTTGCGGGCGGCTGAAATTCCCTTTTGACGCGCCAGGCAAAGAAAATGCCAGACGGCGTTTTCCACATCGTTCTTGTTCACTTTTTGATGCAATTCAAATTGACGCTGGCCTTCCAAAAACTGTTCAGCGTAGTAGAGACTGATCCCCTGTTGCCAGTGGTACGGCTTGTCTTCCGGTTTTAAGGCCAGAACTTTTTCGAATTCTGAAACAGAATCCTTGAAACGACCGAGTTTGAAATAAAGCTCCCCGAGCGCCTGATGGGATTGACTGGACTTGGGATCATTTTCGATGGCGCGAGTCAAATCGGAGATGGCTTTCTGCGACTCGCCGAGGATATCAAACAAACGACCACGATAGAATAAAGCCTGGGCATTATCCGGCTGCTTTTCCAAAGCCTTGTTCAGGATGGCGTAGGCTTCGTTGGTTTTGTTGAGTTGCAGGGCTACCCGTGCTCCGGTCAGTAATTCATCGACGGTGGAATCGGCAGCGCGAAGCGGGAGGGATAAAAAAAGGATCAGTAAAAAATGTTTCAAGCCGTGCAAAATACCGGCTTGAAAGAAAATGTTCAAAGCAGTTTCCGAGGGGTGGGATCGAGATTTCGATTGGAAATCAACCAGTAATCCGAGAAAGTGCGGATAAGAGATTGCAACTCCTCGGCGTCACCGGGCTTGGCGAGAAAGGAGTTCGCACCCAGAGCGTAAGCTGTTTTAATGTTTTTTAGTTCGTCCAGGCGGCTGAGCACCACGACCAACAACCCTTCCTGATCCAGTTTATTCCTGACAAACCGGAGCACTTCAAAACCGTCTGCCTTGGGCATGTGTAAATCGAGGAGAAGAATTCCGGGGAAGGGATATTGCTCACGATTGGAATAAACACCCTCTCCCTTGAGATATTGAATGGCTTCACGACCATTTTTCACCGAATAAATGGGGTTTTGAACTCCAATACGGGAAAAAGCGCGCTTGAGGAGAAACAAATCCTCATCGCTATCGTCTGCAATTAATATCGCCGTTTTCATCCCTTACTCACTTTATTTGATATTCGGCAAATTAAAACCGTCTCTGCACCTGATTTTCGATATAGTACCGTGCCAGCGATAGATTCAGGTTTTCCCTGATAGCTCCATTTCAATTTCATGATTAATTTCCCATTCACAAGGAGGGCATATTGCCTTAGCGATCAGGAGCCCGCTCACACATTTCGTGTTAGCGGGCTTTTTATTCCCCAATTGACCGCTTTAACTCCTCGCCACCTGCCGCCGCTTCATCGGCTGCAATGCTTCCTGAACTCGAGCCAAGAAACATGACTGTGATCACCAGCATTTTGTAATCTCAGTCGAAGAAGGGAATTCACAAGGTGAAGCATTAGCGGAAGGGGCATTATGTTAAAACAGGAGGGAAGGAGGGTGAAACCCTGATGCGACCTGCTGATGGAAAGCATTTGGCACGCAGGGTGAAGCGGGTTAATTTGCGGCTGTTTACGCCGGTAGAAGCAATGTCTGAGCAATTACATATCAAATCAAAGGGCCCTGCCAATTATGCGGAAACGCAACGATTGGAAGAGCAACTTGGTTCCGCGGATGAGGCGATTTCCCTCGCGGAGGAAGCTTTTGCAATGCAGGTGGCGAGGATCGAAACCCTCCCGGCATTACGTGAGTTCCTAAAACGGTATGAGTCGGAATTGCTGGTGCCACATGAATTGGAAGTGATTTATCGCGCCTGGCAACACGCCTCGAAGAATGAATTGCGAGAATTGATTGAACTGGATTGTTCTCTGGAAGAGACAACAAAACAATTCTCCGGGGCTTCGAGGGTGATCGGGAAAAACCAGATTCGGAAGTTGCGGACGCTGAAAGACCATCGAGTGGTGCAGCGTTACCTCGCCGCAATCAAGGAAGGGAAGGCAAACGGCTGGCATACGGTGGTTTTTGGAATTGTGCTCGCTGTGTACGGGTTGCCGTTGCGACAGGGACTGGTTCATTATGGAAGGCAAACTATTCGCGGATTTATCATGGCTGGGGCGCAACGATTGATGTTATCGGTGGAAGGTGGCGAGGAATTGCATGAGGAGATTGCAGCGCCATTGCCGGGCAAGGTTGCGAAGTTGCTTGAAACGCATGACCTGAATAGGATTTCTGTCCTGAAATGACTCAATACTTCGGGACTGCGGACTGGATCGTCATCGTCATTTATCTTCTTGGGATTATCGCCCTGGGTGTTTACTTCGGGAGGGACCAGAAGAACACGCGGGATTACTTCCTTGGCAGCAAGAACATTCCCTGGTGGGGAATTGGGTTCTCAATCATCGCAGCGGAAACTAGCGCGTTAACAATTATTGCAGTTCCGGCAGCGGCTTACGGGAAGGACAGCACCTATATCCAAATGGTGATCGGGTACGTGATTGCGAGGGTGGTGCTGGCGATTGTGATGGTGCCCCATTATTTTAAAGGGGAGATTTATTCGCCGTATCAATTATTTGCAGATGCCTTTGGGGATTCAGCGAGGAAATTGTCCGGGTTCTTTTTTCTTGTTAGCGAAACGCTGGCCGCGGGAGTGCGGGTTTATGTGGCGTGCATCCCGCTGAAGCTGATGCTTGGAATCGATATTTTACCAGCGATCCTGCTCTTTATCATTTTGTCACTCGTTTACACTTATGTTGGTGGCGTCAAGGCTGTGGTGTGGACGGACGCAGTGCAGTTCGGGTTATTTCTCGCCGGAGGTCTGTACACGCTTTTTTATATTCCGACGTTGATCCCGGGAGGATGGGAGCAGGCCCTGACTGAGGCGAAAGCGGGAGGGAAATTGCATTGGTTCAACCCGGAATTTTCGCTGGCAGCTCCATTCAATATATGGATGGGAGTGATCGGCGGGACGTTCGTCACAATGTCTTCGCATGGAGCGGAACAATTGATCGTGCAACGGGTGCTTGCCTGCCGGAATGTGGCAGAGGGTCGAAAGGCGCTGATTCTCACAGCATTATTGATCCTGCCGTTATTCGTGGTCTTTTTGTTGGTAGGAGCGTTGTTATGGGTTTATTACCAGCACCAGCCATTCGCGATTCCGCTGCCGGAAGCAAAGCCGGGAATTGCCGCTTACGACTTTGTCTATCCGATTTTCATGCTGACAGCAGTGCCGCCAGTGCTCAAAGGATTTTTGATCGTGGCAATTTTGTCTGCGGCAATGTCGAGCGTGAGTTCAGCGCTCACTTCACTGGCTTCAGTATCGACGATGGATTTTGCGAAACAGCTGATGCCAGGCAATCGATCTGATGAGTATTTCCTGAAGTTCAGCAAATTGAGCACGATATTTTGGGCAGCAGCGTTGATTTACGTGGCTTATCTGAGCCGGCAGGTGGATTTTGTGTTAAATGCCGCCTTTAAATTGAGGGGGTTGACGAGCGGGGCATTACTGGGTGGATTGATCCTGGCATTAAGTTGGAGAAAGCAATCCCCTCTTCCAGTTATCTTCGGGATGGTCGCTTCGCTCGGTGTCATGATTGTGCTGAGTGTGGTCTGGTCAAAGGAATTGTTTTGGCCCTGGTACACATTGATCGGAACGATGGTGACCATCGGGGTGGCGTTTGTGGTGAAATTGTTTCAGGGAGACGCAAAGGCGGCCCCATAAGGAACCGCCTTTACCTCTCTCCGAGCTCCACAGCCCAGAAGCGTTATCGGACAAACAAGCCTAGGCAAAAACCGATCTACGCTAGGATAACTTAAGCGTGTAAAGTCCAAACTCCATCAGGAACAGCCCTTAAAATGGGTTGGGGAAATTATTGAGTCCGATGAGAGGCGGAATCGAATTCGTGGAGCACGTCATGAATAAACCGAAGCTTTGCGATAACAGGGGTCGAAATGACGAAGGGATAAAGATCAGGGAGACCCATGCCCCGGTTCAGTTCGTTGAGCGCGTATGTAAGCGGGAGCCAGTTTTCGTAAAGGGAATCAAAGTCGGATTGGAGGGGGTTGATTTTTTTCAAGTCGGCGGTCATGACAGGGGCGTTTGGATGCCTGGGACGGAGTGAAATGCCAAAACTGGCGGCGGTTTCCGTGGTGTCGAGAATATGCAGGTAATGGGCGAAAGCTTCGGCCCAATCCTCCCAGGGATGTGAGCTTGCATACGGTGTGACACAACGATTTTGCCAATCCGCAGCCGCGCCCTGGGTATAATAAAGTTTCAGAGCGTCGGAGTAGTCAGTGGTTTCATCGCCAAAAAGTTCGCGATATTGAACGAGATGAGGTGTATTGGAAATGAGCCGTTCCCAATAATAGTGGGCAATCTCATGTCGCAGGTGTCCAAGTAGGGTTCGGAATGGTTCATTAAGTGCGACACGGCGACGCTCCCGTTCATCGTCATCGGCTTCGGCTGTGTTAATCGTGATGATTCCGTTCGCGTGGCCGGTCATGACAGGAGCACCCGGGGCATCGGCCTTGAAATGGAAACGGAGAGGAGGCTTTTTATTTTTCTCGTCCGCTTCCGTGGGAAGCTTTAATCGGAGAATGGTGTAAATGGTCCGCCGCTTGGCAATTTCCAGTTTTAACCATCGCTCCTGATTGCCCGGGACACTCAGATCAGGAACGACTTCGTTGAGGCGGCAGGCTTTGCATAATGGATCAGGATCATGCTGGGGAACGAGCCAGTTACAAATATGATGCTGAACAGAATTCGCGCAAAGGCGGTAAAGGCGCTCACGTGAATGCTCGGCAAGAGGTCGCCAGAGAGAACCCTCGGGATCGACAGTTGTGAGGTCAAGGGCATCCGGAATAAATCCGAGTGTATGGTTGCAGCGAACACAAAGAACATTCTCGAAAAAAACGAGGTTTCCGCATTCATCACAATGGAAATTTTTCATTGTGATGGTCTGGATTCAGAAGGGCGAGCATCATCCGCGATTGGTTCCATATCAACAGCGACTTTCAACTCATGCTCACCGCTGCCTACGATCACACCCCGCACAGGGCTGACATCAGCGTAATCACGTCCCAGGGCCACTGTGATGTGCTGGGTGGAAGGAATGAGGTTATTCGTGGGATCAAGATCGATCCATCCATAGCCGTGGCAGAAAATGGAAACCCAGGCATGGGACGCATCCGCCCCTGCCAGTTTTGATTTTCCCGGCGGAGGAATAGTTTCGATATAACCACTGACGTAACGCGCTGCAAGGCCGAGAGAACGAAGGCAGGCAATTTGCAGATGAGCAAAATCCTGACAAACCCCCCGACGTTTTTGGAGGACTTCACCTAATGGGGTGGCAATGGTCGTGACTTTTGGATCGAAGGTAAATTCCTTGTAAATGCGAGCGGTGAGCTCAAGCGCAGCATCGAGAATGGGGCGTCCTTTGGTAAAGGAGGTTTTCGCATAATCCGCAAAGTCATCCCCAGTTCGAATATAATGAGAATCAAAAAGGAATTCGCTGGCTTCAAGTGCGGCGCCAAGTTGGCCGCCTCTGCTCAAGTCACGCACTTGTTCCCAGGCGGGGGTTTCCAGTGGCTGAACACGCTGACGCGGGAAAATTTCCATCACTCCCGCACTACGGATGGTGAGTTGACGGTGGGCTGACTCAATTGTGACCGTGGCCACGTGGTTGCCATGGTAATCGGTAAAGAAATGCTCTGAGGATGGTGCAGGGTCCAGGGTAATCTGGTGTGCGCGACATTCCTGAAATGAAAACTGGCGAGGTTGCAGCCTCAAGGCATGATGCGAAATCGAAACAGGTTCGTAGTACTCGTAGGAAGTCACATGGCTGAGTCGATAAAGCATGGCAGCTAGTTCATTCGGGGAAGGCTCAGGGAAAAATAGCTGGCGGTGAGATGATCTGAAAGTGAACTTAATTCAGTTTCGATCTCTTTGAGAAAGGCATAGAGAGGCTCGCGACGTTGTTCCAGAAACTGTTTGGTCAAAATTTCGATGGCAGCGCAGGAGGGCTCTTTGAGTGGCAATATCGGTTTTCCCTCCGATTCCGATCCAGTGCGGGAAAGCGAGGGTTTGGGCAGGTTGGCCAAATGGGATTTCAGCGCATGGATCTGAAAAACCAGGGAGCGTGGGTTTCCCTGGTCGGCGAGCAACAGGTCAAGGACTGGTTGAAGTTGCACCTGGGCAAAATACCTGCGGCGATAGGTCATGGTGCTGTCAGCAATTTCCAGAAGCGGCCAGAGCACCGGGGAGGGAGTTCTATCAGCCATGAAAGCAGCCCGACAGGTTTCGGCGAGATTGGAAGCCCGTTCCAACCTTCGACCAAGGTCAAGAAAGCGCCACCCATGACCACGGGTCATGTTCTCCATTTCCATTCCACTGAAAGCGGCCAAATCGATAATGGAGGTATTAATGAGGGCGAGGGCATTCGCCAGAGGAAGCCGCCCCGGCCTGCTGCGTGAGTCCAGTTGAAGCTGATTCAGGATACGCCAGGTATCGGCAGAAAAGCGGTCGCGCACAGTGGAAGCGATCTGCCGCATACGGAGCACAAGCTCACGAATAGCGCCAGGCCGGGTTGAGGAATAGACCAGCTGCATGAGTTCATGCTCCAACTCCTTATAGGCCACCCGCCCGACCAGCCTGCGGGGTATGCGTTCAAGGATGACGAGCATTTGCAGAATCACAGTAAATTCATTTTGACCATGACTCACAGACTCATCTGACAGACGGGTGATGACACAACGCATTAAACGCAGGGCGTTCTCAAGGCGTTCTGCATAACGGCCGAGCCAAAAAAGATTATCGGCCACGCGGCTGGGCAGTTCGGCGGCATTGCGGACAGCGCCAATCGGCTGGCCCGATGGGAGTAGCAGAGTCAATTGCTCGACAGGGTTATCTGAAAGCACCCAGATGTCCTTGCTGCCGCCGCCCCGCTGCATGGAAACAACAGGGTCTCCTGAACGAGAGGAAATTCTGGCCAATCCTCCAGGCATTACCGAACAGGAATCCTGCCCCACGCTGACATAAGCGCGAACCACCACCCCGCGTGGTTCCAGCTCATTCTGCGCCCAGGCAGGCGCCGTGGAAAAGGCCACCTGCTCCTGCCCGACATATTCAAAAGGGCGAGCGGTGATCGCATCCACCAGGTCTTCACGATCCTGCAGGGCAAGATTTCTGCCAAAGAAAGGAAAACGCAGCACTCCCCCGAAAGCCGGTTTGACCACAATTTTATCCAGATTCTGCAGAACGTATTTCTGTTCCTCCGCCTGACCGCACCACCAGGTCGCGACGCTGGGAATTTTCAATTCCTCTCCAAGCAGGTGCTGGCAAAGCGTGGGAAGGAAGGCAAGAAACGCGGAGCTTTCCATCAGGCTTGAACCCAGCGCGTTACTCACTGTGACATTGCCAGCCCGAACGGAATCGAGCAGGCCAGGAACTCCGAGGAAGGAATCGTTGCGCAATTCCAGAGGATCACAAAACGTATCATCAACACGACGGAGAATGACATCGACTCGTTGGAGGCCTTCGAGCGTTTTGAGATATACAGTGCGGTCGCGAACGGTCAAATCTCCACCTTCCACCAAAGTAAATCCAAGATAGGATGCCAGATAAGCGTGCTCGAAATAGGTCTCATTATGGGGACCGGGAGTGAGCAGGACGATATTTGGATTTTGCCGATGGCGCGGTGCCAGGCGGTTTAGAGCCTCCCGTTGAAAGCTGAAGAACCGGGCAAGCCGCTGGACATTACAATCGCGAAATTCTTCGGGAAGGATGCGGGAAAGAACGATTCTGTTTTCCAAAGCGTAGCCTGTGCCGGAAGGCGCCTGGGTGCGGTCCGCCAGAATCCACCATTTTCCATCTGGTGAACGGGCAAGGTCACAGGCATGGAGATGGACATACCAGTTATCCGGCACCTTTATGCCATGACAGGGGCGAAGGAACGCCGGGTTCGCAAAAATCAAAGCCGGAGGAATAAGCCCGGAGCGAAGCAACTGTTGAGGGCCATAGATATCCTGCAATACCAGATTGATGAGACGGGCACGCTGAACCAATCCTTCCTCAATGCTCCGCCATTCGTCAGAGGAAATCAGGAGTGGAACTGTGTCGAGTTCCCATGGACGGTCCATTCCCTGTGGGTCGCCATAGACATTGTAGGTAACACCATGCTCCCGAATGACTTTGCGTCCGTTTTCCCAGCGGGCGTTGAGTTCATCCAGGCCCAATTTTTCGAAAGCGCTGGCAAAGGCTTTCCAATGCGGGCGGATTCCCTGGGTCCCCACACTTTCATCATAAATCTTTGGAAGTGGCTGGTAGGCAGCAAACAGGCGGGGAGGTCCCGAATTCGGAATGGCTGCTGGCTGCGAAGGACAATTCATTTTTCCAGCGGGATGCTAGCTGAACAAGTTCATGCAGGCAATGAAGCGCCGCGAAGATCCAACGTGAGGGGGAATTCTGAATTTTGAACCGGAGAAGGGACCTTAATTGGCCCGGCCGTATGGCGGGTGACAAAGAAGCGGGAGAGACGGCGACTCTCCGCCTCATAGGCATTGACTGGAAAGGTGGAATGATTCCGACCGCCCGGATGTGCGACATGGTAGGCGCAGCCTGCAAGCGAGCGTGAGTTCCAGGTGTCAACCAGATCAAAAACGAGCGGGGCATGCACCCGAATGGTGGGATGCAAGCAATGCGCTGGCTGCCATGCACGATATCGGACTCCCGCAACAAACTCCCCTGCTTTCCCGGTAGGATGCAGTGGAACGCG
Organism: Verrucomicrobiota bacterium; assembly: GCA_033762115.1. Lineage (GTDB taxonomy): Bacteria > Verrucomicrobiota > Verrucomicrobiia > Limisphaerales > SXQI01 > JANRLX01. The sequence goes on from JANRLX010000039.1 coordinate 40,681, forward strand.
GTTGCCGTGGCAAAGAAGGACGTGCCGGGTATCTGTTAAGCCTTCGACTTTGACTTGAAGCCGGTCGAGGGAGGAGTCCACATACCGGGTGGTGCCGCCAACCATGCCCTCCTCCCCGAGAACATTCCAGGGCTCCAGCGCCTGGCGAATTTCAAGTTTTACTCCGCGCGAGACAATCTGGCCACAAAGGGGGAAGCGAAATTCGAGGTGGGGAGCGAACCATTCCATTTTCATGTCGTACCCACTCTGCTGAAGGTCCTCAATGACATCCCGAAAATCCTCCTCAATAAAATGCGGCAACATGAAACGATCGTGCAGGGCTGTTCCCCAACGAACCAGCGGCTTTACATAGGGCTCCTTCCAAAACCTGGCAATCATCGCGCGGAGCAATAATTGTTGCGCAAGGCTCATCCGGGCGTGCGGCGGCATTTCAAAAGCGCGCAATTCAACGAGGCCAAGCCGCCCGGCAGGACCATCGGGAGAATAGAGCTTATCGATGCAGAATTCCGCTCGATGGGTATTCCCGGTCACGTCAACGAGCAAATGACGAAACAGCCGGTCCACAAGCCAATGGGGAATAGTCCCATGCTCGGGCACTTGTCGGAAAGCCAGTTCAAGTTCGTAAAGCGAATCGTTGCGCGCTTCATCCACACGGGGATGCTGACTGGTGGGGCCTATGAAAAGGCCGCTGAAGAGAAACGAGAGGGAGGGATGGTTTTGCCAAAAACAGAGCAGGCTTCGCAGCAGATCGGGCCGCCTGAGAATGGGGCTGTCTGCAGGGGTGGCACCGCCAATTAATAGATGGTTGCCTCCGCCGGTCCCGACATGCCGCCCATCCATCATGAATTTTTCTGTTCCCAGCCGGGAAAGACGCGCCTGTTCGTATAACGTGGTGGTATTTCTTACCAATTCCTTCCAACTGCTCGCGGGATGAAGGTTGACTTCGATCACACCTGGATCAGGTGTGACCTTGATCACATCAAGACGGTGGTCAAACGGAGGTGTGGAACCTTCGATAACAACAGGCAGATCCAGTGCGGCAGCGGTTTCTTCAACGGCGGCAATCAGGGAGAAATAATCTTCCGTGGTGGAAACTGGCGGCATGAACACGTGCAGGCGTCCTCCCCTCACTTCCGTGCAAAGGGCAGTACGAGCGATCCAGTCTGCTGATTGATTAGCAGCGAGCGCCCGTTCCTGCGGTTCCGAAACAGCAGTTGCGTTCGCACCCGCTTTAGGCAGGGTGGGATGTGGACGTTGAAATTCCGGCAGCGGAGGCAGCGCTTCAAATGGATCCGGGGGGAGAACGTAGGGGTAATCGCCTTTTGCCACCCATGGGATGGAATCCAGAGGCAGTCGCAAGCCAATGGGGGAATCACCCGGGAGCAGAAACAGATGCTCAGTGCGGAGAAACCATGGGCTGCTGACCCAACCGGTTGCGCCGTGCTGCCGTTGGATTGGCAGAACATATCCGGCGACTTTGCCGAGACCTTGAGAAAATATTTTGGCAATCCGGGCCCGTTCTTCCTTGTCATCCAAACGGGAATCCAGAGGGTCAACATTGCTCGGGAGACGACGTTCCCTCCAAAGGTAGTACCAGGCATCTTCGTAAGCAGGCAGGATGTGCCGGGTTTTTACCTGGAGCGTCCTGCACAAATGCGTTATAAAATTCAGAGCGTCCTTTTCGCTGTGCCCGTAATCGATTTCTTCACTGGCAAAAAGGGATTCCTTTTTCCAAAGCGGCTTTCCATCTTTTCGCCAGTAACAACTCAAAGCCCAACGTGGCAAGGACTCGCCTGGATACCATTTTCCCTGGCCGAAGTGCAAAAGACCTCCGGGAGCAAACTGGGTTTTCAGGCGTTTTAACAAATCAACCGAAAGGCGCCTTTTATTCGGGCTGACGGCAGTGAAGTTCCATTCTTCCCCATCCATGTCATCAATTGAAACGAAGGTAGGTTCCCCTCCCATGGTCAATCGAACGTCATGGGTCAGCAGATCAGCATCCACTTTTTCAGCAAGGGATTCGATTTCGCCCCATTGCGCATCACTGTACGGCAGGGTAACACGGGGAGATTCATAGATCCTCTGCACGCCCATCTCATGTTGGAAAGTCGATTCGCAGAGGTCAACTGTGCCTGTGATGGGAGCGGCATCCGAAGGCTCCGCGCTACAGGCAAGGGGGATGTGACCTTCTCCGGCGAGGAGACCTGAGGTAGGATCAAAGCCGATCCACCCGGCACCCGGCAGGTACATCTCGCACCAGGCATGCAAGTCCGTGAAGTCGTGAGAGGTACCTGAAGGGCCATCGAGAGACTTCACATCCGGAGCCAGCTGGATGAGGTAACCTGAAACGAATCGAGCGGCAATCCCCAGGCTGCGGCAAACCTGGACCAGCAGCCACGCACTGTCACGGCAGGAGCCGGATAGACAACTCAAAGTTTCCTCTGCCGTCTGGACACCTGGCTGCAAACGGATCAGGTATTTGATCCTGGAAGCGATGCGTTGATTCAGGTCAACCAGGAAATTGATTGTGGATTCACCAGAGCGGGGAATGAGATCGAGAAATTCTTTTAGCAGAGGTCCAGGAACGGTTGGTTCCAAAAAAGGCGCGAGCTGCTTTTCCACCGAAGCTTCATACTTGAATGGAAATTTTTCACTGCCGGGCTCCAGGAAAAAATCAAAGGGATTGTAAACGGCCATTTCGGCAACGAGATCGACTTCCACCAGAAATTCGCGGACCTTTTGCGGAATGACAACCCTTGCAAGATAATTACCCAGGGGGTCCTGCTGCCAGTTAATGAAATGGTCCTTCGGCAATATCCGGATGGAATAACTCAGGATGGGCGTTCGACAATGAGGGGCAGGTCGCAGGCGGATTACGTGCGGCGAGTGTGCAACCGGACGATCATACTGATAATGAGACCGGTGATGAAGGGCCACATGGATTGCCATAATTCTATTGGGATTGGGACATGGCGATGCTGTAACCGGGACGGGCATTCTTCACGGCGAAGAAGGTTTCATGAATCCCTGTCCCAAGATGGTTGATCTTGATCTGAAGTTGATCGAGGTATTCGTGAAGCCCGGAGGCAATGACATCATCGACAGATGCGTAGGAAAGCTCCGAGCAGAGCTGCCCCAGAAGCTTTTCGGGCACATTCTTGAACATTCCTATTGCAGTGCCCGAAATGGCATGCAGCGATTCACGCGCTGTGATCAGGCAGGAATGAATCGCACGGGGGAACAAGCGATTCAGCAATAAATAATCGACGACTCCACGCGGCGTGATCCGCCCGCGGTCTTTACGATACATTTCAAAAGCGCTGGTCGAACGCAACACTGCAGCCCATTGCACATCGTCCCAGGCGGTGCCGACATCCTGCACCGAACGGAGGAGAATAAAATATTTCACGTCAAGAATGCGAGATGTCTTGTCCGCCCGTTCCAGTTCCCGGCCGAATCGTGAGAAATGCCAGGCCTCACCATGGGTCATTGTCGAATCCTGCACCCCAATGAACAAATGGCTGGAGAGCTTGACTTCGCTATAAAAATCCTGGAGCTGGTTCAGGTCAAGGGTCTGGCCAGCAGCCGAATTGACCATCAGGTAAAACTTGTTCAACTGAAGCCACATTTCAGAAGAAATAATTTCCCGAACACTCCGGGCATTTCTCCGTGCAGCACGCAGGCAGGAAAGGATGGAATTGGGATTCTCCTCATCAAATGTCAAAAACTTGATTACATTCTCCTGGGTAGGTTCTCCGTACCTTTTGGCAAAAAGCTCTTCATCGCCAGTGATACTGATCAATGGTTGCCACTGGGGGCCCGCCGGGTCTGGCGTGTCCAGCATCAGGGTCATATTGACATCCACGAAACGCGCCACGTTTTCGGCACGTTCCACGTAGCGACCCATCCAGTAAATTGAATCAGCGACCCGGCTTAACATGCAGCAGCAGATTTCTGTTCCGAGTGCTCAGTAACATCGGTCTCCTCGATATCGTTTCCGGCAATGACCCAGGTATCCTTGGTTCCCCCACCCTGCGATGAATTCACCACCAAAGAACCTTTCTTCAACGCCACACGGGTTAACCCGCCGGGCAGGACGAAGATTTCTTTCCCGTAAAGAATATAGGGCCTGAAATCCACATGCCTCCCTTCCAGATGTTCATTGACCACGGTGGGAACACGGGACAAGGAAAGGGTCGGTTGCGCGATGTAGTTTCGAGGGTCGGCCTTGAGCTTGGCTGCAAACTCTTTTTTTTGTGCTTCCGTGGCGTGTGGCCCGATAAGCATGCCATACCCTCCTGATTCATTGGCTGCCTTGACCACCAGTTCCCCCAAATGATCGAGCACATAGCTTAATTCCCTGGAATCTGAACAGATATAGGTCGGCACGTTTGGCAGGATCGCTTCCTGTCCAAGATAATATTTGATGACTTTGGGAATGTAGGCATAGACGACCTTGTCATCGGCCACACCTGTACCAGGAGCGTTCGCCAGGGCCACGTTCCCGGCTTTGTAAACTTCCATTAATCCCGGCACTCCGAGCATCGAGTCCTTTCGGAATGCCAGCGGGTCCATGAAATCATCATCCACGCGGCGATAGATCACATCAACGCGCTCAAATCCACGGGTGGTCCGCATCCAGACAAACCCGTCCGAGACGACGAGATCACTCCCTTCGACCAGTTCCACGCCCATTTGCTGGGCAAGGAAGGAGTGCTCGAAGTAAGCCGAATTGTAAACACCCGGCGTCAGCACCACAATGTGAGGCGGTTCGCCGCCCTCACGCGCGAGGAATTCCAACATGTCCCTCAGGCGAAGGGGATAATTCGAAACGGGCCTTATCCGGGAGGCGGCAAACACCTGCGGAAAAAGGCTTTTCATCAGGTGACGGTTTTCCAGCACATAAGAGACACCGGAGGGGCAACGCAGGTTATCCTCCAGAACGTAAATTGTCCCATCGCGATGCCGCACCAGGTCAGTGCCTGTGATATGGCACCAAATTCCCCGTGGGGGCTTCAGCCCGATGCACTGTTTTCTAAAACCTTTGGAAGATTCAATGACCTCACGGGGGACGACTTTGTCCTTAATGATTTTTTGCTCGTGATAGAGATCATCGATAAAGAGATTTAACGCCTGAATCCGCTGTTTTAACCCGCGCTCGAAGCGGTCCCATTCAGAACCTGAAATAATCCTCGGGACCAGATCAAAAGGAAGGGTTTTTTCCACACCTTCACTCTGGCCATAAACGTTGAAGGTAATACCCATCTGGATGAGAGCGCGATCGGCAGCAGCCTGGCGGTTAAACAATTCTCCATCCGGGAGTTTCTCGATATTCCGCACGAGGTGCCTGGCTGCTGAGCGGGGCCTGCCACCTTCATTAAAAATCTCGTCGAAACAGCCGTCCAGCTGATATCCGTTGAAGTTCATGCGATCCAAAATGCTGCTTGAGCACCGGACGTGCCATCAGGTTAAGGAGAGAACCGGATTCATGAATTCAGTAATAATATTCAAGTTTAGCCTCCTCCTCTGCTGTCCGACCCCCTGAAAAGGAAGCCCCTTGGGTCTTTAAGATGGCTCAAATTTACTGGGAAGGTTAAAAAACGCCACCTCTATCGCATTCAAAGCTCGAATCTTCCTTGCGTCCGCCACGCACTCTTAACACCCTAGCTCCTTCAATATGGCTGAGAAAACGTACAAACATGTAAGTAATCTTTGGAATGACGCGGAGGTTGCGCAACTGGATCCGGTGGGTCGATTGATTTATCGTTCAAACAAATTGGGAAGCGACCAACGGATCACCAATACCGGAGGTGGCAACACGTCAGCCAAGATTTCCGAGAAAGACCCCTTAACGGGTGAAAACGTCGAAGTTCTCTGGGTCAAGGGATCCGGGGGCGACCTGCGAACGGCCACAAAAGAAAATTTTTCCTCCCTCTACCAGGACAAGTTAATCGGCCTGCAAAAAACGTATGCAGCCATGCCGGAGAAGGGGCCCAAATCAGCAGCGGAAGATAAAATGGTGGGAATGTACAATCACACCAATTTCAACCTGAACAGCCGCGCCTCTTCCATCGATACACCGTTGCATTCCTTTGTTCCCTACAAACACGTTGACCATACCCATCCCAACGCAGCGATTTCCGTGGCTGCTTCCGCCAATTCAGTTCAACTCACACGGGAGATTTATGGGAATGAAGTGATCCATACCCCCTGGTTGCGCCCCGGATTCGAGCTGGGTCTGGAGATGCAGAAAATCTGCAAGGAAAATCCCCAGGCCAAAGGGATCATGATGGGTCAGCACGGGCTGATTAATTGGGCGAATGATGACAAGGAATGCTATTTCCGATCCCTTGACCTTATTGAGCGCGCGGCCGAGTTTATTGAACAAAAATATATTTCCAAGGGAGGCGATGCGGCCGCTTTCGGGGGAGCACTTCATCAATCATTTCCTTCAGAAGTGCGACAAAAGATTTTTGCTCGCATCCTTCCATGGCTCCGTGGGAAGGTTTCTTCTCACAAGCGGTTTATCGCCACGATTCAGGATGATGATAAAGTCCTGCGTTTTGTAAACAGCAGGGATGCTTCGCGTCTTGCTGAACTGGGCACATCCTGCCCCGATCATTTTTTGCGCACCAAGATCAAGCCGCTTTACCTGAATTTCTCACCCAGTAATGAAAAGGAGTTTTCGGAGGCATGGCTGGAGAAATTCATTGCAACTCTCAAGCAGGAATTCGATCGGGGCCTTGAGAAATACAAAGGCGATTACAGCGATTACTACAATCGTTGTAAACGCCCCAATTCACCGGCCATGCGTGACCCGAATCCCACAGTGATCCTTGTTCCGGGGCTTGGGATGATTGCCTGGGGCAAGGACAAGAGCGAATCCCGTGTCACGGCTGAGTTTTACAATTGTGCAATTGAGGTCATGCGCGGGGCGGAAGCCATTGACAAATATATTTCACTGCCTCAGCAGGAGGCCTTTGATATTGAGTATTGGCTTTTGGAAGAAGCAAAATTGCAGCGAATGCCCGCTGAAAAGGAACTGGCACGCCAGATCGTTGTGGTCATTGGAGCAGGATCAGGGATCGGGAAGGAAGTGGCTCATCGATTGGTCAAAGAGGGTGCGCATATTGTTTGTGTGGATTTAAACCTGGAGGCGGCCAAAACCACAGCCAATGAAATCATTGCAAAATATGGTCTTGGAATTGGAGTTGCTGGCAGTGGGATCTCCAATTGCGGGCCGGCAGTAGGACTGGCCTGTAATATCACGGATCGGGGGAGCATTAAAACAATGCTCGAGCAGGTTGCGCTGGCATATGGCGGTTTTGATTCCATCATTGTCACCGCTGGGTATTTTTGCCCACCGGATAAAACGGGCCATATTCCTGATGACAAATGGGCTGCAACCTTCAGCATCAATGTGACGGGAAGCTATCTCGTGGCCGATGAAGCAGCAAAAATCTGGCAGGAGCAAGGTCTTAGCGGAAACCTGGTGTTAACAACAAGTGCCAATGCAGTCGTTTCGAAAAAAGGTTCTGTCGCATATGACACGTCCAAAGCAGCAGCCAACCATCTTGTTCGTGAACTGGCCATTGAACTGGCTCCTTTGGTGCGCGTGAATGCCGTCGCTCCAGCAACAGTTGTGCAAGGCAGCGCCATGTTTCCGCGGGATCGGGTTATCGCAAGCCTGGCAAAATATAATATTCCGTTCACCGAGGATGAATCCACGGATTCTTTAACCACCAAACTGGCACGATTTTATGCCGACCGGACATTGACCAAAAGTCCGATCACACCAGCCGACCAGGCGGAAGCCTTTTATCTGCTTGTCACGAAAAGGTTGAGCAAAACGACCGGCCAGGTGATCCCGGTTGATGGTGGCCTGCACGAAGCCTTTTTACGCTGATGAATTACTGGCTGATCAAACAGGAACCGGAAGCCTACTCATGGGCGGATTTCGTTCAGGACGGGAAAACCGAATGGACAGGCGTGCGCAATTTTCAGGCGCGCAACAATCTCCGCTCCATGAAAAAGGGGGACACGGTTTTTTTCTATCACAGTGTCACTGGCAAGCAGATCATGGGGATGGCGACGATCTCCCGGGAATCTTTTCCTGATCCTACCGCGAAGGAGGGAGATTGGTCAGCAGTGGAATTGAAACCGTTGAAGCCGTTGAAAAATCCCGTTTCCCTGGAAACAATCAAAGCTGATCCCATCCTTGGCCAAATGGTGCTGGTGAAAAATTCCCGTCTTTCGGTTCAGCCGGTGACAAAAGCGGAATACGACCGGATTATTTCACTTTCAAAATAATGTTAATTCGGAGCCAGGGAACGGCAAGCTCGAAAGGTCAGAAGGAAAAAACAGATCAGGCACACCCAGGTTGCGGCCATGGCAATTTTTTTATTTTTGTTTTGGGCATCCAGTGCTTCCTCAACACCCATGATTCCCACTACCAACCCAAAAGCGCTCGAAATCAATGAAAGGGGCCAGTTGATCCAGTAACTAATTACCGAAATGATCGCAAGGATGACTGAGCCAATCGTATAATAACCCGGACGCGAGCCGAGGACAACTTTAGGCGTATAAGTTGCAGACGGAGAATTGCTTGAGACATGCGCCGGGATGGGCGGTGCAGTATGACTTACTGGCGCGGGATGGTCAGTGCGCCGCGTCCTGGGTGGAGCGATTTTCTTCAAATGCGTTCCAGTCTGGACTGCTTCAACACTTGGAAATGGGTCGCGTCCTCCCAAAAGCTGTGCCCGTTCGCACCATGGGCATTGCTCCAACAGGCTGTTGTAAACATGCTGCATGTTGGCCCAGCAACTGACGAGCCCAAGCTCAGCCTCCTCCAGGCCGTACTGCCAGCTTTGCGCATCGGGGCGTTGTTCCGGCCGGGCATGACCATCGACAAAACAACGCTGGAACAAGTGTTGGAGCGTGCGATGAAGAATATGAAACGGTGGGGCAGTGGGTTTGGGATGATATGGAATCCTGGAATCACCAGCGTACGGATAATGCCCAGCCGAAATTCGAGCTTCATAAGGAGGCGGTTCCCCCACGCCGGTATAATGACCAGCGAAAGGATGAGTCCCCTCCATCAATAATTGATGGATCAAAATGGCCAAACCGAACCGGTCCTGGGCAGGAGTACGGGTAAAATTCGCAAATGTTTTGCCCTGCATTTCCGGCGGCGTTAATTCAGGTTTACCCACACGGCATCGGAAGATGTGGTTATTATTTCGATCAATGACCTGAAACGAGTCCGTGTCCACGATGGTGGCGAGGGAGGTTTCAGAAACCATCACGTTCGATTCATTTAAATCTCCTATGACATACCCTCGTTCATGAAGTGCCCGGATCGCTGTAGCCATGTTGCGGGCTGTGCGATGCAGGTAAAACCAGTTAAACAAGGGACAATGCTCCCGGCGGGTCTTGGGATTAAAAAAATCAAACAATGGCCGCATTCCACCCACAAAGGGCATGAGAAAACCGACTGCTCTTTTTCCTTTCGCAGCATCGACCAGCAGGTCAATGGGCCAGGCGATTGAAACGTGCTGGCCGGCCATTGGATCCACAGGAGGATTTGCAATCATCAGGCGCACTTTTTCACCCCTTTCAGGAGTGGGTTTGTGCCAAAGCTTGGCAACCAGGTGCGGATGATTGGGAATTTTGTAAATGCGCGCTTCCCCCCCTGCACCAAGCAGGTTCGGCTCTGCCAGGGTTATTGTTTCGCCATTTGATAATCGGAAGGTGCGCACAATCAGCTCCCCTCCAATGGCCTTCCCAGGACGGCAAGGAACAGGGTAAGGTCATCATCGGTCCTGGCGCTTATTTTATCCGAGCTGAGGAAATTCTGGAGATCGCGTTTTGCAGATTCTATGTCACCAACAGCAGCCAAAAAATTGAACAATGGAATAAAGAATGGCAGATGCGGCTTCCCCTCTTTCATTTTCAAGCCCAGCATCTGAAGCCCATCCGAGAAAGCAGCCACCTTTCGCACATCTTTTTTAATATACTTGAAACTGATCAGTTCCAGAGCCCGCTCTGCCGTGAGAAAATTTGTTTCATTAATATATTCCCCTGAACTTGGAGGAATTAGACATTCCCCTGTGCCTTCTGCGTCCAAATAAATGATGGCGCCGTCTCCAACCTGCGCCCCGGTGATAAAATCCAGTCCGCACACTCCCACCATCAGAGTACAGGCATATTCTCGCAACAGACCGCCTTTGGATTCAGCCTCGGTAATCATTCGATCCCTCGCGGTGGTGACCGCATCCATGATCGTTTTTCGCCATGCTTCTTCATCCCTCTGAGTGGAGGGAATCGTCCGCGCCACAGCTTCGCAGGCGGTGCTGGCTGCGATTTTTGCCCCCACTTCCCCCATGGATGCTGACCCTGCCCCATCTGCAACGACGAAAATCAATATCCCTTCAAGCACTGTGAAGGCATGAGCATCCTGGCAAGGTTCGTTCCTTTTTGCGTGGCTTTTCCCCTGGACAGAGCAGGCAAATGCCCGCCATTCCTTAGGCTTCATTGCTGCCTCACACAGTTCCCCAGCCCGGTGGTGGAAGTGCCACTTGCTCATCGGTTCGAGACTGGGCGACAGCTTCCATGCTCTTGGAGAGCCAAACGAACATCTCGATAAAATTGAGACCTATCAACTTGACCGGGGTCCTGACAGCGATTTGGGACAGCTTCTCCATGTTTACATTTTCAACACCTACTGCGAAAAATGCCACGCGTTTGTTCTCCTCATCCAATTTGAGACGCTGGGAAGCGTTTTGCACCACGATCTCTGATTCTCCCTGCGGTTCACCGTCAGTAATCAAAAAAATCCAGGGGCGGTAATAAGCAATGCCGTTGCTGCGGTACTGCGTTTTACGGGCGTGGATCATGTCGAGCGCTTTATTGATCGCGGCACCCATAAAAGTTTGCCCCTGCGAGGTCAACGTGGGTGGCTCAAAATGGTCCGCCGTTACAAAATCCTGGACCACTTTTACCTCACTATCGAAAGTGACCAGGGCCAGTTCCACTCGTCGGCTTGCCAATGGGTCCTTGATCAAATCGTTCTTGAAGGCCACCAATCCCTTGTTCAACGCTTCAATGGGTTCCCCCTTCATTGAACCGGAGGTGTCCAGCAACAAGACGCAGGGACAACGAGGCTCCGGGTTTTCCGCAAATTCGACCGCCTCCTCAAGAATGATGTTTTGGGCCATGTGGCTGTTTATATAATGGTTTCAGAAAAAGTGAAGCATGGAAGGTCTATTTTTCAAGGCCGTGATGTTCGTGATTAATCCGTGACAGGTTGATCTAATCCGATATTGTAAACTTTACCTTAAGCATCCCTATGAATGGAAAGCATTATCTGGCTGTCTCCCTTTTTGCAAATGCCGTCCTCGCCTTTCTCGCATTCGGGCCCAAGGATTCTCCCGCCCCGACAAAGGATTTGGCGCAATCACAGGCTGTTATTGAGAAATCGCACCTCCCGTCTGAAACGGTCTCCTCCCCACAAACCAATTCCAACAGCACCAATACCATTTTACTGGTCAAAAAATTCAATTGGGAATCGGTCGAATCACCGGATTATAAACAGTACATTGCCAACCTGCGCTCCATCGGCTGTCCTGAGGAAACGATTCGTGACATCATTCTCGCGGACGTGAACAAGCTTTACGACAGCAAACGAAAACAGCTCCGTGGCACCCCTAAGAAATTCGAATACTGGAAAGCTGGAAACCCGTTTGGGATGAATTTGGGAAACCCGGAAACGTTGGAAAAGATTGCAGCACTGGAGCAGGAAAAAAACGATGTTTTGCGTGAGCTGGGGATAGAACCTGATTTTAAATCCACCATGGCAGGGATGATGAATCCTTTTGAGGAGATGTTTGATTTTCTTCCCGACGCCAAGAAAACCCAGATCATCAAGGCAATGGGCGATATGCAGACAAAAATGGCTAAATCCGCCAGCGGCGGCCAGCCGGACATGGAGGAAATTGCCAATGCCCAAAAGGAAATGGAGAAACAACTCAAGGAAATGCTCACACCTGAGGAAGCTCTGGATTACGATTTGCGCCTATCCATGACTGCAATGATGATGCGCTCGCAAGTGGAGGGATGGAATCCGGATGAACAGCAATTTTTGGAAGTTTTTAAACTCCGGAAGGAATTCGATGATGAGTATAATCCCATGACCCGGGGGAATGAAACCCCTGAGCAACGCACCCAACGAGAAGCGGCAGAAAAGGAATTGAAAGAAGCAATCGCGGAGAAGCTTGGCCCTGAAAATTACGCGAAGTACGAAAGGGCTCAAAACTGGGAGTTCCAGCAAATCATGCAGGCGGTAAAGAAAGCGGAGATGGGAGTTGAGGAGGCAAATCGGGTTTTTGAAATGAAGCAGCTAGCGGAAAATGAAGCGAACCGGTTGAGGAGTAACCCGGAATTGACTGCTGAGCAGCAGGCCGAAGCTTTAAAAGCAATCCGCAAGGAGACGGAGGAATCACTTCAGAAGGTATTGGGTGAGAAGGGATGGCAAACATACAATCGAGGTTACAACACTCACTGGCTCAATAATATGGCTCCTTCGGAAAATCCTCCCAATCCTGTGGCGGCTGAGGCGGTACCCTAGGGCCTTACAGATTAATACGCATACGTGTTAATTTGCTTGAGCCCCTTTTCCTCTCCCGGCACAATCTCCTCCCATGAACGCCCCTAACGTTGTGCCGGAACAGCCCATGTCCAAAACAGCGTGGTTGATCTGCATCATCGCTTCGATCGGTTTTGCCTTCGATATCTATGAATTGCTGATGTTGCCGCTGATTATTCAGCCAACCATCGAGTCCCTGGGAGGCTTCAAGCCGGGTAGCGAGCAGTACATTGAATGGGCCCGAATGCTCTTTTTTCTTCCTGCCTTTGCTGGGGGGATTTTTGGCCTGCTCGGCGGTTATTTGACTGACATTCTTGGACGGCGCCGAATGCTGACGTTCAGCATCCTGCTCTACGCGTTTTCCGCTCTGGCAGCGGGGTTTGCAACGTCGCTTCCTTCCTTCCTTTTTTTGCGAAGCCTCACATTCATTGGCGTATGCCTTGAATTCGTGGCAGCAGTCGCCTGGCTGGCGGAATTGTTCCCCAACCCGCGGCAACGCGAATCAGTGCTGGGTTACACACAGGCATTCTCTTCAGTCGGGGGTCTGCTCGTAACGGTCGCATTCGGCCTGGTTAATAAATTTGCCAATGATCTTCCGGCCATACATGGTGCGCATGAAGCCTGGCGATACACCCTTATTTCCGGCGTTATTCCAGCGATCCCCTTAATTATCATTCGCCCCTTCCTTCCTGAATCACCGGTTTGGGCCCAGAAGAAGGCTGCGGGCACGCTTAAACGCCCCAGCTTTGCAGAGCTTTTTGCGCCTCACCTGAGCCGCACAACAATCGTGACGACAATTATTTTTGCCTGTGGCTACGGAGCTGCCTTTGGAGCAATCCAACAACTACCTCAAATCGTGCCAGGGTTGCCGGAAGTCAAGACCCTCGCCCGCCCTGCCCAGCAGGAAATCGTAAAGGATGTCCAACTCTGGCAGGAAGTAGGCGGACTTGTGGGAAGATTCGTCCTGGCCTTTTTGGCCGTGAGGATCGTCAGTCGCCGCGGATTGCTTCGGGTTTTCCAGATTCCCGGGCTGATCATCGTTCCTTTGGTCTTTATTTTCCCCGCGGTCAACAACCTGGAATTGCTCAAGTATGGTGTTTTTGTCGCAGGCCTGCTTACCGTGGCGCAGTTCAGTTTCTGGGGGAATTATCTCCCTCGCGTTTATCCAGTGCATCTCCGTGGAACAGGAGAAAGCTTCGCTGCCAATGTTGGGGGACGTATTTTCGGCACCTCCTTTGCGTGGATTACATTGACAATTGCCGGGTCAGGCTGGATCAAGAATCTGCTGCCCAATACGGGACCGAATATTAAATTTGCCTATACAGCAGCCGCTGTGGCCTTTTTTGTCTATGCTGTTGGGTTGATCGCCTCGCATTGGCTGCCAGAACCGAAGCCTGGAGAGGATCAGGATTGAACATTGCATCCTCTTCAACGTCCACTATTGTAGCATGATGAAACTGATTTCAGTTTTAGCGGTGTCGCTGCTGCTTAGTTTTGCCACTGTATCAGGCGCAGAAACCGCTGCTCCATCTTCAAAGGAAATCAAAACCATGACCACCATACCCGAAGGCGCAGAAGTAATCACCCTCGGCGCAGGTTGTTTTTGGTGTATCGAGGCAGTTTACCAGCAAATTCCGGGTGTCCTTTCGGTGACTTCGGGCTACATGGGCGGCAAAACCAAAAATCCCACCTACGAGGCGGTCTGCAGCGGCACCACAGGTCATGCAGAAGTGGCGCAGGTGGTTTTCGACACGAAAAAGACTTCATTGGACAATATTCTTGGGGTTTTCTGGGAATTGCATGATCCGACCACTCTGAATCGTCAGGGTGCCGATGTGGGAACCCAATACCGTTCTGCTATTTTCTACCACTCAGAGGAACAGAAAAAGATCGCGGAAAAATCCAAGGCAGCGGCTGGCAAAAAATTTGAAGATCCTATCGTTACGGAAATTACCAAGGCGTCTGAATTTTACAAAGCCGAGGATTACCACCAGAATTACTATCGTCTGAACAAAAACAAGAATGGGTATTGCCGGGCGGTGATTTCTCCAAAACTGCGCAAGCTCAAGCTTCAGGAGTGATGCACCCCCTTTCTGTCCCCGCTCAGGAAAACCTCACCGGGACAGTTCACCGGATCGTTGACGAGGCAAAGATCCAGGATATTCATACCCATCTTTACGACCCTGCCTTTGGCGAATTGTTGCTTTGGGGAATTGATGACCTGCTTGTTTACCATTACCTCATTGCTGAAGCATTTCGTTATTTGGAAATTCCCTATGAAACATTTTGGGCCTTCCCCAAAACTCAACAGGCAGAAATCATCTGGAAGGAGCTCTTTATTGAGCATAGCCCCATCTCTGAAGCATGCCGTGGAGTGATCACCACCTTAAATCAGCTTGGGATTGATCCGCGAAAAAATGATCTTTCCACCCTGAGGAACTGGTTTTCGAATTGGAACGTCCGCGATTATATCACCCGTTGCATGGAGTTGGCCCGCGTGGAGTCCATCTGCATGACCAATTCTCCTTTTGACGATCTCGAACGTGCTATTTGGATAAAGGGCTTTGATCGTGACCCTCGATTTCACGCCGCTTTGCGAATTGATCCGCTGCTGGTTTCCTGGCCTGCGGCATCGCAACTGATTGCCAGCTGGGGTTACGAAACAACCTCAGCATTGACTCAAAAAACATTCGATGAAGCGCGTCGCTTCCTTGCTGACTGGACGCAACGGATGAACGCCCGTTACGTCATGGTTTCCCTTTCCCCGGAGTTTCGGTTCCCAGCATCCGATGAGTGCGCGGTCTTAATCGAAAACGTGGTTCTTCCCCATTGTCGTGAATTCGGAATCCCCTTTGCTCTGATGCCCGGAGTAAAACGGGCGGTAAATCCTGCCTTGCGATTAGCGGGAGATGGAGTTGGTTGGAGTGATTTGCAACCTGTGCAGAACCTCTGCGCTGGATATCCGGAGAACAAGTTTCTTGTCACCACACTTGCGCGTGAAACCCAGCATGAGCTTTGCGTTCTCGCCCGGAAATTTCGCAACCTCCATA
>JANRLX010000040.1:0-16614 GCA_033762115.1 Verrucomicrobiota bacterium
GATGGAAGCGCCCGCGGGAACCATCCCCATCGTGCTGCTCCATTCAAAAAGATTTTTTTTGCGCCGCGACGCCACTTCCACCAGGAGATTCTGGACGCGGGACTCCTCTGAACTGACAATGTAGAGGATCGGGTAACGCGCCCGAATAAAGGTTTCAATTTCGCCCGCGAAACTCATCGAAAGGTTTTAATGCGTTTCCGCCCTGCTGAACAGATTTTTGCGCCACCAGCCAACGCTCCGCCCCTGGTTCACGAAAAGGAAAGTTGTCCAAATGAAGTCAGGTTGTGTAACGTCAAACCTCCTGAATATATGACGCGCCAGCAAATTTTGGATCTCTATTTCATGGACGCGCGCTGCAAGTTAATCGAGCTCGCGGCGTTCATGGACCGCGTGGAACGCTCCGAGGGCAACGAGGATTTTCGCATGATCGCTTTTCGTAAAGCGCTGGAGGAGTTGAAAGCAAGCCCCCCGAATCGCGCCGAGCGGGTGCTTCTCGCCTTGAGTGATCCGACTATTGAGCCGATTCCTGCCGCAACCACCAAGGCCGCCTGTGGCGCCTGGCCTGAAACCCGCTGACCCATGCGCTACATCGAACCACACGGGCACATGGTCAGCCGGACAACGGATGATTACCTGGACATGGCCACGGCAGGGTGCGAGGCGGTTTGCGAACCCGCTTTCTGGGCCGGTTTTGATCGCAGTTCTGCGGATGGATTTTATGATTATTTTTGCCAGTTGACCGAGCATGAGCCAAAGCGTGCGGCAAAATTTGGCCTCCAGCATTATACCTGGCTCTGCATTAACCCCAAGGAATCAGAAAACGTCGCCCTCGCTGATGATGTTATCAGCCTCATTCCAAAATTTCTCGACAGGCCCAACGTCCTCGGGATCGGCGAAATCGGCCTCAATAAAAATTCCCGCAATGAAATCAAGGTGCTGGAAAAGCATGTCGAACTGGCCGCGCGATTTAATCAACTGGTCCTCGTCCACACTCCCCACCTGGAAGACAAATTAAAGGGAACACGGCTGATCATGGATGTGATCCGGAATGAATCACGAATCCCGCCGGGGCGAGTTATTATCGACCATGTCGAGGAGCACACCGTCAAGCTGGTCCTGGACCAGGGATTCTGGGCTGGCATGACCCTTTACCCGGAATCCAAATGCACACCCGCCCGTGCCATCGACATCCTGGAAATTTACGGCATGGAACGAATCTGGATGAACAGCGCCTGTGACTGGGGTGTGAGCGTTCCGCTGGCTGTTCCCCGCACCGCCCTGGAAATGCGCAAGCGTGGCCATTCCCCGGAAATGATCGACCGGATGATTTACCAGAATCCCATTCGTTTCATGAGCCAGTCCCCCAATTTTAAATTGGTACCCTCTCATCCTTAATCGCGTGCAACTTAAACAAGGCATTCACCTCGCTTATTGTACGAATATCCACCGCGGCGAGACATGGGCGCAAACTTTTGACACGCTCAAGCAATACGCTTTGGGAGTCCGCGACCAGGTTTCCTCGGGCAAACCGTACGCCATTGGCCTGCGCCTTGGAGACCAGACCTCCAGGGAATTGAGCGACCCGCAAACGTTGCTGGAATTCAGACGCTGGCTGGACCGGGAGAACTGCTATGTTTTCACGATCAACGGTTTCCCTTACGGCCGCTTTCATGGGGGCCGGGTCAAGGAGCATGTTTACGAACCGGACTGGACCACCGTGGAGCGTGTCGAATACACGAAACGCTTATTTGATCTCCTGGTTGAAATCGCCCCGCCGGAAGTCGGCGGAAGTGTGAGCACCGTCCCCTGTTCCTTCAAGCCTTTCATCAAAAATGAGTCGCAAATTGCCAGCATGCGCCGAAATCTCTGGCTCGCTGTCGAGCACATTGCTGCATTGTGTGAAAAGACGGGGCGCGATCTCCATCTGGGCCTGGAACCGGAACCGCTCTGCTTTTTGGAAACAAGCGACGAAACCGTCGATTTTATTAATTCACTTCGGGAGGAACATCCGAATGATCCCCGGCTGCCGCAGCGCCTCGGCGTGAATTACGATGCCTGCCATTTGGCGGTGGAATATGAATCGCCGCAGGACGCCATCGGAAATTTCCTGCGAAATAATATCCGGATCAGCAAATTGCATTTCAGCTCCGCCTTAAAAGTGCGGCCCACGCTGGAAGCCCGCGCTGCATTGCGCCACTTTGTCGAACCAGTCTATTTTCACCAGGTCATCGCCCGAAAAGCTGATGGATCAATCGAACGTTTCATCGACCTGGACATCGCTCTGGATGCCACGAGCGAGCCTCCATTGCCCGCGGAAGAATGGCGGGTTCATTTCCATGTTCCATTGCATTGCCAGCCGGGCGCTCCTTTCGAAACCACCTCTGATCATATTCAGGGAGTGCTGGACATCCTCGCCGCGCAGCCATCTCTCTGCTCCCATATTGAAATGGAAACTTATACCTGGGAGGTTTTGCCCGGTGACCTGAAAAAGCGAAATGTCGTCCATCAACTGGTTGCCGAGTATCGCTGGACTCTTGCGCAAGTCGCCAGCCGCGGGCTTGTCTAGAGGTTTCTTCTTTTGACAATCGCCGTGAAGTGATTACTTTCCCATTTCGCGCTAAAGGCGAAATAAATTTGTATGAATCCATTTCACCAGGGCATTTGCACGTTCCGGCGGTTTTCCTTTTTTTTTTTGAGTTTGATGCTGGCCGTGTCCACCTTCGGCCAGGGCAATAACACAAATTACCTCTTTTTTCCCACTTCCATTTCCACCAATGAAGGCGCGGGTTCAATCCAGTTTTTTGTTCGCCGCACGACCGGCACCAACAGTGCCAATTCCATTCAACTGGAAGTTCGTTCAAGCACCAATGGTGTGCTGGTTGGGTTTACCAACATCCTGGAATTCCAGGAGGGGGAACTGGAACGAGCAATCGAAATTCCTCTCATTGACAACGATGTCACCGAACCAGATCAGCTGCTGACTTTTACATTGCGCGGCGTCAATGGAACCACTCCCACACCTCAGGGTCGCACCCTGCAACTTCGTATCATTAACGATGATGCCAAGGATGCGATCCTTACCTTCGATCCCCGGAATTTTTCTGTCCTCGAAAACCAGGGCACTTTCGGCATTCAGGTCGTCCGAACGGGCCGCACCAATATTCTATCGACCGTCGACCTGATCATCGCACGAAACTTTTCCAGCTCTCAGATCCAGGCCCAGACGAACTCCCTGGTGTTCGCGCCCGGTGAAACCAATTTAATAGCCACTTTCGACGTCCAGGATAATTTCTCACCGGCGAATTCCTTACCTTTCTCCTACTCCCTCAAGAACCCCTCGGCAGGGACGATCCTGACGAACGCCACAGGAACAATCACTTTGCTCAATGATGATGCCTCCCTTGCCATCCCAGGCACCATCACTCTGCCAGCCGGGATTTCAGAATTGGAACTCAGCATCGGGCGCTCCTTTGGCCTCGATGTGACACATGAAATCAATTACCAAACTTACGGGGTGACCGCAGGCGCTGGCGTTGATTTCATTTCAACAAACGGCACATTGCGATTTGAGCCAGGTGAAACCTCCAAAAGCCTGACACTCAATTTCCTTGAAAACAGTCCCGATGATAAAATTCGCTCCCTGGCGCTTCTCTGGTCCGGTGCCTCTTCGAACGCACTCCCTTCCACCTTGATCACCCGGATTCATCTAATCACAGGAACCAATGCGGGAAACAGCGGCATTCAGACCAATTTTTTGGCAGGAACCAATGCAGTCAAGGTCCTGGCTCTGGCGGTGCAACCCGATGGCAAGCTCCTGGTCGGTGGTGGGTTCACCAATTTTCAAAACAACGCGGTCACAAATATCGCCCGATTAAACCTCGATGGCACCATCGACACCGCCTTCACTACCACGGTCAACGTCAAATCCGTCATCAACGCAATTGCTGTGACCAGTTCCAACACCATCTGGATCGGCGGGACATTCACCAATGTCAATGGAACCGGTCAGCGCTATTTTGCTCAATTGGAAGCGGATGGCTCCTTGTCAGAGAACCAGCCATTGATTCTCACAAACGGAACCGCCGTTTCCGGTTTTCTTCCCGGTGAAGAGGATTTTTACGTGTGGGGTCTTTTCAAAGAGGCCAATTCCATTCCAGCAACCAACCTCATCCGAATTTTGCCGGGGGCGGTTTTAGACACGAATTTTTCAAATTCGAAACCGAGCGCTTTTACCACCGTCCAGAGGCAGGGCACAAACCTCATCGTTATGAACGGCTCCACCGTCTCCAGGTTATTGCCGGATGGCTCTGCTGATTCATCCTTCCTTGACCACTCCGGCTCGGGGTTATGGATCCTGGGGGATCTTTCCTTGCTCCACACCGGTTCCATTCGTCAATTTTCTTCAGGCTATCAGGACACCTCGTTCTCAATGGAAAATTATACCCCGGCCGCACGCCTGCGTGACGGCAGGATCATCGCTTTCTCAAAAAAATTCGGGACCTCTGGTTATACAGAAGTGGTCCTGCTCTTTGCGGATGGCTCGCTGGACTCATCATTCGCTCCAGTCATTTTAAATAATTCCGTTCAGACCATCAGCCAGATGGGAGACCTGCTTTACCTGGGGGGAGATTTCACCCTCGTGGAGGGGGAGCAAAGAACCGGCATTGCATTGGTTACAATCGAACCTTCCACCGGACCAGCGGAAGTCCATTTCAATGGAACACGTTTTTCCGTCGAAGAACGGGAGGGCGGTCTGGTTCCTCTGTTCCGAACTGGCAATACCAACGATGTTATCGAAATCACGATCAATGCGGTTCTGGAATCGGCAGCAGAGAATGACCTCGCGGGCACAAATTTCATGATCACTTTTGCACCCGGGCAGGTGGAGGCGTTATTGCCGCTTCCCTTGACCAACGATTCCGATCCTGAGGAGGATGAACAGTTTCAATTGAGCATTGAGACCGTCTCTGGCGCATCCATCGGTGTCAATTCCAACGCAACAATCACCATTATCAGTGATGAAGGTTTTATTGAGTTTACCACCAACCGTATTTCCGTGCTGGAGGGGATCATGGATTTCGCCTTACCAATCGTGCGGAAGGGAGCTTTGCCATATCCCCTGACTGCTGACTTGCATCTGGATTTAGGCACCAATCTCACCACCAACGAAATTGCCATTGGACAGCCGCTAATGGGTCCTTTCCAAATCCGCTTCCTCGACGACTCGGAAGTCGAACCTTTGGAATCGTTGACTGTGACATTGACGAACCTTTCTACCAATTTGTTTCTCCGTCCAGGCGGGGAGACATTGTTCGTGGAACTGGAAAGTAACGATTTCACCGATTTTCCAGGGGAAAGTTTTCGCTTTTCTCCGTTATTTCCTCAGTCCCCCACTTTTGCCGCAGTGAATCCGTTGCCGGACAACGCTCACTTTAACTTCTCTGCTCCGGATCGAAACGGACTCCCAACAACCAACACAACCCTGCTCTCGGACGGCAGCTTAAGTGGCGAAATCCTTCCTGAGCACCTGGCTGGTTATTTTCCGGGTCGGGTCCTTCCGGATAAAAAGGTAATTTGGATAAAATATTCTTCTGAGTCACCCGACAGATATACCATTCGTCCAATTCGGACCTCCGCTGATTATCAATTGGACCTCTCCTATCCAACAAACCTTGTTTTCACCAACGTACATTCCTGGAACGTCTCTCCTTTGGGTATTCTCACTGTCTTTGAAAGCAAATCTTTCGGCTCACGTTCAAACCTGACTCATGTTGTTTCCAGCAATGGAACGACTCGTCAATTTGAAGGGGGGTTTAGCAATAATACAGGAATAAGGATGACGTCCCAATCAGACGGGAAAATCATTGTAGCCCCTGATCCTTTATCCAGTCTTAAATCAGTGACCCGTTATCTGACCAACGGCGCTGTCGACCGGACATTCCAACCGAACATTCGAGCCCTCGCTTCCGGAAGTTCCTCACTGCTTTACACATCTCTGCTCATGCTCCCGGATGATCGTTTTTACATTCTGGGAAATTTCGACAACGTAGCTGGTCAACCGCGCCCAGGGTTCGCCCGGTTTTTGCCCGATGGGCAACTGGATACCTCCTTTAATCCACAACTGCCTCTGACAATCCTCGGAACCAACCAATCCCTTCATCTGGAGTATCTTTTTCCAGATGGCAAACTGCTTATGCGTTTGGGTCCACATGGCGGCTTGTTTTCTGATACGACCAATCTGCTTTTCCGGTCAAATTCTGACGGCTCGGTTGATCCATCCTGGAATACCAATCTTTGGACATTGAACAGTGTCATCTATGTCGCCCAATTGAAGAGCGGTATTTTAGCGCTTTCCGGTTGGTTCACCCAAATTCGGGGTGAATGGCGGGCTGGTTTTGCTTTGCTGGACCCCAATGGAAATCTCCTTCCCGAGGTGCCGCTCATCGTTCGGAACACGGAATATAACGGCTCAGAAATCATCCTTCAGATCGATTCCAGGACCAACGGTGAGATCATTGTTGAGGCAACAGAAAACCTTGAGGAATGGTTTCCCATCCAAACCAACTCTGTGCCATTTGGTTCCAGCAGCATCACGGTGCCGCAACAACCCGATAGGCACCAGGTGTTAAGACTGCGGCGACCAGATCAGTAATCCTTCCGCAGACCAAAACGCCTCGATCCGGCCGGAATTGATTTACTGCGGGTGAATTGATTGTAGGGTTTCCGATTGCAACGGCCGGACCTCGAATTGCATCAGGTAATTCCGGGACTGGGTATTGGTGATTTTGGAATCAGCTTCCTTGCTCCGCAGCCATACCTTCAGCTCCTCGACCGTTCGCCGCAAATAATCCACCGTCTGGCGTGAACCATCCACACTCTTTCGTAATTGTTCCAGTTGCCCTTCCATTGGAACAAGGATCATAGGCAAAAACCTTCACCTGCCTAGTGAGGAAAAATACGGACGGGGATTTCTCTTTTAGAATCATAAGGGAAACCCCGATGGCTCTTCGGGCCTCAAAGATCCCGGATTGCCTCCGCCAAAATGCGGCGATGCCTTTCCCGGTTGGTAGCATCGTAGAATTCGATCGGATTGTAATCGTCAGTCAGCACCATTCCTTTTTCAGGAGGAACTGTATGAGTTGTGCGCCATGCGGTAAGGACCTCGTCCCGCTGGTCTGGTGCCACCTGGCTTGTATCAAAATTTCCAGGGACCAGTGGCGAAGCCGAGGCCACAAAAAAGATATTTCCATTCCCTGCCGCATGAATGGTCACATACGGAAAAACCGCCCGGACTGTTTTTTCCAGGGATGCGGTGAACATCTCTTCGCCAGGGCGAAAGTTGCCAAAACTGTTGATCACCAGCACCCCTCTTTCCGTAAGGGCCCGGCGAATCCCTTCAAATGCCTCCCGTGTCATCAAATGTCCGGGAGATGAATCGCCTAAAAAGGCATCGAGCAGGACTGCATCAAACCTTTTCTCATTTTTATTGAGAAAAAAACGGCCATCTCCGATGTGGATCGTCATCCGCTTCCGGTCAAAATCAAAAAATTGTTCTGCCACCGGGATTACAGCGGGATTGATTTCCACCACTTCCACCCGGACACCCTCAACTGCCAGTTGCATCGGCACGATCCCGATTCCCATCCCGATGCAAAGCGCCGAACTCAGATTGGTATGGTATGCATGCGCCAGCCCATGCAGCATGTAAGTAAACAGGGAACTGCTTTTGCGGCTATTCGGGTCGTAGCTGTTCTGCACAAGATAATCATTCAGGAAAAAACGGCGCTGCAACCGGGGGCTTTCGATCACCTGCAACGTCCCGAAATTCGAATTCCCCCGGAAAAGTTCCTTCACCTTGATTGGCCGTCCCTGCGCTTCCGCAACCGCCCCGAGCACAATCAATACTGCCACTGCGCCCTGACCCGCCAGCGCCGGTTTGAGCCGCCTCCCGAACAACGCAAAATAAGCGCCACTCAGGGAGGCGAGCAGCGCCGCGGTGGCAAACATCGTCCAGGAATTTGGCAGCAGCGGGATCAGCACGTAACCAATCAGCAACGTGCCCGCCACGCTTCCAACAGTGCTTACAGCCGAGAGCGCTCCCACCTGCCCTCCCACATTCGTCAATGACCGGGCAAGGATCCGCACCAGAAAAGGGCCGGTGGCGGCCAGCAGCGTTAACGGAACAAAAAACAAAAACAGCGAACTCAGCAACGCACCCACTGCGAGATTGAGGTTCAGGAACAGGTATGCCAGCGGGCCGGTCAACGGCACTGTGACCGCCAGGTACAAAGCCGCCGCAAGGATACAAAAATATAGCCGTTCCAGCTTCGGCGAACGATCCACCAGCCAGCCGCCAAAATAATAGCCGGACGCCAGCGCCAGCAGCGTCACAGTAATCTGCGCCGTCCAGACGAAATGTGACGTTCCGACAAAGGGGGCCAGCATCTTTGCCCCAAGGATCTCAACAATCAGGATCGCGCCGCCTGTGATTGCAGCTGTCGCATAAAGAAACCGCCGGAGCCCCGCTGATTCTCCCGGAGCCGGCTGGCTTTGAGGCTGGATCGTTGAATCTTTTTTCACCGCAGGGTTGTAGCCCGATACCAGACGAAAGAAAAGTGACAACGAATTAATTTAGCCTGGCATGATGAAACGGCGAAGCTGCTCTGCTGTTCCTTCAAAATCCGTCGCAAACTGCGCGAAACTGCTCTCCGGGATCGGCATGTACTTGCCCGTCGCGCTGGCCAGCTTTTCTCCAGTAATTCGTTTCAACTCTCCTTGCGCAATGAAAATCCTGTTTCTTCGATTCTCGATCATTTCCCCTCTCGCCAGAATCTCTTCGCCAGGTCGGGCAGGTGCAAAATAACGGACTGTCATTTCCGCGCTGAAGAAAAATTTCTTCATCGGCACAGAGCAGGCCCAGACCATGATTTCATCCAGCACCGTCGCCAGCAACCCTCCATGGGTGACACCGACGAAGCCGACATGCTCCATTCCCGGAATGAGACGCCCTTCCACAATTTTTCCATCCGTTTGGAAACGCATGTTCAACCCGGAACGGTTTTGCGATCCGCACACAAAGCACGATTTTGAATGGGGCAATTCTTCCATGACGAATCCTCGCGGGAAACCCATCTCCACGCAATTCCATTGATCTAATTCAGCCCTGCTCCTTCAACGCGGGCCGTCGCTTTCAACATTCCATTGACCAGCTGATACCGAACTGATTGCGACCGCGTGGGTTTGCCGCTCCCATCACGTTCCAGGACAAGCTGGCCAAGCGCCGAGTACTCCGTCCGTCCCGAAGGGCCCAGCCGCACCCAGCCGAGCAACTCCCCATTGTCATCATACTGGTAAAGATCACGCCAAAGTTTCGGCACCGATAAGGTTGAATCCACATAAGCCGGAACAAACTCATGCCTCGCAATCCCTCTCAGAAGATGCCCCATCACTTCCCCATTGAGTTTCATCAACAGATTGGCTTCGAAATTGGAGAAACCTTTCCCATTCACAGGTTGAATCGCTGAGCGAATCCCTGGATTGAGCAGGCTCGCGGTGCTCAGGACTCCCCAGTTGACATATTCCTCCAGCACTCGGTTCAACCTCTCTTCCTCAACCTGCGCTTCAATTGTTCCCTCACGGATTTCCCGGCCATAAACCTCGACAAGACGCGGATCCTGCAGCGCCACCCCGAGCCGTTGCCCGAAGAGATAACGCGGGTTCCGCATCAACAACTCAAAGGATTCAGCAGCTTTCCGCTGCTCAAGTTCCGCGGCCTGAACTGTCGATTCACCAGCTCCTCCTTTTTTTAACGTCTGCAATGTTTGCTCAGTCCGTTCCACTTCAGCTGATTGCGCTGTGTGCTCATTCCGCGCTGAGAGAATTTCCGCAACTGCATCTTTTCCAAGCAGAGTTGATATCAGGCGGCCCTTCGCTGTCGCCTGACCCTCCTTCAGCAAAAAGAAAAGAGCGGACCAGTTCGTTACAACCAGCTTCGATTGCCCCGCCCCATAACCAATCTCCAGCAGACGTCCCGCCTTGTCGAAAGTCCGGCGCTCTGAGGCAATATGAAAAACTGAAATGAACCCTGGCGCAGAGTAGTAACTGCCATTATGGGCAAACGCTCCCACCTCAACCCTTGGACTCTCGATCCCGCTCGCGCTGCGCTGCTCTGGATCAAAATCAAATGCCAACTCCACTGTTCGGGATTCCCCATCCAGTGGATTGATCCGGATTTTCTCACGATTTCCCCGCAAGACTTTCCAATGAAACGTCAGCGGCTTGCCATGCGCATCGCGGCTTCCCCCCGCGCTCACCACCATCCTGTGGGTGCGATGACGCGCACGGAAAATTCGCGCAATCGACTGCGGCGTATCGCAAATGATTTCATCCTGCCTGCGATCAAAAAAATCCACTCCATGAATCGGCTGGTCCTCCTCAATGACCTTGAGGCCGATCATCGGGGGAAATGCATTGAATTGAATTGCATGGGCCGCTCGCACCAGTGCGGTCGCATCCAGGCTCGACGCTTCGAACACCGTTGGGTGCGCCTTTCCGCTGAGATAATCCTCTGTTGAATCGATCCCTTTCGCAGTCCTTCGAAATAACATCTGCACCGTCGGCATCAACATTCCGTTGGTGACAAGCGCCTTTTTTACCTCTGGGCGAAAGGCTCCCAATGCTTGGGCAATGGCAATCATAAAGGGCTGGTCAGAACCTGAAGAACCTTGCGCTGTGATCAGGTAGGGTGAATTGGCTGGGAGCAGGTCCCCATACCCTCCGTGGCTGATTGGATCATGATCGTTGTGCTCCGGATAAAAATACAGGTTGTTCCCGCGGTACTGCTCATGCAGCAGGTTCATTCCCTCTGCACTCATGTAATATTGCCGTGTATTGCTTCCCCCCTTGAAAACGCTTCCGCTGGTTGAGGCATTCCCGATCACCACTCCCGGGCGAACCTTTTTGGCCAAAGACCAATCCTGCCTTTGGTTCCGTTCCGCCTCTGAGTAAGTTATTTTTTTGAATTGCGGAAAGCGTTTCAGGTCAAACGGGGAATGCTCCCGGTCCCGGTTATCATATTGATCGCCAATGTTCCCTGCCGCTGTGCCTTCCACCCACCATTGATTCAGCAACTGGTCCGCTTCCGTATCACCGTGGCTGACAACCTGTTCCGCCTGTTTTTTGCCAAACGGATTCCAGTTGAACCGCGCCGCAGGCTCTCCCGGCTTCTGCTCGCCAATCCGAAACAAAGGCGTCGCAGCCATCAACCCGGCCAACACTGCTGCAATGATCAATCCACGCATTTCACATTCCGGAAGGACATCCGCTTTGCACTGTAACCGCATCATTCCCGGACGCAACCAGTTCATTTCCTTTGTCGCTTGTCAGCCCGCAACCGCAGTCCTATCGTTCCCATCCGGTTTTTCTATGAATGCAAAGTTTTTGTTTAAACTTATTTTCCTGCTCTTTGTTGCGTTGCTCCTGGTTCTCATGGGAATGAACAATCGTTCCACCGTCGCTTTTTCACTTCCTCCTCTCCTCCCCAAAAGCGTTACCCTACCTTCCGCCTTGATGTACGTGGCTTTCTTTTCCGTTGGCGTGATCACTGGCTGCGTTGTCATGGCTGGAAATGGCAAAGGCAAAGGCAGCGGTTCCAGCGCAGGCAAAAGTTCCAAGCCGAAATAATCCATGAGCATCGCCACACGGACGGGTGACCAGGGGACCACAGGGCTGATGTACAACCGGCGGGTATCGAAATGTCATTCCCGCGTGGAAGCTTACGGCTCCGTCGATGAACTGAATGCCGCCCTTGGCCAGGCCAGGGCCACAGCTGAACATTCCTTTATTTCCGACGCCATTTTCGCCACCCAAAAGGAGCTGGTACTCCTCATGGGGGAACTCGCAACCCTCGAAGAAGATCTGCCCCGGTATAAATCAGATGCCTACGAAATGATCGGCAAACTCCAGATCACCCGGCTTGATGAACTGGTTGCGTTGATCGAATCCCAGAAAGTCAGCTTTCGTGGATGGGCCACTCCCGGCGATACGTTGAACTCGGCTGCCCTCGATCTCGCCCGCACCACCTGTCGCAGGGCGGAACGGCGCGTGGCTGCCCTGCTCGAAGCGGGACAATTGAGCAACCCGGAAATACTCATCTATCTCAACCGCCTTTCAGACGTCCTTTGGTTGATGGCTCGCTGGGTCGAGCATCAACGTACTGAAAAATCGAAAGCCTGATTCCACTTCACCCCTCAAATCGGCCATTTCACCCCTCGGCGCGTGTTCATTTAGTTATTTCACGTTACTCTGAACCGTTTTCTTTTAGCGATGCGGACGCTCCCATCGCAGAAGTTCAGATCCAGTTAATATGGCGACAGAAGAGAGCAACGCGCCTCGAAAAAAATATGTCCGGGCAGTGGGTCCGCGCCTGCGGATTCTCCTTTATTTCATCTTTGGCCTCGTCGCGCTTCTCGGGGCCAATTCCGCATACCTCGCCAGCATTACCTTCCTGGAATGGGTCACTGGCCTGACCTATCAAAACTATTTCTATCAGGGAATGTTCCTCGCCCATCTGGTCATGGGGCTGCTTTTTATTATTCCATTCGTCATTTTCGGGATCATTCATATCAAAAACTCCCGCAACCGCCCCAATCGTCGCGCAGTCCGGGTCGGCTATGCGCTTTGGTTCATCAGCCTCATCCTGCTCTTCACCGGCCTTGCCTTGATGCGGGTGGGCGATTTCAAACTCAACCAGCCATTCCTCCGGGCGATGGCTTACTGGGCTCACGTGATCACACCGCTCCTGGCTGTGTGGCTTTACATTCTTCACCGCCTCGCAGGGCCTCGCATCAAGTGGAAACTCGGTATCGGCTGGGGAGTTGCAGTCGCGGTCATCGTCGTTGGCATGGTCGCTTTTCATGCCCAGGACCCCCGGAAATGGAATGTCGCAGGGCCAAAGGAAGGGGCCAAATATTTTGAGCCTTCCCTCGCGCGGACAGCTTCAGGAAACTTTATTCCAGCCAGGACCCTGATGATGGATGATTACTGTCTCAAATGTCATGAGGACTCCTACAAAGGATGGTTCCACAGTGCCCACCATTTCAGTTCATTCAACAACAAGCCGTACCTCTTCAGCGTTCGTGAAACGCGCGAGGTCGCCATGAAACGGGATGGCAATGTCAAAGCCGCGCGCTGGTGCGCCGGCTGTCATGATGTCGTCCCATTTTTCAGCGGCGCTTTCGATGACCCGAATTTCGATGACGTCAATCATCCCACCTCCCAGGCCGGGATCACCTGCACTGCGTGCCACTCCATCACTCATGTGAACAGCACCAGGGGCAACGCGGATTACACCATCGAGGAACCGATTCATTACCCATTCGCCTTCAGCAGCAATTCATTCCTGCAATTCATCAACCAGCAACTGGTCAAGGCAAAGCCGGAATTCCACAAGAAAACCTTCCTCAAACCGCTCCACCAAACGGCCGAATTCTGCTCCACCTGCCACAAGGTCAGCATCCCCAGGGAATTAAATCATTATAAGGACTTCCTTCGCGGCCAGAACCATTACGACACTTACCTGCTCAGCGGTGTTTCAGGCCATAACGCCCGCGCGTTCTACTACCCCCCGGTCGCCCAGCTCAATTGCAACGGCTGCCATATGCCGCTCCAGGCTTCCAGCGATTTCGGCGCAAAACCTTTCGGCAGCACCAACGGCACGCTTCGTATCCATGATCACCTTTTCCCGGCTGCCAACACCGGCATTGCCCACTTGCGCGGCGAACCGGACATCGTCAAGCGGCACGCTGATTTCCTCAAAGGTTCCGTTCGCCTCGATATTTTCGGGATCAAGGAAGGAGGCACCATCGATGGAAAATTGACCGCACCGCTTCGTCCATCGGTCCCCGCGCTGAAACGGGGCCGCAAATATCTTCTGGAAGTGGTCCTCCGCACCGTCCGGCTTGGGCATCCCTTTACGCAGGGAACGGTTGATTCAAACGAAGTCTGGGTCGAGGGGGCGGGCCGCAGCGGGGACAGGATCATTGCCCGCACCGGGGGAATGGGCAAATACAATGCCGTTGATCCCTGGTCCCATTTCGTCAATGTGCTCATGCTGGATCGTGAAGGGAACAGGATTGACCGCCGCAATCCGCAGGACATTTTCACCCCCCTTTATAATCACCAGATTCCTCCCGGCGCAGCCCAGGTTGTCCATTACGAGTTCAAGGTGCCTGAAAACATCGACCAGCCTTTTGAACTGGAATTAAAGCTTCAATATCGCAAGTTCGATTCGATCTACATGCAATATGTCTTTGGCAAGGATTTCACCAACGATCTCCCCGTCGTCACCATTGCCAGTGACAAGGTTGTCTTTCCAATTGAAGGAATCGAGGCGGCAGTCACCAACGCTCCATCCGGCATTGACCTCTGGCAACGATGGAACGATTACGGCATCGGCCTCTTCCTCGAAGGGGACAAGGGAAGTGAAAAAGGGGAGTTACTCCAGGCTTCCGAAGCTTTCGGTGAAGTCGAAAAACTCAAACGCGCCGAGGGGCCACTCAATCTCGCCAGGGTGTTTCTCAAGGAAGGGCGCCTGGACGATACCGTCGCCGCATTGCAGCGTGCCGCAACCTTCGATCCTCCAGCTCCCCGCTGGACCGTCGCCTGGCTGAACGGCCTGGTGAACAAACAAAACGGCTATCTCGACAAGGCCATCACGGAATTCAGAAGCATCCTCAACGACACCTACCCTGAATTGGAAAAACGGCAGTTCGATTTCAGCAAGGATTACGAAGTGATCAATGAACTCGGCCAGACCCTTTTCGAACGTTCCAAACTGGAGCGTAAAGACAAGGCTGCCCAGCAGGCGTTCCTCCGTGAAGCCGAGGCGGAGTTCAAAAAAACCCTCGCCCTTGATTCCGAAAACCTCGCCGCCCATTACAATCTCGCCTTGATCTATTCCCAACTCGGCCAGGCCCAGCTTGCCGAGGAACACCGCAAACTCCATGAACGTTACCGCCCCGATGATAATGCCCGGGACCGCGCCATCGCCATTCATCGGCGTAAAAACCCCGCCGCAGACCACGCCGCCCAATCCATCGTGATCTACAACCTGCAACGCAACGGCGCGTTCGGTCTTCCATCCACTGAAATCAACCAGGCATCCGCATCGAACCAATAAAATGAAGGAGCCAAATAATCGTCCGCCGCAGGAACAGGGAGAAGAGGTCGCCCATTATGATGACGCCGTCATTGGCCGCGCCTTTCGGCTTTCCGCTGTCGCCGCCGTTGCGGTGCTCCTTATTGCCGGGGTCACCATTTACCTGGTCAAAAAAAAGCCCGCTGCCGCCCCCGCCAAAGTCACTGAAATCAGCGCCCCGGTCGTTGCTCAACGAACCGCCGCCCAGGAAATTCCAGTCACCCCGTTCAGGGAGATCACCAGCGAAGCGGGAATTTCGTTCGTTCATAACAGCGGTGCCATCGGTGAAAAACTTCTCCCGGAAACAATGGGCGGCGGAGTCACCGTCATCGATTTCAACCATGATGGCGCACAGGACCTCCTTTTTATTAATGGAAATTACTGGCCCGGCAAAGCCCCTCCCGGCAAACAACCCACCACCTCTGTTTTATACCAGAATGACGGCAGGGGGAAATTTTCCGATGTCACCTCCGGCTCCGGCCTCGATCTTCCCATTTACGGGATGGGCGCTGCCGTGGGTGATTTTGATAACGACGGAAACAATGATCTTTTTTTCACCGCGGTCGGTGGTAACAAACTATTTCGCAACCTCGGCAATGGGAAATTTCATGATGTCACAGCCGCCGCAAAAGTCGGCGGGACCACCAACGATTGGAGCACAGCCGCCGCTTTCATTGACATCGACAACGATGGCGACCTTGACCTCTTTGTCGGGAACTATGTTCGTTGGTCTCGCGAAATTGATTTTGAAGTCGGCTACAAACTGGTCGGCGTCGGGCGCGCCTACGGACAACCCAACAATTTCGAAGGTGCCCATCCCTACCTTTACCGGAACGATGGAAACGGGACCTTCACTGATATCTCCGCAGAAAGCGGCGTGCAGGTAAAAAATGTGCTCGGTGGCCCCAGCGCAAAAACCCTCGGCGTCGCCCCAATCGATGTGGACCAGGATGGCTGGATCGATCTCATCGTCGCCAACGACACCGTCCCAAACGGTTTCTTCCATAACCAAAAAAATGGCACCTTCAAGGAGATCGGCGGGATTTCCGGCGTGGCTTTCGATAATTACGGCGCCACTCGCGGTGCCATGGGAATTGACGCCGGTTATTTCCGCAACGACCGCTCGCTTGGGATTGTCATCGGGAATTTCGCCAACGAAATGACCGCCCTTTATGTCCTGCAGGACCAGCCCCTCACCTTCACGGACGAAGCCATCACTGAAGGGATCGGGCCGGCCAGTCGCCTCCTCCTGAAATTCGGGATCTTCTTTTTTGATTACGACCTTGATGGCCGACTCGACGTGTTAAGCTGCAATGGCCACCTCGAGGAGGAAATCAGCAAAGTCCAGAAATCCCAAAACTATAAACAGCCTTCTCAGTTGTTTTGGAACGCCGGGGACTCCTCACCCGCCAGTTTTA
>JANRLX010000041.1:0-4812 GCA_033762115.1 Verrucomicrobiota bacterium
GCCATTGAACAGTTATGGCGTGATTTGGGCGTTGAAGAGAAACTTCAAACGTGGGCGGACAATCCTTCAAACGCCTGGCATGTTAATGTTTGGGACCAGGCATGCGAGTGGCTGGAAGGATTGCGGACTGCTTTTGCGGAAGAATGTGCCTCCGTTTCAGAATGGCTGCCGATTCTTGAAACCGGATTGGACACACTGACAATTGGATTGATCCCCCCTTTGCTGGACCAGGTGGTAATTGGGGCCATTGATCGTTCCCGTAATCCCGACCTCAAGATGGTTTTGCTGCTGGGATGGAACGATGGAATTTTTCCCGCCCCGCCACGTGAACGCACGTTGCTTGCGGAGCATGAGATTCGAGAAATCACGGAAACAGGTATTCTATCAGAGAAAGCATTGTTCAGCGAAATTGCCCAGGAACGGTTCTATGCCTACATCGCCTG
This sequence comes from Verrucomicrobiota bacterium, assembly GCA_033762115.1. Lineage (GTDB taxonomy): Bacteria > Verrucomicrobiota > Verrucomicrobiia > Limisphaerales > SXQI01 > JANRLX01. The sequence continues at coordinate 444 of JANRLX010000041.1, forward strand.
CACCCGCGCACGCAATTCGGTAATCATCAGCTATTCCCGAACCGGGGACGATGGAAAGCCACTTAATCCCTCCCATCTCCTTACAGCATTGAAGCGGGTTGCACAGATTGGAGAGACGATCTTTTCTCCCCGTGACCTTTCAACTGAGCTTTTGCATCCGATTGATCTCCTGAACCGCTGCATCGCTGAGCCAGGAAACGCATCACTGGGACAACTCGGAACGCTTGCCGACCCGGACGGGTTCCTGGAAAAGTTCGCGAGGATCAGGAGGAACTATGCGAGCACTTCTCTTTCGTTAAATACAGTCCAGCGACTGGTTGGAGATGAGTTGAAGCTTTCAGTCACCAGCCTGCGTGATCTGGCCCAATGTCCGTACCGCTTTTTTGCGCAACGAATGTTGAACGCCCGAAAACGTGAGGAGTTTATCCTGGAGGCAACTCACCTTGGCGAGTTTCAGCACACAGCGCTTAAGCAATTTCATGAAGCCGTTCGTCTGCGCGGCAAGGAATGGCGTGAAATCAAACCTGACGAGGCAGTTGAAATCCTGGAAACCATCCAGGAACAGTTGTTTTCAGGCTTCAACAATGGTTTGTTAAACTCCTGCCCTGAACATCATTTTGTCGCGGAAAACAAATTTGCCGCCGTCCAAAAATTCATCCTGCAAACCCTTTCCTGGTTCAACACGTATCAATTCAATCCGGTGGCGGTCGAAGTGGGTTTTGGCCCCGGGGAGCCGTTGGACGGGCTGCAAATAGAGTTGGACAACGGAAAGCGCCTGCTTCTCCGCGGGCGAATTGATCGAATTGATATTCTGGAACAGGATGGCGAAGCGTCTCTTGTCGTTCTTGATTTCAAATCATCCGAGCAAGCACTGAATAAAACGGAATTGTTCACCCTGCTCAATCCCCAGCTCCCCGGCTATCTCGCGGTCATGCAAAATCAAAATGGCCCCACGCCTCTCCAGAACGGAAAACCGGTCGGGGCTTTCTATGTGAGCCTGAACACAAAGCCGAAATCCAGCGATTCACGAAAGAAAGCCTCAAAGCCCATCTCTGCTTTCAAGCATAAAGGAATTTTCTCTCTGGAGATCGCCTCTGCACTCGACTCTTCCCGTAAATCAAACCAATTCGCCCTCAACATAAACAATGATGGGAGCCGGCGCGCCAGATCTTTTGCCGCGCTGACTGAACCCGAACTGAACTCCCTTCTTGCCACGTTCCAACAAGAGGCTCGCTCGCTGGGCAACAAGATTTTTAACGGTGAGATCAATCCCTTTCCCCATAAATACAAAAGTAAAACTGCCTGTGATTTCTGTGAGGTAAATGCGGTTTGCCGCTTTGATCCCTGGGTGGGGAAATTTCGAATTATCCAAACTCTTTAGCCCATGCCGTTGACAGAATCACAACGCCACGCTCTTTACGATGGTGGGGATATTATTCTCATGGCGGGCGCGGGCACGGGTAAAACCAGCACGCTGGTGGCTCGATGCATCGCACAGCTTCAAGATGCTTCGCGGCAAGTTCCAATCGAAGAGATACTCATCGTCACCTTCACGGATGCAGCCGCTGCTGAAGTGCGAAATCGCTTGCAAAAAGCGCTCATGGAAGCCGCCGAATCCAACCCGCACTGTTCATGGCTGCAACGGCAGGTGGCTCTGCTGGATCGGGCGCTGGTGATGACTTTGCACGGCTTTTGCGCCAGGCTGCTCCGACAGCAATTTCATTTGCTGGACCTTGATCCAGGATTTGGAATTCTTACTCAACAGCAGGCTGCCATCGTTTCAAATGAAGTGGGAGCACTCCTCTTCGCCGACTGTTATGCCGAGAAAACTCCTTTTGCCGATCAAGTCCGGGAATTGATCCGCGAGAGATTTGATGGCCGTCATTCTCCCTTGTTCGAATTGATCGAAAAGCTTCATCAATTTTCACAAACCCTGGCCGAGCCAGAGAGATGGTTTATCAATCAAGTCAAAGCCATCGAACATGATCGTCCAATTATTTGGGAAGCGGTTTTTTCAAAGGCATTGCAGGAGGCCTGTTTGGAATCGATTGACGAATTGCAGATGTTAGCAGGAGCCGTGAACCGCGACAGACTCACCGATCTCTTGAATCAACTGGCCCTGTCTTCCCGCAAGGAAGCGGGTCTCCTCTGGCAAAACATCGTTGATCAGGCAGACCGCGAGTCGAAGAAGATGCTTCAGAATAAATTCTCAATAATCCTGGAGTGGATGGACCTTACGGATATCGATTCACTAGAGGATGATTGGAACAAGGCACGACCACAACTCCGCACCATCCTTGCTTTGGCTGGCCAGTATCAGGAACGGTTTAATCAAGCTAAACGAGAACGTTCAGTCCTGGATTTTGATGACTTGCAGCAATTGACCCTGAAATTGTTCTGGGACCATGAACGGCAGCAACCCACCACGATTGCTGATGACTGGCGCAAACGACTCCAGTTTATTTACGTGGATGAATACCAGGATATCAACCCTGCCCAGGATCTGATCATCCGTGCTTTGCGGCGTCCTCCTCCGGGGGGAAATATCTTTCTCGTGGGTGATACCAAGCAAAGTATTTACGGTTTTCGACACGCTTCACCCAGCTTGTTTCAAAACTATTGGCGGATGTGGAGAAATGAACCTACTGCCAAATGCGTTCCCTTGCGGGAGAATTTTCGGAGCCACGAGTCCATTATTAACTTCATCAACTCGGTTTGCGTGGCAGTGATGCATGAAGATCTGGGCGGCATCCAGTATGATTCGGATGCCACGCTTCTTTTTGGCAATCCCGAAGGACGAATGGAATCACAAGTGAGCAGCAGCGCAATGCCACGGGTTGAATTTCAACTTCGTTTGATTTCAAAACAGGAGCCTGAAGATTCTAATTTCGAAGAGGAAAACGAGGAGGAGGATCTGGATTTAAATACTCTCGAAGAGGAAGCGCTGATCGTCGCCAATCGGCTGGCAGAGCTCAAACGAAAGAATTTTTTAGTTTGGGACCGCGACTTGTCATCCCATCGATCCATGGAATGGCGTGATTGCGTCATCCTGCTGCGGTCACCGAAGAGTTGCATGAACGCTTTCGCCCGGGTGTTTACGGAAGTGGGAATTCCCCTGGAGGTTCGGCAACGGGAATTCTTCCAGAGTCAGGAATGTCTGGACCTTGTGAACCTGTTGTCGATCATCGACAATCCGCTCCAGGACCTGCCATTGATCGCCCTGCTGCGTTCTCCCTTCGTCGGGCTTTCCGACGAAGAACTATCAGAGATTCGGCTTAAACAGCCGGGACTTTTCTGGCACGCGATGAATGCCTGGATCAAGCAAGCGCCAGAGGGTTCCGCCCTGATGCGCAAGCTACACCGTTTCCTGGAGCAATTGGAAAAATGGCGCGCGCCTGATCTGCATCATTCACTTGCTCATAAAATTGAGACGATCCTTGATGAATCTCATTACCGGCAATTTGTCCGATCCCTTTCACGAGGCAATCAGCGCGCTGCCAACGTGGACTTTTTTGTTTTGCTGGCGCGCCAATTTGATCAGGCCCAGGGAGAAGGACTTTATCCATTCCTGAAATTCTTGGAGAAATGGGGAGATGGCGCTGAAGAACCGGACCAGCCTGCGATTGCCTCTTCCAACTCGGTTCGGCTCATGAGCATTCACCAAAGTAAAGGGCTGGAATTTCCCGTGGTTGTGCTTGCCGGCCTCGGTCGCGGCATCAATTTTGAGTCGTTGAAGGAAAATTATCTTTTCGACGAAGAGCTGGGCCTGGCTTTGAAACTTAAAAATGCGACCACGAATTCCAGCTACCCCTCCCTACCCCTGCTGGTCGTAAAAAAGCGTGAAAAACTCAAATCCCTCGGCGAAGAACTGCGCTTGCTGTATGTGGCGATGACCCGCGCAAAAGATTTGTTGATCATGGCAGGCAGCGTCAAAGAAACCGCTCCTGAAAAATGGAGTGGCACTCCCCTTCTCTTGTCATTGAGTCAACGTTCCTCAGCGAAAAATTGGCTGGATTGGATTGGGCCCTGGCTTTTTCATTCGGCTGAGGATCCTTCCTGGGCAGATCATGATTTCGGAACCGCTCCTTTATGGAACTGGACAATCCATCGTGCCAGACCAGCGTGGTCGCATTTTGAAAAGCAACAGGCAAACACCTCGCAAATTTCGGAATCTATTTCAGCTCGTATCAAGGAAAATCTTGCATGGACCTATCCCTTCACATCAGCTACGCGCTGCTCTGCAAAAACCTCAGTAACTGCGATTGTCCGAAGCCATTTGGAAGAAACAGATGATGAACTCAATCCAAGGCCGCGTCGTCATCCGGGCAAAAGCAAGAGTCGAAAACTAAACGCAGCTGAAATCGGAACT
>JANRLX010000042.1:0-8897 GCA_033762115.1 Verrucomicrobiota bacterium
GGTTTCCAGTTCAATGATGTTTTGCCCTGCGGTGATTGTGTCGCCTTCCTTAACCAGAATACTCACAACCACTCCGGAATCAGCACCTTCACCCAGATTTGGCAGTCTTACGTCCATAAATTCGGAAAAAAGATTGAGGAGAATTTTGGGAAATCAAAGGATTAAATGCAAAAAAGATATTTGGCGGTCAGAAGAGAATAGTGCATCCCAAACGGGAATAGAAGGAATAAGTGGGAACAAATGGGAAATGTGGAACGTTCTCAGTTAAAACGGTATCTGCCCGGAGCTGCTTCCGTTTTTGTCATGTTTCTGCCACAATGAAATTGTGCGGGTCGAAATCATCAATACCGGGTCCGAGTTGATGCTCGGGTATGTCTTGAACACTCACCAGCAATGGCTTTGCGCAGAGCTGGCACGCGCAGGGTTCCTGGTGCTTCGGCAAACTGCCATTGATGATACCCCCGCTGCCATTTCAGGAGCGGTGGAGGAAGCATTCAACAGGGCCGACCTCGTCATCACGACGGGAGGGCTGGGCCCCACCTCAGATGACCTGACCAGGGAAGTGATCGCCCGATTGCTGGGACGATCATTGCGGGAAGATCCGGGAGTTTTAGAGCACATTCACGCGTTTTTCGCAAAACGGAACAAATCCGCCCCCAAAAGCACCCATATCCAGGCACAAATCCCGGAAGGAGCGGAAATTTTCATGAACGCGCATGGGACCGCCCCGGGATTGGCCATGAGCCATCAAGGAAAGCTGTTGGTGATGCTGCCCGGGCCGCCACGGGAACTTCGCCCCATGTTCACAACGCAGGTCCTTCCTTACCTGGAGCGTGTGATGCCGGAGCGTTCTCCCTTCTGCTGTCGGGTATTGAAAACTTCCGGCATGGGCGAATCCTCCGTGGAGGAAACGATTGCACCACATCTCAGGGATCTGACGGAGCGAGGGTTGGAAATCGGATATTGTGCGCGGGTGGGTGAAGTGGATGTAAGGCTGCTTTGCCGGAGCATGGATGCCATGCAGGTGGTGGTGGAAGCGGAGGGGCGGGTAAAACAGCATCTCTCTCGTTATCTTTTTAGCACGGAAGGGGAACCTTTGGAGCAGGTGATTGTCCAGATTTTAACCGAGCAGGGGCGGACGGTGGCGTTTGCAGAATCATGCACCGGGGGATTTCTTGCGCATCGCATCACCAATATTCCTGGCGCATCCCATATTTTTTCCGCTGGTGTGGTGACCTACAGTAACCCTTCCAAAACCGAATTGCTCGGCGTGCCATCAAGTCTGCTGGAACAGCATGGCGCAGTGAGTGCAGAAACTGCACGGTCCATGGCTGAAGGAGCGCGCCACCGGTTCAAAACGCATTTCGCGGTTGCAGTCACAGGGATTGCAGGGCCGGGAGGCGGGTCAGCGGAGAAGCCAGTGGGTACTGTCCACATTGCCGTTGCTTCCCGCCAAAAAACAGTGGCGGTGAAATCATTTAACCCGTTCGACCGGGAAACGTTCAAGTATGTAACCTCGCAACAGGCATTTACCCTGTTGCGCAAAATAATCCTTGAATAGGCAGGCCCTCGAGGGCCGGATCAATGGAGGGTGGTCGAGAGCTTGTGGCGGTCCAGCATGGTCCCTTCATAAAGGGCGAGCTGGGCGAGGGATTTGTTGTAATCGGCCAATGCCTGGATCTCCTGGAAACGGGCACGGGTCAAATCACGCTGGAACTGGAGGACGAGGAAACTTGTGCTTTTTCCGCTTTCCAGCTTGCGCTGTTCTGCGCGAAGTGCTTCTTCAGCAAACACACGTGCGGAACGAGTAGCAGCGACCCGCTGGAAATCACTTTCAATCAGGCGAATCGAATCCTCAATTTGCAGGAGAATTTGTTGCTCCAGCTGCTTCAGCCGAAGCTCCTCCTGCTCGCGGGTGACCTTCGTCCGACGATACTCATTGCGGGCTGCACGATTTCCCAAGGGAAAACTGAGGGTCAATCCGTAGGAATAGTTCCTGAAATCGTCGCTCTTGAGGTTCCGCAATGCCACACTTTTGCGGTTCCAGATTCCGCTGTTATGCCCATAGCCCCCATTCAGGTCGAGCGCAGGCAAAGTGTTGTTTTTGGCGAGGCGCAAGTTAATATCGGTAATTTCAAGGTTTAATTGCTGCGAATGCAGTTCCGGACGCAGGGTAAGGCCCCGTCTCCAACTTTCCAGCAGGTCAGCGTTGACAGGAATTGCCAGCAGGGTCTCGGATGGAGCGAGGTTGATCCCGGCCCATTCAGCATATTTATCAGTGAGCAAACTCTTGAGCGTGTTTTGCTGCACCGCCAACTGACGTTTCGCATCGATCAATTCGGCGCGGGTTGATGCCACTTCGGCCTCGGCCTGCTTTTCATCCAGAGGAGCAAGAGCGCCGACTTCCACCCGTTTTTTATTCTCGCGCAACAGTTGATTGGCCAGTTCCAGGGCGGTTTCCTGCACCTTCACATTCTCACGGGTGAAGATCAGGTTATAATAGGCTTCCTCCACCTGGTAGAGAATTTCCATGACCCGTTGCCGAACCTGCCACTCAGATTGGGACAAGGCTTTCTTATTGATTTGAATGGTGGCACGGGGACCGTCAATGAGCAGATCGCGCAAAAGCGGTTGGCTGAGGGAAATCCCAGTGTCCGCGGAGATTTGTCGTGGGTTGGGTTCATTGACCTGGTCATCCAGGGTCAGATCGGCTGTGATTCGGCCACCTGTGGGGAGGTAAGCGCTAATGCCCGGGTTGGAAATTCCAACCGAGGTTGTTTCTCGCTCGCCCCCTGCAATTGAAATACCGCCCCCAGTCACGAAGCTGGGTGAAGAGGAACCGTTGCGTTGCGCCGAAAGGCCGATATTTGGATCATAAACCCCATAAGAACCGGCCAGGGCAAACTCCGCCCGTTGCGGTTCCAATCGCACCAGCTGGAGATCCAGATTGTGCTTCAGGGCAAGTTCAATTGCCTCATTCAGAGTGATGGAACGGTCCAGGGCGACAACCGGGTTGGTTTGCGCTGCTACTGTCCAGGCAAAAAAAAGTGATAAAAGCGCTGCACGCATGATTTCAATCGGCGGAGATTGTCTGATTTCTAAACATTCGTCAAAGAGGTAACACCCGGTCTCCGTCAGGTGTGACACTCTGGTCCATTCTTTCAGTGACCCTAATGTTTAACACAGACACTGCTGAAACTGTTTTTGTTACGATTTTTTTTTAGCGACCAGGCCGGAAGGAATCCATGGCTGGCCATTACTACCCGTTCGATGGCTCGATCAGAGCGCGAACATTTTATCCATGCGGACGGCCAAATCCTTCAGCCCCTCGGGAGTGTTTCCTCCACCCTGCTCTGCAATCCCCCACCCGCTGTAACCAATTTCATCGAGTGCTTTCATGATTGTTGGCCAATCGTTGTCACCCTCGAGGAACTTGACATCAAACCCTTTCCAGAGCCCTTCATTGTTTCTTTTTTCGCGGCTGAACTCCTTGATATGGAGGGTCTGGATACGCCCCCCGAGAATTTTGATCCATTGCTCCGGCCAGCCATAGTTGATGATATTCCCAATATCAAAATGCCATTTCACAAGCGGACTGTTGAACTCATCGACGTACCGGGCCGCTTCGAGCGGGCTGAGAAGAAACTGGTTCCACACATTCTCTATCGCGATCCGCACGCCCAACTCTTCAGCCAGCGGGATGACTTTTTTGATTTCCTCCTGGGAACGTTTGTAGGCATCAGCATAGGAAACGTTTTTATTGACCACCGCCGGAACGAGCAGCACTGACGCTGCGCCATACGCTTTGGCATCGCGCAACGAATGGCGCAGCCCCTCCAGGCCCACCTCCCGGGCCGAAGGATTGGGATCGGAGAGTGGTTTGGCCCAATGGGTATTGCAGCAGACACTCGGAATTTCCAAACCAGTCGCCTCGCGAGCTTCCAGGACTTCCTTTTGGTCCATGTGGCTCATGGCTTCCACTCCTTCAAATCCCGCTTCCTTCACCATCCTGAATTTTTCCATCACACTGCCGGGGACACCCACCGTGGCGTACATGATGGCTTTGCGAATTTTCCGCCGGGACGCGACCTGGGCGAAGTTTGATGGCAACGCTGCCAGCAATGCAGCGCTGGCGAAGATAAACTGCCGGCGATTGGAGGTCATAAATGGTTGGCTAGACAAATTTTGTTTGGCCGGGCATTGGAACAGGGGGATTGGGCAAAGGAGTGTTCCAATCGAAATGCTGCGGACCCAGGACTTCTTCTGAATTAAGCGCCTGCTCGGTCGTAATGATCTGCCCGGTGTAGGCTGCCATCCGCCCCAGGATTGCCAGCAAAGTGCTGCGGGCCATCCAGACCCCGTCATTGATCGGCTCCCCTTTTCGAATCGAGGCGAACAGTTCGTTATGTTCAACCTGGTACATGTCAGGCCGTTCGCCACGGAATCTCCAGGGGTTCTCACCGCTGATTTCGAGCGGCCCAAATGCCTTGATCCGGGCTATTCCCCTGCTGCCCATGATATAGTCTGAATTATCATTGGCTGTGCCCGCTTGCTGACGGCAGAAATGGTACCCGCGGGCGCCATTCTCATATTCGTAAACAACACTAAAATGATCGTAGATATGGCCGAATTCCTCTCCCGTGCGCACCTGCCGCCCTCCATGTGCCATGGCGCGGAGCGGCATTACATCCCGCATCGCCCAGGACATTTTATCGATGCTGTGCACAGCCTGTTCAGCAATATGATCCCCGGAAAGCCAGGTAAAATAGTACCAATTCCGTAATTGATACTCGACATCAGTCTGCCCCGGCATCCGCTTTTTGACCCAGATCGGGCCTGTATTGTAAGTCGTTTGGATGGCGCGAATATCACCGATGGCCCCGTCATGAATCTGCTTCATGATCGCCCGTTCACCGTAGTTGTAACGCCAGCAAAAACCGGCCACCAGCGACAGCTTTTTCTGTTTTGCCTGTTCCGCTGATTCAAGGACTGACCGGACACCGGGCCCATCCACAGCCATTGGCTTTTCACAAAAGACATGCTTCCCGGCCGCAATCGCGGCTTTCAAATGCGCGGGGCGAAATCCCGGCGGCGTCGCCAGCAATACGACATCCACACCGCTATCGATGACTTTTTGGTAGGCGTCCAGACCGGTAAAACGTTTCTCCGGCGTCACATGGACCCGGTCCCGGGATTCCTGTTGCAGGCTCTTCAGGCTGCTTTCGAGGCGATCGGGAAAAGCATCTCCCATCGCGGTTAAAATCACGTTCTTGTCCGCGGCCAAAGCCTGGGCTGCAGCGCCGCTGCCACGCCCGCCGCAACCGATCAGGCCCACCTTGAGCGTGTCACTATTCGCGGCAAAAATGCTCCGGCTGGAAAGCAGATAGGGAGCCAGCGCAACGGTGCCGGCAGCCACGGAAGAGGATTTTAAAAATTCCCTGCGGGTGGGGGAATGTTCAGGTTGGTTTGACTTGTGCATCCGGAATCAGGGGTGTGTCTTTGACCTTGGTAAGCCGGAGAGATCGGGGCGTCAAGGAGAGAGATTTGACTTCGGCCTGCCCCTGGGAGCCGGGGCGAATGGGAATGAGACGATATTTCCGTGCAGCACTATGAAAAACTAATTTGGAATTAGCAGGCATAAGGAGCAATAACTGGCTGTTCGACGCAATCAGGCTGCACTTTATTTAGGAAATATTTTCGCGGATTGCTTCTGGACTTAAAACTTCCATTTTCTTAAGGATTCAGCATGGGCTCTGCAACACATCGAAAAGGTCTTTGAGATGCCACGCTTAAACAATCAATGGGTGGTGATCACAGGCGCATCCAGCGGGTTCGGCGAAGCGGCAGCCTGCGCCTTTGCCCGCCAGGGGGCCAAACTGATGCTGGGCGCGCGACGGACCGAAAAGCTGAAGAAAGTGGCCGCGCAAGCGCTTGAACTCGGCGCGGCAGCAGCCGAATCACACCCGCTCGACGTGACACAAACAGCATCGGTCAATGCATTCGCAGAGACCGCCCGTTCCATTGCCGGAAGGGTTGATGTGTTGATCAACAACGCCGGTGGAGCGCAGGGAATTGATACTGTCGCCGAGGGAAAAGACTCCGATTGGGAGACGATGATGCAAACCAATGTGCTGGGAGTGCTCCGCATGACACGGGCCTTTCTCCCACTGATCACAAGCCCCGGCGGGAGCATCATCAACATCGGCTCGATTGCCGGGCGTGTGGCCTACGAAGGCGGATCGGCCTACTGCGCAAGCAAGGCAGGTGAATTGCAGATCACCCGCGCATTGCGGCTGGAATTAAACGGGACGGGAATCCGGGTCAGCACGATTGATCCCGGGATGGCGGTGACGGAATTTTCAATGGTCCGGTTCAAGGGGGACGCAGCTCGTGCTGCGAAGGTTTATGAAGGGGTGGAACCGCTGACCGCCGAGGATATTGCAGAAACCATTCTATGGGTGGCAACCAGGCCGCCTCATGTCTGCATTGATGAACTGGTCATTAAATGCACTGACCAGGCCGCCCTGCACAAGGTCCATCGACGAACCGCGGTCAGGAAAGATTGAAGGTCTGGCCAATCTCGGTCAGAGCAATGCGATCAGCGCTCACTGCTGCCTGGAGGCGTTGCAATGGCTCGTCAAGCGGCTCTTTCCCGAGGGGAAATGTGCGATGATGAATCGGAACGATGCGGTCCACTCCGGCGTCATTGGCCATCTGGACTGCTTCTTCCGGCGTGCAATGACTGCTGGTGCCACGCCCATAGGAACCGATCGGCATCAGGCCCAGGTCAATTCCCCGGCCCGTTTTCAATCCGGCAAAACTGCTCGACAAAGCGGTATCTCCGCCAAACAAAATCGTCCTGCCGTTTCGTTTCAATAAGTAGCCATTGTATCCGCGATGGGTGTCAGAACGCCACCGAGCGCCCCAATGCCTGACTTCAAACGCGGAAATCTCCAGTTCACCATCTGCTGCTTCCAACGTCGCAGATTCACCCCAGCTCAATTCCCGCACGCATTTCAATGATGTTTCTCCAAGCAGGTCGCGGGTATTCCTCGCGGTGATGACCTGGGTTGCGGCAGGCAGTGTCTTAAGGCTGGGCAGATCAAAATGATCCATGTGCGCATGAGACAGCAGCGCCAGATCAATGCGGGGCAGTTCATGGGCAGCCAGGGCGGGGGCGACAAGCCGCTTCCTGCCAAGGGTCAGGCCTGCCATTTGGGTGCCCACCTTATCGAAAAGCACCGGATCAGTCAGGATGGTAAACCCAAAGAAATTAATCAGAACAGTGGCATGCCCCAGCCAGCAAACGTTGATCTCGTCACTTTTCCACTGGTTGGGTAACGGAATAACACTCTTTGTCACGGCTCGACCGGCATCCGCGACCATTCCCCGCACAAATCGGGCGCTGAATGATTCCGAGCCACCCAGCCATAAACCTGCGGCCCCGATGGATGCTGCACCCAGGAACTGCCTGCGGGAGATTGCCGATGTTTTTTTCAAAATTGGAAAGCGTTAAACCACTACGATAGCTTCATCAGGGTTTCAAGTAACCTGAATCAGGTTTTTTGCTAAGCACTCTTTATGCCCTTTCCACCTCATGGATTGAAACTATTCAAAAATTCGGCAGAGTGGGCCCGTGGATTACCTTTCACGCGCTCGCGAGGTGTTCGATATTGAACTGGCAGGAATTAAAATGGTTCGTTCCCAACTGGGGGAATCGTTCATTCGCGCCGCTTCACTCATCGCGGAACGATTGAACCAACGCGCCAAGATCGTGGTCGTTGGCATCGGCAAAAGCGGTAATATCGGGCGAAAAATCGCCGCCACCCTGACCAGCACCGGGTCCACCAGCGTGGTGCTTGATAGCGTCGATGCCCTGCACGGAGACCTCGGGGTGGTGAATGACGGAGATGTCGTTCTCGCCTTGAGTTATTCCGGTGAAACAGAGGAGCTGCTGCAATTGCTTCCGGCATTAAAACGTTTCAGCATCACCCTCATCTCCATGACCGGTGCGGTCCGCTCCAGCCTGGCCCGTCACAGCGATATCATCCTGAACGTCAAAGTCCCGCGCGAGGCCTGCCCGTTCAACCTGGCTCCCACCGCTTCCACCAGCGCCATGCTTGTGCTGGGGGATGCATTGGCCATGACCATCCTGGAAGCGCGCGGATTTACCGAAAAAGATTTTGCCAAACATCATCCCGCAGGCGCCATCGGACGCTCCCTGCTGCTCAAGGTCAGTGACATCATGCGTTCCAGCGACCGCAATCCCGTCGCCAGGGAGGATGAAACCGTGAAAAACGCCTTGCTGAAAATGACCGCCGCACGCTCCGGCAGCCTCAGCGTCATTAATAAAAAAGGGAAACTGACCGGTGTCTTCACCGATGGCGACCTCCGCCGCCACATGTCTGAGGAAAGCGACATTCTTGCCCAACCTTTGAAAACGGTCATGACACGGAACCCGATTGTTGTGTCTGACCAGGCCCTGGCAGTGGAAGCCTTGAAAATTTTCAATGAACGGAACATTGATGACCTGATCGTTGTGAATGCCTCCAGGGAACCGGTGGGAATGATCGATTTGCAGGATCTCCCCAAGTTAAAATTGGTGTAACCTGAGCATCAGGGTCAGGGTTGGCCCGATTGCAACAGAATGCTCCTGATTTAACGTTTGAAAAAGGAGCGTTGCTGTTGACATGGTCAAAAATTTACCGCGAGTGCCACTGTTGGAGGCCGAGAAAACCGGGTGGGCTGAGGCATTAAAAGAGATGCCGCCGGGCAAAAATTTCCTGATGACCTTTAAAGACACCCGTTGCCCGGAGTTTCTCCAGGCCGCACAGTTACTCCACTTGCGTCGCGAGGATCTGCTTCTGCAACGGACCGACCGCGTCAGCGCTCGCTTC
>JANRLX010000043.1:0-13042 GCA_033762115.1 Verrucomicrobiota bacterium
AACCGGCTGATCGAAGATCTCGTCACGTTTTATCGCTTGACTGAAAAGCAGATGTCAATGGGTGAAGTCCCAATGAATGATCTGGTTCAAACCGTCACCCAGGAACAACTTCGGATGCAGCAGATCAGCAAGAACGTTCAGTTAAAAATTGAGCCGCTTCCAGCTGCTTACGGCGATTTTTATTTATTGCGCCTGTTATTCTCCCACCTGATCGGCAACGCCCTGAAATTCTCCAAACAGGAAGAGCAGCCGCAATTGGAAATCCAGGGGACAACAAAGCCAGGCGAAACTGTTTACGTGATCCGGGACAACGGGATTGGTTTCGACATGCAATACGCGAACAAGTTGTTTCAGGTTTTTCAAAAATTGCAGAAAAACGATGAATTCGAAGGAAACGGGATCGGCCTGGCTGCCGCCAAAAAAATTGTAGAAAAACATGGGGGCCAGATCAGCATTGACAGCAAACCGGGAAATGGGACCGCAGTAACCGTTTCATTGCCAGTAAAGGCAGCCTGATTTATCGGTTCGGCCTGGTCAGGAAAACGCTCCTTCGCATTTGTTCCAGCTTGCGTCCGCCGCGGGCGCGTCTCAAGATTCGTCCACTCATGAAACTGTTTTCAGCACTCCTCCTGGCCTGTGTTCTCAACATTTTCTCCTCCACTGCTGCCGAAAGTCGCTCCGTTGCGGTCCCTGAAACCGATGACGGGTTGCCGGGAGCTGGACCCTTGCGCCGCGCCGAGTGGTTTAAAAAACTTTGGGCTGAACGACGATCCACCTGGCAGGGCCGGGTCAAGGAAGATCAGGGAGCGGTGGTTTTCCTTGGCGATTCAATCACGCAAGGTTGGGGAGATCAGATGGGCAACGCATTTCCCGGGATGAAAGTGGCGAATCGTGGCATCAGCGGCGACACGACGCGAGGGGTTCTGATCCGGTTGGAAGAGGATGTCCTGGCCGTCAAACCGCGAGCAGTTGTCCTGATGATTGGAACCAACGATCTGGAGGAGCAGGCTGACCCCGAAACGATCAACGGGAACATGAAGCTCATCCTTGGAAAATTGAAACAGCACAACTCGATGATGCCGATTATTCTCTGCCAAACCTTCCCAAGCTCCAGTAGTAAAAAACGCCCTGCGGAAAAGATCAAAAAATTGAACCAGCTTTACGCCGCGACTGTAAAGGGAGATTCGCAAATTACGTTCATTGAAACCTGGCCATTGTTTGCCGATGCGCAGGGTGATGCAAAAATCGAGGAATTCCCCGATCTGCTTCATCCCAATGAAAAGGGTTACGCCAAATGGGCAGCGGGGATCCGTCCGATTTTTGCCACTCTGGGATTTATTGAAAATGAACCGGATACATTTGTTCCTGAAGAGGGGTTCGAAACTTTATTTAATGGCCGGGACCTGACTGGCTGGGGATTCAAAACAAACAATTTTGATGGCAAAACCAGCAGTGACGATGGCCGTTACGTGGCTCGGAACGGTCGCCTGATTGTCACCACGCCTCCCGAGGGAAGTCGCATCCAGCAACTCTGGACCACCCGGCAATTTTCAAATGATTTCGTCCTGAAGCTGGAGTTCCGCGCGACCCCCAACGCTGACAGCGGAGTGTTCATTCGACAGCCGCAGTTGCAGTGCCGGGATTATCTGATCGCCGGACCTTATAAACAGCTCACTCAGTACAAGCCGCAGGATTGGAATGAAATGGTTGTCACGGTCAAGGATGGCGTTGCTCATTGCACTTGTAATGGGGAAGTGCTTGAGAATGCGCTCAAACTGCCTCGCACCGGTCCGATTGGATTGGAGGGAGACCGTGGGCAGATGGAATACCGCAGGATACGATTGAAGTTGCTCTGAACTATTCAGTGAAATCGGTTTCCGGTTCCTTGAGGTCAAGCTCCTTGATCCAGGCATTGCGATAGAGCACATCGTGTCCTTCAGCCTGTAGCTTTAAACCGCCCGGAACATCCGTGATCCCGTTTCCATTGTCATTCCCACCATCAATTCCGGAATTGGGGCCACCCCAGACTTTTTGAATCGGATGGTTCACATGGACCTTCTTCCCATTAAAATACATGGTCACCCGCGCTTTTTCGGTCAACTTTCCATCCTTGAACCGCGCAGCCCGAAAGACGATGTCGTAAGCGTTCCATTTCCCGAGACCATTATATGCTTCGTAGGGTGACTCCGTTTCATTGATGATGGCGCCCATGCCATGCTTGGTTTTGTCACCATCGAGGACTTGAATTTCATAACGGTTTTGCAGGTAGACACCGCTGTTTCCCCCTTCCCTGGGAATGAGAAATTCGATGTGCAATCGAAAATCGCGATACGGCTTTTTTGTCACGATGTCCGCTGCCCCATATTTGCCTCCTTCAGCCGCTGGATCATGAGTCATCAGCGCAGTCCCCTTGTCCACGGGGTCATCAACAATTTTCCATTTGATTGGGAGAGAAGAGGAAAATCGCGGCCCTTCCCAATAAGTCCATTTCTCATCCAGCATCTTACGGCTTCCATCGATAATGACTTCGGCGCCAGGCAGCGGTTTGGCGCCCACGCCTACTTCTGCTGCGGCACTCAAGGAAAATGAAAGTAGGAATGCAATACCCAGGAATCTGCGGGAAAAAGTAGTCATGCAAAAGAATGCGGGGAACGCCCCTGAAATTCAAGCCCGAAGCATTATTTTGGGCGGCGCGTTCCGCTCCAGATCAACCAAATCGCCAGGGCCACCAGCAATACAAGCCACCAAAGGTAGCGCAGCTCACGGGCTGCCATTTCCACGAATGCAAAGGCACGTGGAAAAATGATTAGCAGCAATGCACCGACCAGGATCAGGACGCCGATCTGGGCAATGGCTCGGGCGCGAGGGTTTATCATGGTGAACTTGATTGGCCTCCCTGTTGGTGACGAGGCTGGACTTTTGGCATTTCCAGATTTTTTGTGTCCAGCAGCATCCCTGTTCCATTGGCAGATCCCACCATCAGCGGGGACCTGCCATTCCAGTTTTGCACAATCTGAAGCTTGATAAACTCTTCATTTGCCTTAAGGGCCTGACCACGCACGCCAATGGCTTCCGCTTCCCCCTTGGCCCGGATAATGGCGGTATCCGCATCAATTTGCGCTTTAAGCTGGGTGAATTTTGCCTTCGAAGCTTCCTGTTCCTGCACCATCTTCATTTCAATCGCATGCTCCAGCTCAGGAGAAAGGGCGATGTTGTAAAGCACCAGGTCAATGACCTCCAGAAAATCATTGCCGATCTTCTTTCGGGCAAGATCAAGGGCTTTCAACTTCACTTCCTGCCGCTTTTTGACGATCTGCTCCGCGCTTTGCAATGCGGCCACCTCCTTGAGCGCTTCAAGAACTCGCGGGGCAATCAAATTATCAAATGGCTCACCCGCATACTCCTGGAAAATTTTGACCACGGAACGTTCGGGAAGGCGATAAAGGACATTTAACTCCATCTGGACCTGCTGAAGATCCGATGAGTAACATTCCGCTGGCATCGTCCTCGTTTGCTGGCGAATCGAAAGATGATGAATCTGGGTGATGAATGGCTGCTTGAATCCAAACCCTTCCGGTCGGACTTCCGGCGAGACCGTGCCAAGAGTGACCGCCACACCCCGATAGCCCGGCTGAACAATGTAAGTGGTTGAACTCAGCAGGATGACCAGCACAAAGAGAAGAATACCCACGCCGATCATCCAGAGCATCGGGGCTCCTGAGATCCGCACCGGCTTTGTTCTGTCGAAAGATTGCTTCATCACTTTACTCCTTTGCTTGCCGCCGCATCCAATGGCAGCAGCATATTGGCGCCTTTGGCGTCCGGTCCCACCACAAGGGGCACAACTCCATCCCAACGTTCCACAATTTGCAGATCAATGATGCTGGGATTCTCACGAAGGGCTTTCCCTCGAAGGTTGATTGATTCCGCTTCCCCTCGTGCCTTGATCACCGCGGTGTTTGCTTCCACTTCCGCCTGCTGCTGGGAAAAACGGGCGCGGGCAGCTTCCTGTTCCTGGACCATTTTAGCCTCAATCGCCGTTTCAAGAACGCGTGTCAGCCCGATATCTTCGATGACAATATCATCAATGACCAGCAGGTCTCCCACCTTTTCCCGGGCCGAAATCAAAGCCCCCGCCTTGATGTCTTCACGTTTTTGAACGATCAATTCCGCGCTCCGCAAAGCGGTCAATTCCTTGACTGCCTCGGCCACGCGAGGCTGGATCAGCGTGGGAAACACAGCCCCGCTGAAATCCCGATATATCGTCACCACGCGTCCTTCAGGGATGCGATAAAGGACTCGCAGCGAGATTTTGATTTGCTGCAAATCCGCCGAGTAACAATCCGCTTCAAACTGGGCTGCCTGTTGCCGGATGCTTACCGGGACAATTCGGGTCACAAAAGGAAGTTTGAACCCGAACCCCTCGGTTTTTGCAACCGGCGAAACTTTTCCAAGAGTCACCTGCACTCCTCGAAAACCCGGATCGACCACGTACGTGGCGGAAGAGCTGGCCAGCACGAGCAGGAATATGAGAACCGCCCCGATGATCAGTTTTGGCATGTTCCAATATTGTAAAAGATCATCTGCAAAATGAGAAGCAGGAATGCAGGAACAGCTTGCGGTTCCATTCTTCGGCAGGGAACCTTGCGCATGGATTTTGGATTATCCGGCAAAGTCGTCCTCATCTCCGGTGGCGCAGCGGGTATCGGCCTGGCTTCCGCGAAACTGTTCCTGCAGGAAGGCGCAAAAGTTTTTGTGGTGGACGTTAAAGAGCCTCTGGCGGATGCATCACTCGAGAAATTCGGGAGCCAGTTACGTTTGTTTCAGGGGGACCTCTCCTTGCAGTCCGCATGTGAACACGCGGTGCAATCCTGTCTTCAACACTTTGGCCGTTTGGACATTCTCGTGAACAATGCTGGCATGAACGATGCAACCAGTCTGGATGCCTCGCCGGAACAGTTCGAGCGTTCCCTTCAACGAAATCTCTTGCATGTATTCGCATTGACCCACCATGCGCGCCTGGCCTTGAAATCGAGCCGCGGCGCAATTGTCAATGTCAGTTCTAAAGTGGCCGAAACAGGGCAGGGACGTACTTCGGGCTATGCCGCTGCAAAAGGAGCGATCAACGCCCTGACAAGGGAATGGGCAGTTGCACTGGCACCTGAAGGAGTGCGGGTTAACTGTGTTGTCCCGGCTGAATGCGATACCTCGCAGTACCAGGCCTGGTTCCAAAAACAGTCGAATCCAGCCTCGGCAAGAGAATCTGTTGAAAAGCTGGTGCCGTTGGAAAATCGATTAACCACCCCAACTGAAGTAGCTGCCATGATCCTGTTTCTCTCCTCCAGCCTTGCCTCCCACATCACGGGGCAAATCATTCATGTGGATGGGGGATATACCCATCTTGATCGGGCCATCACATCCGGCTCTCCCAAATGGGGTGAGTAAAGGCTTTTTACTTCGGTTTGGCCCATCCCATCGGCACTTTTCTGCTGATCTTTGTCAGCACTTTGCCGCTTTGGTCCAATAATTCAATGTCGAGCGTGTCTGCCTTGATAAAAACGGTTGGACTGCTGGAATCCGGTTCCACTTTTACATCCAGCAATTCCAGCCCCTGACCAGAGGCAACGTCCTTTTCCGGGCAATTGAAATAGGCCGCCGAAGCCGGATTGGCTGAATCATACACTTTCACCCGGATGCGGCCTGCCCCGGAGGTCAACTTGTATTTGACACTTACATAGCCGTTGGATTCATCGTTCTGTTTAAAATCATCAATCTCAACATTGCTGCCGCTGGAAGGGGTGGAAGCAAGGACTGTCGATCCCGGCGCGCGCCACATCAACAGCATGGTGGAAGCAAAAAGGTTGAGCTTGTTTGCGCCGGGAGCTTCAGCGAGGTAAACCCAGACTTTGTCGGTGGTAAAATTTCCCCCTTCAACTCCAGACCCGCTTGGAGGAGTGAATTTGATCGGAAAAAGCATAAAATTCCTCCGCCCCTTTCCCAACTGGACCGGCGGGCTGGAAAAAAAGCGGCTTACTTCAGGGTCGCTCACCCGAGACACATCGACACCAAGCAACGCATTGGGCCCAAGGTTATCCTTGTATTCATATTCCACCCCGATGGTCATGGTGGATCGGTCAATCGATCGGTTCACCACATCCACATTAGTGACGCGCGATTTCATTCCAGCAGCCAGTTCCGGCCCACGCACCGGAGCGGGTTTGGCAGGGGTGGCAACCGGTTGCGCGGCTTTTTGCGCTGCCAGTCGTTTGGCTTCCGCTTCCGCTTTTGCCTGTGCCAGAGCCTCGGCTTTGGCTTGCTCCTCGGCGGCTTCGCGAGCCTTGCGCTCAGCCAGGGCCTTTTCCTCGGCGATTTTCTTTTCTTCAGCGAGCCGTTTGGCTTCCGCTTCGGCGGCCAGCCTGGCCTCCTCGCGGGCCTTTTCCTCGGCAATGCGCTTGGCTTCCGCCAGCTGCCGTTGCTCTTCGACACGCTTCGCCTCAGCTTCGGCTTTTAACCGTAATTCTTCACGGGCTTTGGCTTCGGCCAGCGCCTTGGCTTCCGCTTCCTTCCGGAGACGTTCTTCCAGTTCGGCCTTGCGCCGCGCTTCTTCACGAGCTTTGGCAGCAGCCAGGGCCTGCTCCTCCGCCTTCTTTTTTTCAGCAGCGAGACGTTGCGCTTCCGCTTCGGCTTTCAATCGCGCTTCTTCGCGCGCCTTTGCTTCAGCAGCCTGCCTGGCTTCAGCAAGGCGACGTTCCTCTTCCAGCTTTTTGGCTTCCGCTTCCGCGCGAAGTCGCGCTTCCTCACGGGCTTTGGCTTCCGCCAGCGCCTGCTCCTCAGCCCGCTTTTTCTCCTCCGCCAGGCGACGGGCTTCCGCTTCCGCCTTCAACCGTGCCTCTTCTCGAATTTTTGCCTCGGCGGCAAGACGAAGCCGTTCCCTTTCCTCCTGGAGGGTCCGGGCCAGAGCGTCAGCTTTTCGCTTTTCCTCCGTCAGGCGCGCCGCTTCGGCTTCTGCTTTTAACCGGGCTTCCTCGCGGGCTTTGGCTTCAGCAAGCGCTTTTTCTTCGGCTCGTTTTTTTTCTTCGGCAAGTCGTTTGGCTTCGGCTTCCGCCTTTAACCTCGCCTCTTCCCGGGCTTTCTCCTCCGCAATCCGTTTGGCTTCGGCAAGGCGACGTTCTTCCTCAAGCTTTTTGGCTTCGGCTTCCGCCTGCAGTCGTGCCTCTTCCCGAGCTTTGGCTTCTGCCAATGCTTTTTCTTCAGCTTCCTTGCGAAGCCGTTCTTCAGCCTCTGCCTTCAACCGCGCTTCTTCCCGCGCTTTGGCTTCGGCAAGGGCTTTGGCTTCGGCAAGCCGTTTTTCTTCCGCCAGTCGTTTAGCTTCGGCTTCCGCCTTCAACCGTGCCTCTTCCCGGGCACGTTCCTGGGCGAGGCGATTTTCCTCAGCCAGTTTGCGTTCGGCGGCAAGTCGTTTGGCTTCCGCTTCCGCTTTCAAATGGGCTTCCTCTCGGGCTTTGGCATCCGCAATTGCTTTCGCCTCGGCTTCCTGCCGGGCTTTGGCTTCCGCTTCCGCTTTGGCGCGGGCCAATTCACGGGCTTTCACTTCCTGCCGGGCTTTCTCTTCCGCAAGACGATTTTCTTCAGCCTGTTTTGCAGCCTCGGCAGGATCAATGGCCGCAACGGTCACAGGGACTGGAGAAGGAGCCACCGGGGCTGGGGCATCAGCGCTGCCCCAGTTGATATTTTTGAGGAATGGAACAGAGCTAAGGATTGATGTGCCGGTGCGGTTCAGGATCAGGACACGCAAACGATCCGTGGTATAGGTGGGGGGCACCCCGAATTCATCGTTAAAGTATTTGACCTTTACCTGGATGATTCCCTTGCCAGTGCCAATGGTCACGGGATCGCAACCGAACCAGCCGGAGACTCCCTTTGCTCCCTTTTTGTCCATCACCACCACCACCTGGGCGACCGGTCCCGCGATCCCATCATAGGTGTAATCCAGGGACATGGTTGCCTCGGTGCCATCTTTTGTCTGGTTCACGACTCGAAGGTTCTGGATGCCGCTGACAACTGCCTGGTTCTGGAACGGGTTCTGGGTATTCAGGACCGGCTGGGCAAGGAGGGGGCCGAGTGCCAGTTGAAGGATCAAAGTAACAGCCAAAATCTGACGAAGCAGTTTCATATGGGAACGGCGATTCTACGGGACAACTCTGGCAGGATAGGAACTCAGGGTAAGGTGTCAAACCAAAGGAAGCTGGCGTTATTGCCTTGAAGTGGGAAGGGATGGGAATCAGGTGGGGCGTCTCCGGGTTTCGATCGATTCATAAGTTACTCTTAATGAGTGACTTGCATTAATATTTTGAGCAGTTGAAGGCAGGAAATTCGATAGGGGTGTTTTCGGTTGAGATGGGAAAAATGTGGGAACAAGTGGGAAATGGTGGGACGTATTTAAGGAAATGCTTAAATAAGCTGGCAGGGAGGTTGGGTGCAGGGCCCCATCCTGGTTTGGTATGGGTGCGAGAGGAAGTGGGAAGAAGTGGGAATTCGGGAACTGGTTTTGGGATCGGCAGGCGCGAGAGGGGCAGGGGGCGACGATCTTAGTAGGGTAGCTGGGACGCGCTGGGCGGGGAGGTGCCTTTGGCCTTTCGGTTCGGCAGCGATGAACCTTGACGGTTGCCTTCCAAAGGAGAACAGTCGGCCAAGCTAACCTCTGCAACGACACCACCAGCGGTCGTTTTGGAAAACCGTGCGGTGATTAGTGAGTACAGCAAAGGCGAGCGGCAGTTTAAACTCAGTTATGGGGATCGGACTATCACAATTGGCGGTGAAGGGTGAGACACTGGCGGAGGTGGCTGCCGCAATCGGACTTCGCGAAACGGGCGTCGATGCCGAGCCATTCCAGGCGCCTGTTGTTGGAGCTTGTCTGCCGACTGGCTGGTGCTTGTTCCTGATGAACCGTTGCGATCACAAGCTCATCAGTGATTCGATGGCCCAGCGGCTTTCGGTTCGTTTCGAATTGGTCACTCTCAGCCTGGAAGAACATGTCATGTTCAGTGCTGCCATTGGCTGGAAAGAAGGCCGGAAAATTTGGTCAGTAACTCACAAAGGAGAGAAGGGGGCTCGGGATTTGAAGACGGAGGGGGCACTTCCTTTGGACTTCGAGAAAATCCGTGGGGAATTTTTTCGGGAGCAAGATGCCGTAGATCAATCCAAGGAGATTGTGGATTGCATTTTCGATATTCCCGCGGCGCTCGTCAGTTCCATGACGGGATTTCGCTACGATGAAAGTGAGAGCAATGTTTCCCAATATAGTTTTAAAGAACTCCAGCCTGCAGGGAGTGGTGATTCGTGGTTTTCGAAGTTCGTCCGTTCTTTTAGAGCATGACGTGGCAAAGGAGTATTTCAGGCTTTCAATTTCCGGGGCGGGTTTTAAAGTGCGCCGCTTAATTTAAATGATTTATGGGCGCAGATAATACAGTAGCACAACAGGTCGAGGCACCGCCTTTGACGCCGTTTTCTCTTCCAAGCAAACTGGCTCCAACCCCGAAAGGGAAGCCGAAATACAGTGTCACGATCAAGAACGGTGAGGGGAAGGATGTGGTGGTGGGGGACCCGAACGCGACGCGTGCTTTGGTGGCGTTGATGAATGTGCACGCGGTGAACGGGGGAGCGGCATGTCACTGGGGGGGACCCGCGGCTTTTGCGGAGATCAATGCAGCGATCCACGGTATTCTGTTTTCGGTGGAGGGTCGTCAATGGCATGAGGCGTACAATTTTGTGAATGATGCAGGGCATACGGAGAATGGTTTGTATGCGTTGCGGGCTAATTACGGTTTTGACGGGACAACGTTCGAGGATTTGAAGGGATTCCGGGGAATCAAGAGCAAGCTGACTGGGCATGGCGAATCGCACTTGAACCCGGAGGGAGTGTTGCTAAGCAACGGTCCGCTGGGATCGGCCTTACCCCAGGCGCAGGGGCTGGCAATTGCAGACAAGGTGGCAAAGCGGGACCGGGTGACGATTTGCACGGTGTCCGACGGGGCATCAATGGAAGGGGAGGCGAAGGAGGCCTTTGCGGCAATCCCCGGATTGGCGGCCAAAGACCGGGTGAATCCATTCGTGCTGATCATCTCGGACAATGACACGAAGCTTTCGGGAAGGATCACAAAGGATTCGTACAGCATGCAGCGTTCGTTTGCGGCGATGGGAAGCCTGGGCTGGAACGTGATCAACGTGACGAACGGGCATGATCTGCAGGCGGTTTATCTTTCAATCGAAAAAGGGATTGCCCAGGCAAAAGCGAACCCGAATTTTCCAGTCTGCCTGCTGGTGAAGACGATCAAGGGTTACGGCGTGAAAGCGACGGTGGAGAATGCGGCGGGCGGGCATGGGTTCCCGCTCAGCAACGCCGAGAAGATCGTGGAGTTTGTCTCGGAAATTTATGGCGGGAATGTGCCTGAGGAATTCCAGAACTGGGCGCAATCGTTGCACAAGGAGTGGGCCGAGAAGGAAGCTGCGAAAAAGGCGAAAGCGGCGGCTTCCCCAACTGCAGCCCCGGCAGTGAAGAAGGACAAGGTGCAAACGGGGTTGGCAAAAGCTGCGATCAAAGCCGCACAGGAAGGGTTGCCGGTGTATTCGATTTCGTCGGATGTGCAAGGGTCAACCGGGATCAGCCTGTTCCAAAAGACATTTCCGGAGCGGTATATTGAGGTGGGGATTGCGGAGTCAAACATGGTGAGCACGGGAGCGGGTTTTGCAAAAGCGGGGTTCATCCCGATTGTGGACACGTTCGGACAGTTTGGGGTGACGAAGGGGAACCTGCCATTGACGATGGCGGCGTTATCACAATCGCCGGTGATTGCCTTGTTTTCACATGTGGGGTTCCAGGATGCAGCGGACGGGGCATCGCACCAGGCGACAACCTATTTCGCCGCGACATCATCGATCCCACATACGGTGGTGATTGCGCCTTCCTGCTCGGATGAAGCAGAGTCGCTGATGTACCAGGCGATCAAGCATTACGCGGAGGATAAAAAATCGGGCAAGGATGCGGAGAATTATATCTTTTTCGTGGGGCGGGAAAATTATCCGTTGAGCTGGGTGGAAGGGGCGAAGTATGAATGGGGCAAGGCACAGGTGCTTCAGCAGGGATCGGACGTGGTGTTGATCGGGAGCGGGCCGTTGTTGAACAAGGCAATTGAAGCGGGAAAGAAGCTGGCGGAAAAAGGAATCAAAGCCACGGTGATCAATAATCCATTCATCAACCTCGTGGACATGGACACCATCGGGTCGGCAGTGAAAGCTGCGGGTGGCAGGGTGGTGACGATTGAGGACCACCAGATTGTCGGCGGCATGGGTGCGCAGGTTTCGCATGCGTTATCGATGGCTGGTATCGCACATCGAATGAAGTCACTTGGGATCAACGGCGGGTTCGGACAGTCGGCGTATGTGGCAGAGGATCTTTACAAAGCTCACGGATTGACGGCGGAGAAAATGATTGAAGCTGCCGAATCTTTGATGAAGTAGCGCTCTTTTGTTTAACGTAACCCGCCTGAGGAAACTTCGGCGGGTTTTTTGTTGGGAATGCTCTGAAGCTTTTGACTGAGCCGAATCAAGCTGGCAGAGTAGGGGCAAATGTTTGGTCGTCTTCTGTATTTCGGCATGTTGTTGCTGGGCGGTGTCCTGATTGTTTCCGCCCAGGAAGTGAAAGAGGGATTGCGGGTCACGTTCAGTCCCAAAGGGGAGAGCAAAGTCCTGGATGCGGTGGTGTTGCCCAACGTGCGGCTTTACGTGCCAGCAGGTGAGGCAGCAACTCCCTTGATGAAACCGGGACCATTCACAGCAACATGGAGCGGTTTTTTGACGCTGGAAATGCGGAGCCAGTATGCGTTTCAAGCGGAGTCGTCCGGGGCGGTGAAAGTTGACCTGAACGGGAGCACTGTTTTGGAAGTGGCAGAGGGGAGCAAAGAGGTCACGCCGGGAAAAGTTGTTCGGCTGAACAAGGGAACGAACCAGATCACTGTGGTTTTTACCGCGCCTGCCAGTGGTGACGCCTTTTTACGGCTTTACTGGATCCCGAAGGATGCGTTGCCCACACCGCTGCCGGACGTGGGATTCAACCATTTGCCAGACGCAGAACTGCTCCAACACCTGGCGATTCACCAGGGACGCGGGTTGTTTCTGGAACATCGCTGCGGGAAGTGCCATTTGCCGGGAATGATGGGAGACACCGCGGAGTTGCAGATGGATGCGCCGACATTTTCAGGGATTGGGTCCCGGAGAAATTTTGCCTGGATGCGGGATTGGATTCTCGATCCGAAAAAGCAGCGCGCCACTGCCCGGATGCCGCGGATTTTTCATGGGCCGGAAGCAGCCGCAGATGCGACTGCGGTGGCGGCGTATCTGGCGAGTTTGAAAGTGGAAAGCGGCTCCCCCTCGGGGACGAAGGGAACCGCAGAACAGATCGAATCAGGGAAAAAGCGTTTCGAAGCGTTGCATTGCGCGGCCTGCCATACTTCACCGGAGGAATCGCAGGTGGATGTGGCGCGTCCCAGCCTGGCACATGTTCGAGCCAAGTTTCCTGAAGGAGAGCTGGCGAGGTTCATCCTGAAGCCGGAGGCGCATTATGCCTGGACACGCATGCCGAGATTCAAATTGTCCGAGGCACAGGCAGCGGAACTCGCAGCTTACCTGGAATCCAAAGCCGTTGAGCCGGCAACGGCCTCGGCTGACGCAGGCCTTGTTGAAAAAGGACGAAAGCTGGTGCAGAGCTCGGGATGCATTAACTGTCATACGGCGGAGTTGGAGAACCAGTTCAAGACGAAGGCGCTGGCGGATATTCCTGCATCACGGTGGAACCAGGGATGTGTGACGAAAAGTGAAAAAAGTCCGCACTTCGGATTTTCACCGGAGCAGGTGAAAGCGCTGGTTGCGTTTGCTGAAACCGACCGTGAATCGTTGTCGCGGCATGTGGACCGTGAGTTTGCAAGCAGGCAGAGTTTGAATTTACGTTGCGTGGAGTGCCACGGAAAATTCGAAGGATTTCCGCACT
>JANRLX010000044.1:0-5304 GCA_033762115.1 Verrucomicrobiota bacterium
GCTGATGAGTGGCGATCCAGAACTCACTCTGCGCGGCTTTTTGTTTCTTGGCGAACACGGTGAATCTGTTACCACGACTCGTGCCAATTTCTTAAATCGTGCGCATCGGCGCAGCGGCGTTTTTCAACAGGCTGCTATGGAGCATTAAACCAAACAGCCCCGGCAAATGGGGTGTCGAGAACCGTTACCAATGCAAACCTGACATTGAACTCATCCCATCATTACGTAGGTGTGTCGGTGACCACGGCAGTTACAATTACATTACCTACGGCAGTTGGAAATTCCGGCAAGGAATACATTATCGGATCCGAAGCCTCTTCTGCCAATATTACCATCGCACCGTATTCAGGTCAAAAAATCAATGGTGTCGCTGCCAACAAAAGTCATACCACGGGCTACTCTTCAATCAAGTTGATTTCAAACGGAACTGACGGTTGGTTCACCTATTGAGAGGTCATTATGAATATGTTTAAAAAACTTCTCACGTCATTAGTCATTCATGCAATCGCACTTGGTTTCATGATTTACGAATCAACTGCGCATCCTACCAACGAAGTTTGGGTAAGCGATCAGGCTATCGGATCAAATTTGGGAACACTGGAACATCCTTACGATGCATCCACTCAGGTAAAGTTCGACACGGTAATGAGTAATCTGACCCAAAACGCCGGTATGACCATTCACTTATTGCCAGGAATTTATTTGACTAAAGGTTACCATGCTGGGCATCCATCAAATTGGGTATTGCGGGCTAATAGTACGTTGACAGGCGCTGGAATGAATGCGACAATAATTAAACTTATTGACAATTCCCCCCTGAATATGGGCCCGTTGAATAGCCTTCCTGGTACCAGCAATATAACTGTCAAAGATTTAACTTTTGATTGCAACGGAGCAAATGCGATTACAAACAATAAAGTCGTCAACGGCGCTACTGTTTATTATCAAACCGTACAAGGACCAAGTTTAAATGGCGAGTATTGCTCCTATATTCGGGTGAAGGTCAAAAACGTAATAGGATGGAAATCTGCCAGTGCGGAAGCATACGGCCTCGGAATAAGAACGTATAATTCAGATCATACCTTAAATCTATTGGGAAAAGGCGGACTGATTTCTGAGTGCATTTCTGAATCGCCTCTGGGGGACTATGTTTCCGGATTTCTCATAACAGGGGGTGGCATAGTAGAAAACTCATATGCTTTTATGCCTCCCTACGAACAACTGGGCGGGAATTTCGGAATTAATGCGCCTGATTCCAATGGATTAATCGTCCAAAATTGCTACATAGAAGGAGGTGACGCTGGAGTTTACACCGATTATGGAGGAGTCACTAATCTTGTGGTAAGGAACAATGTCATTAGGAATGTAGTACGCGGGATTTCATATCACCCAAATGAGCAGAAAAGCACCAACCTGAATGGAATTATCGATGGAGACACCCTCGTTGCAAACGGAAACATCATTGAAATTAATCCGAATACAACCAGCAGATGGATGTTTGGCATTGCATGCTCCCCTACGGATTATGCCCAAAACTATTCTGCATTTAACAATGTCATTAAGTGGACACCTGAAAAGAATTCTACTAATGGCCTCACCAATCTTGTGTATGGATTTAATGCCTGGTATAGCCTTGGGATAACTGTATCATTTAACTCTATCGCATCAGATTTCTTCTGGTATGGAGGCCATTGGACTAACTTAAACCGATGGAACAATTTCACGATTACGGGAAGCCTTTTTCCATCTGGAGATACTTATCAGAGTGGAGTATATTCAGGGACTCTTAACCAGGTTTGGCCGAGCACTGGAAAAGAACGGCGAACTGTTTCTGCGAGCACTACCCTTCAGAACTTTGACCATCACCTGGGGGTCACCACAACTGGCGCTGTAACTGTCACACTGCCAAGTGCAGGTGGGACATCAGGCAAGGTTTTTGTGATCAGTTCGGAAGCATCCTCTGCAAATATCACAATCGCCCCCGCTTCCGGGGAGAAGATCAATGGTGTGGCTGCGAACAAAAGCCACACTACCGGATATAGCTCGACCATGCTTATTTCCAACGGTTCTGATGGCTGGTTTACCTTTTAAGGTTTGCTGCTCACCCCCGCCTTTTTCCTTGTGAGGGAGCGGGGGTTTGGCCAAGTTCAGACAAATGTCGGAACGGCCTCTCTCAAATATCCTGGCCAAGCCGGATGTCGTTTTGGAAATGACACTCCGGCCTTCTCTTTTTTCCGATTTCACTGGCCAGGCAAAGGTCAAGGAACGCCTTGAAATTGCCGTTCAGGCCGCACAGCAACGCAAGGAACCAATTGACCATATTCTCCTGAGCGGCCCGCCAGGTTTGGGAAAAACGACCCTCGCGAACATCATCGCCAAATCGATGGGCGCAAACCTGAAGAGCACCAGCGGCCCGACCATTGAAAAAGTCGGTGACCTCGCAGGATTGCTGACAAATCTCGAGGAGGGAGATGTGCTGTTCATTGATGAAATTCATCGTTTGCAAAAAACGATTGAAGAGTATCTCTACCCTGCGATGGAGGATTTCAAGCTGGACATCATCATTGACCAGGGACCAAACGCCCGCAGCATCCGGCTGAACCTTCCCCGGTTCACCTTGATCGGGGCCACAACCCGCAGCGGTTTGCTTTCCGCACCGTTGCTGACCCGTTTTCCCGTGCGTGAACGAGTTGATTATTATTCAGCAGAGCAGTTGCAAAAAATCGTGGTGCGCAGCGCCCATTTGCTCGGGATAGAAGTTGCGGAAAATGGGGCCTTGGAAATTGCGCGACGAAGCCGCGGGACCCCGCGAATTGCAAATAATCTACTCAAGCGAGTGCGGGATTACGCACAGGTGAAAGCCGATGGACAGATCACCCCTGAAGTTGCGGACAAGGCGCTCGCACTGCTCGAGATCGACCAGCACGGCCTTGATGAGATGGATAAACGAATCCTCGAGGCCATTGTCTTGAAGTTCGCCGGCGGCCCGGTCGGCGTTGCTTCATTGGCTGTTACAGTGGGTGAGGAACCGGACACGATTGAGGAGGTTTATGAACCGTACCTGATCATGGAAGGTTACTTGAACCGCACGCCCCAGGGGAGAATCGCCACAGAACTGACTTATAAACGCCTCGGCTTTGCCGCGCCTGGCAACTCCCAGGCACGCCTCTGGTAGCCTTTGCTGCTGCGGATCAAGACTTTGTTTTGTGGACGGTCAGGAATCCTTTCACCCACATTGCTTTACTTTTTCTCACGCTCTTGAAATCTTTGCCCCGGTCAGGGCATTATTGGCCCGCTGAGGATTTGGTCCACCATCAAAATTATGAGTCTGCCATCCAAATACACCTGGGAAAACTTCCAACGTTCCTATACCGAATTTCCTTCGATCAATCTTGCCATCGATTTGAGCCGAAGTTCTCTCAATGCGGCTCATCTGCAATCGATGGAACCACTGCTCCAGAAAGCTTTTCGCGCCATGGCGGAACTGGAGAAAGGAGCCATCGCAAATCCGGACGAAAAACGGATGGTGGGACATTACTGGCTCCGCAATCCAGCTCTGGCGCCGAACGTCTCCATTCGCAACGAAATCACCGAAACGCTTGCAGCCATTAAAAAATTCGCCGCCCAGGTCCATTCCGGCGAAATCAAAGGCGCTTCCGGACCATTCAAACGGTTACTCATCATTGGCATCGGCGGCTCCGCTCTTGGCCCACAATTCGTGGCGTCCGCCCTGGGACATGCCCGGCGCGACCGAATGAAAGTTCATTTTTTCGACAATACCGATCCGGACGGGATGGACAAGGCGCTGGCGGAAATTGGCAACGATCCTGGGGCAACGCTTACAGTGGTGATTTCAAAATCGGGCGGCACCAAGGAAACGCGCAATGGAATGCTTGAAGCCCGTGCTGCTTACACCAAAGCGGGGCTGAGTTTTGAAAAGCATGCCGTGGCCATCACAGGAGTGAATAGTGAACTGGACCGTTATGCGCAAAATCCAGCCTGGCTTGCTCGGTTTCCCATGTGGGATTGGGTGGGCGGGCGAACCAGCGAAACTTCCGCCGTCGGTTTGCTTCCTGCCCTGCTTCAAGGCATCGACATTGACCAGCTCCTTGCTGGCGCGGCCGCTTGCGATGAGTTGACGCGGGTTGCTGATTACCAAAAAAATCCTTCCGCGCAATTGGCGCTCGCCTGGCACAAGGCAGTCAATGGCATCGGAGCCAAAGACATGGTGATCCTTCCGTATAAGGATCGTCTCGAGCTTTTTTCCCGTTACCTGCAACAGCTTGTCATGGAATCCATCGGCAAGGAGAAGGATTTGGACGGCAAGGTGGTAAACCAGGGCATCGCTGTTTATGGCAATAAAGGCTCGACCGATCAGCACGCTTATATTCAGCAATTGCGCGATGGACTGAACAATTTCTTCGCGACGTTTATTGAAGTGCGCAAGGACCGGGAGGGAAGCAGCATGGAAGTGGAACCCTCCACCACATCCGGTGATTATCTGCTTGGATTTTTACTGGGCACCCGCGAAGCGCTCACCCAGAACAATCGTGAGTCGATCACGCTCACCATCGACGAAGTTTCCCCCTTTAGCATCGGCGTTCTGATTGCGCTTTATGAACGGGCCGTTGGATTTTATGCAACACTGGTAAATATCAACGCCTATCATCAACCCGGTGTTGAAGCAGGTAAAAAAGCGGCTGGCGCGGTGCTTGAACTGCAATTGCAACTCCTCAAATATTTGCGCGACCATGCCGGTGAAAAATTCAAGATTACCCAGCTGGCAACCGCATTGAACGCAGCGGAGCAAACCGAAACCATTTTCCGTCTTTGCGAACATCTGTCCGCAAATCAACGCCTTTCCAAAACTTCAGGCGTGAATCCATTCGATTCGCAATATCAATTGAAAAATTAACCTCCCCGCTCGATTTGATTGGGAAGTTCATTGCGGTCACCAGCGATGGGTGGGAAATATTGCGCCAACGCTTCCCCGATCTGTCTGACGGCGCCAACTATCGCACCGGTATAATCGTCGGCCTTTAAACGGTTGTGCATTTCATCCCGAATGACATGCCAAAAATGTTCGCCACAGCGATTGTAAACCGCTTCATCCGCAAAAACGGCATACGCTTGTGAAAGCGGGGCAAAGAACAGGAGCACGCCGTTTCGTTGTGCGGTTTTCCTCATGCCCAGCCGTTCAAATTCCTCACGAGCCTGCGCAACAGGGTCTTTCACCTCATTTTCAAAAATAAAGACCCTGATCTCTCCGGAGGTCTTTTTTTCTGCGGCTTCAATTGCAGAGAC
>JANRLX010000045.1:0-58799 GCA_033762115.1 Verrucomicrobiota bacterium
GGTGCTCGTCAGCAAATCAAAGGCGTTTCTTTTGTAGAGGAAGCGGTGGAGAACCAACGCGCCAATGCTCACGACAACCAGTATTGGATAAAGAATTGCGAAAGCGAGCAGCGGTGGCGCAAAGAGGAACCACAGTGCCAATCCGATAACTGCAATAATCCCTCCGTAAATCATGGCCTGCCAATGCAGTTTCATCTGAGTTGTGTCATTACTTGCTGATGAAATTTTCAATGCCACACTGAGCGGTTGAAAGGCCAACATGAGTAACGCGAGTTTTCCAGTGAGCAACAGATCAGATAAATGTTCATTTTTGGTGTTCAGGCTTTCGAGAGCAATTCCAAAGAGCAAAAGAAGCGAGATTCCAATAACGGCTTTTACCAGATTCACCTTCAGCAATGTCCAGGCAACTTCCGCATAAGCTATTGGAAAGGCGGCAAAGACTGGCGCATAGACTCCTCCCATCGGGCGCAGTTCGATCCCTGGAATTCCGCGTCCCAAGATCGGAAGCACACTTACCCAGTAGATGTAGGTTGTCATCCATAACCCAAATTTATTTTCGTGCAATCCTGCCAGGTAAAGAAGAGGAAGGGCTATTGCCAGGATCAAGGCGCCTGCCTGAATTTGCCGGGTCCAACCGGGAGCGGGTCCGTTGATGAATTCAGAAACGTCCCGTTCTCTCGATGAAAGGAATTTCCAGACAATTCCTTCGATCAACCCTTGTCCGCTCCAGTTAACCTGATCAAGAAATTTGCGTTCCGAAATATTGTCATGCAGTTCCGTAAGACCGACAGGCCCCTGCAATTGCCTCTCTTCCGCCTGCACATGGGCCTGGACATATTCAGCGTATTCAGAAATCGGAACATCCCAAACATAGTTGGAACGAATCCGGTTGAAGGACCAAATTGCTGCATAGATGATCAAACCCACAGGAAGCAGTAGTAATAGCGTGAGGTAATCTTTCCCTATTGTGACTTCGGTATAGAGATGTTGAAGCCATCCTGCAGGCGTTGCCCAATGAGTGACTCGAATGACCTGTGAGACAAACGTTGGGAACATTTCCCGGGTGAAAAGCAGTAACAGGCAGATCGTCACCAACATTGAAGCGACCAGAGTGTGAGGAAACTGGGGAAGCCACGCAGTCATATGCATGACAATCGCCACCACCAAGACGCCTTGAAGAAGAGTGAGCAGAAATATCCAGACAAAACCGGGCGGCCAGCTTCCCCTCCCCAGCAGAGCCAGGTAAGCGAGTCCCACCTCGTAAAGAATCCATGTGGAATTTTGAAAGAAGCGGCGACATTGTGCCCGGAAGACTTGATCATCCGTCAAAGGCAGATGTTGCATGACGATCAGATCATGCGACCCATAGAGCATTTCCTGAAATTGATGGGTCTTTCGAAAAATCGCACTGGTTAACCAAATGGCCACAATCGCAAGGGCCAGTTCCTGCAGCCCGGAGGCACGTAATCCAATAAGAAAGAAAAAGATGATAAGCGGAAGTGCGATCTTTCTGAGAAATGGAATGAAAGATACATTATAATTGAAAGTATGCTGCCGGACTCGTTTGCGCAGTGAAGTGTCCCGCTTCAGTTCCTGGGCGAACAACCGCGTCGCGGCTTTTTCAAATTGGTGGGAACGAAGAATCAACCCTCCTCCTGCCGCAGGGTATTGAAAATTTCTTCAAGATTTCCCCCGCCCTGGGCTTTCAACCGAAGCTGCTCAATCGAGCCGAATGCACGCACTTCACCCCTTTGAAGCATGCAGACGACGTCGGAAAACTTTTCCACAACATCGAGGATTTGGGTTGAGTAGATAACGATTCGGCCGCGGTTTGCGGCTTCTCTGGAGTGCCGCTTAAACATATTGATGCCGTGAGGATCCATTCCGGAAGCAAATGGCTCATCCAGAAGCCATAATTCCGGGTCGGCAGCAATGATTCCGCACAACGCAGTTTTGTAAAGCTGTCCGCGGGAAAGCGTCTGGAGAGGTCGTTCGGCCAATTCAAGAATTTCAAAATCCTTAAGCAACTGAAGCACCCGCTCTTCCACACCGGCCTGATCTTTTCCATAGATTCGCAGTGTCATTCCCAAATGCTGCAGGACGGTGTGATGCCAGAAGACAAAGGGAAAATCGGGGAGAAAAAAGAGGCGGCGGCGCATTGGAACATCCTCCCGGACAAATTCGGCATCATCATACAGCACCTGGCCCTGGTCTGGTGAAGCAATGCCTGCGAGGCAGCGAAGAAATGTGGTTTTGCCAGCCCCGTTTGAACCAAGCAGCGCCACGACATTTCCCGGAGCAATTTCGAGGGAGACACGATCCAATGCATTGACCCCGGCATATCGTTTTACGACACTGCGCAGCTCAATTCTCATGAACCACGCTTTCAATTTTCAGGATTTCCATCAAACTTCGTAGGAAATACCTGAAAGAATGCTGAACTGCAAAGTTTGATTGTCTGGAACGGAAAATTGCTCTTACAGAGCAACTTTCATCTTTTTACGGACAATCATCAAAGCGAGGGTGCCGATCGCCACGATCACCAGCGCGATTGCGACCATAGGCGCGATGATTGCCAGGGCAGCGGTCATCACGGACCCGCCCAATTCCGCCGTGGCAATCAGGGGATTACCCAGCCCGCCTGTTCCAACGAAGGAAGCCCCTCGGGCCAGGACGGTTGTCGCCTGGACAGCGCCTGCGGCACCACCACCGGCAATGACGGCAAGGGTCCATTTTAAAAATGGGCTCACGTCTGTGACCATGGAAGCGGTCACTATCGTTCCGGCGACTATTGCTGCAGGAGTGGCGACGGTATCAAGGAAATGGTCCAGCCATGGAATGTAATAGCCCCCAATCTCCAACGCTGTGGCAATTGAAAAGGTAATCAGCGCGGGAGTGGAGCCGATCCAGGAAAATCCGGAGGCCAGATTGAGATGCCCTGAATGCGCTGCAATGCTCATTGTCAGCAGCGGTACAAAGACTCGGAATCCGCAGGCAGCGCTCAAGCCCAACCCAATGCACAAACTCATGAGTAATTCCATATGCTTTAGAATAACACAAATCCCGGCCAACAAGTTGCAGGATTTTTTTATCTTCGGGGTGACCTCCTCAATCCATTCTGAAACAATAATCGCCAAACCATGAATAACGCTTCCCGCACTATTTTTCCGGACATCTTGGAGCTGCCATGAAAGCGATCCGTAAAAATGATTGGGACTTCCGCCACGCGCAATCCCTGCCGCCACACTTTATGGGTCATTTCGATCTGAAAGCTGTATCCGTTTGATCGAATTGCTTGAGGGTCAATCAATTGCAATGTTTTTCGCCGGAAGCATTTGTAACCACCGGTGGGATCGGTGAAAGGCATGCCCGTGATGATCTGCACATATTTCGCGGCTCCCAGGCTCAGCATCAACCGATCCAAAGGCCAGTTGATCACCCGAATTCCATTTGCATAACGGGAACCAAGGACCAAGTCTGCGTTCTCGGCAGCATGGAGAAAAGCCGGGATGTCCGATGGATTATGGGAGAGGTCTCCATCCATTTCGAAAATGAATTCGTAATGCCGCTCCAATGCCCAGGCAAAGCCAGCACAGTAGGCCCTGCCGAGTCCATTTTTTTCAGAACGATGCAGGACGTGAATTCGAGGGTTCTGTGCGGCAAACTCGTCCGCCAGTTTACCTGTGCCATCGGGAGAATTGTCATCAACGATCAGCAAATTCACAGCGACCGGGAGGCTCATCAAGCGATCCACCACCACAGGAAGATTCTCCCGCTCGTTATAAGTGGGGACAATGATTATGGTGTTTTGCTGGCCCATCGCAAAGGCGTGCAAAGCATTACGCTTAAAGGAAACGGGTGACAAGTGGTAAACCGTGCCTGGTGATTCCATTAAAAACTAGCCAAAACGGAAACGAGGGAAGCAGACTTGAGTTGTTGACATAACACCAGTAGAAGAGGGGTAGATGGTTCCTACACATTCAGGCGGTGGACACCAGCAAAGGGGTTCGTGACCATGGATAAAGATAATCTCCGTCCCTCCATTAACCGGATTGCCCTGCTTGCGATCCGACTTTGCAATGTTTCTGCCGCGGCAGTCATCACGCAGAAGGAGGAGAAACCAATCGTAATCGGATTTTCAGGACCTGCTCTGGAAACGACTTTCCTGGAGCAATTTTCCCGAAAAGTCATTGAAACTTCCAGTTACGTTTCCGTTGATCCTCGATCTACAGACATGGGATCAGCCACTGGTTCAGTTGAGTTTGGCGCGGGCGTGCCATTGGTTTCTTCAAGTGTCACTGGCGCACTTTGTGTGTTTAACCATGCACCGAAAATGCTCTCAACAGAGGAACAGAGCTTCTTGAACCTCCTGGCGGAGCAGGTAATCGCCCAAATAGAAGCAGACCAAGCGCTTGGGAAAATCACACAAAATTACGAAAATCTAGTTCATTCCCTTGAGGGAGTCGTCTGGCAGGCAGATCCTCAAAGCTTCCAGTTTCTCTTTGTAAGCCACGGCGCGGAAAAGCTCCTGGGCTATCCCACTGAGCAGTGGTTAAAACCGGATTTCTGGATAACCCACCTCCACCCGGAAGACCGAGACTCGATGGTCCAGATTTACAAAACTCTGGTGGCGGAAAAAAAGGCGCATGACCTGGAGTATCGTATGATCGCGGCGAACGGGAGGCCAGTCTGGGTAAGAGACCTTGTCTCTGTCCATTCCGTCAATGAAAGAGCCCAACTACTCAATGGTCTTTTGATAGATATTACGGCCCAGAAAGAGTCGGAAATCGCCCTTAAGCAAAGCGAAGAACGATTTCGAACCTTGATGGAGCATACAGGCGATCAATTTTTTCTTCACGACACGCGCGGACGAATTCTTGATGTGAATAATGCGAGTTGCAAGGCCCTGGGGTATTCACGCGAGGAGCTTCTTAACCTGACGATGTTCGACATTACGTCCTCCACACCAAGGGAGGAGTTGACATCGATGTGGCTCCAGATGATCCCCGGTAATTCAGTATCCACTGAATTCATGGCGGCACGGAAGAATGGCACTGTGTTTCCTGTGGAGGTTTGCCTGGGAGTTTTTCACCACAATAATGAACCGTTTATTGTTGCTTCTGTGCGCGACCTGAGTGAACGGAAAAACCTGGAAGCGCAATTATTCCAGGCGCAAAAAATGGAGTCCGTTGGTCGACTGGCTGGAGGCATCGCACACGATTTCAACAACCTGCTCCAAGTGATTCAAGGCCACGCAACCTTGCTGCTGGGAGCGGAGTTTTTGTCGGATGAGATGTCGGATTCCGTCGCAGAGATTCTCTCATCGACAGCTCGCGCCACTAACCTGACCCGACAACTCCTCACTTTCAGCCGAAAAGAAGCCATCCGTTTGCGTGAAATCGACCTGAATACAGTCATCCTTGGCACCAACCGGATGCTTACTCGCATCCTTGGAGAAGATATTCATCTTCAAGTTTCACTGACACCGCGGATTCCCAATGTCCGCGCTGACCAGGGGATGATTGAGCAGATCCTGATGAATCTGGCGACAAACTCACGGGATGCAATGCCTGAGGGTGGATCGCTGCAAATCAGCACCAGGGAGCAACAACTTTCCCGTCCCGATCGGGAAGGAAAAACAGACGCGGAAACGTTTATTTGTCTTTCCGTTAAAGATACCGGATGCGGTATCCCATCCAGCGATCAGGGGAATATTTTTGAACCATTTTTTACCACCAAAGAAGTAGGGAAAGGCACAGGACTTGGACTGGCAACGGTATACGGGATCATGAAGCAGCACAAAGGCTGGGTGGAAGTGCAAAGCGAACCGGGCAAGGGAGCGCTGTTCAATCTCTACTTTCCCGCTTTAAAACCGGTCGCCGAACCTATCGCGGCGCCGAAACCTTCCTCCTCCTATTTTACAAAGCATGGCAGCATTCTTCTCGTGGAGGATGACCTGAATGTGCGACGACTGGTCGCGTTGCTCCTTAAACGGCAGGGATACAAGTTGATCGAAGTCAGCTCAGGGACAGAAGCGCTGGAAATCTGGGCCTCCCGAAAAGATGAAATTGAT
This sequence comes from Verrucomicrobiota bacterium, assembly GCA_033762115.1. Lineage (GTDB taxonomy): Bacteria > Verrucomicrobiota > Verrucomicrobiia > Limisphaerales > SXQI01 > JANRLX01. The sequence continues at coordinate 6,074 of JANRLX010000045.1, forward strand.
TTTCTCATCACTGATTTGATCATGCCTCATGGAATCGGTGGGAAGGAGCTGGCAGCCCAATTGAACCTGGAAAAGCCAGGCTTGAAAATTATTTTCACCAGCGGGTACAGTACCGATTCCGTTTCAACCCAGCTTCAGTTGCGTGAAGGAGTCAATTTTTTGCCGAAACCTTATTCGGCTGCCAAACTCGCCGAAGTTGTGCAAACTGCGTTCATCAAATCATGAAATCAATGACCGGTTACGGGCGCGGCGAAGCCACCCATAGCGGAATCAAGGTAACTGCGGAAATCTCCTCGGTAAACAGGAAGCAGGGCGAGCTGAGCATCTTTTTGCCACGCGAATGGGAATCGTTGGAAACCAGAATCCGGGAGGTGATCAACAAGAGGGTTTCCCGTGGACGATTAACCACAAAAATCACACTGCATGCAGGTGATGACAAACCGGGTGGACAGGTGCAACTCAATCGCCCGCTCGCCCGCGCTTACGTGAAGGAATTTCGAACATTGGCCGCCGAGTTAAAAATTGATCCGGTAATCACTTTGGATCTTCTACTCAAGGCACCTGGGGTTCTCCGCACTGGAGAAGAAGGAGGTGATATTGATGCGTTCTGGCCTGCTGTAGAGCGGGCGGTTAATGTCGGGCTCGATGCACTGATAAAAATGCGGGAGCGAGAAGGTTCTCATCTGGCAAAGGATTTGCGGGAACGAATCAGCATCATGAAGGAATCTGTGCGAACGATTAAGGCAGAAGCCCCCGAGATGCTTAAAAGGTATCGCAAGCAGTTGCAGGAAAGGATCAAGGCCGCTGGCCTGGATCTTCCAAAGGAAGAGGATGAGCGATTGCTGAAGGAAATTGTCTATTTCGCCGACCGCTCGGATATTTCTGAGGAAGTCACCCGGCTGGAAAGTCACTTCAAACAATTCGAGGATTGTGTTCGCTCAAAGGAACCGGTGGGACGCACCCTGGATTTTCTGGCGCAGGAAATGAACCGGGAAATCAACACCATTGGGTCGAAATCATCGGACAGCAGCATCGGGAAGGAAGTCGTCCTGTTGAAGGCAGAATTGGAAAAATTCCGGGAACAGGTGCAGAACGTCGAGTAATCGACGATTATTTGCAAATTGCTCAAGGTTCTGCGGCTGCATACTCTCACATCAATGCCGGACACACACCAGACTGGTCTGCTACTCGTCATCTCCGCTCCCTCAGGCGGGGGTAAAACCACGCTTTGTGAGCAGCTGATCCTGAACCAGCCGAACACAGTCAGGGCGATCACCTGCACCACTCGTGCTCCACGGCCGGGCGAACAGGAAGGAGTGGATTATCATTTTTTGGACGCGGAAACATTCCTCAAACGAGTGCAGGCGGGTAATTTTCTAGAACACGCCACCGTTTACGGAAATAGTTATGGCACCTTGAAATCAGAGGTTCTTTCCAAATTGCGGCAGGGAAAAGATGTGCTGCTGAGTATCGATGTGCAGGGCGCCGCCACGATTCGGGTAAAAGCAACTGAAGACCAGGAGTTAAAGCGGGCTCTCATCACAATTTTTCTTGCTCCATCAAGTCTCCGTGTTCTTGAGGAACGACTCAAAAAACGAGGGACTGATGCGCCAGCGGTGATCAATAAAAGGCTAAGCGTCGCCAGGCAGGAAATCGCCCAGGCACGTCATTTCGATTATATTATTCCCTCGGGGCAGATCAGCGCTGACCTTGCCCGGATGCAAATGATCATTGCGGCGGAAAAAATGCGTTATTTTCGAACAAAATTGCCCGATTACGAGAGGGAGCATGAGCAGTAAATCAAATGTTGTGCTGGGAGTGACCGGCTCGATTGCGGCACACAAGGCAGCGGATATAGCCAGCCTCCTGGCGAAACAAAATATCTCCGTAAACGTGGTGCTCACGGCGGATGCCCAGAAATTTATCACTCCCCTACCTTTTAAAACCTTGAGCAGAAATCCCGTGGTGACTGATTTGTACGATGAGGAGGAAGGCTGGAAACCGACCCATATTCGGCTGGCTGACGAAGCAAACCTTCTTTTGGTAGCGCCTGCAACTGCCAATTTCCTCGCAAAATTGGCGCATGGCATCGCAGATGATGCGCTCAGTTGCATTGCCCTTGCGTTGAATCCCGCAGCACGTGTCCTTGTCGCGCCTGCAATGAATGGAAAAATGTGGCTCCACCCCGCCGTCCAGGAAAACGTCAGGATTTTGCGGGACCGAAAAGTTGAATTCATCGGGCCGGAAGAGGGGATGCTTTCCTGTGGTTATGAAGGGATTGGAAGGTTATGGAATCCTGCCGGTATTGTTGAAAAGGCACTTGAATGTCTCAAGCAATAAAAAATTCCTTCACAACACGCCTCGCTGTCGTACGGCACGGGGAAACAATCTGGAACCAGGCAGGCCGATTTCAAGGCCACAAGGACAGCCCGCTCACGGAAGAAGGTTTGGCGCAAGCCCAGGCGCTGAGTCGCCGATTTCTCGCTGGCCAGTGGCATTTTATCTTCAGCAGTGATTTGGGGCGCGCCAAACAGACCGCTCTGCCGATCACCAAAAGTGCGGGGCTTAAATTGCAGACCGATTCACGTTTGCGCGAACGATGCCTCGGAATTTTTGAAGGGCTGACACGGCAGGAAGCCGTTCACCAATACCCAACCGAGTTTAACCGGTATATTTCCGGTGATCCAGACTATGCGTTGCCCAAAGGACAATCGATCCGGGAGCATCTTTTTCAAACGGTTGGCTGCCTGGAAGAATTGGCTCGAACTCATGCTGACAAGAATTTGATTATAATCACTCATGGAGGAAGCCTTTCGGCGCTTTTTCGTCATGTCGTCGGTCTACCATTGAACGCTCCGCGGCATTACGAAATCACAAATGCGAGCTTTAACTCCTTTCTCTTCGGCAGCGATGGCTGGAAGCTGGAAACCTGGGGAGATTTAAGTCACTTGGGCGCCTTGCCGGAAGTTGAGGAGGAGGAAATATCAGATTTCGTCGAGGGTAGCGTCATCGAAGCTGCACCTCCGGTTTCGGAACCTGCAAGCGAAACAGGCCCTTCACAGGAAGCCAACACTTCTGAATGAATGGTTCCATTGGCCAGTTTCGTCACAATTTTTTCTCCCGGCCTGGTGTGACCCTGATTTCGAATAACTTCTCCTGCCGAGTTAATCGTGATTGAATAACCGCGACTGAGAATGCCATTCGGCGAAAGTAATTCACACTGTGACTTCAAAAAGGCCAGATCTGCCTTGAACTGTCCGATTCGAGTTTCCACCTGATGATTTAATTGCCTGGTGAGTTGATGCAATTGCTCGATCAGTTGCTTGATTTTTAGTTCGGGACGCAACCGGGTAAATCGATGTGTCAACATTTCCTGGTTGCTCATTAAATGTTCAATCTGCGTCCGCACGCTTCTGGCCAGTTCAAAACGAAGATCATCAAGTATCTGCTCCTGTTCCTGCAGGCGCTTTTTGGGATGCATCCGGGCGAGCCGTTCCTGGACATTGGCAAGGTCCTCTTCAGCCCAAAGCAGGCCACGACGAACCCGCATTGAAAAGCGATCTGCACACCCAAAAATAAATTCGCGCGCCATCACTGCCCCTTGCGTCAGGAGTTCAGCGGCAGCACTTGGTGTGGCTGCCCGCAGGTCGGCCACAAAGTCCGAGATTGTAAAATCGATTTCATGCCCCACCGCAGAGATGACCGGGATGCTCGAATTAAAAATAGCACGAGCGACCACCTCTTCATTGAAAGCCCACAAATCCTCCATGCTCCCCCCACCGCGTGTGACAAGGATTGCATCAAGGGGAGATTGGGGGCGCTTGCTCCAGTCGTTCAGCAATGCGATCGCACAGGCAATTTCATCCGCCGCACCCATTCCTTGCACGCGGCAGGAGGCAATGACAATTTGCAGCCCGGGAAATCTTCTCTCAATGACATGCAGCACATCTCTCAGAGCAGCGCCATCGATTGACGTGACCAACCCGATTCTCTGCGGGATGGAGGGAATGGCTCTTTTGCGAGCTGTTTCAAAGAGACCTTCCTGCTGCAATTTGAGTTTTAGTTTTTCAAACGCAAGCTGCAACGCCCCCTGCCCCTCCAACTCAACGTTAGTGACACGAAGTTGGTACTGCCCTCGAGTTTCATAAACCGTCAACTCACCTTGAAGGGTAACTTTTTGCCCATCGATAATCAGGGAACGATCAAATGACTTTACTTCTGTCCGAAACAACACACAGCTAAGCTGGGCAAACGGATCCTTGATTGTAAAATAGCAGTGACCCGAGGCTTGTACTCGGCAGTTCGTTAATTCCCCGGTCACCCATAAAATTCCCAGGGACGACTCGAGGGTTTTGCGAATTGCACTGGTGAGTTCTCCAACGGTAAAGATTTTGCGGGCTGGAGCCGCAGGTTTTTCCGATGAAGAAAAATCCCATTGTGATTGAAGAGGACGGCTCATTGAACTTTGTTCGGAATCAGCGGCTCAGAAATTCTTTGGATGTTAAGAGCTCGACCGCGTTGGTCCAATTCCACCACTGCTCCATTAAGGACCACCCGTTCACTTGCCACCATGAAACGTTGTGGGGTGTTGGTCAAAAACCGGTTGATGATCGGCTGGATTTCACGACCCAATATGCTCTCCTGCGGTCCGGTGAAACCCGCATCACATAAAAATGCGGTACCTCCTGGAAATATTTGCTCATCGGCGGTTTGGACGTGTGTATGTGTGCCGATGACAGCGCTCACCTGCCCGTCGAGCATCCGGGCCATGGCAATTTTTTCAGAGGTTGCTTCTGCGTGCATATCCAAAAAAATGAAGGAAGTTTTGGTCCTTAAGCGATCCACCTCTGCCTGCACCATGAGAAATGGGTTTTCCAACACAGGCATGAAAGTCCTTCCCTGCGCGTTCATAACAGCGAAAGGAGGCAAACCTTCCTTTTGAATGACAAGACTGCCTTGTCCCGGCACCTCTGGCGGATAGTTGATGGGGCGGACCATTCTCTTTTCATGCTGCAACAGATGGTTGATTTCCTTTTGGTCCCAAAGATGGTCACCCATCGTAACGGCATCCACGCCCGCTGCAAAAATTTCTGCCGCTGTTGCAATGGTTAACCCGGACCCGCCTGCAGCATTTTCCGCATTTGCCACCACATAATCAATTTTGTGACGTTCACGAATGTGAGGTAGTAACGTTGCGACTGCCTTGCGCCCCGGTTCTCCAACGATGTCTCCGATGAATAGAAATTTCACTGAGTATCACGTTACGATCAGCCGGGCCTGTGGCAATGAGAAAGCAGTCCATAGTTCCAAGTTCTTGACCCCGAATGCTGAACCGGGCAGATTCTACGGGGTGGAAAATGAACCCCAGGCAGCCTCAGCAGGAGGCGAGCATTCCGCCCCTTCACCCAGGCGTGAAGAAGTTGCGGAACACACTCCTGCGAATGTTCCTATTCAGGAACCGCGCCAATCATCCCAGGATTTTCAAGGTACCGATCAACCTGCACAACGCGCCGAAAACCAACCTGATCAATCCTCCCCGCCATCTGGCCAGGAAAGTCAGGGAACAGATTTTCGCGGTCGTGGACGGCGTGGTCCGCATCGTGGCAGACGCCCCCGTGATAATCGTCGAGGACGGGGGCCATTTCGCCGCGAGGATGTTCCCTCTCAGGATACAGGCTCGCAACCGCAGCAACCGCATTCCTATCCAGATCACCGGGATACAGAGCACCCATCGCCACGCCAGCAGTCACCTTCGATGCGGGCCATCAAAGCGCAGGTGGACCGGATCCGTCAGGCACTTGAAGGAGTTCTCCGTGATCTCGAACGAGTTGCCGTGCAATTAGGCCAGGCGGAGCAGGAAAAGGAAATTGCCGAGGAGGAGATTGAGAACTTGCGTCAGGCTTTGAACAGCCTCCAACGTCATTCGCACTCCCCTTCCCAGGGCTATGCTGCCCATCGTCACGAGCAGCGACAGCGTCCAAGCCCGGAAAGTGAGCCGGACGAGGAAGATTAGGCGCGAGGCCACTTGCAATACCCGTTCGGTGTGGAAGTTTCTTTCATGGGAGCGGATAATTTACCAAAGGCCACCACCGAACAGGTGCTCGGAAGTGCTCATTCGAATCTCAAAATCCCTGCCCAATGGCAGCAACATTACGCCAGGCTTGACCGACTCAGAGAGCGAGCGTTGCGATTCAAGGAGGAATTAAAGCAGGATATCGAAGGAGAAGATCCCACCGCTGCTCATGGGCTTCACATGGCAGACATGGCCACGGACCAGTACGATGAGGATTTCGCCTGGGGAATGCTTTCTGGTAGGCAGGAGGTAATTTATGAAATCGAGCAGGCCATGGACCGGATAAAAAATGGCAGCTATGGAATTTGCGAGATCACCGGCAAACCGATTCCTCTCGAACGGCTTGATGCCATACCATGGACTCGATTTTCTCTGGAGGCGGAGAAAGGACTGGAAGAAAGGGGTGAAACTGACCGCATGCAATTAGGCCAGGTGGATCGGATCACCCGCAACCAAACCGCACGTTCAATTGGTCAAACGCATAACCAGCTTTCAGACGAGAATAATTAACTGTCAGCAAATTTCGCGGTGCGAAAATCAATGACTACTCTGCGGTCACTACTTCCAAGGAACGATTATTCACTTGAAGTTCGTTTTGCTGGTCCAGAGTGTTCGAGACGGATCCTGCTGATGGAGGCAAATTATTTGAGCTTTCTTCATCCGCTTTGTGGAATTTCACACTCACAATTTTACTGACTCCATGCTCTTCCATCGTTACCCCATAAAGCACATCAGCCATCCCAATGGTCCTCTTATTATGGGTGATAATAACAAACTGGCTATGCGCAAGAAAACGCTGCAAGACCATGATGAAACGATTGATGTTTGATTCATCCAGCGGGGCATCCAATTCGTCCAACACACAAAACGGACTTGGCTTCACCTGATAGATGGAGAAAAGCAGCGCCACGGCCGTCATCGTCTGCTCCCCACCAGATAAAAGCGAGATGCTTTGTAATTGTTTGCCAGGAGGACGCGCAACGATCTCAATGCCACTTTCAAGCACATCTCCTTCGTCTGTAAGCACAAGGTCCGCTTTACCGCCGCCGAATATCTCGGTAAACAGCGCACGAAAATTATCACGGATTTTCACGAAGGTTTCAGTGAACATCTCCCGTGTTTGAGTGTTGATGCGATTGATCACATCCAGCAATTGTTCCTTTGCTTTTACCAAGTCCTCGTACTGGCTGGTCAGGAATTGATATCGTTGCTCGGTTTCCTCGTACTCTTCAATCGCGACGAGGTTTACCGCGCCCATTTCCTCAATTCGCTTTTGCAATGCTGAAACCTGCTCCGCAACGGAATCCCAGTCGGTGCTAAGACCGCGGGCAGCCATTTCATCCGGGGTCAACGTTTCAATCTTCGCCGGACCTTCATCTGCAATGGTGATTGTAATGCACTCACTGCGAATATCGCCGATGTTGACCTGATATTTCTCGTGTATTCGTTGGGTGAGGTTCTGCACGGACATATGCCGCTGGGCCAGGTCGACATCCAGGCTCGCTCGTTGTTGCTGAATTTCATTCAGGCGGCGGCGTTGTCCCTTCAGACTCTCTTCACGAGAAATGATTTCGAGTTCCTGGGTTTCCTTTTGTCCGAGAAACTCAGCCAGCATTCGATTGACCTGCTCCCGTTCATGCGCCAATCCCTCAATCCTGCTTTTTGAACTCTCAATATCTGCCTCGTATTGACCGCGCCGCACAACAAAAGAACTCACCTCATTTTTCCGTTGATCCAACAGATGAGACAATTCCTTAACCCGGTTGTGCAATGCGTTTTGCTGCTGCTGAAAAGAAGCCGTGACCTGCTCAGAGGTGGCGAGTGCCACCTTCGTTTCAGTAAGGGTGGCATTGGCAGAATCTCTTTGCTGGCGCAGGACATCCAGCAAAGCGTTATGTTCGGAAACTTCCTTTTGCAGAGACAGTTCACGTTCGCCCAGGTTACCCATCTGTTCAGCCAGAAGATTTCGTTTTCCATTCCCCTCCTCTTCCTGGGCAACCAACCGTTGGATCTCAAATGTGACTGTCTGGACTTTTTGTGTGAGGCCGCGCAACGAATTCTGAAGTGCGTTGAATTCCCCCTGTCGCGTGGCAATCGCCACTTCCTGCGTGCGCAACTCGTTCTGGGCCTGTTGAAGTCCTGCCTGCAACGCGGTTTGTTCGCTTTGCAAGGCGCCTTTTCGTCGACTGCTTTCGTTGACACTTTCCTGCAATCCGGCCAGGGCTGCATGCAGTTCAGCGATTTGATTTTTCCGCGCCAGGATGGAACTCCCCGGTTTCCCATTTCCGTTTCCAGTTCCGCCTGAATAAATTCCTTCTCGTGAAAGGGTTTCTCCTTTGGGGGTGACGAAATCAAAAGCTCCCCTGCTTTGTTGCCAGGCCTCGGTGGCGCGTGCCAGATCAGGTGCAATCCAGGTCCGTCCCAGCAATCTTCCAAGCAATGGAGTGACCGATTCATCACCTTGGACAACCCCCAAGGCGAAAATCAGTCCCTCGACAGAAGGAGCAGCAACGTCACTGATTTCATCTGTGGCAAAGGATAACGGGGCGATGCTTGCGCGTCCTTTTTTATTCTGCTGAAGATCATTAATGATCATTTGGGCCGCATCAGGCTGTTCGGAAAGCACCAACTGAAGATTTGTTCCGAGGGCGGTTTCAATGGCTGCAATGTACTCGTCTGAAACGCGGATTTTGTCCGTGAGAGTTCCAATCACACCTTGAGCACCTTTGAGAACTGCCAATGTTCCGGCACTGAAACCTTCGTAATCATTCTGTAACTGCTCCAGCACATTTAACCTGGAACGCTTTTCCGCCTGTTGACGCAATAACATGTCCAATGATTGCCCGGCTTCGGCCAGCTCTCCCTGAATTTCCCGTAATCGTTTCTGTCGTTCTTCCACAGTGCCGCGGCTTGCCTGAACAGAGAGCTTCTCTGCTTCGACATTCGCGGCAAACTCCTCAAGTCGGGCTTCCAATCGTGATTTTTCCTCCTCCACCTGGATTTTCTCAGCGCCGAGTTTTTCCAATCGCACCACGTTCCCCTGCTTTTGAAGATCAAGGGAATTGATTTCGTTGCGAACACGGCTGAGTTGTTGCGCGGCGGCAAAAAGATCTGATTGCGCCTTCCGCAAAGTGTCCTGCCTGGCCATCAACTCCCGTTCGATTCCCTGCAATGCCTCGCGACGTTGATTGAGAATCGCTCGATTATTCTCCAATTCCGCCTGGGCGGCACTCAACTTGCCAGTTACAAATTCCAACTCCTCCCTGGCAGCGGCTTGCCGTTCTTCACCCTGCGTGATGTCAGTCACAGCCTTGGTATTCTGCGCTTCCAGTTCATGCAATCGCTCCAGATTGAACTGGATTTTGCTTTCATGCCGCTCCACCTGGTTTTTTAGCTCCTGCCCCTGCTGTTGGGTGGCGCTGATCTGCTGCTCCAGTTCAGAAAGCAATTCGCGCAATGTCTGGACCTCGGTTTCGCCGCGTGTCACGCTTTCAGAGCAGACTTCCAGTTCAACCGCAAGTTTCTCCACTGTCTCCGTTTTGCTCCTGATTTCAGTTTGGAGAACATCATACTGATGTCGTGCCAGCTGAGTATCCAGGTGCTGAAGTTCGGCCTGCAACGCTTTATAGCGACGTGCTTTGCCTGCCTGACGCTGGAGAGAACCAATTTGCCGTTTAACTTCTTTGATCAGGTCCTCGACGCGGAGAAGGTTTTGGTCCGTGTGCTCGAGTTTTCGGAGTGATTCCTTTTTTTGCGCCTTGAACTTCGTGATCCCCGCCGCCTCTTCAAAAACGGTTCGTCGGTCCTCCGGCTTGCTGGAGATAATCTGGGTGATGTTCCCCTGGGCCATAATGCTGTAACTCGTGCGCCCCATCCCCGTACCCATGAAAAGTTGCTGGATATCTTTTAAACGACAGGGAGTTTTGTTGATAAAATACTCACTGCCTCCATCGCGGAACACCCGCCGAGTGACGGTCACCTCATTATACTCGATTTCAACCCCGGCAGCTTTGAGGTGTTCCGAGTCCACATCGCCAATGGTCAATGAAACTTCGGCCATCCCAAGCGGCTTCCGGTAATCAGTCCCGTTAAATATGACATCAGCCATTTCGCCACCGCGTAATGCCTTGGCAGATTGCTCGCCCAGCACCCACCGGATTGCATCAGAAATGTTGGATTTTCCGCACCCGTTCGGTCCGACAATAGCCGCGACCCCGGGGACAAAGTTCAGGGTGGTTTTGTCTGCGAAAGACTTGAAGCCGAGAGCAGTCAAATTTTTCAGATACATGGCAGGAAAAAGAATAATGAGCAGGCAGAAAGGCGCAAGGGAAAAACCACCATTAGTAGTGGCAAGTTATTAACAACATACAACTTATTGCTATTAGTTGACTAAACCAACTTTATTTTTGTTGATGCTCTTCAATTCGAGCCAGAACCTGCTCCGGTTTCACATCCTTCAATAACTCTTCCAACTCCGGATCTTGTGATTCCTCGATCCCCATCTTGTGGGCCATCTGTTTGACCAGCAGGAACATACGAGTAATCTCATGCTCCGCCAAAAGGCTGACCTGCAAATCCAAATCGGCTCGTTTGTCCGCAAGGGCCTGCATCCGGTTCTGTGAAATTAAAATAAATGTGGAAAGAAAAATGGCTTCGACAGACGCAATCATGGCCAAAATCACAAAGGATTTGTCAAATGGCCGGATTCCCGGGATCCATCCCAGATTAATCACGATCCATCCTCCGAAGAGAAGAAAATGGAGAAATACAAAGGTCATACTCCCGGTAAACCGGGTAATCGCATCCGCCAGCCGATCCTGGAAACTTTTGCTGGCTTCCTCCTGCTGCCGCTTTTTGAGCAGGGCTCGGATGTTTCGGTCCACGATCTGCGCCATTTCAGAATGATCTGTGCGTTTGTCCATATTTCTCCCATTTAAGGTATGCTGCTGAACTGAAATCACAACCAAGCCACGATTTGCGTGGCATGAAGTGGGAAATTCTGGGAATTGTTGGTCATGACAGGATGCAGCTTACGTTTTCATGGGATCAGGACAGCAAAACTATTTAAAGCCTGAAGCGCTGACCTGCCTTGCAACGTAATCACCCAGGCAGTTCCAATAGCAGCATCGCTGCGGGACTTTTTTGTGCCATCATCCTTTGGGGAAGCAATAACGCCGCGACCAAATACCTTGTGCAGGGCTGGCCTCCTGTGCTGGTAGGTGCCACCCGGTTCTTTATAGCAGGGGTCATCATCATTGGGATTTTACGATGGAGTTCACTGCTGCAATCCAGTGGCCCGCTCCCTGTGATGGTTCGAAAAAAGCTTTGGGGAGCACCCAGTATTGTCCTGGCGGTTTACCTGATCTTCTTTAACCTGGCGATGGAGTTTACTTCCGCCAGCCATGTGGCCCTTCATCTGGGCGCTTCACCCGTCTGGGCATTGCTTTGGGAACGGCGTCCTGAATGGTCGGCAAAATCCCTCCAGAGTTATGGAGCGGCGCTGCTTGCACTGTCAGGAGTGGTGATCCTGTTCTGGCCTGTGCTTCATCAGGGAGGAACTGGCTGGATTGGGGAAGTTCTGGCCTTTGGCTCAAGTATTTTCTGGACGGCTTATGGACGGCAGTGCCGTGCTTTGACGACCGTGCTGACCTCCGCTGAAGTCGCTGCGTGCACATTCTGGCGGGGAGGACTTATGGTGACCCCCATTGCAATTGGCGAGTTGCTGTATCGCGGAATTGACCCTGACCCAAAATATCTCATCGTCCAGAGCTATTGTATTATTGCCAGCGGCGTTATTGCTTTTTTGCTTTGGAACCGAGGATTAAAATATTGGCCAACCAGCAAAGTATATCTCTTTAACAACCTCATTCCGTTAAGCACCACCTTGTTTGCCTATTTATTTTTGAAGGAGCCGATCAGCCCTACATTTGGGATTGCCATGTGCCTTATTCTTGCAGGGGTCGGTCTCGGGCAATTGGGCTGGAATTTGGTGGGGAGAAAATTAACACAGGAAAGTAGTTAGCCCTCGCGTAGTTGCAGAATCCCCCCTCTTCAGACACATTGAGGCCGGTGGGTACGGGAAACATAACAATTCAGTTTGGGTTGGAGACGGAAATAGGCATTTCCCGCGATTCGGAGGAGGAAATCGATGTTGTTGCGGAATCCATCGCCCTTGTTCGCAGTTCAGTAGAACCAGGCATCTGGATGCGGTGGGATTATGGCAGCGAAGATCCGCACGCGGACATGCGCGGCTTTCGCGTTCGCGAATTACGCCAGGACACCGATGAAGCAAATTACTACACACAGGATGCAGAACGGGAGCTTAGCTTCGCTGAAATCAAAAGTGATTTTGTCCTGACCAACGGAGCACGTTTCTACAACGATCATGCCCATCCGGAATATTGCACCCCTGAATGCAGCACCCTTGCCGAGTTGATTGCGCATGATCGTGCGGGCGACAAAATCCTGATGGCCTGCGCGGAGCATCTCTCACGGGAGAGTGGTTCCACCGTTCGGCTATACAAAAACAATACGGACTTTTTCGGGCACAGTTACGGGTGCCATGAAAATTATCTCCTGCCACGTTCGTTGCCGTGGGAAACACTCGCTCAAAAGATTCAAGCTTTCCTGGTTACGCGCCAAATCTTTGCCGGGGCAGGAAAATTCGGGGTGGAAACTGAAGATGCATTCCTCAGGCCTGGTTTTCAAATTTCCCAAAGAAGCGATTTTTTCAGCGAGCTGCAAAGCGTGGACACCATGCAGCGGCGTCCGATTGTTAATACGCGGGATGAGCCGCATGCAAACCCCAAAAAATTCCGCCGTTTTCATGTGATTATTGGCGACGCCAACATGTCTTCCTTTGCAACCAGGCTAAAGGTTGGCAGCACAGCTCTTGTGCTGGAAGCAATTGTGCGGGATCCGCAACGGGTTTATCCGCTTTTGGCCGATCCATTGGGGGCGTTGCGGGAAATTTCCCTCGATTCTACCTTCAAGTGGGCTGTTTCACTGAAGGATCAATCATTAACTTCAGCAATCGAGATTCAGCGACAGTACCTTTCTGCGGTTAAAGATCTTTGTGAACTTAAAACCGCGGAGCAGTTGGCCATTGTTGGAGATTGGGAAAAAATTCTGGCTGATCTCGAGTCGAATATCCTAATTTGCGGCGATCGTCTGGATTGGGTTGCAAAATGGACTCTGATCAAAGGGTTTCAGGAACAACAAAAACTTGCCTCGGATGATCCCTGGCTGAGAAGCCTGGACCTGGAATATCACCGGCTCAATCTTGAGGAAGGATTGTATTACGGATTGGAGCAGAACGGGTCTATTCGAAAAGTAATCGGCGATTCGGCTGTCATGGAAGCAATGCACACTCCTCCCCTGACCACGCGAGCCTACGTGAGAGGCCGATGCATTAAAAAATTCCCACAGGAGGTCATCTCGGCCCAGTGGGACCATATCACGTTGCAAGGCACCACTGGCCCGATTAAAATTTCTTTGCTGGATTTATTCGACCCCCAGTCAATTCTGCACTATGCTAGGATTGTCGATGCGGCCATGACGCCTGATGATTTGAGCGTCATTAGTGAGAGGTCGCGTTAAAGGAAAGATCATATGCCTGACCAAGCCCAAAAGAATCGGCCTGCAGGACCCGGCCCCGGCAGCGGCGGAGATGGTCCTAATTCTCCGAAGATCGAAAAACCGAACGTCGAGGATTTGCTGAAAAGAATGCGAAAGGTGGATCCGGACCAGGCCAAACGTTATCGGCAGCGGACCGGCCAATGAAGTTGCCAGGGGGAGGAATCGCGGGGGATTTTCTGTCACTGCTGGCCTGCCACCAGTTGACGCCGCTGAAAGTGGAACGTTCCGCGTCAGCGCCCGTTGAAATCCAGGCCACCACAGTTTTCGCCTTTCATTTCGAAGGTGGTGTGTTGATGGCTGGGGATCGACGGGCCACAGCAGGAAACCAGATCGTCACCGACCAGATCGAAAAAGTCCTGGAAATCGATGCCACTTCGTTGCTGGCGATTGCCGGCGTTCCCGCGACTGCGTTTGAAATGGCCAGGGTGATGCAGACATCGTTTGAGTATTATCGCCGAAGCCAGTTGCAGCCCTTGAGCCTCCCGGCCAAAGTCCGTGCATTGGCCCGGTTGCTTCGGGAAAACTTGCCTCTGACAATGCAGGGTGTCGGGGTGGTGATGCCTTTGTTTGCAGGGTTGGACCACTCGACAAATCCTGCGACACCGAAAATTTATTTTTATGATCCGCTGGGCGCCCAGTTTCAAGCGGTGGGTTATGCAGCTTCAGGATCAGGCTCAGGAACCATTCGCAGTATTATCAGTTTCCAGGAACATTACGGCAAACCGATTCCCTCCCGGATGAATCTCGCCCAGGCAGTCCAGTTTGCCTTGAGACTCCTGATCACAGCATCAGAGTTTGATGCAGCCACGGGGGGTGTGAATCCGGAACTGAATACCTTTGCCACGATCAAGGTTTTAACCGCAGAAGGTGTTCAAACGATCAGTTCAGAAGAGCAGGTCCGCTATCTTAAAGCATGACAGAGGAACCATACAGGTGGCTTGAAGCGGTCCAGAACCGCAGGGAATATGTCAGAGACCAGATCAAGGGAGGCTCTCCTGCCTTCGCTGTGCGGCTGCCGGATGGGATTTTGCTTTTGGCTGCAGGCTCCGGCAATTCCAAGGTTTTCGAATTGTTCGATCGACATGCCCTGGCAGCTCTCGGCCACCCGGCGGACATTGAAAAAATTCGTCAGGCAGCCATTGACGCCGCGCATATGGAAGCGTTTACCCGGGCACCTGAAGATGTGAGCCTGCGGCGATTGGTTAGTTTCGGATTAAGCCCGCAATTAAAAACCAGCTTTGAACAAATTTTCAGCGCACCTTTTCTTGTTGAAGTGCTGTTGGCCGAAT
Source organism: Verrucomicrobiota bacterium (assembly GCA_033762115.1). GTDB lineage: Bacteria > Verrucomicrobiota > Verrucomicrobiia > Limisphaerales > SXQI01 > JANRLX01. Next base: position 21,074 of record JANRLX010000045.1, read on the forward strand.
TAGGGAACACAGAAGATCAGGATCTGCTGGTCCGCCTCCAGTTTGATGGCGGCTTCAAGTTTCAAAATCAGCGTGTGGTTGTGGTGGCAAGCCGCCCTGAACAGGAGGAAAGCGCCCAGGCATGGCTCAATGAGCAACTGCGCGAGACATCCGATCTGAAGCAAATTGTGACAACCTTGCTTGAAGCCTGGTGGGTCATAGTCGAGAGTGCATCGTTCGAGGCAACAGATTCGGAAAAGCGAAAAAACGGCTGGCAAGCTGCAATGAAGGAGAAAGTTGTCGAGATCGGTTGGTTGAACCGGAAACTTTCGAGGCAGGCACGTTTTCAATCTCTAACGCTTGAACAACTAGGTGTATGAATCGGATTGTCGGTCTGGAAACAGAGTACGGTTGTTTAACAACCGATCCTTCCGGTCCGCCGACTGCAGTTGGCAAAGTCCGCAATTGGATTTTTGAAAAATCCCGTTTTGGCCTCCCTGATATGCACCAGCGGGATTGGGATGAACCAGCCGGAAACGGTGGTTTTCTTTTCAATGGCGGCAGGGCGTATGTTGACATGGGGCACCTGGAGTATTGTACTCCCGAATGCCTGAGCCTGATCGATATCCTTCGTTATGATCGGGCAGGTGATGCCATCCTGCTTCAAGCGTTGAAGGATTTAAAATTGCAGGATCAGGTCAGCTTCATCCGTAACAATATTGACCATTATTCAGGGGCCACCTTTGGCTGCCATGAAAATTACCTTGTGCGTCGGTCAGCACCCCTAACGGAAAGCAATGTCCTGGCGCTGCTCAGTTTCCTGACATTGCGACAGCTTTATGCCGGCGCGGGTCGAGTCGGAGCGACTCCGGGCGCTGAATTGCGCGGCGATCTTTTACGGCCCGGTGCCGATAGCAATTTCCAGATCAGCCAAAGGGCGGATTACATCAATAATGACCTTTTCGAATGGGTCCAATTTAATCGGGCGATCATCAATACTCGGGATGAACCGCTGGCGGATGCCCGCAAGTATCGTCGTCTTCACCTGCTGCATGGGGACACCAGCGTGCTGCCCACCACCTTACTGCTAAAAATCGGGACCACTTCCTTGATGCTCGACCTCCTGGAACTCGATCATCTGCCGAAAATAGTGCTCGCTGACGCGGTGATGAGTTTTCGCACGGTTTCGCATCAACCGAACGGCCCGTGGATCGTGAGCCTCGCCGATGGAAAATCAGCGGATGCGGTCGAATTGCTCGCCCAGTTTGCAGAAGTGGCAAAACGGGAGTTCAAAGGGCGAGACGCTGAAACGGATGTTGTTTTAAAAATTTGGGAAGGAACCCTCGCCGCATTGAGCAAGGAACCGGAAGCGCTGGTTGGGAAAGTGGATTGGATTACAAAGCGCTGGCTGTTGACGCAATTCATGACACGGGAGCAATTACCCTGGAGTGACCCCTGGCTCAGGGCGCAGGATCTTGAGTTTCACCAGATCGACCCCGCAAAAAGCCTGGGTTTGGCGCTGGCCACGACGCCAACTGAATGGGAACTCCCGGGAAATGACCTTCAGAAAGCGATGCGGGAACCGCCAGCCAATACCCGCGCATACCTGCGTTCCCACATCATGCAGAAGCTCAAGTCGCAATCGATCCGTTACTTTGTTGATTGGGAAATCATTGATGCTGAAGGAGTTAACAGCCTCAATCTACTGAATCCGTTTGAAACCTCACTGGAAACCGTGGATGCCTGGTGCAAACACCTGGCAATCATAACTGGGAAATAGTGGGAAATGGCGGGATTATTCCGCGAAACTCCACTCAATCCTCGACTTCGAAGCACTTTCCCGTTCTACCTTTTGGGCAATGGACTGGGTTGGGATATTCCCTTCTCCAAAAATAACTTTCGCACCGACCAAGGCTTCAAGTTTTTTAACGATTTCGGCGACCTGGACAGAATTGGATTTCATTTCAAACAGCTCAAGGCTGGCAAGGTAGCATCGGCATCCGGAAAAGAAACTTGAGCGAAAATGGTCAGCGGCGAAAAAGCCACATCAGGAAACTGAGCACAAGGCTGATCAGGAGGCAGGTCACGATGGGAAAGTGGAAACTAAATCCCGGCTTGCTGATGGAAACGTCGCCGGGCAATTTTCCGAACCATCCCCTGCCCACACCACTCCAGACAAGCAGTCCGATGGCTACAATCACCAGGCCGACCACGACAATTGTTTTGCCAATGTCGTTCATGCTTTAAAGTAATAGGAGGATACCAACTGGCAAGATGATGGTTTATTTTTGTTGGGCGTCGATTTTTGCCCAGGTGTCACGCAATGTGGCAGTTCGGTTGAACAGCAACTTTTGAGGCGTTGACTGAACCGGGTCGGCATAGAAATAGCCCAACCGTTCAAACTGAAAAGGCAAGGAGGATTGCAATTGGGTGACGGCAGGCTCCAGCTTACAATTTTGAAGAGTTTCCAGAGAATTTGGGTTGAGGGATTTTTTCCAATCGGCATCCTCCATACTGCTGCTGTCCTCGACTGTCAAAAGCCGGTCATAAAGTCTCACTTCAGCATGGAGCGCATGTTCCGCAGAAACCCAGTGAATGGTGCCCTTCACTTTGCGACCACTTTGGGATGAGCCGCTTTTGGTTTCAGCATCGTAGGTACAATGCAGTGCAATGACCTTTCCTGTGTCATCCTTAAGCACTTCAACACATTTGATAATGTAGGCGTAGCGAAGACGGACTTCCGTACCGGGAGCAAGACGGAAAAATTTCCTGGACGGGTTCTCCATGAAATCATCCTGTTCAATATACAGGACCCGTGAAAAAGGAACTTTGCGTGTGCCCGCTGAAGGATCTTCCGGGTTATTGATTGCTTCCATCTCCTCCACCTGCCCTTCAGGATAATTTGTTAAAATTATTTTCAATGGGCGCAGGACAGCCATAACCCTGAGGGAGCGTTTATTTAAATCCTCACGAATTGCATGCTCAAGCAGGGCGACATCAGTCAGTCCATTGTATTTGGTGACACCGATGCGATGGCAGAAGGTGCGAATCGATTCGGGTGTGTAACCACGACGGCGCAAACCGGCAATGGTCGGCATGCGGGGGTCGTCCCACCCGGTGACCACGCCCTCTTCGACCAGTTGGAGCAACTTGCGTTTGCTCATGACGGTGTAACCGAGATTGAGACGGGCAAACTCGATCTGCTGTGGATGACAAGGGGTATTGAGAGTATCGAGAATCCAATCGTAAAGAGGGCGATGCACTTCAAATTCGAGGGTGCAGATGGAATGAGTGATGCCCTCGATCATGTCAGAAAGAGAGTGGGCATAATCGTACATGGGGTAAATGCACCATTGATCACCGGTGCGATGATGATGAACTTTGCGGATACGGTAGAGAGCGGGATCGCGAAGATGAATATTCGGCGAAGCCATGTCAATTTTCGCCCGTAATGTCCGGGAACCATCGGGGAACTCCCCTGCCCTCATCCTGCCAAACAGCTCAATATTTTCTTCCACCGAACGATTTCTGTAGGGACTTTCCTTTCCCGGAACCGCTGGGGCTCCTCGATAAGCGATCATTTCTTCAGGGGAAAGGTCGCAAACGTAGGCCTTGCCCATTTTAATCAGCTGGAGGGCAAAGCCGTATAATTTTTCAAAATAGTCGGAGGCGAAATAGAGGTGTTCGTTCCAATTGAACCCAAGCCAGCGCACATCTTCCTTGATGGAGTCCACATACTCGACATCCTCGCGGGCCGGATTGGTGTCATCAAAACGCAAATGACAGCGTCCGCCTTCGTTTTCGAGGGCAATCCCAAAGTTCAGGCAGATGGATTTGGCATGGCCAATGTGAAGATAGCCATTTGGCTCCGGGGGAAACCGGGTCACCACTTTGCCACCATGTTTACCAGTCCGCTGATCCTCAGCAATAATCTCGCGAATAAAATCGAGCCCAGGAACCTGCGCCTCACCGGCGGATTCCGCATTAGTTACATTCGTCATGTGCAAAAAATGACAATACCAGAGCGGCTGCCGTTTGAAAATTAATTGCTCTGGAAATTGTGTCAGCCCCGAAGCTGGGAAAATAAATAGTTGGGGAACCGCATTGAAATCTCGCCTGAGAGAAAGGAACTGTGTATCTCACCTGTGTGGCTCTGAATAAAGCAAAGCTCGGGATTCTCGGCTCCGGAAAGGGATCCAACATGGTGGCCATTGCGGAAGCAATGAAAGACCCAAACTGCCCTTATGAGATAAAACTTGTGATTTCAGATGTGGAGGGTGCAGGGATTTTATCCCATGCCCAGGAACGAAATCTGCCGTTTCGCCTGATTTCGCCGGGAAAATTTCGGACGAAGCTGGATGAAGAATCGGAGCGGGCATATATCGATGCCCTGCAGGAGGCCGGGGTGGATTTCGTGGTGCTGGCGGGATTTATGAGAATCCTGAAAGGAGAGTTTCTGCGGATGTTTGAAAACCGGGTGATCAATATCCATCCTTCCCTCCTTCCGGCATTTCCCGGGCTGGAGGCGTGGAAACAGGCCCTTGAGTATGGGGTGAAGGTCACAGGCTGCACGGTTCATTACGTGGACCAGGGAGTGGATACCGGACCGATTATTTCGCAGCGACCGGTAGAAGTTCTCGACCATGACACGGCAACAACCTTGCATGAGCGAATTCAACAGGCAGAACGCGAACTTTATCCCGAGACCTTGCGAAGCCTTGCGAGGGGTGAAATCAAGGTTGAGGGGAGACGTTCCCTGAAAAAATAAAGGAGAGCTTGAGGCCCTCCTTTATTATGGAACAGAAGATCAGTAAATGGAAATCTTCGCGCGATCTGCGATGGCTTCATTTTGAAGATCGGCTTTCCTGACCTGAATGGTCATGGTGGCGCGGTCTTCGGGATGTCCTCTGAAGGCAAAGGTTGCCAATTCGTTCTCAATGATTTCACCATTGTTTTTTCGAATTTTGGTATTATGAACCACCGCCCTGGGTCCACCCTGGATCACTACAGTGATTACCTCATCTTTGCCAAGGTGCCTCATGTTTGTGCCGTTACGTAGAGCTTTAAGCACTGATTTTTTCAAATTTTCGACCTGTTCAGCATCATATCGTGGCGGTTCCAGCGGGCCACCTGCCCAGAGGTGAATCTGTTCTTCCGGGAAATCGGGATGGTCAAAGAGCTCTCTACGTGCCTCCTCCCAATCGGAATTCGGTTCGTCCTGTTTCTTTTTGTCATCAGCGCTTTGCTCTTTATTTGGTTCAAGCGTGATGCCGCTATTGAACAGAAAAACAGCCCCATAACCCTCGATATACATGTGCCGTGGAGTCGCATCCCCGTCGAGAATCAAAATTCCCATGGCACGCTTGCTCGAGGATTCAGGACTTGATTCGACTGCCTTCTCGAGGATGCGGCTCATGACCTTAAGATCCTCTTTCATTTCGCGATCCACTTTACTGTTCTGTTTGGAATGGCGCAGAATCAGTGGATCCAGTTCAGGTCCGTGACGAAAAGGGGGCTCCCAAATGCGATTTCCGCTTCTGGCATTCATCATCATGCCGGCCATCCTTCCGCCGGAACCAACAGCCGGGGTCATGCCGACATGTGCCGGGGGGACAGAGTGTTGAATGATGATATCCTCGTCTCTTTGAGGAATCCCCTTCTCCTGGGCGTGTGACGTGAGGCCGAACAAAAGGCAAAGGCCAATTGTCCCGAGTGATTTTGTTATTTTCATTATTTTATTGAGGTTGCTGGCCGTTGGTAATTGGCCAATTGGATCATTTGTCTCTGGGCTTTGCTAAATCCGTCCTCCGCGTTCAATGCGACCGTCTCAAGCTCTTTTCGCAGCAGGCTGAGATCAGCGATCCGCTGCTGCTCAAGGGTGGCAATGATGGAATAAATTTTAGAGGTTTCCTCCCCGTGCGCCTTTTCGGCGGCTGCCAGGACTGCCGCGGTCTCCTGTTTTGCATTTTGCTCAATGCGAAGCAATGCATGTTCAAACTGCCGGGAGACATCCTGTTTCCATTGAGCTTCCGCAGCCTGTAACGCTATTGCCAACTGTGCCTGGATCTCCGCTTTCACATTTTTCGCCAAGCGCTGTTCCTGGTTTGCTGCTGAGTGGACTTCCTTTCCGGAAAAGTATCCGACGGAGAAGAGAATAAGAACGGCGGCAGCCCATTGCATCCATGCAGGCAAGCTGGCAGGACGGTGTGGAACTTCAATTTTCCAACGATTCAAGAGCGCTCGTGATTGTTCCCATTGATTGAGTTGCGCCCGGCACTGGGAGCAATCGTGCAGATGTTTCTTAAGCCGGTTCGCAGTTTTTTCATCGATCTCTTCGTAGAGGAAATCGATCCATTCTTCTGGAGAAGGGTGGTTCATAAGCTTCTGGGTTGATCTAAAATGACAGTTAATGGCGGTCGTGATCTGGTTTGCCTGTAGCAGGAGGCGAATTGGGTCAAAGCTTCGCTCATCCTTGATTTGACGGTTCCTTCCGGGATGCCCAAAACTTCGGCAATTTCCCTGAATTTTAATCCTTCATAATGGCGGAGTACAAGGACAGTTCGATACATTTCAGGCAATTGCATTAACGCTTGTCGGACCAGGTTGGCTTCTTCGGCCATTTCCATGGTTGAATCAGGCTGGTTGTCTGAAAGACTTTCCGGTTCAACAGGAGAGGACCCCTCCCCCCTTTGCTCATCAATCGATGTCTCGTTCCTCCGTTTGGTTCGGCGAAGTTCATCATGACAAATGTTGATCGCCACACGCCAGAGCCAGGTCGAAAATTTACCGGTCGGCTCATAATCCTTCCGTTTGTGGTAAAGACGAAGGAACGTTTCCTGGGCCATGTCCTCCCCGCGATGGGGATCTCCCATCATTCGAGTGCAGAGGGCCTGAATCCGACCGCGCCAGCGCTGGGATAGTTCCGCAAAAGCAGTCGCATCATCATGCATCTGCACACGCCACATCACCTGCTCATCGGAGGAGGAAATCTGTGCTAAGAACAACCCGCGCATATAAAACTCCTGCTTCCCATTCATCTGTTAAACGCGGAACGTGTGCTTTTGGTTCGCACTTTTTACGATTTTTTGTTCAATTAACCGCCAACCGCTTTCAGCAATGTTTGCAGGATTGAAAGTGGAGAGTTATCCTTGTTTGGGTTATGGAGGAAATCCTGAAATTATTGGGCCGACATCATTATACACCTTCCAATGTCAGGGTTTTACTTGAGAAGCTAGGGTGGCATCCGAGCCGGCAAAAGGAACTTGCCGCCACCTTGCGGGAATTAACGAGCCAGGGAAAGCTCATCCGTCTCACCGGCAATCGCTATGCCCTCCCCCCCAAGTCTCCACCGATCTCGCATGGCAGGCCCTCGTTTCCGACGAAAACCAGCAAACCTGTTCGGCACATGGATAAGGAACCGCAGCAGGAGATCATCACGGGGAGGATTCGTTTCAGCAAAGGGGGGACTGGGTTTATTGATGCCACGGATGGAAAGACCTATACTGTCATCGTAGCAAAGGAATCAGCCGGAAGCGCGATGCATAATGATCGTGTTGCTGTCCGGATTCTTGGCAAACGGACCGGCACCCCCGCTCGGGGCGGTGACATGTCCGGTGAAGTGGTGGAAATCCAGGAACGAAGCCGCAAGCAGTTCGTGGGCACATTCCTGAGCAAAGGGCGTTCGTTGATTGTGCAACCGGACGACCCTCGAATGCCTGATGAAATCCATGTGTCCCCTCCACGGGATGTCGGGCGCCCGGTCCACGATGGTGACAAGGTGGTTGTCGAGCTTTCGCTTCAGCATAGCGGACATGGGTATTGGCACGGGAGAATCGTTGAAGTCCTCGGCCCACCCGATGAGGAGGGAGTGGATATGCTTTCGATCATCCGCAATTACGATTTGCCACTCCGGTTTCCAGAAGGTGTGCTGGCCGAAGCCGAAGCGATCGGGAAGGAGATCAAACCGGAGGATTTGCAGGGGCGGGTGGATTGCCGCGGTCATCTCGTGATTACAATTGATCCGGAGGACGCGAAGGATTTCGATGATGCCATCTGCATCAAGCGCGAGGGAAACAGTCGCTGGCGTGCCTGGGTGCATATTGCAGATGTTTCACATTACGTGAAAACGGGTTCAGCGCTGGATAGGGAGGCCGCCAAACGTGGAAATTCGACCTATCTTGTTGATCGTGTGATCCCGATGCTGCCTGAGGCTCTCAGCAATGAACTCTGCTCTTTAAAGCCAAATGTGGATCGCCTGACAAAGTGTGTTGAGTTTGTACTGGGTGAGGCTGGGGAAGTTTTGGAGAGCAAAATTTATACTGCGGTCATTCATTCAAAACGGAGGTTCAGTTATCCTGAAGCGCTCAAGATTTTGCAAAGCACCGCTGTGACCGAAGTCGAACAGATGCTTCATAACGCCCATAAAATGGCGCAGAAGCTTCGGGCAAATCGAATGCGGGCCGGGGCTTTGGATCTGGAATTTCCCGAAGTCAAAATCCGTCTGGATGAAAAAGGGGAAGTGAGTTCCATCGAGAAAATCTACAACGATATTTCCCATCAATTAATTGAAGAGTTCATGCTCCTGGCCAATGAGGCGGTGGCCACTGAATTGATGAGAAGCCAGAAAGGACGATCCGTGTTTCGGGTCCACGAAGCGCCAACTCCGCAAAAACTGGACGAATTCAGGGAGGAGCTGGGCATCCATGATATTCGTGTGGGAAACCTGATGAATCGGATGGAGGTACAGAGGATGTTGAAACTGCTGCATCTTCATCCCAGCGGGCCTGCGCTTAAAGTAGGTTTCCTCAAATCGCTCATGCGCGCTCGTTATGGGGTTGAACCGTTAGGACATTATGGTTTGGCCAAGAGCGATTACACTCATTTTACCTCACCGATCCGCCGTTATGCTGATTTGCTGGTGCATCGGGCCTTGTTCAACCAGCCACTGGTTCCAAAAGGAGAACGGCTGGATGAAGTGACGGAGCATATTTCAGAAACTGAACGAACATCTGATGATGCGGAACGGGACACGAAAGCGGTGAAGTTGCACGCCTACCTGGAAAAGCAGCTCAGTTCAGGAGATCTGGTGACTTATTCAGCAATGATCCTTGAAGCACGGCCTTTCGGGTTGTTCATCGAAGTTCCGGACCTGGACATCAGCGGCGGCGTTCCCATGAGTTGCTTGTCAGATGATTATTACGAATTCGACAAGTTCAGGCACGTGCTGGTTGGGCGCCGGACTGGGCGAATCATGCGCCCCGGAGGAAAAATCCAGGTGCAGGTTGCCAAGGTCAATCGCAGGAAGCGGGAAGTGGATTTCACGCTGGCAAGGGAAGGGCGGAAAGCCACGATTACAGAGGAGCGCCCGCGTCGCCCCTCCCCCCGTGCGAGGCACCAGGTCCAGGCACGAAACAAATTCGGTGAGCAGCGCCAGAGGAAAGGCCCAAACCGGCACAGGAAAAGTCATACGGAGCATTCCTGGAGCGGTTCCAAAAAGAGCGCAAAAAAGTCTTCAGGCAAAGCTCACTTCAAGACCCATCATTCCGCCAAAGGAAAATCAAGACCGACAATTTCTGTTGGCCGTTGATTGGCGGATGAATTTTTGAAAAACATCCCACTTTGAAATTTTCAAAGCAGGAGGGACGCGTACACTGCCCGGGACAAACTTGCCCATATGGCTGCCGAGTCACAGTTATTGTTGTTCCCTTTCAATAAGCCGCTCCTGAACGAGTTTGGAAATGCGTTTTTCAGCGAGGTTCCGCAGAAGCCGGGCGTTTACCTGATGAGTGATGAAAAAGGACGCCTGCTTTATATTGGCCAATCGAAAAATCTCAGAATCCGGCTGAATTATTATAAAAACGCGAAACCCGGACGAGAACCTAAAAAGGTGATCCGGATGTTGGGGCATGTCAAAAAGCTGGCATGGGAGGAATGCGAATCTGCAAGGGCCGCGCTGAAAAGAGAAATCCAGCTGCTCAGGGCATTAAAGCCAAAATTCAACAAGGTGAACACGGGATTGGGAATTTTTTCTTATGTCATGGTTTTTCAAGCGAATGACGGACTTGAAGCGCGCATTGGAAATGAACCTGACCTTAAATGCGGTGAAGTGTTTGGTCCTTTCAAAAATCGATCAATAGTTCGAACAGCGTTGTCAGCTTTGGAAAAGCTTTGCTGGTTCAGCCTGAACAATCCGACAGAATGGGCTCGAATTCCTATTCATTTAGGCAGAATGGGAGCACGACGGGATTTTACGCTTCGAGTTCAGGAAGATAAGTTTAAAGACTTTCTAAGGGGCTGCGGAAAACAATTCCTGGAAACGATTGAACGGTTGCAGGCTTTGGCTCCAACGCGTTTTGAAAGTGTCCTGATAAATGAATTGTTAACTCACACAAAGAATTTTCAGGAATCAATCATTGTCAATCAGTAAAAAAACCACGCGGCCAACTTTTATTGACCGCGTGTTTTACCTCTTCCTGTTGCGCCCCTTTTCCCCTGCGCTCTAACCCCACTTACCCCCTTGTGACACAATTACTCAATCTAACCTGCGCTTACTTCCTGCGGCGCTGGCCGCTTACCTTCGGTCCCCAAGTCTCTGCAGCAAGTGGACTTCCACCACTTCCGGGCTATCATCCGCGCGATACTGGCTGCCGCAGAGAGTTGGAGACATTGTGTTCATTTCAAATTTTCCTTTCATTCCGTTTGTTAGTTTCTGCAATCAACTTACGCTGCGGGAAAAAAAAGAAAATCGGATGTGAAACTGAAAAAAAATTCAGGGAACCTGATGAGCCAGATCAGGGATTTCAGTAAAAGAGCATAAGGTCAGGCGATCAGGGCTTTGACCACATTGCCATGGACATCGGTAAGACGAAAATCCCGCCCGGCATGACGAAAGGTCAATTTCTCATGATCAAACCCGAGCAAATGAAGAATCGTGGCGTGGAAATCATGAACGTGCACAGGATTTTCTGTTACTTCACGGCCATATTCGTCGGTAGCTCCGTAGATGGTGCCACCTTTTACCCCCCCGCCAGCGAGCCATGAGGAAAATGCCTTGTTGTGATGGCTTCGGCCTGTGGGCGAATCTGTGTTGGGAGTGCGTCCGAATTCCGTCGTCCAAACAACAAGAGTATCTTCCAGCATTCCTCGCGATTTGAGATCCTTGAGGAGACCGGCAATGGGTTGGTCCACATTTCTGGCCAGAGGTTCATGCGAGTGCATGTCACTATGGGCATCCCAATTGTTTGAGGAGCCGACATCGATCAATTCGATAAAGCGTACACCGCGTTCGGCAAGGCGCCGGGCTATCAAACATTGCCAGGCAAAACCTTTGGTGCTCCCACGTTCGAGACCGTAAAGATTCAAGGTGGCATCGGTTTCCCTTGAAAGGTCGAGCACTTCAGGCATTTCCTGCTGCATGCCGAAAGCGGTTTCGTAAGTTTTAATCCGGGCGGAAAGGGCTGGATCTGCGGCACGGGTTTGCTGGTGCTTACGGTTAAAACGATCCAGCAGACCAAGTTCGAGTTCCTGGATTTTGCGGGAGGGAGCGCGCCGGGAAAGGTTCTGGATTGGTTCCGCTCCAGCCAAAACACGGGTGCCTTGATGACATCCGGGCAGGAAATCTGAACTGAAAACCTGTGTTCCCGCGTAAGGGAGGGCAGGAGCGAGGACAACAAACGAAGGAAGGTTTTGATTTTCAGTTCCCAGGCCATAGCTGACCCATGAGCCGATGCTTGGCCTCGCAAAAGTAACGGAGCCGGTATGAATGCCGAGAGTTGCCTGAAAATGATCGTTATGATCCCCTTTCATGGAACGGACAAGACAGATGTCATCCATGACTTCGCGAATATGTGGAAAGAGATCAGAAACAGGTGTCCCGCATTTCCCGCCAGGTTTAAAATCCCAAAGAGTTTTCAGATACAGGGGTGCGCCCGGGTGGTCTGAAACAGGTTTCCCATGGTCCTGAATCAAGCGAGGTTTCGGGTCAAATGAATCCATGTGGGAAACCCCACCGGTCATATAGAGGAAAATGACGCGTTTAGCCTTGCCGGGAAAGTGAGGTGCGCGCGGTGCAAGAGAATTTCCGCCATTCGTTCCATTCTCAGCAGCCAGCAAATGGGAAATAATTCCTGGAAGCATGATGGACCCGCTGACCAGCGAACGCAGCATCTGGCGACGACTCCAGGGAGAATAAAAAGGGCTCATGGGTTAATCGAGATAGAGAAATTCATTTGAGCTGAACATCACACGGGCATAACTCCGCAAGGCCAGTCTTTGCCGCTGATCTTCCGGAATATTTGTGCTGGCCAATTCCTGAACACAGTTTTGGATGAATTCGTCACCCATTCGGATTTCATCACGTTTTGGAGAGCGTCCAAAGAGAAGACGAAATGCGAAAGTGATCCGATCTTCATTTGAACGTTCCGCCATCCCAATCCGCACAGCCAGATGATCAGCCTGCTGCTCCATGAACTCGTTGTTCATGAAATAGAGCGCCTGCAATGCGGTGGTGCTGAGCGGGCGTTCGCCTGTGGGGGCATTGGGATCGGCACCGTCAAAGATCTCCAGGAATGGCTGTTTTTTGATCCGCTGCTGCATGAGGTAAATGCTCCTGCGGGGAGTTTCATACACTGCGATAAATGGTGTGTGTTGAGTATATTTCCATTCCTGCTCAGAAGGAAATGGATGGCCCATGCCCCTGGAGCGATCCAGGTTGCCGCCAATCGCGAGGAGACTGTCACGCAATTCCTCCGCACTCAGTCTTCGTCGTGAAAAATGGGCGAGATAATCATTGTTCACATCCCGGTCTGCTGGGTTCAAATGGTCTTCTGTGGCGAGTTGGTAGGTTTGTGAAAGCATGACTAATTTGTGCATCGCCTTGATGGACCAGCCATTTTCACAAAAATAATTCGCGAGATAATCCAGCAATTCCGGATGAGTCGGGAGTTTGCCGCGGGTGCCAAAATCGTTGGGTGTCTGGACAATGCCTTTGCCGAAGTGATGCTGCCAAATGCGGTTAACCATGACCCGAGCTGTCAATGGATGGTGAGGAGAGGCAATCCAATCCGCGAGTTCACGACGGCCACTGGCCGGATATGCTTTCGGAAGATCCCCTCCTCCAAGTGATTTAACAAAACCACGCTGAATTTCATCACCTAATTTTCCCGGGTCCCCTTTGCGGTGAAGTTTGGCATTTTCAATTTTGCCTTCTGAAACAGCGTATGCCCTTTCAGCGGCAGGGGGGCGAGCTTCGAGTCGCCTCTGCCGAGTTCGAGCGTCTTCCAAATCCGCTTTTACCTCAACCAGCGTGCGTCGTTTCTTTTGGGAAGCCTCAGGAGAAGTGTCCGTTTTATTCTCCGCCTTGAGTTTTTCAAAGCGTTCAACCTGATTTCGTTCCTGGGTGAGTTGTTCAATCCTGTCGTCCAAATCGGCTAATTCTTTCTCGTAAGCTGCCACCCTGGCAGCTTCCTCCGGAGCCGCGAGCACGATGAAATCCTTGGGATGTTTGTAGATTTCTGTTCCGGGGAATGCGTAGCGCGTGCTGTTAAAAATCCCATAAAGTGCGTAGTAATCCTTTGCAGAGATCGGATCGAATTTGTGATTATGGCAACGTGCGCAACTCAGGCTCATCCCAAGCATTGCCTTTCCCATATTGTCGATGATGTCTTCAATTGTTAAATGGAATTCATTGGCTCGTGAGCCGAAACGGCGGGCAATGGCGAGGTAACCTGTGGCAATGGTTTGCTCAAAGCGTTCCTGATCGTTTCGAAACGGAAGAAGATCTCCTGCAAGTTGTTCTTTAATGAACTGATCATACGGTTTGTCCTGATTGAAGGAGTCAATGACGTAGTTACGATACTTGAAGGCTGATGGCACTGGAAAATCGGAGTTACAGCCGGATGTATCAGCGTATCTCACGACATCCAGCCAATGTCGTCCCCATTGTTCTCCATAATGAGGCGAGGCGAGAAGCCGATCGATGAGTTTCTCATAAGCGTTCGCGCTGGAATCCTTGACGAAAGCATCGACCTCAGCGGGAGTTGGCGGCAATCCAGTCAACCCATAACTTGCCCGCCGGATCAGCGTGGTGCGGTCAGCAGGTTTCACCTGCCTTAAGCCTTGCTGCTCGAGTTTTGCGAGAATAAATCGATCTATTTCGGTGGACTTTGCAGTGGCTGATTTAGGGCTGGGAACGGTCACTTTCCGAACTGGCTTCAAAGACCAATGATTCGTGGAGGAGTTTTCTGAACTGGCGGCAGAAGGATATGGCAGACCGATTTGAATCCATTTCTCAAGAGCCTTGATCTGTCCATCTGCAAGCTTCTCCTTCGGCATTTTAAGGTCCGGGTGGGAATGTCGAATTGCTTGAATTAAAAGGCTTTTGTCCGCATCCCCTGGAACGACAGCAGAACCTGAATCTCCCCCCTTCAAAATACTTTCCCGTGAATCAAGCGTAAAACCGCCCTTGATTTTTTCGCTTCCTGCACTGTGACAGCGATAGCAATGTTCGACCAAAACAGGACGAATCTGCTTTTCAAAGAATTCTTCGGCATCGGAAGTATTTGAAAAGACGCTGATACAGCCGAGCAACAAACCCACAATGATCAAAGCATTGAGATTTGGCTTCAAGTAACGCATAACCAGTAAGGGATGGCATCAACCCTATCAAATTGAACAAGATTTCACAAGCGTTTACACCCTGGAATTTTTGCCTCAAGGAGCAAACCAGGGTGGTTCATAGGGAAGGAATAGCCACTCGCGCCGCAAAACATTTTCCAGGGAAATGGCTACTCAGAACGAGATAGGACTGCCTCGGTATTTCATTGCTGAAGCGTCGCTGGAGTGTGCACAGGAATATATGTTGTCCCGTACCAACCCAGCGGCACCCAAAGCCCTCGATCCAAATCACCGTCTGCATCCTTCAGTGTAAAAGAGAGACAGGAGCCCAACTCATCCTGCTTGAGAAGTTTAATGCTTAAAGGATTGGATGCATCGTAGAGATGAATTCTGGAGGAACGAGTTACCAGCAACTCTCCGAATACCAGCATTTCCGATAGCGGGGAAGAAAGGGTCAATGAAGCAAGCTGCGCAAGTTTTCCTTCCGTGGAAAGAGTCCAGGTTTCGAGTGCGGAGTTAGTGGAAACAGATGTCGCCAGGATTAATTGATCTTTATGAACGAGGCCAGATCGAATCCATTCATTGGTAGAACGAACTGAGTCGATGAGATGGGCTTCCACTCCATCATAAGCGAGTGCATCGAGGTAGAAAGCTTTGGAATCACCCTCCGAATCTTTCCGCAGCCCTTGTGTATAGAGAACTGAGCCTCCATGCGAAATTGCCATGATTGGCGCTGAAATATTCACTGGAGCACGAACAACAGGGTCAGAAGGATCGGAATAATCAATCACATCCAGAAACGCATTTCTGTGCCATTCACCCCTGGTCTCCTGTTGAAAGACATCATGGGGTTGGTTGGTAACGGTAATTGGAAGGATCGCCTGGTATTCCGTAGTGACGTAGCTGGCGAAGACAAGTCCATTGGCGGCGAGGATGGATGTTCCATGAGCATTTCCGTTTGTTCGAGTAAGCTTTAAATCAGAAACGAATCGCGGACCTTCGGGGGCGACTGAAAATGCGAGTAGTCGAGAAGAGTAGCCGTTACCCCACCAATATGGATACCGACGCATGGCAAGGCCGCCAATCGAATCAGCTAGGAGCGGTGGGAAAGCCCAATCGCGAAAATACCAATAAGGTGAAGTATAACTTTCCTGAAACCAGATGAGCAAATTATCTTTGGGCCAAAGTGGCGTTACAGAGGAATAACTGTCCAAAGCGGGGGCGATAGCTTGTCCCAGTAAAGGCAGTTCAGGCAACTGACCCAGGTCATAAACCGAAAGAACGGTGGTTTCCAAATTGGTGGAAGCCTGGTTCAGCCACGGATGGAAAACCGGGTTATACCAATAATTCTGTTGCCCCTGGAGAACATAAAGTTTCCCATTTTTTGCGACACTGCTGATGATGTTCAGGTTTGTCAGGGCCACGGTTCTAACAATTCGGGTCAGGTCAGTGGCCAGGGAAATGTGAACCAAAGGAGAAACATCATTTTCAATTTGAAGCAGATAATCCCCAGCAAGATGAAGTCGATCCGTTTTCCAAGCCAATACAGTGTCATTCACGACTTCTGGATTGTCGCGATCGGTAAGGTCAATAGTAACCAATTCCTGAGCGGAGATGGCCAATAAACGATTTTTGTGCAATGCGGTGCGTCGCGTCGTGAAATCGCGTTCTACAATTCCTCGCTTGACGAGATTTGAACTTCCAAAATCGATTAGCTGAACTCCCTGAATGAAAGCATGATTGGTGTTATATGCTGAAAATGGAATGGCGACCAAACCTGCTTCTTCGACGACAGTAAATGCTTTTTCGTTATGCTGCGCTTCACTGGAACTCCACTGCTCCCCAAGGTAGATTTTGCTCAATAAGGCAGGCTTGGCCGGATTAGCCACATCAAAAAGCTGGACGGTTGTGCGCCATGAGTTGCTCACCTCAACACCGATCGTGAGGAGTCGGTCGCCAAGAGGGTGGATGTAAGTAGACCAACCCGGGATTTCAAGCTCCCCTACCCTGCGTGGGTTGGCAGGGTCGCTGAGGTCGATAATCCAAAGGGGGTCGATGCGCAAAAACGTCACCGCGTACAATTTGTCCCCATCAAAGCGAGTTGCGTGAAGCTGCTCATTCTCAATGATGTTTAAGTGTCCCAATTGGACAGGAGCCGCAGCATTGGTAAGACTGAAAGTTTGAACAATTGTTCTGATTACCCACCTGTTGCTTACGCTGCCCTGGAATGAACCGATCGCAGAAAAAACACTCTCTTTGTAATTCATTTTGAATTTATCAGTGATCTGCCCTTCAGTGTGGAGTCGGGACTTGAACTCAAAATTTCCGTCAATGGAAGAAATATCGAAAACTGAAACCTCCGACCGGGACGCATCAGAAACCCACTTATTTTGAGCAACGAACAGATAAGCATCCGTTGCATAAATTGCATTCGCATAACCTGTGAGCCAGTGAGTCTTTTTCTTCACTGGCTGGTCAAAATTTGTGATGTCAATTGAGATGACTTCAGAACCTTGCTCTGCAATAGCTTCACTTGAACCGGTGGCGTCAATCAACCGATTGTATCCATAACGACTTGAGACGAGATAAAGGGAGGAACCGACCAGGCGAGACTCCTGTACATGACCAGGAATTCCCATTTCAGAAGTTAAAGTGGGGACGCCATTATTGATTTCAAAAAACAGAACACGACTCTCCGCGCCATTGTTCCAATAGTAACAATTATCTCTTGCAATCAACACCACCCGGTTTGTGCCAATGACATACATATCCTCACCCCCCAGGTTGAGGGTAAATGAACCGATTAAGTTGGGAGAATCAGGATCAGTCACATCAATCACTTGCAGGCCACGATATTGGTTGAAAAAGAAAAGAGTATTCCCGGACAATTTCCAAATATCCGCCTCAACCACCTGTCGAGGCGAACGCTCGGCTGGAGCAGAGACCGGGGAGCCTGGCGCTCCCAAATTATCAAACAGACCAACGGCGGGGAAGTATTGGATCGCATCCTCCGAAAGTGTTTCCAATGATTGATACTTTGTTATTCCTGTGTAAAAGGAGGCTGGAAGAGGATCTGAAAAATCACCGCGAACCCTCAGCAATTCCATATCTGCTGTAACAGGAATGCGGAAGGTAACCTCGACTGCCGGACCATTTGTATTAACTGCAGCGAAGCGGTGCATTCCCCGTGGTTGCCAGGCGCGGCGACCGAGCCGAACGCTCGATTCGAGCATGACCTTTTGATATTTTGGAGAAACCCTGGCGCGAACAACGATATTTGTTCCATCGAGAAAAATATTCAGGATTTGGGGTTCTGAATTGGTGCCTGCTGCTTTGGAAACGCCTAAGGTCATCAGGAGGCCTGCTGCGATTCCGATTGTGAGAATGACCCGATTAATCCAATGTTTTTTCATGCCTTTTAAGTTGTTAAAGGTTATGAGGCATGGAGTTAAAAGATTTCCTTGTGCATATAGCAACATCCCACCTAGCCTGGTCCAACCGTCTACAAACCGGCAAACCAAAACGTAGATCAAAATGGTAGTAAACAGACATTTAGCTGAGTCTATGGTAACTACCCAAATTGCTCTGTCAATCTTTATGGTTGGTTGAGCTGGATTTTCACTTCCAACCCATGTGGAACACGGTTGCGGCAGGTTACAGACCCTTCACAACGTTCGATACAACTTTTGACAATAGTCAACCCCAGCCCAGTGCCCCCGGTTTCAAGAGTGCGGGAGGGATCAACTCGGTAAAAAGGATCGAACAGCCGATTCAAACTTTCCTCCGGCACGCCAGGACCGCTATCGGCGACGATGATTTCAACTTTTTTAGCTTTTGAGCAGGCTGAGATTTGAATGGGGCCGGAATTGGCGGCATAACGCAACGCATTGCGAACGAGATTGGATAGGGCGCGGACCAATAAATGTGCATCTGCCAGAACACTCAGGCCGATTTCGATCTGGAGAACAACCCTTTCGGAATCGACTCCTTCCTTTTTCAATGCTTCAGCAACTGCTGCTTCAACATTGACGGCGATCAATTGGCATTGAGATTCTTGCAAGGAAGCTTTTGAAAAGGCCAGAAGCTCATTCACCAATGTGCTCATTTGATCCACCTCATCGCGTAATCCAGTCAGATATTTCTTCTGTTGCGGAGTCGAAGCAGAAGATTCTTCAAGTATTCCAAGTGACATTTGGATGCGCGCCAGAGGGGAACATAGCTCATGAGCTATGTCACCGAGAAACCGGCGTTGTCCATTGACGAGGGTATCCAGCCTGCTGGCCATGAAGGCGATTCCTCTTCCAAGCTGGCCGAGTTCATCCCGTCGTTCCACAGAGAGATTCACATTGAACTTTCCCTGCCCTATTTGTTCTGTGGCCAAAGTCATGCGTTTAAGGGCAGAGGTGATTCCCCGAACCAGGGGGAGCCAAAAGAGAATGGATAAAATGATGGCACCGATTGAAAATGTCGCGAGAGGTCTCCAATCGAAAAAGAACCCGTTGCCATCCAATGAACTGGAACGAATTAGAAGAATAGTGGGCGGAGCGGGCAGGCCGGGACTGCGCATGAAAAGCGGAACTCCTACCCAGTATTGAGTCGGATTTTTGGAGCGTAGCGCAAAACGTGGCGGCACCCCACGATTTCTCGGAAAACGGTCTTCTCTCATCAATTCCGGGGACTCAGGAGGAGGTCTCATTTCATCCAACCATCCCGCGCCCGCTCCAGGTTTTCTAAAGCGGGTGACAAGTTCGGCTGGCAGGGTAATTTGCGGTCCAGCCATTTGTATCCCATCGAATCTGAAAAGAAAAAAGTCCACGCCATAGCTTTCAGAATAACGGGAGAGCTGTGCATCCCATTCAGAACGAGGAGAGGAACGAACATCACGAGCAATCATTTCTGCGGTTGCCTGGAGCCGAGCACCGGTCGGCCCGGCAAGGAGCAATTCCATGCCTCGTGGAAATTGCGAAGCGAGAAGAACGATAGCAATGACGGCCAGCAGCAGCAGGTTCAGGAAAAACCAGGCGATGATTTTGGAGAAAAGAGGAATCAAAGGCATGTCACTCCGGGGGAATCAAGGTATATCCGACCGCTCGAACCGTTTTAATGAAGCGGGGTTCCCGCGCATCATCCTTCAACTTCCTTCGAAGGGAGGCGATATGTACGTCAATGGAACGATCAAAGACTTCATAATCTCGTTCCCGCACCTCCTCAAGCAGCTGTTCCCTCGTTTTGACCCGACCAGGAGCGCGCATGAGCGAGGCCAGTAAATCAAATTCCACAGCAGTGAGCAGCAGAGGTTGGTTATCGAGCAAGGCAGTTCGTGTTGATGGATTAAGCCGCAATGCATTGACGATCAGATCAGGTTCCAGATCGTTCGAAACCGCTTTCCGATTACCTCGCCGTGTCACCGCACGAAGACGCGCAAGCAGTTCTCTTGAAGAAAATGTTTTGGGAAGGTAATCGTCTGCTCCCAATTCAAGTCCCACAATGCGATCAGCCTCTTCCCCGCGAGCAGTCAACATGAGAACAGGAGCATCTGTTCTGGTGCGTATCCTTTTGAGCGCTTCAAAGCCATCAATGCCAGGGAGCATCACGTCGAGAATAATCGCAGCCCATGGTTCCTGATCAGCCCTTTCGACTCCGTTTAGCCCATTGTGAGCCAGTTCAACTGAATATCCCATTGGTTCAAGATAATCCTTGATCAAGCTGCAAAGCTTTCGATCATCATCAATGATCAGAACCCTTGGTTGAACGGTGGTGTCCATGCGTTTTTCCCAGTAAAAACCGCAAAACGGGGAAATGTCGAACTTCTTTACGTTTTCTTAACATACCTTTGAAGCCATGTGCCGAAAACGCTGGGAACCGGCTTTTTTCAGAAAAACCAGAACTTTACCTTTCCTTTACAATTTTCAGGTCCAAGGCACACACAGACTTAACAGTGAGGGCGTCAATTAATAACAGAAGCTGGTTAACAGAAACAAACGCGAGTGAAGCCAGCCCTCGCAACATAGGAACCAAATGAAAAAAGTTATTATTCTCTCAGCCGCAGCTCTGCTTCTGTCAGGAGCAGGAATATTGATCGCCCAGGATACCGATATCGGCAGGCCTGGTCCGCGCCGTGGTGGTAATGTGGAAGGGGAACGCCCCAATGGCCCAGGCCGCCCAGGCCGTCCACATTTTCCATTATTTGGATTATTCGATTCGAATCGAGATGGCGTGATTGACGCTGAGGAAATCAACAATGCGAGCCAGGTCCTGCTGAGACTGGATCGAAATGGTGACGGACAGCTGAGCAAAGATGAGTTGCGTCCGCCACGTCCGCACGCGCCTGAAGGTGAACAGGAATAATATTCCAGTTAGAACGAAAAGACGCTCCCAACCGGAGCGTCTTTTGTTTTTCATGGACAAATCCAACTATCGTTTCTTAAAAGCTGCTGATAATTTATGGCGATGATTTCACGCAGAAACTTTTTGACCCGCAGTTCCATCCTGTTGGGTGCATCTTTTGCGCCCTCCGTAATCGCAATTCAGCCATTTGATCGAAAAAGCCCACGATTCATGCTGGCACTGGCGGCATATTCTTTTCGTAAATATTTCAAAGAGGCGCCGCAGGAAAAAGATTCAAAAGTGGAGTCCGTCCGGCAAATCACTTTGTTTGATTTTATAGACTATTGCTCCGAGCACAAAGTGCAGGGCGCAGAATTGACGAGTTACTATTTCCCTAAAACTGTGACCCAGGAATTTTTACTCAAGCTGAAACGACATGCTTTTCTTCAGGGCGTCGACATCAGCGGAACTGCAGTGGGAAACAATTTGACGTTGCCAAGTGGAGAGAAACGGAATGAACAGTTAGAACTCGTCAAAGCATGGGTCCGACATGCTCAGGTAATGGGGGCACCGCATATCCGTATATTTGCTGGTGCGGTGCAGGGAATTACCAGGGAGGAAGGAATGCAGAACTGCATCACGGCTCTCAAGGAATTGTGCGCATTCGCAGGTCAACATGGGGTCATTCTCGGATTGGAAAATCATGGCGGGATTGTTGCGGAGGCGGATGATCTTTTGCGAATTATCAAGGAAGTGGAAAGCCCCTGGCTGGCAATCAATCTTGATACAGGGAACTTTCAAACCAGTGATCCGTATGGGGACCTTGCAAAATGTGCTCCCTTTGCTGCCAATGTTCAGTTCAAGGTGGAGATTCGCCCGCGCAATGGGCAAAAAGAAAAAGCAGATTTTCCCCGCCTCTTCAAAATCATGGAGGAAGCAAAGTATCGAGGGTACATTGCCCTGGAGTATGAATCAGCTGAAGATCCCTATGCTGCGGTACCAGGGCTTTTGGAGCAGATGAGAAGATTCATCGTTTAAAACATTAGCAATCTGCCGCGCAAAAAAATTGACGGAAGCGCGTGAAAGTTGTCAGGGTTTGTGGATGTTACAGTTTGCGGCGCCGTTATGAATATTGGTGTGATCGGTCTGGGCTATGTAGGCCTGCCTCTTTCACTACAGTTCGCGCGGTCCGGGCTCAAGGTGCTCGGGCTTGATATCGACTCCGCCAAAGTCGAGGGGATCAACAAAGGACAAAGTTACATCAAGCATATTGAAAGCGCTGCGATCCAAACAGAAATCAAGGCGGGCCGATTCTCCGCAAGCGGCGATTTCTCCCGAGTCCGGGAACTGGATGCAGTGATTATTTGTGTCCCTACTCCTCTCAATAAGAACCGGGAACCGGATATTTCATACATTCTGGAGACAGGCAAAAGCATTGCCTGTTATCTGAAGCAGGGCTCACTGGTGGTTCTGGAATCCACTACCTATCCGGGCACGACAGATGAAGAGTTGCGGCATGTCCTTGAGCAAGGATCGGGACTGAAAGCCGGGAAGGATTTCCACCTGGCATTCTCCCCTGAACGGGAAGATCCCGGCAACCCAGATAGCCAAGTCGCACAAATTCCAAAGGTTGTGGGGGGATTGACCAGTGCGTGTCTTGAAAAAGCATCTGCTCTTTACAATCGTGCAATCCATACAGTGGTGCCTGTCTCCTCATGCAGGGCCGCAGAAGCAACAAAGCTTCTCGAGAATATTTTCCGCAGCATCAACATCGCCCTGGTCAATGAATTAAAAGTTGTTTATGGAGCGATGGGCATTGATGTATGGGAGGTAATCAACGCAGCCAAAACCAAACCGTTTGGCTATATGCCGTTTTATCCGGGTCCTGGTTTGGGAGGCCACTGCATCCCGATTGATCCATTTTATCTCACGTGGAAAGCAAGGGAATTTGGCCAGCATACACGATTTATTGAACTCGCAGGCGAGATCAATACATCGATGCCTGGATTCGTGGTGAATCGTGTGGTTGAGGCATTAAACGCGCAGCGCAAAGCGGTCAATGGATCGCGCATTCTCATTCTTGGTCTTGCCTATAAAGCAAATGTTGATGACATGCGTGAATCACCCACATTTGTGCTGATGGATTTATTAAAAGAGCGAGGCGCAGAGGTGGCCTACCACGATCCCCATATTCCAGTGATTACCCCCACGCGGGAACATGCAGCATGGACTGGAACCAAGAGTATTGAATGGGACCGAGCGATCATTTCCAAGTTTGATGCGGTGCTGATCTCAACCGCTCACAAAGCGGTCAATTACCAGGAGCTGGCTGAGGTATCCTCCTGCATAATTGACACTCGAAATGTCATGGCCATTGTGAAAACCCGCCCAGGGCAGGTTTGGAAAGCATGAAAGCGGACCAACCCAAAATTGCGGTGCTCGGATGTGGCTATTGGGGACAAAACCTGGTGCGCAATTTTCGTGAGCTAGGCGTTCTAAAGCTGGTTTGCGATCCTGCGGAATCCGGGCGGAACCGCGCCAGGGAAATCGCTCCAGCAGTGGAAATTTCCGAAGATTTCGACAGTGCCTTCGAACGGGACGACATTGATGGTATTGTCCTCGCAACCCCGGCAGAAACCCATCATTCCCTTGGACTGAAGGCGCTCAGCAGTGGTAAGGATCTCCTCGTTGAAAAGCCTCTTGCCCTGAATTATCAGCAGGGCCTGCAACTGCAGGCGAGCGCAGAAAAGCATCAGCGAATTCTGATGGTGGGGCATTTGTTGGAATATCACCCTGCGGTGCTCAAATTGAGGGAAATGATCGCAGGAGGCGAGTTGGGAAAAGTTAATTATATTTATTCTAACCGGCTTAATTTCGGAAAAATCAGAACGGAAGAGAACGCACTATGGAGTTTCGCGCCACATGATATCGCAGTCATTTTGAGATTGTTCGGCGAGATGCCTATTGAAGTGACTTGCGTGGGTGGAAACTACATCACGCCCACCCTTGCGGATGTGACTGTTTCCTGCCTTCATTTTGCAACCGGCCAGCGAGCTCATATTTTTGTGAGCTGGCTTAACCCATTCAAGGAGCAAAAGCTTGTGGTGGTTGGAGACAAACAAATGGCTGTTTTCAATGACGTTTCCAAAGATGAAAAATTGACGCTTCATAATCAGCGAGTGGATTTGAATAACCGGCAGCCAATCCTCCAAAAGGGAGAAGCCCAGGTTGTGCCGCTAAGCGCAGATGAACCGTTGCGCAAAGAATGTGAACATTTCATTCACTGTATTCTGACGCGATCATCTCCACTGACGGATGCTGAAAATGGAATCAAAGTGCTGAAGGTGCTTCAAGCATGCCAAACCTCCTTGCAACTGAATGGGCGGCCCACTGTTTTAAGTGAGATTTGATGAGCTATTTCGCACATCCGACCGCGGTAATTGATCAGCCCTGCATCATTGGCGATGAAACCAAAATCTGGCATTTTGCGCATATCTGCACAGGCGCAGAGATTGGTCCGCGATGTGTCTTTGGTCAAAATACGATGGTAGGAAACAACGTGCGAATTGGAAGCAACGTCAAAGTCCAAAATAACGTGGCGATTTACACAGGCACGACCATCGAGGATGATGTTTTTCTGGGGCCTTCCTGTGTCTTGACAAATGTCACGAACCCCCGTTCCCAGGTGGTTCGACATTCCCTTTACGAGAAAACATTCATTCGCCGCGGCGCAACCGTTGGAGCCAACGCAACCATCGTTTGTGGTGTTACCCTGGGGCGTTATTGTTTCATTTCAGCTGGCGCAGTGGTCACAAAAGATGTTCCTGACTATGCATTGATCACGGGGGTGCCAGGGCGACAGAAAGGATGGATGAGCCGTCATGGCCATGTGCTGAAACCTGACAGCAACCAGGAGTTAATCTGTCCCGAATCCGGTTTCAAATATGAAGAGCAGAACGGCTTTTTGCGCTGTCTTGACCTCGATGAGGAGGCGCCGCTTCCATTTGAATTGACCCAGGGCAAAATCAGTTATGACGAATTCAAAAACCGTCCACCACGTAACGGGAAGAAAGATTACTAAATGGCAGTTCCATTGCTAGATGTTAATGCTCAAAACCTGCCGCTCGAAGCGGAGTTGAAGGCAACATTCGAACGCGTGCTCCGATCCGGCCAATTCATAATGGGTCCGGACGTAGCTGCTCTTGAAAAAGAGATTGCGGCCATGACCGGCGCGCGC
This sequence comes from Verrucomicrobiota bacterium, assembly GCA_033762115.1. Lineage (GTDB taxonomy): Bacteria > Verrucomicrobiota > Verrucomicrobiia > Limisphaerales > SXQI01 > JANRLX01. Next base: position 46,230 of record JANRLX010000045.1, read on the forward strand.
CATGCGATTGGCGTTTCTTCCGGAACGGATGCCATTCTCCTGGCGCTTATGGCTCTCGATATAAAGGCGGGGGATGAAGTGCTCTGTCCAAGCTACACTTTTTTTGCTACTGGAGGATGCATCGCACGAACCGGAGCAACTCCGGTATTTGTCGAGAGCTGCCCAGCTTGCTTCAACATGGATTTCGAGGATGCTGCTGCCAAGTTAACCAATCGGACCAAGGCAATCATGCCTGTACACCTGTTTGGGCAATCGGCGGACATGGACCCGATCCTGGAGTTTGCCAAAGAACGAAAATTGCCGGTAATTGAAGATGCTGCCCAGGCGCTTGGCGCCGAGTATCACGGCAGGCAAATCGGGACAATGGGCACATTTGGAACCTATAGCTTTTTCCCTTCAAAAAATTTAGGGGGGTTTGGTGATGGCGGCATGCTGGTGAGCAACGATGATGCACTGGCTGAAAAGGCACGTCTCCTCCGAACTCACGGGGCAAAGCCAAAGTATTATCATAAATTAGTCGGAGCAAACTTTCGGCTCGATTCGTTGCAGGCGGCGTTGCTGCGGGTGAAATTGCCTCATTATGTTCGATACACTGCTAATCGACGTGCCAATGCCAACTTTTACTGTGAAAAGTTATCCCTGAATCCACACGTGAAAATCTCCTCCGCCTGCGATTGCCGTACGGCAAAAAAATCGCTTGGCTTAAGCGAGGCAAAAATTATCCTGCCAGTTGCCCATCCCGGCAACTCACACATCTGGAATCAATTCACCTTAAGAGTTCCTGGACAACGGGATGCCTTTCGCACCGCCCTGACTCACAAAGGGATCGGAACCGAAATTTACTATCCGGTCCCGCTGCATCAACAGGAATGCTTTTCTGCTTTGCCTGCACGACGCCTGCCGGTGGCTGAACAATTGGCGCAGGAAGCGATCAGCATCCCTGTGTATCCCGAGTTGACCGCTACCCAGCGGGAGGAAGTGGTTTCCGCAGTGAACGATTTTCTTCAAAATTAATCTTGCGACTACGAGCCTTTTTTGACTAAAACGTTCAAAACGAATTGAACGTTTTGAGCTATGGCTGAGCCTGCACTCCAGAAGCGCACCATTCCGGCAGGGAATTTATCCGCCTCCAAAACACGTCTCCAGATGATCGCTGGATGCGGCCATTTTTTTCAGGTCCTGGGTCTTCCACGCTCCACAGGCCAAATTTTCGGGGCACTTTACCTCTCGGTAAAACCGCTTTCCCTGGATGACCTGGTCAGGACGCTTTCGATCAGTAAAGGGAGCGCAAGCATGGGGACTAGATTTTTAATGAATTGGGGTGCCATTCGCCAGGTATGGGTTCCCGGCGAGCGGCGTGACTATTTCGAGGCTGTGGGAGATTTGGGCGGGCTGTTGCGCAACGCTTATAATGAATTCCTGAAACCTCGGATGAAATCCTCCCAGATGCGGCTTGGAACCATGCTCCACGACCTGGATGATGACTTAAAGGCAGGGCACCTGACTCCAGAGGAACACAAGCTTTGCGCCGAACGCCTGAAACATCTAACCCGCACTCAAAAAAAGATGGCGGCAGTGATTCCACTCGCAGAAAAATTTTTGTTCCGCTGAAACATGCATTCCGCAATTTGGTCAATCACTCAACAGTTGGTCCGTCAGGGACTGGCTGCTGCTTTTATGGTCGTGATTGCCAAGCGATTGGCACCCGCGGAATTCGGGGTATTGAGCATTGCAACCATCTGGACCGCATTTCTGGGATTGTTCCTGGATCTCGGCTTTGCCTCGGCATTGGTGCAGCGAAAGGAAATAACCACAACGCACATGGCGTCGGTCCTGGCAGTCAACGTCGCCAGCGGCACGATTCTAACATTACTAAGCATCGGCGCGTCATGGCCGGTCAGCTGGTTGATGAATGCCCCATCGGCGCAACCGGTGATTGCAGTGCTTTCCCTGGGATTTCTTGTCACAGCCATGGGATCAGTGCAAAATGCCCTGGCGCAGCGCGAACTAAGATTCAAAGCATTGGCGTATCGTGATTTCACCGCGAGTTCCATTTCGGCAGTTGTCGGAATTATCATGGCTGTTCAAGGGTTCGGTGTGTGGAGTCTGGTCGCGAACAGCATGTTGGGAAATTTTCTTGGAACACTTTTGATCTGGCGATTGTCCCCTCATCGATTTTCCATTCTGCAAGCCAGCCTGGCCAGTGCAAAAGAGCTATGGATTTTCGGATCACGGATGCTGGGCTACAGCGTCTTGAAACATATCACCCGAAATACAGACTCAATCGTGATTGGAATGCTATTTGGCCCTGAAAAACTGGGGCTTTACTCGTTCGCACAACGAGTCACATTTAGTCCCCTGAAAGGAATTCAAGCAGGGCTGGGTAGTTTTCTTTTCCCCAAGGCTGCCAAAATTCAGGATGATCCTTCCAGGCTGGCTGATCTTTACGTTCTTTCCTTCAAGCTCCTCAATTATTTGCTTATCCCCATCGCGATCGGACTGCTCACGATTGGTTCACGACTTATCCCACAGGTCTTTGGAAAACAGTGGGAAGCAGCAATGCCGATTATCGCTCTGCTGTCCGGCATCTTGTTCATGCAGGCAGCCTGCATTCCTTTGGGTGAGCTCATGAAGGCGACCAACCGCCCCGAATGGCTTTTTCGATGGACAATATTCCTGACTATTTTAACGACTTCAGCGTTGTTTTTAGGGAGTTATTTTGGGTTTGAAGGGACGATCCTCGCATTTTCCAGCAGCTACATACTGACAGCGCCTGTCGTCGCCTGGATAGCAAATCAAATAACGCGGTTGCGCTGGAGTGATTTCCTGGTTCGCACCCAGTTTCATTTCATGTGGGCCCTCATCACATCGCTTGCGACCGCTGTTGTGTGGTTTTACTCTTCAGGAAATTTCCTGGCGGCGTCGCTTGCGGTAAGCGCAATATTGATCGTCGCCGCATTTATCGCTTATCAGTTTGATCCTGATTTGCGAAAGATTGCCGCATTATTGCCGTTCAAATCTCCTGTCATGAAAATGATGCGCAGAGTCGCTCCTGGCTTTAAATAATTTTTGAGTGTTGAAGCGTATTTATAATAAATTACGAGGTGAGAGCCTGAAGTTCGCTCGTTCCGCGAGTCGGAAATGGTCATCGCTGGCGATTGAACCAAAGGTGGCTTCGAGTATCCAACTGGAGCAAGTGCTCCTGAATACACTGCTTTCGGAGAAAGGAAAAAAGGGGGAACCAATCGACATTTCTGATTACGGATTTCGCGTTTATTCTCAAACAGAGGAAGATGGAATCATCCTGGCAATTTTCTCCCAGATTGGCACGACCACCCGAAAATGTGTGGAAATAGGTGCTGGAATGGCACCTTACTCTGAAGTTGAGTGTAATACCGCGAATTTACTTATTCATCATGGATGGGAAGGGTTGATCATCGATGGTGATCCTAAAAACATTCATCGAATTCAACAGTTTTTTAAAACCCATGCAAACACCTGGCATGCAACCCCGAAAACCATCGCTTCATTCGTTCACGGCGAGAATATCAATGATCTCCTAAACAAACATGATTTCAACTCGGAGCTGGACCTTCTTTCCCTGGACATTGATGGGGTCGACTGGTGGGTGTTCAAGGCATTGCAGGTTACCAAACCAAGAGTGTTAATCTTGGAAATTAATGATGTGCTTCCCTACCCTTCAACATTGACGATTCCATATAGCGCCAGTTTTAATCATCGTGAACACAATCCACCCGGCTTGGATGCGCATTATTTTGGAGCTTCTTTAGGCGCTTTTAAAGTATTGGCCCAGGAAAAAGGTTATCGCCTCCTTGGAATCAATCGCAGCGCTTCAAACGCGTTTTTTTTAAGGAATGATATTGTTGCTCCCACATTGCCGACCCGGTTACCCGAGGAATGTCCGATCCATCAGCGGACACGGCAACGGCGGGCGCAATTCCATGATAAAATTTCTAAAATGTCGTGGGTCGATGTCCTGACTGTTTTATAGTATGCTTGGCCAATTGTGGAAACTCATCACGCGACCCGGCAAATATCTGCCGATTGCGATTCGCGATGCCCAGGAAAGGTTTGCTCCACGAATGGTGAACTCAGCTTTTTTTCTTCAAGGGCAAATGGATATCAATCCGCGTTGCAAGTGGCACAGGCCGGATTTTATCAAGCAAACGGGAGGCTATTTCGTTCCCGGTGATCCCATTAAAAGAGAAATAGCGCCATTTTATCCCTGGGACCTTGTCCGGCGAGATATGTTAATTCTCCTGATGCGAAGCTTAAATGAGCGGAGGATTGAAGGAGAAATGGCTGAACTGGGAACATGGCAGGGTATTTCAGCAAAGGTGTTTCATTATTATATGCCGGATCGCCCCCTGCACTTATTTGATACTTTTGCGGGATTTGATGAACGAGACATTCATTCAGAGGCACAAAAAACCGGGTTGAAAGCTTCCACAAAAGAGTTCAGCGATACCAGCGTGGAAGGAGTCCTTAATTACATTAAACCTCAAAACGGGAACGTTCATATTCATCAGGGATTTTTTCCAGCCAGTGTGCCAAAAGATTTTGGCATGAAAAAATTTGCCCTCGTTCATTTGGATGCAGATTTATATGATCCGATTCTGGCGGGGCTGGAGTATTTTTATCCTCGAATGACACAGGGAGGATTCATCATCGTGCATGATTACAACGCGTGGCCGGGAGCTCGTCACGCGGCGGAAGATTTTCTTAAAGGAAAAGCGGAGGTTGGAGTACCGATGCCGGACAAAAGCGGATCAATGGTGATTACAAAATTGTAATACATGCGAACGTTACTCCATAAAGCCCATCACTTATTGCTTGCAGCCCAAGTTCCAAAATTGCCGACTCTTTGTAAACGGCTGAACTGTATGCTTCTGCCCCCTGCAACTGGACCTGTTTTTGTTACTACGAATTATGGGGTGGAGATTAAAGTAGATCCCACTTTTGATAAAGGATTGGAACGAGAAATTTATTATACGGGCAACTATGAAGTCGGTACTTTGTCTGTCTTCAGGGCAGTACTTCGGCCCGGTGACGTGTTCATTGATATCGGAGCGAATATTGGATTAATGACGTTGACCGGAGCCAGGGCTGTGGGACCTAAAGGACAGGTTTTTGCCTTCGAGGCAAATCCCACAACATTTCATATTCTCCAGGAAAACATTCAAAAAAATAAACTGATAAACATACGTTCCATGTGCGTGGGCCTTGGAGAAACACCTTCAAGTATGAAGTTGTATGTGAATACGTCCATATCTCGCGGGAGCGCATCGCTTCTCAGTGGCGAGGAGGGAAGCAAGGAGGTTGTTGTCGATGTAATCACTCTGGATGATTATTTTCAATCGAATCCAGTTGGCTCCCCACGCCTGATTAAAATTGATGTGGAAGGTTTTGAAATTCCAGTGATGAAAGGCGGAACCAGATTGTTTCACGATAATCCACAATTCATGGTTTGTTTTGAGTATGATGGGCGCAAAGCAGGTGAGGCAGAGAGAACTTTTTTCAATGAGCAGTTCAAGGACTGGAATATTTATCGATTACGAAAGGGCAAGTCTCGGATTTCCAAGTTAGCATCTGCTCCTCCTTTAAAAGAAATGCGCTTTGCTGATAATCTTTTTGCAATTCCCAAAGCTGCGCAGAGCAGTTTTCCTGCAGCTATTTTTGAGTGAATACCTCCACCCTCTATTCTGCTCAGCGGATTCTGATTTCAGCACAGATGGGAATTGGAAACATGGTACTTTTTTTGCCTTTTCTTAAAGCGCTTCGCCTTGGGTACCCTGGCGCTCATATCGCGGGGCTGTTTTCTTCTTCAAATGGAGCTGACCTGCTTTTGAAAAGCGTGGATCAGTTGGTCAACGAAGTGATTGTTTTGAATTTGAAGGGACGCAGCCGGTTTTCCAGACTACTGGCTGGGATCAAGGCAGGCCTTAAAGGCTGGGACATGACGATCATCCGGTTTAATGGCGTAAAAGCTGAAGTTCTTCTGGCGGGTTTGGTGGGCCGTTCCAGATGGCGGGTAGGCCATTGCACTACAGAGGAATATCGCAATCGCTGGAACAACTTTCTTAATATAAAAATCGAAATGGACCCTGGAACTCACGAAGTTGATCGCTATCTAGGTCTTGCGCGAGGATTGAAATTGGAAGTGCCTGGGCGCCTGCCATTCTTTCAATTATCTGAAATCACCCGCCAGCACGTTCGAAGTATCCTTTCTCAAGCTGGCTTAAATATCCATCAGTTTGTTGCCCTGGTCCCGGGATCAAGCGGAGCGCAGACATGGAAACGATGGCCTCAATCACACTGGGTTGAACTTGTTCGCCTGTTGGAAAAACAGGGAATTCACAATGTGCTGATTGGTTCGGCAGAGGAAACCAGCCTCTGCAAGCAAATTTTAAGCGACGCCGGTGGCCCGAAATCTTCCGCCGTGCTTGCCGGGCGTCTTAATTTAATTGAGTCCATTGCCTTGTGTGAAGCAGCCAAAACTGTGATCTGCTGTGATAGCGGCCTGATGCACCTTTCAGCAGCAGTGAATACTCCTGTTGTCAGTCTCTTTGGCCCCACAGATGAAACCAGGACCGGTCCATTGGGCAACGGGCATATCATTCTCCGTGCCGGATCATGTCATGGCAGGTGCTTTAGCCTGGCGGACCCCATGGGACACACAAAGTGCAATCCGGAACAATGCATGAACGCAATTGAGCCAAGCAAGGTCTGCGAAGCAACACTCAAGCAATTAGGAACTCCCCATTTCCAGTCGCACGAGGTAGTCCGATTCAAATTAAATGATTTATGACACGACAATTGATTATTGAGCATAAAGAAATTAATGACCATAGCGATTGCTATGTGATTGCTGAAATAGGACACAATCACATGGGCAAATTGGAAGTTGCCAAGGAACTTTTCAAGACAGCCAAGGATTGTGGCGTCGATGCAGTCAAACTGCAAAAGCGTGATAATAAAGGAATTTATACCAAAGCCCTTTATAATCAAATTTACGATAATCCTAATAGCTATGGCGATACCTATGGCGCGCATCGTGAAGCGCTCGAGTTTGGCTACGCTGAGTACAAGGAACTTCAAACGCTTGCCAAAGATTTGGGGCTCGCATTTTTCTCAACCGCTTTCGACTTCAAGAGCGCTGATTTTCTGGCTGAACTGGATCTGCCTGCTTTCAAAATTGCATCAGGAGATCTCAAGAACCTGCCGCTCTTGAAATATGTCGCCAAATTCAAGAAGCCCATGATCATCAGCACCGGCGGCGCGCAATTTGAAGATATCAAACGGGCGTACTATGAAGTCATGGCGATTAATCCTCAGCTTGCGATTCTTCAATGCACTGCTGCATATCCCTGTCAGTTCGACGAGTTGAACCTTCGTGTCATTACAAATTTCCGCGAACAATTTCCTGGCAGCGTTATTGGCTTGTCCGACCATGACAATGGCATCGCAATGTCAGTTGCCGCCTATGTCCTCGGCGCCCGGATTGTGGAGAAACACTTCACCTTGAATCGCGCCAACAAGGGAACTGACCATGCATTCTCACTGGAACCGATTGGGATGAAAAAAATGGTCCGTGACCTTCGCCGCACCCGTTTGGCTCTTGGTGATGGAATCAAGAGAACGTATCCGAGCGAGGTGAAACCGCTCATGAAAATGGCGAAAAGCATCAAGGCCGCACGTGATTTGCAGGAAGGCCATCTGCTTGCAGCGGACGATCTCGCGTTCAAGTCACCTGGAGACGGGCTTCCCCCGGCTGATATTGATAGAGTCATTGGCAAACGTTTGGTTAAGTCCTTGAAGGAAGATGATTCCGTTTTGATTGAACATCTCGCCCCATGATTGACCCTTCACTCCAACTGCTCATCTTGAAGCTTCGGCTGATCGTTTTTGACTTTGACGGAGTGTTCACAGACAACTCTGTTTATGTGTCGCAGGATGGAGTCGAAATGGTTCGTTGCTGGCGAAGCGATGGCCTGGGCCTCCGCCTGTTGGATGAAGTCGGGGTTCGTTACATGGTCATTTCAACCGAGGCAAACCCTGTCGTTACCTTGAGATGCAAGAAGTTGAAAATTCGCTGTGTGCAAGGTTGCGAGGATAAAGTCAGCGCTCTGGAGCAGTTGTTAAAAACAGAAAATATTTCGTGGGAGCAAACCGGTTACCTTGGAAACGACATAAATGATAAAGGTTGTCTCGAACGGGTCACGCTACCTATGGTTGTGCAGGACGCTTATGATGCTGTGATCCCGTTAGGTAAATTGCGAACAACTGCTCGAGGAGGGTACGGGGCTGTTCGGGAGGTCTGCGATCTGGTGCATAAAGTGAAAATGGAGCGCCCGCAATGAGGGATTTATTTGATGTCTCAGGCAAGGTTTGTCTTGTGACCGGTGGCATGGGGCAGTTGGGACGGCAGTATTCACTTGCTTTCGCTGAACGTGGAGCGCGTGTCGTCGTTCTTGATCAAAAGATTCATCAACCAGACCAGGAACGAAAATTCGGTGCACTCTCAAAACGGATGCTTTTTCTGGAAACCGATGTCACTGAACGATCTTCCCTTGAAACTGCATTAGCGAGTATTCGTGAAACCTGGGGAGAGCCAGAAGTGCTGATCAACAATGCCGCTTTGGATTCTCCGCCCGGAGCGCCCGCCGAGGAGAATGGCCCTTTTGAAACCTATCCTGTTTCATCCTGGGAGAAGGTGATGAATGTGAATCTGAAAGGCGTCTTTCTTTGTTGCCAGGTTTTCGGGGGCGCAATGGCATCTGCCGGGAAAGGATCGATCATCAACATCAGTTCCATCTACGGGATTGTTTCACCTGATCAAAATATTTATGAGTATCGCCGAAAAGAGGGAAAAACATTTTTCAAACCGGTCGCCTACTCTGCCTCCAAATCTGGCATCCTGAATCTCACGCGTTATTTGGCCACTTACTGGGGAAAGCAGCGGGTGCGAGTGAACTCAGTCGTTTTAGCCGGTGTTTTTAACAATCAGGATCCCGAATTTCTTGAGGCATACTGCCCCAAAGTCCCCCTCGGCAGAATGGCCGATGAAACGGACTACAACGGGACGATGCTGTTCCTTGCATCCGATGCATCTTCTTACATGACCGGTTCAACACTGGTCGTGGATGGAGGGTTTACAGCCTGGTAACTATTTATGATTCCTTCGCTGATCCAAAACTGGATTGACAATAACGAAACCGAAGCCATTTCTGGAAAGTCTTTCGAAAAGCTCCGCCCCGACACTGGCAAAAAACTTTGCATGGTTGCTCGTTCAGGCGCTGCAGACATCCAAAAATCAATCAAGGCAGCGATTCAGGCGCAGGAACTTTGGAGCGAAACTCCTGCCGTCAAACGTGGTGAAATTTTGCATGAAATTGTGCTTCGGATGAAGCAGAGGCATGAAGAAATTGCGCAAATCGTCTCACTTGAAACTGGCAAATCACTTAAAGACGCCAAAGGTGAAACGTCCGGAGCGATCCAACTGGGATTATTTTATGCCAGCGAAGGCCAGCGTCTTTATGGCCGGACAACAACGAGTGGTGTCGCAAATAAATATGCAATGACCGTTCGCCAGCCGATCGGAATTGCGGGTCTGATCATTGCGGCAAATACACCCATTGCGAACGTTGCGTGGAAAGTTTTTCCCGCTTTGATTTGTGGGAACGCTGCAATACTGAAAGCCGCGGAGGACACTCCCGCAACTGCCTGGATCTTCGGACAGATTGCCCGGGACGCCGGACTTCCCCCTGGCGTGCTCTCAATCATCCAGGGTTATGGTGAAGAGGCTGGAGCCGCATTGGTTCAGTCTCCGGAAATTGGCGTCATTAGTTTTACCGGTTCAACGCAAGTTGGAAAAATAATCCAGCAGGAAGCAGGTAAAAGGCTCGCCCGCATCTCTTTGGAGCTTGGAGGCAAAAATCCTCTTATAGTCTGTGACGACGCTGACCTTGAAAACGCTGCCAAATGGACGCTTCTCTCGGCATTCAGCAATGCCGGGCAACGATGTGCCTCCGGAAGCCGGATCATAATTTTTGATTCTGTCTATGACGAATTTCGAGATTTGCTTTTGCAAAAGACGAGCACATTGAAATTAGGCACCACCGACAATGATGATTTCGGGCCGGTCATCAACGAGGCGCAACTTAATAACATGCTGGCAGCGGTAAACCAGGCCGCACAGGATGGGGCTCGCGTCTTGACAGGGGGCCATCGACTGAACGACGAATTGCATCGAGAAGGATTTTACATGGCGCCAACTTTGATCGAGGGCGTTGGAGCAGATGCCCCAATTTCCTGTAATGAATTATTTGGCCCCATTGCAATTTTGTATCGGGTTAAAAATTTTCAGGAAGCCCTTCAATTGGCCAACAATTCTCCCTATGGCTTGACCGCCTGCATCCACACGAAAAATTTTCATCGTGCCATTCGCTTTTGTGACAAGGTGAAAGCTGGTGTTGCAGTGGTTAATGCCGGGACATTTGGAAGCGAGCCGCACATGCCCTTTGGCGGAGTAAAGCAATCAGGAAACGGGTCAAGAGAACCGGGAACTGAAGCTCTCAATATCTACTCCGAATTGAAAGACATCTATCTTAATGTGGATCCAGCCACTCTCTGATGAGCGCTGCACACCCTGAAATCATTGGATTGATTCCCGCGCGGGCTGGCTCCAAGCGTGTGCCCGGAAAGAACGTACGTCCACTCCATGGACATCCTTTGATCGCCTATACCATCAGCGCAGCGATAGACAGTGGCGTTTTTTCGCGCGTGATTGTATCCACAGATTCGGAAGAGATAGCTGCTTTATGTCAGCATTACGGAGCTGAAACACCATTTTTACGACCCGCAGAATTTGCCGGCGACAAATCACCTGATATTGAGTGGATTCAACATGCATTGATTACCCTGAAAAAAATGGGTTCTTCTGCTGAAGCTTTTTCAATTTTAAGACCAACCAGTCCTTTCCGTTTGCCTGCGACAATTCAACGCGCATGGAAACAGTTTCAGGAGATCACAGCAGATTCATTACGCGCTGTTGAATTGTGTCGGCAGCATCCGGGAAAAATGTGGATCATCGAAGGTTCTCTTATGAAACCGTTGCTTGATGATGGAGGGACCAACCCGCCATGGCACAGCACGCCGTACCAGGCACTCCCAACGGTCTATACTCAGAATGCCAGCCTCGAGATGGCATGGAGTCGAGTTCCCCTTGAAGAGGGCACGATTGCAGGCAGAAAAATTATTCCATTTTTGACTGAAGGATTTGAAGGATTTGATATCAATAAAGCTGATGATTGGTGGCTTGCTGAAACCATCCTGGATCGGAAGCTTGCCGATCTGCCCATCGTTCGAAGACCAGCACGATTTTTTACGCAACCCTGATTTAATTCCCCATGCCAGAATTAAAACTCATACCAAAAAGTGAATTTGATCGCTTGCTTCAAAGCGGTCTCGATCAAGACACTAAACTTCGCCTGTTCGCGGAAATGTGCCGACTGAACACGTTGGTGGAAGTCAAAAAAGCTGGCTCCGGCCATCTTGGTTCCAGCTTCAGCGCAATGGACATCAACGTTTTCCTTTATCTCGAACTACTGAACGTCAGGCAGCTCCCATTAAACGATCCAGGCCGTGACCTCTTTTTCAGTTCCAAAGGGCATGATGTGCCAGGGCTATACGCAGTCTTTCATGCCTTGGGCATCATTTCTGAGGAACAGCTTCTAAAGTTGCGGCGACTGGGGGGGCTGGACGGTCACCCGGATATCCATATCCCGGGGGCAGAGGCAAACACAGGCTCACTCGGCATGGGAATCTCCAAAGCACGTGGAATGGCGTTGGCAAAAAGGCATTTTAAGCGCAATGGAAGAGTCTTTGTGATGACAGGCGATGGAGAACTCCAGGAAGGTCAAATCTGGGAATCACTTCAGACCACCGTTCACCAGAAAGCATGTCTCACAGTCATTGTTGACCATAACAAATTGCAAACGGATCTGCCTGTAAATGAAGTCATTGGTCTGGGTGATCTGGAGTCCAAATTCAGGAGCTTTGGCTGGACGGTTGAGCGATGCAACGGACATGATTTTAAGGAATTGCGGAGAGCGTTGAGTCCTCAGGAGCCAGACGGAAAGCCCAGGATCATTATTGCTGATACCATCAAAGGCAAAGGGGTTTCATTTATGGAGGAAATTTCTGCAATGGTTTCCAATCAGGGAAAATATTTATGGCACTCGGGTGCGCCAGCAGATGAGCCATTCCAAAGGGGTTTTGATGAATTGCTTGGGCGGATAAACAATCTGTTGAGCAGCCATGGTCAGGCAGCAATTCAATTAAAGCATATTCCTGTTGAACCAAGCCCCAAACTGGCGATTACCAAACAGTATGTAGCCGCAGCCTACGGCGAAACCCTCGTGAATCTCGCGATTTCCCACCCCGATCTTGTGGTGCTCGATGGTGACTTGTCTGCGGATTGCAAAGTGCGGGAATTCGAAAAACAATTTCCTGACCGCTTTTTTGAGAATGGGATCGCTGAACAGGACA
>JANRLX010000046.1:0-2026 GCA_033762115.1 Verrucomicrobiota bacterium
GGAGATCGATGACGGTGAAGGATTCGTCTTTCAAAACCTGCAAGTGCTCGCGAAAAAGTGCCGGAGGCGTGTTGAGGCGATAGTAACCACGAACGCCCGGTTCCGGATCATTCGTGATGGCGTGATACATCAGAATCGGGATGCGCAATCTCGAGTTGCCGCTTCTCCCAAACACTCGCAGCAAGGGCGCAACGAGGTTTACGGTCAGGAAGCGGTCCATTGGGACGGAGGCTCTTCAAAAAGCTGAGAGCTGAAAGCAGACCCGCCTTCGTTCCGAGAACTGCGGCGCGGCAAGGAAGCGGAAAGCGGAGAACGGACAATTCAAAATGACCAATTCAAAATGACCAATTCAAAATTGAAACCGGACGGTGTACCGCTAATCGACGCTGATTGACGCTAATGGGTAAAACGTGATCCGTGATTCGTAGTGCGTGAGGGGTAACTCGAACAGCCAAGGCTTAACGTTCAACTTTCAACGCCTAAGGAATCTCGGCCCGCGAAAGGGACGAAAAACTCGAAAGCGGAAAGCGGAGAGCGGACAATTCAAAACGACCAATTCAAAATTGAAACCGGCCGGAAAACCGCTGATCAGCGCTCATTAACGTTGATGGAACGATTAGTCGCGGTTGGTGGTCAGTGATCAGTGATCAGTAAGCAGTAAAAAGTAAGGAGTAAGCAGATTGAATGGACTGCCACCAAGCTGGATGGCGGCACGCCCGCCTTCGCTCCAAAAGCTTCGGCGCGGCACGCGAGGGCGATTACAAAGGCAAACCCGAAAGTTGGACAAGCTGTCCGACCCACGTTGGCGGCCAAAGATGTCAGGCAGCATCTCGCCCCGCCGGCGGATCATGAGGATACGGTTGCGGTGCTGGCGCGTTTGCGGGCGATGTAGGCACAGATGGCGTCGATGGAATCCAAATTATCGGGGGTCAACTCATCGTCGCTGACCTTGATGCCGTAAGTGGATTCGAGGTGGGCGACGAGTTCCAGGACGCCCGTGGAATCAATAATACCGCTTTCGAGAAACGACGTTGCGCCAGTCAGATCACCGGCTTGGCCAAAGAGGAAACTGTCGACAATGAAGCTTCGAATCTGGTCATGCATGAGATTTGGCTAGGGCAAAGTCGGGAGGAAGATGGATAGGCAAAAGGATAGAAGCAAGCTTCACTCCTCAGCGGCCGCATTCTCAATCCGGTTAAATCGAATTCCAAAGCGCCGCAAGAACTGAACTACCTCGGCCCCAAAAGCGGAATTCGCGGAGCCGCACTCCCCGGATTCAACATCCAGCCAAAGTGCGCCTGCGCGGGCAATATCGTCCCGCTCGGTCGCGCCGATTCGTACGAGGCTCAAGCACACCACCTGGGTGCCGGCTGCTGAGGGCGCAGACAGGCTCCAACGGTCCGCCACTCCACACCGCAATTTGAGCAGTCCCTTGGAAAAGGCCGAGTTAGGGGGCGCAGAGGGCGCCGGCTGAGCGACCAGCTGATGGTGGCTCAACTCGCAAACCAATCCGTGGCCTGACAGGAACTCCTGGAAGTTGTCGATCACCGTCTTCAACAATGCCGCCTTTTCCGGTGCTGCGATCTTTCGGGGGAAATAGGGCTCGCGGGCGACAACCTTGGCGGGAGTGCCCATCGCCAGACACCGGGGAGGGATCACTCGATTCACGAGTGAATTGGTGCCGATCATCGCTCCATCCCCGATTACCGCGCCGGGTCCAATGAAGACCCGCCACGCGACTCCCACATTGCTTCCGATGTCGATAGGTCGGAAATCGACCGGGTAGCCGTCCAAAATGCTGAGCCAGGACTGGTGGCCGAAGATCAAGCAGTGGCCGCCAATGCTGGTGTTGTCGCCAATTGTCACCGAAACGGCAGGATTGATGAACGTCATTTGCTGGATCTGGCTCTGGCGTCCCACCGTTACACTGGAAGCGGGACCCTGGAGACCACCCACATACACCTGCTCGTTAAATTTGGTGTCGTCGCCGATGTGCAAATGAGGGGAATCAAGGTAGCAGAGTGCC
>JANRLX010000047.1:0-2385 GCA_033762115.1 Verrucomicrobiota bacterium
TGTCAGCAATCGAGGAGCAGTACAGGCAGAACCCCACGAACCTGAGCCTGGTCCTGCAAATGGCGACGGTTTACCTGCAGATGCAGCGGACCAATGAAGCGATGCAGTTGCTGGAGCAGATCCCTGGGCACCCGAGCGCGGATGGGCAGGTATTGCTTAATGTGGCGCAGGTCTTCTCTCAAATGGGAAATGTGGCGGGGCTGGAGCGGTGCCTGGTACGGCTGGTGCAAATCATGCCGGAAAGCCCCGAAGCGTGGTATGATCTTTCGAGGGCGCAGGCGGTGCAGGGAAAAACGGCGCAGGCATTGCAATCGCTTTCCCGCGCATTGCCGTTGAGTGACAAACGGCTGCAACAACAGCCGAATGCACCGGACCTTCGGAAGGACGCGGCCACCAATCCGACGTTGGCGGGGTTGCGACAGTTGCCGGAATTCCTGAAAATAATTGCGCCGAAATAAGATCAGGTACGAAAACGCTGTGCGATGGGAATGCGGCGTCCCATCCCAAAGGCGCGGGGAGAAACCTTGAGGCCGGGGGCGGCTTGCCGGCGTTTATATTCGCTGAAGGTGATTTTGTTGATGATCTCCGTGACTATTTCAGGAGCAAAGCCGAGGGAGATGATTTCGGCCTTGCTGAGGTTGCGGACGACATAGGCTTCAAGGATGGCATCCAGCATTTCATAAGGGGGCAGGGAGTCCTGGTCTTTTTGGTCGGGCCGCAACTCGGCGCTTGGAGGTTTGGTGATGGAGGAGAGGGGAATGATTTCCCGGGAGCGATTGATCCAGCGGGAAAGGGCGTAAATTTCTGTTTTGAAAAGGTCAGCGATGACGGCGAGCGCACCGCACATATCGCCGTAAAGGGTGCAGTAGCCGACAGCCATTTCGCTTTTGTTGCCAGTGGTCAGGACAAGAGAACCGAATTTGTTGGAAATACCCATGAGAGTAACTCCCCGGAGACGGGATTGGAGGTTTTCCTCCGCTTCATTGCGGGTTGTGCCGGCAAAGAGCGGTTGCAACTGAGCCTCGATACTCTTGAAGACCGGTTCAATTGGAATGGCCTGATAACGAATGCCAAGGTTGCGGGCGAGCGCTTCTGCATCTTTCCAACTGCCTTCACTGGAAAACCGGGAGGGCATCGCCACACCCATGACTTTGTCCGCACCGAGGGCTTCGACGGCAAGGACTGCGGTGAGAGCGCTATCGATGCCGCCGGAGAGCCCGATCAATGCGGATTTAAATCCGCATTTCTGGATGTAATCCCGTATTCCGAGTGACAGGGCATGATACAGTTGTTCCTCCTTTTGCAGCGATTGCGGGGAGGGAATTGGCGGCGAGTCCAGGTCAACGATCCGGACCGATTCAGAAAACCCGGGAGCGAGCGTGAGCAGTTCACCTTTGGCATTGAAAGCAACGCTGTGGCCATCAAAAATCAGTTCATCATTTCCGCCTACAAGGTTGACCTGGAGAAGCGGCACTCGTTCATCCTGGGCGACGCGCTGAAGCATTGAAAGGCGGGTGCGTTCCTTGCCAACATGCCAGGGGGAGGCGGAGAGGTTTAAGATCAGGGAGGCGCCTGCAGCGACGAGTTCACGGACGGGGTCGCGGCGGTAAAGGCGTTCGGGCCAGAAATCCTCATCGTTCCAAATATCTTCGCAGATGGTGATGCCGATTTTTTGTCCATCGAATTCGATGCAGCGGTTTTCCGTGGCTGGTTCAAAATAGCGTCCTTCATCGAAAACATCGTACGTGGGAAGGAGCGATTTGAAGATGCGATGTTGGATTGCTCCATTGCGAAGGAAAGCGGCGGCGTTTCGCAGTGGTTTGCCGGGGCGCTCCCGGTTCCAATCGACATAGCCAACGAGCAGGGGGACGGGTCCGACCTGCCGTGCAATTTGCTCGATGGCCTGGAGGTTGGCCTCGATAAAGTCGGTTCTGAGGAGGAGATCGCGTGGAGGGTAACCGCAGAGAAACAGTTCCGGGGCGACGATGAGTTGCGGACCCTGGGGCAGAAGGTTTTGGTAGGCGGCGAGGAGTTTTTCGGAATTTTTTCCGAAATCTCCAATTGTGGAATTCAGTTGTAACAATCCAACCTTCACCGTGCCAAATTACGGGTGGAGAGGAAGTGGATCAATCAAAAGAGCCATTGTGAGTCAAGACTGAGGTATTCAGAAGGGAAGGATTTCGTGGCAGATTCGGATTGTGACAACAAAAAACCGGCGCTGGTGAGGCGCCGGTTCTGTTGGAGAGGGGTTTAACCTTTTCTTCCCTGCGGTGGACTAGACGTCGTAGTAGAGGAAGAATTCGTATGGATGGGGGCGGAGGCGGAGGGCGTCATGTTCCTTCCGCTTGTGGCTGACCCACATTTCGATGAAGTCGCTGGTGAAGA
>JANRLX010000048.1:0-8807 GCA_033762115.1 Verrucomicrobiota bacterium
CGCACTCCTCAGAAAGGAAATTCATGAAAAAGCCCTGCTCCTCGGACTCCGATTCGAAAACGGAAAAGTCCGCTACTGCCCGGAAAGTCAAACACCTGTGAACAAGTGAGCAGCCCAGCCCATGCCATTATGGAGACCAAAGAATCAGGAACATCAACTGAGCCAGAATCCTTGAAAACACCACACCCTCACCTCAACGAGCTGGGGCCACTTGAGGCCACAATGAAACCAGCAGAACCAAAACTCCTGATTAAATCAGCCCGGCGCGTTTACGGCCAATCCAGTAAAGTGTCAGAAGCAAAAGTATTCCCGCTCCCAACCAGGGGCTGCTCCAGAGTCGATGCCGTTTCTGGCGCGCCCTCGGTTCAGGCAACACTGAGATCTGTTTCACAAGCTGGTCAAAAGCGGAGACATCAATGTTTGTTCCTCCACTGATTTGGGAAATTTCCTGGAAAATGGCCCGGTTGATCGGCCTCCCCACAACTTCAAGTTGTGGTTGAGAGACATTGATTTTGGTCTCGAGCCGACGTTCCTCCTTTTCGGCGATGACAGCCAGGTTATAGTCCCCACCTTCCTGGGCCACATATCGGTTCTGGAAAACTCCCCAACCCTCCTCTGAAGGTAGCAGGGGCAAATGCTCTGAACGTCCGGAAGGAGAGGTGATCGTCACACTGACCTCTCCCTGCTCCAGCGGAAAACCGCTTTTGTCGAGGACTGAAGCTTGCAAAAAAAGCGTATCTCCTCGGCGTGGCGCTTCCGGCGAGTAGATCAGCCGGATGCCTTCACGCTCCGAGAGATGCCGTTGATGGCTCATCCAGCGGACCACCTGGCTCCAAAAACGGTAATGATACTTGTCCTCCACACCTCGGCGCCAGCGCCACGCTGCATCCGTGCCCATGAACAGCACCTTCCCCATCCCCGCCTCCCGCGTCACCAGCAGCGGCATGCGCCCGGAACTGTTCCTCAATGACGAATGGACCGCCAGGACTTCCGACCCCGGACGACTTCGCTCCACCGCTGCCGACCAGAAAAATCCGGGAAGCTGGTTCCAGATTTCCTCATTCCGGTTCTCCTCCGGGTCAAACCGCGTTAACAAATGCTTCCTCCCGCTGCTGGACAGCGCCAGAGCGGATTCATTCACCAGCACGACCCCCTGGCTTCGTTCCTGGTCCAGCACCACCGGAATCAGTTCCCCCAAAGGGCTGTTCGTCAGTGAGGAAAGCCTTCCCCTTTTCCCCGGAAGGAACACAAGGCCGCTGGCCTGCTGCTCCACCACCCCCTTGATCAACTCGCATTGCTCAAGCGTCAGTTCCCCCTGCCCCAAACCCACATCCCCCAGGAAAATCACATCATATCGGGAGATCAGTTCCTTGCTCGAAGGAAAGGATGGAATGTAATCGCGCCCCGAACCAGTCGGCATTCCAGGATGCATCAGCAGGCAATGCAACTCCACAGCAGGATCACGCGCCAGCGCATTGCGCAGGAAACGATACTCCCACCGCGGCAGTGAATCGATGACCAGCACCTTGAGATTTCCCAGTCGAATATTCATGCTGAAATCCCGCGCGTTGTTTTCCGGGATGATTTCCCCTTCCTGCACTGGAAAACTGAGATTCAGCGAAACCTCACCTGCCTTGCGGGGATAATACAGGATCGTCGAAGCCATCTCAGAATGCGCTGGCACCACAATCTCCCTGCGGACTTCCTCCTGCCCCCCACTGCTCAGGATAACCGGAATTTTAACCTCACGCGGCAAATGACTTTTGACGCGAAAAGGAATCGTGATTTGTTCCCCAAACAACCCATAGGAAGGAGGAGAAATCCACTCCAGGGCAAGGTCAGGCAGCGGTTGTTCACTCCCGGTGCTGACGGTGAAAATGGGGACATCACGCTCCCGCGCAATACTCGCGGCAGCCAATGGTGACTTCCCCTGGTTCCAATCCCCGTCACTCAAAACCACAACCGCTTTCAGGTCGGTATCAGCCCGCAGGACACGTTCAAGGGCCGCATTGATATCCGTGCCGGGCAATGTATTCGTGGCGGCATTGGGAGTCGTTGAAAATTCCTCGACCAAAACACGCGCGTTCCGTTCCCACGGTTTCCAAAAAGCCGAAGCAATCCGGGTCTCGACCCATTCAGCGCGTGTTTGCACTTGATTCGTCAGCAGCAGATCACGCGTCTCCATGCTGCCGGAACCATCCACAAGCACCTGGATATGCGGCTTTTCAGTGCGTTCATAGGTGCGCACATACTCGGGACGCAGCAGTGTCAACGCAAGCAGCGTGATCAGGAGAAAGCGCAGCAGTTCAAGCCGCCCCACTGCGGAACGTTTGCCACTGCGCTGATAAAGCAGCCAGCAGACGTATCCCGAGCCAAGCCAGACCAGCAGGGCGACCAGAACAATCCCGGGAGATGCTGCGAAAGACCAGCCGCTCATGCAATTCCTGCGGGTTGACGACGGGAAAGCGGCGCCGGGTCTGGTTCACTCTCTTTCCGGGGGAGCAGCAGGATCGCTTCTCCAAAAAGGAACAGCAGCATGATGATCAGGAACAAACGCCAGACTTCACCCTGCAAGGCGTCCGTTCGATTGCTGTTCTGCTGAAACAACTGGGCGGAAGTGCTGCCAAAGAGGCGAACGCATTCATCCTCCTTCAGTTGCGTTGGATCATCTTCAATGGAGGGACGGTTCACGGCAATGGCCTGGGAGTTGGCCCGGTAAATTCCATCGTTCAACAAAGGATCGCGGGCAGTGGGCGGTTGCACTGGCTGCCATCGCACCTGACTTTGCGGCAACGTCCCGGCAGTCCATAACTGTCCTGCCGAAAGACGCTGACTGCCTTGTTGCAATACCCGTTGGAGCATCGGAAGAAGGACCACCCCGTCAGCGAAGTTGGACCAATCCCTCAACGGAAGGGAGGCCACAAAATAGATCGCCCCTTTCCCCAGCGTTTCCCGCACCAGGAAAGGAGCGCCATCACCTCCGGCAGCGAGGATCGTTTTCCCTCCCGAGATGAGTTGCCGCTTTTTCAGGAGCAGATCTTCCACCGGAAGCTGCTGCCCTTCATCGGTGTTTGCCAGAGGTCCCTCTTCCTGCATCCAGCGGATGACTCGAAATTCATTGGTGGGAGGAGCTGTTTCTGAAATTCCCCATGAAAGAGTTCCAAATTTCCCACTGCCCGTTGCGTTCAATGGGGGAAAGCACAGCACGGTTCCACCCTGCTCCACAAAATGGTACAGGTTGGATGCGATGTTCCCCTGTGGCAAGGGCCCCTGCCAAAAAACCGCGCTCTTGTTCGTCAACAGCGTGGGGGAAAAATCAGACGGCCTGACCAGGTTGGTCAATGCGCGAGCGCCGTTTGCCGGGGAGGAAGCCAGCGTGAGAATGCGTCCGGCGCGAGGGTCCTCCGCAACGATCAATGGCAGGGCGGCGACTTCCGGCCCGTAAACAAACCAGACCGTGTTGTCCGTGGAATTCGGATCAGCAGGAATGGAAACACTGCCCCACCCTTCCTCCGGTTCATTGGGAAGGTTGATGGAACCACGCCAGCGAAAGGATTGACCCTGAATTGGCAAATCGATCTGCGACTGAATTCCGTTGAGATTGATGGTCAGTGGCAGCAGTTCCTCGGCAGGGCTGTTTTTTTCAATGTTAAGCGTCACTGCCAGTTCAGCCTGTCCTGAACGGGTGCGCCGACTGCTCTCAACCAGGGACACTGAGCGGTTGCCAGCGCTCGCATTGGGAAAGGAAAGAATCCGAACGCGCAATTTTTGTGGAAGTGCGTCAAGGCGCTCCTGCACGCTGCTCCAGCGGGGGTCGGCAGGCTGCCAGTTGCTTCCCTGCAAATCAGAAGCGATCCAGAGTTCGGCGGTGGCGGCACGGTTGTCTGAAAGCCATTTGGCACCCGCCTGGACCAGGGCGGGAAGATCGGCGCTGGTGGAGGTGGAAGCGGTGGAGGAAAGTTCAAGCAACAATTCGGCGCGCGAAAGCTCGGTGGGAACAAGGCTGGCGCTGTCGATCAGGACGAGTTGCGAACGGTTGCCGAAGCGGCGGGCGTTTTCGCTGAGCAGCTTCAAGGCGGATTCCCGCCGGGTCAAATCGCTCCCGGTGATTTTTGTTTCCATGCTCGCGCTGCGGTCCAGTAAAATAACGATGGCATCCGGGGCTGTTGAAAGGGCCCAACCCAGCCAGCCACCCGCGATGGGGCGGCTGAGAAAAAGGATCAGCATCAGCACAGCGAGGACGCGAAACAGCAGCACCAGCCATTGACGCAGTTTGGCATGGCTGACGGAGCTTTGCGTGGCCGCCAGGAGGAAGCGCATGGCCGCCCATTGCCGGGTGCGATGCCGCATGCGATTGATCAGGTGAATGATCACCGGGATCATCAACAGCGGCAGAGCCCAGAGGAGGAATGGCTGTAGAAAACTCATGAACGCTATCCGCCGACTGCCAGTTGCCGGACGCGCTCTGTCAGGAAATCGGCGAGCACGGCGTCGTAAGGCCGGTCCGTGATGATTTGGCGATAATCGGTTTTGCTTTCATTCGCGCCTTGCTGGAGCTGGGCGACATGGGCGCGCAAAGCTTTGAGGTACTCTTCGCGGACGAGGGTGGGATCTGTCACGATTGCCCTGGGGCTTTCGAGATCAACAAAACGCACCGGGCGATCGAATGAGAAATCGACTTCATCCCTGTCGAGCAGGTGCATGAGGACGACGTCATGCTTCTTGAAACGGAGATGCTGGCAGGCGCTATTAATTTCCGCAGGATCAGCAAACAGATCTGAAAGAATGATCACCAGGGCGCGAGGACGAATTTTTTCCGCGATCTCATGCAGGGCCGGGACGAGGCCGGTCTCCCCTTCAGGACGGGCCTGGGCCAGGGTTTGTAACAGCAAACGGACGTGGGCGGGATTTCTCTTTGGGGGAATATCGACGCGCACCTTGTCGGAAACGCAGAGCAGGCCTGCGGAATCTCCCTGCTGGATGACCAGGTAGGCGAGAGTGGCGGCAAGGCGTGTCGCGTAGGAAAACCTGGTGCCATGAGCGGAGGAAAATTGCATTGAGTTGCTGCAATCCAGCAGGAGGTAGCAGCGGAGGTTGGTTTCGGCTTCAAATTCCTTGAGATAGAAACGGTCGGAACGGGCAAAGACCCGCCAGTCCAGGCGGCGGATGTCATCGCCGGGGACATAATTGCGGTATTCGGCAAACTCCACGCTTGATCCACGATGGGGGCTTTTGTGGTGGCCTGAAATGTTTCCCTCCATTGGAAAACGAGTCACGAGCGGTTGCGCCAGGAGGCGGCTGACCACTTTGGGATCCAGAAGGGTTGTGTAATCGAGATCAGCCACGATCCGCTTCTCCTCGGACTTCCTGGAGCAACCGGTCAACAATGGTGTTGCTGTTGACGCCTTCAGCCTGGGCCTGGAAATTGGTGAGGACCCGATGCGTCAACACGGGATTGGCCACTGCTTCCAAATCCTCCATCCGCACGAGATAACTTCCCTGAAGGACGGCGTGAGCCTTGGCCCCGCGGATCAGGTATTGAATGGCGCGGGGACCGGCACCCCATGCGACCCATTTGCGGATGGTGGCCGAAGCATCGGGGCCGTTTGGGCGGGAGCGGCGGACGAGATCGACGGCGGTATCATAAATATGATCGGGGACAGGAACGCGCTGGACAATTTCCTGGAAGCGGAGGACCTGCTCGGCGTTGAGCATTTTTCGCAGCGGGCCTGATCCAGCGCCGGTGGTTTCACGGGCGATCCGGCGTTCCTCCTCGACGCTGGGATAGTCCACATGAATGAAGAACATGAAACGATCCAGTTGAGCTTCCGGCAGTGAATAAGTGCCTTCCTGCTCGATGGGATTCTGGGTGGCCAGCACAAAAAAGGGTGAGGGCAAAGTAAAGATTCGCCCTGCAACCGTTACGCGATGCTCCTGCATGGCCTCGAGCAATGCAGATTGTGTTTTGGGAGGTGTGCGATTGATTTCATCGGCGAGGATGATGTTGGCGAAGATGGGCCCCTTGACGAAGGTGAATGCGCGTCGCCCCGGCTGGTCGGTCTCCTGAAGAATATCGGTGCCGGTGATGTCGGAGGGCATGAGGTCAGGGGTAAATTGAATCCTGTTGAACTCAAGGGACATGACCTGAGCGAGTGAATTGACGATGGTGGTTTTGGCCAGGCCGGGAACTCCCATGAGCAGGGCGTGGCCACGTGAAAGGATGCACATGAGCAACCGTTCAATGACCTGTCCCTGGCCAATGATGGAGCGGCTGATTTCCTTGCGCAGTTCGGAATAAAGCACCCGTAATTCATCAATCGCGGCGACATCCCCCTGGGAAGGTTCAAATGGACGTGATGGAGCGGAGGGAGAAGCTTGGATCATAATGGTTCAATGGCAATGCTCACGTCAGTGAACAGGCGAGGATGGAGCGTGGTCAACACAGATTTGTAAGTTACTGACGAAAGGGCCGAGGTCAAACTTCATACGTTCTTTGGTTGAATGGGTTGTGGAAATGGTTTGCCTCAGGTTTGGTGGGAAGGATGCCCAGCAGGGGCGGGCTGCTGTTTCTAAACAGCAATCGGGGAAATCCGTAAAGGAACAATCAGGCGCAGGTAATGTCGCAGTCCTTCGATGCGGTGGAATGTTACTTCAGGAATAAAAGGAAAGTTATGGATAGCTGGAAAGATACTGATTGGTTCAGCCAATGGCTGAAGATGGCCAAGGAAGGAAAACAACAGGATTGAAAAGAGGGGCGATATGAACGATCTGCCACAACCTGAGAAATTTCGCCTGGACGCTGCTGAAGGGTGGCTTCTGCTGGGGAATCCCATCGAGGCCAATGAAGAGTTGGAA
This sequence comes from Verrucomicrobiota bacterium, assembly GCA_033762115.1. GTDB lineage: Bacteria > Verrucomicrobiota > Verrucomicrobiia > Limisphaerales > SXQI01 > JANRLX01. The sequence goes on from JANRLX010000048.1 coordinate 6,856, forward strand.
GCGATCACGTCGGAGCATCGCTTTCATCCATTGGTCCTGGCAATGAGGTGGCAGGTTTACGCCGCTGCCAATTGGTGGGAAGCAGCGTGGGTTGTGGCGCAGGCGTTATGTGACTTGTGCCCGCATTCGGCTGAAGCATGGATTTGCCATGCCAACACAGCCCGAAAGGTGCGGGGATTAATGGAAGCCTGGGAAATTTTGACGCGTGTGGCAGATCGTTTTCCATCCGAACCAATCGTTATTTATAACCTGGCCTGTTATAGCGCCCAGCTGGGATGGATTGATATGGCATGCAGCCGCCTGGTGCAGGCATTTGAGATGCCCAACAGTGATCCGTTAAAAGTGGCGGCAGTGCATGACCCGGATTTGAGGCCGCTTTGGGACAAGATCATGCGGGGCGCGCCGTACGGCCTGCTGGCGTTGAGTAATGATTAACGGCGATGAGGGGCTGGTTTATCCCAGGGGAATAAAGTCAGGACTCCGCTGGATTTGGGTGGTGATTTCAAAGGCAAGATCGAGGGAGCGTTTGGCGGATTCGCCGCTGACAAGCGGCGTTTGGAGGGCCGTGACACATTGGACAAAGCTTTGCAGTTCGAGTTTAAGGGGTTCCTCTTTTTCGATGGGGACCGGTTCCCGAACGATTTTCTTTCCGGCAAATTCACTGACAATAGCGCTGTCCCGCGCGGACAATAATTTTTTGAGGAGAGAGGATTCCTCCTCACCTTCACGGGCAATCCGATAGATGTAACCTTCCTGGGCACGATAATCGAGGGAGACGTAACTGGTGTTTTCACCCCCACTGAATACCCGGATTTTTCGAAGACGTTCGACACTGACGCGACTGGCGGTCAGGTTGGCCACGCAACCGTTGGCAAAGCGCAGCCGGGCGTTGGCAATGTCTTCAGACCTGCTTAATACCGGCACTCCCACCGCATCAACGTGAGTCACGGGTGCTTTGACGAAAGCGAGAATGACATCAAGGTCATGGATCATGAGGTCCAGGACGACACCGATGTCCGTGCTTCTAGCTGGATAAGGTGAAAGGCGGTGAGCCTCGATAAAACGGGGGTGGGCGGCGGCTTTTTCGAGATAATTGAAGACTGGATTGAAGCGTTCAACGTGGCCGACCTGCAAGACAGAGCGGTTCTCGGCGGCAAGCCGGACCAGTTCAGCAGCTTGTTCGGCCTGATCGGTCATTGGTTTCTCGATGAGGAGATGCTTCCCTTTTAAAAGCAAAGCCTTGCCCAGAGGAAAATGGGTGACTGTGGGAGTGACGATGCTTAAGGCATCCGCCCGCGCACTCAGTTCCTCGACGGAAGCAAATGCCGTGGTGCGGTGTTTGTCGGCAATTTTTTGGGCCGTGTCTCGTGAGGCATCATAAACCCCAACAAACTCAACGATGCCACGGCTGGCAAGTTCGGCATAGATACGGGCATGTTCCTTGCCCAAAGAACCTGTCCCCACAACTCCGACTTTGAGCAGCGCTCGCATGGCAGAGGTATAGGAACGAACAGTTCAGGAGAAAAGCTTCAAATCAACGTAATGAATTGCTCGTCCGCGTTGTAGAGTGTCAGTGGAAACAAGGTGAGCCGGAGGGAAGCCCTGGAAATTCCGGCGAGGATCAGCCCTTTTTGCACCCTTGCCACCTCTTTTTGGGCAGCTTTCAAGGTTGCACAGTGATGAACCTGACCGATCACCCGCAAAAAACTGCTTTCTGAGGAATCAGAAATGAATTGATGCGTATCGAAAACGACCCAGACATCGGTGCCCGTGGGAAACTCCACACCTGCAGCCATGACCCCGGCGATTTCAAAGGAACTTGATCCGAGCAGGACCTGTTTTCCAAGCACGTCCGCGTCAGAATCGAAGAAGGTTTGCCAAAGGGTGTGGCTGATCCAGACCTGAGCGGAAGCAGGAGATTCCAAAATATCCAATCGCCCCATGAATGGGAG
>JANRLX010000049.1:0-25567 GCA_033762115.1 Verrucomicrobiota bacterium
CGCACTCCTCAGAAAGGAAATTCATGAAAAAGCCCTGCTCCTCGGACTCCGATTCGAAAACGGAAAAGTCCGCTACTGCCCGGAAAGTCAAACACCTGTGAACAAGTGAGCAGCCCAGCCCATGCCATTATGGAGACCAAACTCTCGCAGAGACCTCCCGAGTTCGAAACAGTCGTTAAACCAACCATCCTAACTCAATACGTTGCGGCGAGGGCGCACTCCTTCAGGGATGACTTTCCCATTCGTCTGTCCTATGCTCAGCCCATGCACTCCCACGAACTGCTCCGCGAGGTGTTCGATAAGTCCAATGTCAAGCAAGTCGCTTCCAAAATGGGCTTGTCCCTTTCCCTCCTCTACAAATGGGCGGAACCTGCTGAGAAGGATGGCAGTGGCGCGGCCAATCCGCTTGACCGCGTCGCCACCCTCCTTCGCACCACCAATGACGAACGCCTCGTCCAATGGCTCTGCGAACGCGCCGGTGGGTTCTTCATTAAAAATCCCAAGGCCAATTGGCCCCATCCGACTTTCCTCGTTCCTGCCACCAACCAGATCGTCCAGGAATTTGCCGATCTTCTTGCCGTCATTGCCAGCGCTGCGGGGGATAACCGGATCAGTGACAAGGAAGCTCAGACCATTCGCGCTCGATGGGAAGAACTCAAATGCGTTACGGAAGGTTTTGTGCAATGTTGTGAAAAAGGGAACTTTGCTCCCCTCACACAAAAAGCGCCCCTGACAATCGCCCAAACTCACAAGCAACCATGAAAAAATTTTTCCTGATCGCATCACTCAGCGCTGGAACGCTCCTCTTCGCTGATTCCATTGATCTCCAGAATGGCGACCGCTATAACGGCAAGGTCCTTTCCCTCGATCAATCCCAGGTCCGCTTTGAAAGTGAAGTCAACGGCGTCATGGCCATTCCACGCGAACGGATCAAGACCATCCATCTCGGCGGAACGCCCCAGGCGCCCACCCTCTCCGCAATTCCAGTTCCCGCTCCGCAAAAAACCAACGGCATCGCCATCGACCCGCAGACCCTCGCCCAGGTCCAGCGCGATCTCCTCGGCACCGCCTCTCCAGAGGCCTCCCAGATGTTTTCTCAAATGGTCCAGGGCCTCTCCGATGGCACCCTCAAAATCGGTGACCTCCAAAAACAGGCTGCCGAGTCCCTCGCCCAGCTTCGCGAATTGCAAAAGGAAATCGGGGACGACGATGAAAACCCGCTCCTCAACCAGTACGCCACCATCCTTGAAAATTTCATCAAACGGGCAGGCACCAATCAAACGGTGATCTCCACCAACCCACCTCCAGCCCCAGCGGCTCCCTGAATCTTCACCGCTTACTGCGATCACTTGGAGTCCGGTCCCGGCAACGGTTGCGGTGCCCTGAGCTTTTTATAAATCCACGCTTCCACCGGCCTGAGCGGGCGCAATATCCCGTAAAATGGCGAATAAATCAGCCGCAGCCGAAACACTGAAAGCAGGATTCCCAGCGCCCCCTTGTTCAACTGGATTTTCGAGCCAATCTGGTCTGTCCAGACCGTCGGCACCTCCTTCACCGTAAAACCATTTCGCTTCAACGAATAAAGCAGGTTGATGTCGAACGCCACATCCGCAATCCGCAATGCCGAATGGATTTTTTCTATCGCCTCCCGTCGCATCACCTTCGCCCCGCATTGCGTGTCCTTGATCCTCATCCGGAACAGCAACTCCACGATCAAATGAAAAATCCGGCTGAATATCCTCCGCTTCGCCGACTGCGATTGATGCAGCACCGATCCCGGCAGCCAGCGCGACCCGATCACGCAATCCACATCCCTGCAATGCCTGATCAGATCATGAAACGCGGGGGGGGCCGTCGCTCCATCCGCATCCACGTACCCGATCAAATCCGCTTGCGGCGCCAGCTTCAGCCCCTCGATTAACGCCCCACCTTTTCCGATCGCCGCCTGGAACTCCAGCGATTGGATTTCCGGAAACTCCCCCGCGCACCGCTGCACCACTCCCAGCGTGTCATCCCGGCACCCGTTCAAAACCACCACCATCGTGAACCGTCCCTTGTAATGCGCGCGGAAATACTGCGCATAATCGCGCAGCACCGGCTCGATTCGCTTTTCCTCGTTATAGGCGGGGATCAGCAACAGGACACTCGGTTCCGTTGGAGTCATGATTGAACGCTCATTTCACGATCATGAAAATTGAGCGCTGATACGGTTACCAAAACAGCCGCTTCTTTGCCAACTTTCCTGCAATGTCAATCAGCCGCGAAGGCAAATCAAACTCAGGGACAAACCCACAGCCTGAGTTCATTTGTTGGCCTGAATGCAATGAAAAAATCACCTCTTTTCAAAATTAAACCTCTTGAGAAATCGAACAAAAGGTCGATACTGAATCCATAAGGTTTGCGTCCATCGCGACCGATGCTCTTTCAAAAAATTTCAGGTTTTACCCTGCCATGTTCGTGTTAAGAAACAAAGTCCTTTGACCGTAAGTAAACGTATAGCCGGGCTTTGCCGCTACGGAGTCTGCCGACAGGCCTTTACTGGAAGTCGAAATAACTCCAGGCGAGCCCATCTGTTTCTATAAAAGTTCAAAGGAACTGTTACACACGGCATTACGGTGGGGTTTTTTCTTGTACTGCTTTCTCCTCCCTCTCCGCTGGCGCCCGCCTCCCGGGACTCGCTAAGTTTCCACTTTTCGGTAACTTGATCGAAATGCGGAGTGACGATCTGTTCACACCTCCTGAAAAGCGCGCCGAAGAGCCTCTCGGCTCTGCTGTCCCGCCCCTTTCCTCCAGTGCTCCTTTGGCCGCCAGGATGCGCCCCCGCGCACTCGATGAATTTGTCGGCCAGCGTCACATCCTTTCTCCCGGCCAGCTGCTTCGTCGCGCCATTGAGGCAGACCGCATTTCATCCCTCATTTTTTATGGGCCTCCCGGCACTGGCAAAACCTCCCTCGCTCAGATCATTGCCCATCATACCCAGGCAAAATTCGAACGGCTCAGCGGCGTGGAGTCCAACGTCGCCGATATGCGCCGCGTCCTGTCCGCTGCGTCCAATCGCCTGCAAAATACCGGCAAACCCACCATCGTTTTCATTGATGAAATCCATCGCTTCAACAAAAGCCAGCAGGATGTCCTGTTGCCCGATGTCGAAAGCGGAGTCATTCGCCTGATCGGCGCCACCACCCACAATCCCTTTTTCTTCGTCAATTCCCCGCTCGTCTCCCGATCCCAGATTTTCGAACTGCAACCGCTCCAGGAGGAGGACCTCTATCTCCTGCTTCAACGCGCATTGAAAGAGGAACGCGGCCTGGCTCATCTCAGGATCGATGCACATGAGGAGGCATTGCGCCACCTTGCCCGGCTGGCGGACGGGGACGCGCGCAAAGCCCTCAACTCCCTGGAGATTGCCGTCCTCACGACTGCCCCCAATTCGCAGGGAATGATTGAAGTCACCTTGAATGTGGCGGAGCAAAGCATCCAGAAAAAGGCGGTCGTCTATGATGGCGACGGCGATGCCCATTACGACACCATTTCCGCTTTCATCAAATCGATGCGCGGAAGCGATCCCGACGCTGCACTCTACTGGCTGGCAAAAATGATCCACGCCGGGGAAGATCCCCGCTTCATCTCCCGGCGAATCATGATTTGCGCTGCTGAAGATGTGGGACTGGCCGACCCAATGGCGCTGGTGCTCGCGACCGCCGCCCATCAGGCGGCGGAATTCGTCGGCTGGCCTGAAGCCAGGATTCCACTGGCGGAAGCCACCGTTTACATTGCCACCGCGCACAAAAGCAACAGCGCCTACCTCGCCATCGACGCGGCGCTGGAGGATGTTCGTTCCGGTCGCACCCTGCCAGTGCCTGAACACCTTCGTGACGCCCATTACCAGGGCGCAAAGCGCCTCGGGCATGGGGTGGGTTACGAATATGCCCATGACCATAAAAACCATTTTGTGGCGCAGGATTACCTGGGCAGTTCCCGAACCTATTATAATCCCGGCGATCTCGGGGTTGAACGGAAGATCAGGGAACGGGTGGAACAATGGCGCGCCGAGATGGAGAAACTCCGCCAGAAAAAAGGGAGCGGCAATTCATGATCCCTTTGCAGGACCAAAAGCGTGACCTGCGGTTCAGGCTCAGGCAGGAGCTTGCAAAAATTTCAGACGCCGAGAAGCGCAGCAGTTCAGCCCGGCTGCTTGTCCAGTTGCAAAATTTTTCCCGCTGGAAAGATTCAGGCACACTCCTCCTTTTTGCGCCGAGGGAGGATGAGCCGGATATCCTGCCGCTCATTCCTGAATCGTTGTCCCTGGGAAAGCGGGTGACGCTCCCCCGCTATAATCAAAGTAAGGGCATTTATGAAGCGGCTGAAGTGAAATCACTGGAGGAGTTGCAGGTTGGCTCCTATGGAATCCGGGAACCGTCCGCTTCAGCCGAGATGGTTGCTCTGAACCGGCTGGACTTAGTCCTCATTCCTGGGTTAGGGTTCGATCTTCATGGCCACCGGCTGGGTCGTGGAAGAGGGTTTTATGACCGGCTGCTGGCCGGACTCCCTGGAATCAAATGCGGAGTCGCCTTTGATCAGCAGGTGATCAGCAAGTTGCCGATTGAACCGCATGATGTGATATTGAATAGTCTGGTCACTCCTTCACGCTCTCTTGAGTTTACACAAAACGTCGCATGAGCCCGGATTTGTTTGCTGTTGTTTCGGTGGGTTTGGTCGGATGCGGCCTCGGTGGAGGTTATCTGCTGCATCAGGTGGTGCGGAAAAGGGAGCGGAAAGCCCGCGAGGAGGAATCCCGCCAAATTGTTGAAGACGCTCACAAGGAAGCGGAAACAGTCCTGCGGGAAGCCCGGATCCTGGCAAATGAAGAAGCGGCCAAGCTGCGCGAGGAAACTGAAAAGGCGTTCACCGGCAAGCGGCAGGCCCTCGCTGATTCCGAGCAGCGCCTTTCCCATCGGGAAGCCTTGATCAACCAGCAGCTTGAATCGCTGAGCCAGCAGGAAAGAAATCTGCGCCAGCAACAACTGCAACTGGAGAAATCACGCGGCGAACTGGAAAAGCAACGGACCGAGCTGCAACGGGCAATCGACAAGACTCATTACGAACTGGAACGGATCACGCACCTTTCCGCCGCCGATGCCCGGGCCATGTTCATGCGGGAAGTGGAGCAGCGCGCGCTCAAGGATGCCACCGATCTCACCAGGCACATTGTCGAAGAGGCCAAAGGACGCGCGGAGGAGCAGGCTCGCCGCATCATCAGCCTTGCCATTCAACGTTATGCCGCCACCCACACTTTTGAGACGACCACTGCCACACTGGCGCTGCCCGGAGATGAAATCAAAGGAAGGATTATCGGGCGGGAAGGCCGAAACATTCGCGCTTTCGAAGCGGCCACGGGAATCACGGTTCTGATCGATGATACTCCGAATGCGGTTGTCCTTTCCGGTTTCGATCCCGTGCGCCGGGAAATTGCCAGGGAAGCGATGCAGCGGTTGATGGCGGACGGGCGGATTCATCCCACACGGATCGAGGAGGTCGTTCAGCAGGTGACGGAGGAAATGGATGAAAGCATTGTCAAAAATGCAGAGGAGGCGCTGTTCCACCTTGGCCTGCCGCCGATGCATCCCGAAATTTTGAAACGACTCGGCAGCCTCAAGTTTCGCTACAGCTTTTCCCAGAATATTTTGAGCCATTCCATTGAAGTTGCCCAGTTGATGGCGTTGATGGCCGTGGAGTTGGGGGTGGATGTGGTGCAGGCCAAAAAAGCCGGGTTGCTTCATGACATTGGCAAGGCGTTGAATCATGAGATCGAAGGGTCGCACGCGCTGATTGGAGCGGATTTCATCAAGCGTTACGGTGAGAATGATGATGTGGTCAATGGGGTGGCTTCGCATCATGATGAAGTCCCGCATACGAACCTGCTCGGGATTCTGGTCAGCGCGGCTGATGCGATGAGCGCGTCCCGTCCGGGAGCACGGAGTGAGACGATGTCCACCTACCTGAAGCGGCTGGAAAATCTGGAGCGACTGGGTGCGAGTTTCCCGGGAGTGGAAAAATGTTTTGCGGTGCAGGCCGGGCGTGAGTTGCGCGTGATGGTTCACCCGAGCGAGGTCAACGATGACCAGGCGGCGGCGCTGGCGCGGAGCATCGTGAGGAAGATCGAGGAAGAGTTGCAATATCCCGGCCAGATCCGGGTTACGGTCGTTCGTGAAACCCGGATCGTTGAATTTGCCAAGTAAATTCCCAGCAGGGGCTTCCTAGTTATTCACAATTCCGATCTCTCAAGGTTCTGTTAGACAGTAACTTAGAGTTTTTCCTGGGTGATTGTTAATAACTTTCTTCGGCGGGTGCCTCTTTTTGACTGATGTTGAAGATGGGTATGCGTGCGATTTGGAAGGGAGCGATCAGTTTCGGTTTGGTGAATATTCCTGTGGCTCTTTATACCGCAACAAGGCGGGACGACATCAGCTTCCGTCAACTGCGCAAGAGCGATTTAAGCCCGATCAATTACAAGCGGGTGGCTGAGGTGGATGGGCAGGAGGTTCCGTGGGAGCAGATCGTAAAGGGGTACGAACATGAGAAGGGGCAGTTGGTGGTGATGTCGGATGCGGACCTGGAGAAAGCGCAGGCGGAAGCGACGCAGACGGTGGAGATCACGGACTTTGTCAGCCTGGACCAGATCGACCCGATATTTTTTGACAAACCGTATTTCCTCGAGCCGCAGAAAGGTGGAAAAAAAGCGTATGCCCTGTTGCGGGACGTGTTGAAGGAAACGAACAAGGTAGGAATTGCGCGGGTGGTGTTGAAGACGAAGCAGCATCTGGCCGCAGTAAAACCTTCAGGCGATCTGCTGGTGCTGGAATTGATGCATTTTTCGGAGGAACTGATCGAGCCGAGCGGGTTGGATCTGCCGAGGGAGGAGACGTTGGGGAAGAAGGAGCTGGAGATGGCCAAGCAACTGGTGCAGACGATGACCGGGAAATGGGAACCGGAAAAGTACAAGGATGAAACGCGCGCCCAGTTGATGAAAGTGATCGAGGAGAAAATTGCCGCAGGAGACAAGCCGATCAAAGGTCAGCCCGGGAAACCACGACCTGCGACGAATGTGGTGGATTTGGTGGCGGTGCTGCAAAAGAGCCTGGAAGAGAACGCGAAGAAGAAACCGCAGCACCCCAGGAAGCAGAAGAAAGCAGCGTAATCCGTCGTTCAGATGGAATTGCTTTTTCGCTGACGATATTCGGAGGGGCGCCAGCCGATCCATTTTTTGAAGGTGGTGGAAAAGACAAAAGGGTTTTCGTAACCCACCGCGTGGGCGATGGATTCAACTTTGTCATTGGTCAATTCAAGGAGTTCAGCGGCCCTTTTCATGCGGAGGTAGGTGACATGATGCATGGGGCTGCGGCCAAGATGCTGGCGGCAAAGGCGGCGGAGGTGTTCACCGCTAAGATGGCAGATTTCCGAAAGCTTTTGAATGGTCCAGGGATCATCCAGTTTCTCGGCAACCCTGGTCCAGAGTTTGGCGAGGCGATCATCGCGGTGCCATGGCTGGGCGAAGTGGAGAACGTAGTTATGGATGAGATCGACCCAATGCCGGATCAAGGCAGGTTCTTTTTCCCCGTTTTGCTCGTGCCAAAGGCCCATGATGGCAGAATGAAGCGGCATGGCCTGAAATTTTGCCATGACCGGGGAAGCGGAGGTGATGATCGGTTTTTGTTCCGGGGGTTGTTCATATTTAACCCAGCAAAAACTCCAGCGCTCGTTCGGGATGGCATGGAAGGCGTGCAGGACATGGGGAGGGGCGAGGCAGGCCATGCCTTTCCGGCAGAATTGCCAGCGACCATCCAGGAGGATTTGGCCGACCCCGTTAAAACAAGCCAGAAGGTAGGTGCCGTTCAGGTGAGTTCGAACCATGTTGTAGGGGACTGCGGCATCAGCGATGCCGACATGGGCAATTTGTTGCTGGCGGAGGGAGGGGCAATGCTCAGCGCGAACGGTCCATTCCCTGGTGTCTTTACCCACGATGTGGGTTTCAGATAGGGGCTGGTGTGTTTCACTCATGGAGAGAAGCGGGCGTTGATTTAAGCTGGAATCGAGCAAGCAAACCGTACTTTGACCCGTAACCGTTTTACCGCCTGAGTGCGGGAAAGAACGGTGTTTCCGTTACAGGTTGAGGTCAACTGTCGCACGTCCGTATGAAAACATTTGCAGATTCGCCCGGTTCCACAGGTAACACAACACATTTTCGGCATTCGAGAGCGGCTTTTACCCTGATCGAACTTTTGGTTGTGATCGCGATCATTGCGATTCTTGCGAGCATGCTGTTGCCTGCATTGTCAAAAGCGAAGGCAAAAGGGCAGCAAACGCGCTGCCTGAACAACCTGCGGCAGATCGGAATTTCGCTCCAGATGTATTTGCAGGACCACAGCAAGTATCCAGGACATTACCAGGTTGCCGGGAACCAGATTGTTTATCCACCGCGCCTGTTGAGTGGGGTTTCCTCAAACCTGGATGTGTGGAACTGCCCGGCAGAAAAGCCGCGTTTTTACTATACCAATAATCCCACCACCGGCCGTCCGATCACGGTGACGCCGACGACCGGTTTTTGTTACGGGTATAATGACTGGGGTGGAGTTTCGGAATTTACGGAACCGTACCAGGGATTGGGAGCGGACATTGTTGCAGGGGGAACGAAGCCGTGGGAAAAAGAGGTTTCTGAATCGCACGTGAAAAATCCCACAGACATGATCTGCCTGACGGACAGCAAATCGGATGCGAGCTGGGACACAGCGGTGGACCCGAAGGGAACAGCTCCGAGCCCAAACGGGGAGGACCCGGAGTGGCCATCGAGACGGCATTCAATGGGATCCAACGTGATGTTTTGTGATGGGCACGCGGAGTATGCCAAGCAGAAGGACCTGGTTTCGAAGACTGAAAAATGGCGGAAACGATGGAACGCGGACAATACCCCGCGTTTAATCCAGTAACACGGACGCCTCCGGTGAAGCGCCCGTGAACGGGAGGTTACATCGGTTGACTGGATTTGCCGGAAGAGTTCCGCAATTTCGGGCGAATTGATCCGCCGACTGCAGAAGTGTCCTCCTGGAGGAGGCGTTTTGAACGAGCTTCAGCGGACTGGTCTCCCTGCACATGGCGCCCATGAATTTCCCCACGCCAGGCACCGGTTTCCGCGCCGCGTGATTCGATGAATTGCTTGAAGCGTTGCAGGTCGCCCTCGATTTTGCTGGAGACGAGCCCCAGGGCATCGCCGATATTTTCGACCGCGCCTTCCGGATCGTAGTTGAGTTTCAGGTAAACCCGGGTCTGGTTTTCACCGAGTGACTCGAAGCGGACCTGGCCCGTGTTCATTGCGCCTGAAATGCTGCGCCAGGCGATGCGTTGATCAGGGGTCTGGTCAAAAATCTCCGCGTCCCATTCCTTGATTTTGCCAGCGATTTTGGCACGCCAATGCAGGCGTTTGTCATCGAGTTGCCGGACAGATTCGACGCCGTCCATGAATTCAGGAAACTCCTCGAACTGGGTCCATTGGTTATAGACCATGCTGAGAGGGGCCTCCACGACGATTGATTTTTCAATGTGTTCCATAATTTCTCCTCCTTTGGAAAAACCGGTGCCAACGAGTGGTGGCCGGGCTTCCTGTAACAAAGTCGCCGTGGAAACGGAGACGTCAACTTAGACAAGAAAATATTCTTTGGACCCTCGCGCTGGAGAAGGGGTGGGTTAGGTTGTGGCCATGAGAGGAAAAGAGAAGCGGAAAGAAGCTGAGGAGGAGGAGGGCGCCAGCGAGGCAAGAGAGCGGGCCGCGCATGAAACAGGGCGAGCACTTGGATTTTATGCGCGGGAGGTGAGCAAAAAGCTGCTCAGCCGCCCTGGGAAAAAGCGGGGAAAGAGTTATTGAGCGACTGCCCGATAGAACCGGTGGGGCTGGTTGGCCACGGTATCATCCTCGAAGAGGAGGTAGGAGTTGGTGGGCATCAGATAGGTGCCGTGAGTGGGCCAGTCAACGAGGTTGGTGGTGTAATCGACGCGATAATTGATGCCGGGAGTGCCGAAGATGTAGAAGGTAAAATTTCCGGAGGTGTTGTGCCCGACAGCTTCGACATAGGCAGGGATTGAGGGGATGGATTCAGCGGTGACGGTGTAATTATCAAAAATCATGTAGTTGTCACCCGGCTGGTTGATGTTGCGAATGAACCAGACGGCGTCCATGTCCCCGAAGTTGAGGATGGAATTTTTTGTGGTGATGGGAACGGCGGGAACGACAAGCACGTTATTAAAAAAGGCAACCCAGTAATTGCGTTGGAAATCCATCCAGATTTCCAGGTCGTAACTGCCGGTGTGGTCGAAACGAAAATTGGTGAAAACGAACTGGTCATCATCAAGCAGGTAGGAAATGTTGCCGGTGGAGGTTTCGAAATCGAGGGAGAAAAGGCGGGTACCAGCGGAATTGTAAGCGCTCCAGCGGAAGTCATCCTGCGCCTGGTTACTGGAGGGGACAATTTCCATTTCGACTTTGAATTTGACGATTTTTGCGCTGGCACCCGCTGGATTGTAGTTCACGGGACGCCAGACGGTGGTGAAATCATTGGTGCTGGCGGGAGGGAGGTAAAAGCCGATGTAAGCCTGCTGTCCCTGGCCTACGAAAGCATTGGTCAGGATGCCTGCTTCGCCATCGCCGGAAGCGACCCACCCGCCCTGGTTGGCGAGGGTGAACTGGCGGTTGAATTCAGGGAATTCGAAGCCGGTTTGGTAAAGAACGGTGGAGGCGGCATTGGATTTTCCAGACAGGACCATGGTGACAAGCACCATCCAAGTGTAAAAAAGCCCCAAAAGTTTGTGATTCATTTAAATTTCCTCAGTAACGAGAATACAGCAATCGCACAGCCGTTTCCATGCCTTTTATCGACGAGATGCAGGAACTGAGTCGGAGGAGGGGGCAGGAGCGGGCCGGACAGAGCCGGAAGGACGGCTTGAAGGGGCTGGCGCTGAATGGCTGGGCACAGCGACGGGAGGGCTGACCCTGGGGGAGGGGGCATAGGATTGGACCCGTTGGGGAGCCTGATGCTGAACCTGCGGCGCGGCTTGAACTGGCCGGGAATAAGTGGGAGCAGGTGAGACAGGCCGGGAATTCTGGATCTCTGGGGCGACGTATTGCCGTTGAACCGGAGCCGGAGCGGAGCGCGGGGTTTCAAACCGGGGGGTGCTCTGGACAGGAGCGGAGTAACGTGTCGCAGGGCGCGGTTCAGGACGGTGGACTGGCTGGGCCACCGGGGCAGGTCGGGACTCGGCCGCGCCGGGCCATGAGGTCACGGGGCGTGATGACTGGGCTGGCGAGGGGGCAAATTGAGTTGTGGGGCGCACCTGTGGTTGAACTGCCGAAGTTACGGGAGTGGTCTGAACGGACTGGCGTGCGGGGGCGACTCCACCACCGCGAGAAGTGACGGTAATGGGCTGGTTCACAGCGGCGCCGCGCGCAGGTTCGATGCGAGAGCCAAAGGTCCGGGTGGAGGTGGTGGGAGCAACGCTCTGGCGGGTTGGTTCAGATTGTCCACGAGGAGCAGGTTGCACGATCGAGGGAGCAGCGGGAGCGGGAGTGATTTGTGGCCGCGCCTGGGGACGTGCAGAAATTTGTGGTGTGGGCCGGGTTTCCGTCCTGGTGCCAGCTGTGCCGGTGGCAAAAAGACCGGAGCCGACACGACCCGGCTCAGTGCGTGAGGGCACAGCGACAGGGGTGGAGGGTGAAACCGCGGAGTTCTGGCGATCCACTGATTGCACGGGGAGAGGCCGGGCGGAAATGGACGGAGCTGCAGAGGGTGTGGATGGAGTGGCGGCTGGAGCGGCCTGCCTGCTGATGGCACCGGCGGCAAGATCAGGACCACCCTTGCGAGTCTCCGAAGAGCCGCGAGCAGGGAATTGAGTGGCAGGCGTGGTGGCAGTGGCAGCAGCCTGAGGCAGGGGACGAGGACGAATTGAAGGGGTTGACCCTGAGGCCCCGGGGTTGAGCGGAGTTGCTGCTCCGCCCTGCCGGTCCAGCCCGGAAACGTCAGGGCGGGCGGCGATGGTGGTGGCAGGGCCGGTTCCGAGAGTGCGGGCAGGAGCGGTCCTGCGAGCTTCAGCGCGGGCAGCGGTCAGGTCAGCGACCTGAAGTTGTTGCGCAGGAGGGGTGGGACGGTAAACGACGCTTTCGCCGCCTGCGCTGGCGATCTGATTGGGCCGGATTGTCCGGGCGTTGCCGGCATCGACATCACGAATGGAGACCTTGCGGATTTCCGTGCGGGAAGCGGTGGCGATGGTATCACGGCTGATGCCTTCGTTGATGATGGTGTTATTGTTGCCGACAATATAATTATTTATGACGGTGCTATCTTTATAGATTGTATTGTTCTGGTGGTAAGGGACGCGATGGCGCCATGGGCGCGGGTCGCAGAAACGGGCGGTTGGGACGAAGCAGTAGTCGGAGTAGCCCAGGCCAAACCCGAAGCTGACGGCAACACGGGAGTTATAGTAAGTGAAGCCGATCCCCGGGCGGTAGCAGGCGGCAGGGGGCAATGGAGCCCAGCCGCAGTAGCCGCGTGAATAGCGCCAGCTGACCCAGCTGGGACCCCAGGTGGTGTCAGGAATCCAAATCCATCCACGGCCGGGAGGGCATGCCCAGCGGCCATAGTGGAAGGGTGCCCAGCCCCAGCTGTAATCCGAGTGCCAGTACCAACCGGCATCACTATAAAGCCAGCGCCCGCGGTTGACATAAGGACGCCAGCCGGTGTCCACGACCGCAACTGTGGGTTGCCAGACGTAGCCGTATTCAGGCACTTCAACCCATGTGCCGTAAGGGGAGAGGGAGGAATAAAAATAACTGTAGGTGACCTGCTGGACAGGAGGCGCGGTGGCAATCACTTCAGTAGCTGAAGGTTGCTCACTGACTGTGGGAGCAGGTGTGGAAACAGCGCCAGGAATGGCAACATAATTGGTGGTGACTTCAACCTGGGGTTCCGGCGCAGGCTGGGGACCAGCAGGAGGAGTCGCGGCGATGGCATTGGTGGATGGGGAGAATGCTTCAAGAGATTTCCCTTCCTTGTTCAGCATGGCGGCGAGTACTTCATCGGAGATGCCGAGGTCGGTCAGGTAAAGAATATCATCGGCATCGAGATCGAAGGCGTTCTCTGATTTTGCGATGAAGGCGAGAAGGACGGAATCTCCCACATTGGCCTGGGCAAGCTTGATGATTTCAAGGACAGGGGCGGAGAGGTCAACGGTTGGTGGGGGCACGGGTGCGGGTGCGGCGTTGATGATGGTTGTCTGGGTGTTGGCAACCGTGGCATTGGTTTGAGTCACACTGTTCGTGGCGGTGACGGTAGTGGAAACATCCGAGGGGGCAGCGGCATCCCCGCCTTCCACTTCGCAACCTTGGAAGAGGATTGCTGCTGAAAGAATGGTTAAATATTGGAGAGCGCGGGTCAAAACTGGTTTCATGGCGAATCCTCGCAAAATACGTCGTTTTGAACGGCTGTCAAAAGCAGTGAGCCCAGGAGTGGGAATGTTCCTTTCCTGTAGGTGAGCTGAACTGGGATTGCCTTTGTTCATCTGACGATTCTGATTGAGAACATTAATTTATCTTCATCAGGTTCGACGGGAATCCGGGCTGGATATTCAGGTTTCAGTGGTGGTGGTCAGGGGGTTTGGCTACTTAACTGGGGAGAAATCAACCGCTTTGAGCATGATTGAAACGACTGATTTCGTTGGGGGACCTGCTTTATCGAGAGGTTTGACTGCTTCATTCCAGGCGGGGTCTGCATGGTAAGCAGCCTTGGCTTTGTTGATGGCGTCCACACTCGTGTGGGTCAGCATCATGAAGAAAGAGTCAGGCTGCCCGGGATCGGCTGACTGCCAGTAACCGTAATTTGAGAGGCCGTGCTTGCTGAATAAAGCGGTGCGATGCTCCTTATAATTTTGGATATAATCGTTCATCCGACCGGGAGTGACAATATAATGGCGAAATTCAAAAGTGCGGGACATTTGGATTGAGTTTGGAGCGGCCTCGGCCGGGAGGTCCAGTGGGTTCACCTTGAAGGTCTCGATCTTCTCGACGGTTGGTCCATGTTTTTGGGTGGATTCCGCATAAGCCTTTTTGAACTCAGGATCCTCGGCAAAAGCCTTCATTTTTGAAGCGAGAGATTCCTGCGAGGAATCGCTGAGCAAGTAGAGAAAGATCGGTTTTTCCGGAGTGAGGACATTCGTCCAGTAGCCAAGGGCGCGGATCTGATGTTTTTTGTACAAAGGCTCGATTTTGTCCCGAAATCGTTCCAACACCGCCTCCAGTTTCCCTGGCACCACCTGATAGAGGCGGAATTCGGAATAGGGTGCAGGGGAATCTGCGGCGGAAAGTGGGGTAATGAAAGTGAACAACGTGAAAAGGAGAGCGAATAATGAGGTTGGACGCATGAAGCATTGATAGCAAAGCTTTCGTGAGGTTGAAAGAAGCGTTTGCCGGGATCTGTTCTTTGAGGTAAGGTATTCGCCGCTGTATGCGCCTGACCATTTTCATTCTACCCCTGGTTTGCCTGTGCATGGGCAGTTCCCTGGTTGTGGCAGGGACGACGAATGGAATTCCTGCGGATGTGGCCATTGCGCAGGCCAAAGCCAAGGCAACAGCACCGATCCCGGGTCTTGATTTCGATGCGACGACGAAGGAATACACCGCAAAACCGGGAGAGATGAATGCGGAGTTCACATTTGCGATGACCAACAGTTCGCCGAATGAAATCACGATCAACTCGGTGCGGACATCGTGCGGGTGCACGACAGCAAAATTGCCGCCGATGCCGTGGAAGCTGGCGCCTGGGACGAGTGGAGAGTTTTCGGTTTCCGCTGATTTGCGGGGGAAATGGGGAACATTTTCAAAATTTGTGACGGTGGATACGAGCATGGGGACGAAATTGCTGAATGTGCGTGTGGAAATTCCAGGGGATGGGCCACGGCCCGGGATGGATTCGAGAACGCGAAATATGCAACTGGCAATGGCGGACCGGCAGGTGGTGTTCAGGGGACAATGCGCAAGTTGCCATTCGACGCCAGCGGTCGGGAAGAAAGGGGAAGCGCTGTTCCAGGTGGCATGCGCGATCTGCCACGAAGCGCCTCACCGGGCGAGCATGGTGCCTGATTTGAAAGAGCCGAAGAACCCTCCCACTGCAGAATATTGGCGGGCGTGGATCACTGCCGGAAGGGCTGGATCATTGATGCCTGCCTTTGCCCAGACTCAGGGAGGGCCATTGACGAATGAGCAGATCGAATCGCTGGTTGAATATCTGACGCATTATTTTCCTCCGCGAAGTCCGACTGCCGAAGCGACTCCACGGGTGGATGATTAAGTCTGCGGGCTTAAGTCCAACTGTTGGGTTCCCGCACTTTTCCAACTGCCTTCCGCCAGCAATTCTCCAAAAACAAAACCCGCTCGAAAGCGGGTTTTGCGAGTTCAATTTTTGATCTTTTTCAGACCACGACTGAAGTGCCAGGCATGGCGATGGGGTAGAATCCGTTCTCATCCGGAAGAACCTTTGGCTTGGCATCCCAGGAGAAATCGGTGGGCATGAGGTCGATTTCGGAATTGAGGGCCTTGTCCCATTCGATCATCTGGCCGGAGTAGGTGGCCATGCGGCCCATGATGGCAGTCAAGGTGCTTTTTGCGCCGTTGAATGCTTCGTTGAATTCCTTGTCGTTCCGGATGGCGTCAAAAAGGTCATCATGCTCCTGCTGATAAGGATCGCGTGGACGATCACCGCGGAAGCGCCAGGGGTTGTCACCGGTGATGGTGTGGCCGCCCACGTTACATTTGCCTTTCGTGCCGATGACATGTTCGGAAACGCTGTTCCAGCATCCCCGGATGTGGCGGCATTGGGAGAACATTTTGGAGCCGTCAGCATATTCGAACTCGACGGCATGGTGATCGTAAATTTCGCCGTAATCCTTGCCGGTGCGGACCTGGCGGCCACCGAGGCCCTGGGCTTTGACTGGGTAGGCGTTTTTGACCCAGTTGATGACGTCAAGATTATGGATGTGTTGCTCGTTGATATGATCGCCGCTCAGCCAGTTGAAGTAGTACCAATTACGCATCTGGTATTCCATTTCGGTCTGGCCAGGCTGGCGCGGCTTGACCCAAACACCACCGTCATTCCAGTAGCAATGGGAGGCCAGAATATCACCGATCTGGCCATCATGAAGGCGTTTGACCGTTGCGATATAGCCAAGCTGATGATGACGCTGGAGGCCGACGCCGACCTTTAATTTTTTCTTTTTGGCTTCTTCTGCCGCGGCGAGCACCTTGCGAACCCCGACTGCATCGACTGCGACGGGTTTTTCCATGAAGACGTGCTTGCCCTGGCGGACTGCTTCCTCGAAGTGGATTGGGCGAAAGCCGGGGGGCGTGGCGAGAATGACAACGTCAGCGAGTTCGATGGCTTTCTTGTAACCATCGAAGCCGACGAACTGGCGGTCTTCGGGGACATCGACCCGGTCCTTGGATTGGCGGAGCAGGTTATCGAGGCTGCCCTGGAGGCGGTCCTTAAAGGCGTCCGCGACGGCCACCAGTTTCACTTTGCCTTCAGTGGCGAGTGCCTGGGCAGCAGCGCCGGAGCCGCGGCCACCGCAGCCGACCAGAGCGAGCTTAAGTTCGTTTTCGTTGCCAGCGGCAAAAGCGCTGCGTTCAATGGAAAGGGCGCCAAGCATGGCACCGCCAACGACTGTGGAAGTGGCCTGGAGGAAACTGCGCCGGTTAACGCCACCTTGAGAAGGAGTATTGGGCTGATTCATGGTTCTTTTAATTTTGGACGCGGCATTGTAGCCGCTATTCACGTCACAGGGATGCTGGCAGCTTAATCCCGCTCGACCCCGCTTGTCCAATATTTAGAGAGTTGGTCCGGCGGGACGACGTTCAGAGGCATGACAATTCGAAACCCAAGAAACTGGGCGTCGGTGTGATACCAGATGCTCTTTGGAAGCTGAGGGTCCTGGATTTTCCAGGTCTTATCGGAGGCGCGGCGAGCAGCGCTGCGGAGTTTGTCCGGCTCGTCATCCCAGGAACCGCCGCGAGCCACATGAGGGTACGGTTTTGTCGCGCGAAGCCAGGGGTTCTCAGCAGTGACGCTGGCGAATTCCTGATAAGTATCAGGTGAGTATTGGTCGAGGCACCACTCCAGCACGTTGCCGTGCATATCGTGCAATCCCCATGGATTGGGTTTTTTGGTGCCGACTTTTTGATACTTCCAATCACTGTTATTGGCAAACCATGCGTATTCGCCGATTTTGGCTGGATCATCGCCAAAGGACCAGGCGGTTGTGGTTCCAGCGCGGCAGGCGTATTCCCATTCCGCTTCGGTGGGGAGGCGGAAGAATCGCCCGACCTTGGCGCTAAGCCATTTGCAATAGGTATTGGCGGCATGCTGGGTCATGCTGATGGCAGGAAAACCGTCCTTGCCCATGCCGAAGCTCATTTCGACATAGGGAGTTGTGGGACGGGCGACTGCGTCAGCAGTCAGGTGAAGGGAAGGATCGGATTTGAGGCGCAGCCGTTTTTTCTTTTCCTCATCAGGGAATTGAAAGAGCTCATATTCGTTCCAGGTGACTTCGCATTTTCCCATCCAGAATGGAGCAATTTTCACTTTATGCTGCGGTCCTTCATCGCTTTTGCGGCCGGGTTCAGAAGCAGGACTGCCCATGAGAAATTCGCCGCCGGGAATGGGAATCATTTCAAAAGTCACCTCACTGCCGGGAATGGTGATTTTGAACGGTTTCATGTCGGCTTCGTTGGTCACGGAGAGATTGGCGATAATTTTTTCGTAAATTTCCTGGACCAGGGCTGGGTCATCAGCCGCGGAGGCGGTGGTGCGACGGGCGCTCAAAGTGATGCCAGCAGGCCAGTTGGCTCCTTGATCAATCCAATCGCGGAGCATTTCCTGCTGTTCTTTTGGGAGCGGGCCGCCTTTCTTCGCCGGGGGCATGAGGTCATCGTGATCGGCGGGAAGGGTGGTCAGGGTGTAGAGGGAGCTTTCCTTGCTTTTGCCGGGAATGATGGTGGGGCCGGAATCGCCGCCTTTGAAGGCGAGGTCCCTGGTATCGAGGCGCAAGCCACCTTTGTCGTGCCCGGCCTGATGACAGGAGACGCAGGAAAATTCAAGGATGGGCTGGATATCTTTGACGAAGTCGATTTTTTTGACGGCTTTAAGAGTGACGCCTTCGGGCCAGGCGGCACCCTGGGCGATCCAATTCTTTAGGGCATCGGTCTGTTCCCTGGGAAGGCGGTCTCCTTTGGGTGGCATGGCCAACTCGTGGTCAGCAGGCAGTATGGTGGTGGTGTAAAGGGAGCTTTCGTCAGGCTTGCCGGAAATGATGGTTGCGCCGGAGTCGCCACCTTTAAAGGCATTCTCTTTGGTATCCAGCTTGAGGCCCCCCTTTTTCTGTTCGCCGCCATGGCAGCTCACGCAATGCAGTTCGAGGATGGGTTTGACCTCTCGAACGAAATCCAAATCCGCTGCCTGAAGGGCAAAGGCCGCACCAGTGGCGAGCGTCGCTGAAAATAACCGATTCATGTCTATGAGATATTTACCTGAGAACAGCTTATGGGCAAAGGCAAAGTGCCTGTCGAGAGATTGGACGTGAACGGAAGAGAAGGCTTCAGAAGAAAATTCAGTGGTCATTCGATCCCCATTCAGGGACGAACAATTTCTGGAATTTCCTTATTTTCGGGTATGGTGACGGATATCGACTGCTTCCATCCCGGCGGCCAGGATGGCCTGGATTCCCAGGTCGGTGTCTTCAAAAGCGCGGCAATGTTGAGGGGGCACTCCGATTCGGCGGGCAGCTTCAAGGAAGATATCGGGAGCTGGTTTCTGGCGAGTGACATCTTCGCTGGTGACGATGGCTTGGAAATAATGCCTGATTCCAAGTTTTTCGAGGACCTGGGTGATGACATGTTTCATCCCGCCGGAGGCAACGGCCATGGGAAGCCGCCCATGGTTTTCGCGGGCAATGGCGACAACCGATTCAACAGGTTGAGTATGGGCAAGCATGGGGAGATACTCCTCCTCTTTCTCTTTCGCCACTGCGAGGCAATCCAGTTGCCGTCCCTGCTCTTCACAAAGCATTTTGAGAATGTCGCGTGTGGGAACTCCGCCCATGGCATAAAAGCGGTCTTCGGGGAAATGGAGTTGATGGCGGGCGGCAATTCGTTGCCAGGCGATCCAATGAAGTGGCATGGTGTCGGCCAGAGTTCCGTCACAATCAAAAATGAGTCCACGGATTTCGCGCTGCATATCAGAGAGTGAGGGAGGCAAGTTTTTCTTCGAGATCATTGGCCATCAGTGGTTCGATCAAACCATCAATGTCTCCCTCGATAAAGGTGGGAAGGTTGTAGAGGGTGACTTCGATGCGATGGTCGGTGACCCTGTTTTGCGGAAAGTTGTAGGTGCGAATTCGTTCGTTGCGTTCTCCGGTGCCAACCTGTGCCTTGCGCTGGGCGGCATATTTCGCATCAGTTTCTGCAATCTTTGCCTCCAGCAGACGTGAGCGCAGGACGGTCAGGGCGCGGGCCTTGTTTTTTTGCTGGGAACGTTGATCGGCGCAACGGACGATCAACCCACTGGGTTTGTGAATGATCTGAACCGCCGAATCGGTGGTGTTCACGCCTTGTCCGCCCGGGCCTGAAGCACGGCAGACTGTGATGTCCAGGTCTTCGGGGCGAATTTCGATGTCCACTTCCTCAGCCTCGGGAAGGACGGCAACGGTGGCGGTGCTGGTGTGAATGCGTCCCTGCGCCTCAGTCGCTGGCACCCGCTGAACACGATGAACGCCGCTCTCGTATTTCAATCGTTTGTAAACATCGGTGCCAGTGACGTTAAAGGTGACTTCCTTCAAGCCGCCCAAGTCTGAATAGCTGGTGTCCAGGGTTTCGATTTTCCATCCCTGATTTTCGCAATAGCGGGTGTACATGCGATACAGGTCCGCAGCAAACAGGGCGGATTCCGAGCCGCCGGCACCTGCGCGAATTTCAATAATCGTGTTGCGGGAGTCGGTGGGGTCTGGAGGCAGGATCCCTTTTTGAACTTCACGTTCGAGGCGTTTTTCCTCCTGCTCGAGTCGCGCGATATCTTCGCGGGCGATGGTTGCGAGTTCTGAATCGGCAGATTCGGCCTCAAGCAGTGTTCGATTCTCGCGCAAATCGTGAAGTGTTTTGAGATAGGATCTGCCGATGGAGACGAGATCTTTTAACCGCGCATATTCGCGGGCCATTTCCTGAGCGCGCTGATTATTTTCAAAAAGCTTTGGATCATTCAGGGCCGCTTCAACTTCCTCGAAGCGGCGGGTGAATTTATCGATATGAGGACGGAGATCCAGACCGGCCATAAAAAGAGACCGCCCGCACGGGTATGCAACTCGGCGGGCGGTAGAATCTGTCCGGGACTACTTTTTCTTTTTCTTGGTCGTTGCAGAAGCAGCAGCGGCTTCCTGAGCGGCCTGAGTCTTTGCGAGACGCTGTTGGAATTTGTCAACGCGACCGGCAGTATCAACAAATTTTTGAGTGCCGGTGTAAAACGGATGGCAGACATTGCAGATACCGATCAGAATGGTCGGCTTGACAGAACGAGTCTTAATCACGTTGCCGCAGGCGCAACGGATTTCAGCATCCCGATAATTTGGATGAACATCAGCTTTCATAACAAAGGGTGGGAAGCCTACCACTGAAGATTTCAGGTGCAAGCGGTATTTTTAAATGAAGGGGCAGTTGCTCCAGGTGGACACATTATTCACTTGCAGTGACAGCGCGCAAAAAGAGGTGATTGGTTGCCGGAACCTCACAGTTAAAATGCAGTGATCCGGTGGTGTTTGTATGGATATTCATCCATGTGACAAAATCGCTTGTGCTCTGGATGATGATGGATTCGTTGCGAGGGTTTTGAACGAGCAAGGTGATCTGGCCCTGGGCAATTTCTGCTTTTAGCTGTAGATTAGTATCCTCTATTGCGCCGATATCGGTCCGTCCAGCGACGGATCGTGCTGTTCCCAACTGGTCAATGGCCGGAAAATCGTTTGTGGGACCATTATTCAAGGCAGGACTGCCAAACAGGAGAAAAGCCGGAATTGCTGCTGGCCATCGATGGTGACATTTCTGTCCGAAGCATCAATTTCAACATCGGTTGTAATCGGGATTGGGCTTGTTACAAGGATGGTTCCATCCCCGCTGAAGGTAATCTTGCCACCGGCAGCGACTGCGGAGCGTAAAGCTGCATCAGTGAATTCAGTGATCACAGTATCGGCGGAAATTGAAATCACCGCTGCGGATAAAGAGAGTAGGAGAGCCAGCCTTTTATTCATGCAATAAGGTACCTTTGGTATAGGGGCGGCTTTGGAAAAGTCAAGGAAATTTCACGAAAGCATAAGAAAATTAAATATGTGCCTGCGAAAGTGCGATGAGCATCAGGTTTGGGAAAGCCTGACTTGCCGCTGTTTTACTCGGAGCAAAGTTAGTTTAGTTCAACGATTCTTTGGGATCATCGTTGCTCGGTATTTCGGCTTCGTTCGATGATTCGTTGATCGCTGAATGCGCCGTATCTTCGGTGGTTGTTTCCACAGCAATCTCAGGGTTGGGAGAGCCTTCTCCCTGAACATTCTGAGTTGATTTGGAGGCCGTGGTCTCCGGGGTCGCTTCAGTTGCTGGAGCAGCTTGGGGTTTCTCAGGCTTTTGCGGCCTTGGAGCAGGTTTTTTGGCTGTCTCCATGTGGCCATTGGCAAATTCGATGACATGTCCCTGATGGATCAACCAGTGCAAATCGGCAATGACTGCTTCCATTTCCGGGGTGGGAGGCATTGCAGTCTGCGGAGTTTCATCCGTGGGTTTGGGCTGGTTAAAATAGCGCGCGGCATCAGGAACAAAATGTTCCAGCAGGCTTCGCCGGGTACATTTTGGATGGGAGTCAATAAACTGCACGAGTTTCTTGAGATTCTCAGAAACAGGTGATGCTTCGAGATCAAG
Source organism: Verrucomicrobiota bacterium (assembly GCA_033762115.1). Classification (GTDB taxonomy): domain Bacteria; phylum Verrucomicrobiota; class Verrucomicrobiia; order Limisphaerales; family SXQI01; genus JANRLX01. The sequence continues at coordinate 22,037 of JANRLX010000049.1, forward strand.
GTAGCGAGGACGAGCCACTGCAACGTGAGTGACGGATTTGTTCACCTTGAAAAATTGCAGCCCATGCCGCGCAAACTGACCACTCAAAACGTTAACGACTTTGAGTGGGAAGCGCATTTGATCGTCCCATGACCGGCGAATGAATTGCTGAAGCGCCCTGGAACCAGCGGTTTGGGTGGCAGCGCCGGGAATGGTCACTGTATCGACTGATTTAACGACGTTTGGGAGGTGGGTGGCGCGGAAATGTTTTTCAACTTCATCACGAGTGCCAAGCTTGATTGTCTCAGGGATATTCAAGCAGGTGTACTCGGTGCGAAAGCTCTGTTCTTCCTTCCATTTGGTGACAATGGCTTCGTCTTTAACAATTTTGATGCGGGATTTGAACGTTTCAAACGGCATCCGGCTGAAGCGTTCCTGGTGAAGCTTGTGGACCTTGTTTTGGTAATCGTGAAAATTGGGAGGGCCAAGAATGGTCCCGCTGATCCCGCACTGGGCAACGAAGGTGTAAGTGCCTTTTGGAGGATCGGTCGGAATTTTTTCAGCCTGGTAAAAGGTGCCGAAATGCTTGTTTAAAACGTGATCGACCGCTTCCTGTTCTGAAAGCCAGATGGTTTCATCAAGTCCGCAAACAAACAATTGCTGGGTTTGTCCATCAGCCTTTTTTTTCCCGGCCAGTTGGACATGGTACCGTTCCGGTTTTTTGAGGACGAGATGGGCAATATCGAACAGCGGATAGGCACGACCACTTAATTTGATTTGTTTGGCCAGTGATTCGACTCCCTTTTCTTCAGGAACAAAGGAGATATCCAGATCAAGCGGGGGTGGTGCAGGTTCGCGATTTTCTTCACGGTGCGGGGCTCCGCGACCGCGACCAAAATCGCGCCGCTGACCACCGTTGCCGGGACGGTTTCGGGAATCCCTGGAGGGACCGGAGGTACTGCCAGCGCGGCGGTCACCGCCGCCTCCGCTGCGAGGCGCGCCGGGGCCATCACGCCGGGGACCGCTGCTCCGCCGGTCACCACGACCTCGGGACGCAGAACGGTCGCGACCTTCATCTTCGCCTTTGAAGTTAGCGTAGCGGTTCAGGTCAGGCGCAGCCTGGGCCCAAGCCGGTAAAAAATGTAAATCCAGATCCAGGTTGCCTTCCGGCTGCCTGGATTCATCCGGTGATGTGCTCATTCCGTAAAATGAAGGTTACCCCTCTCCAAAATTATTTGCAAACAGGGGTGAGGATGGATGCAGAGCGGGGAGAATGCAAGCCTTGCGCTGAGATTATCCCTCGGCACGCTGTAACTTGACCGAAAGCGGGATGCTCAGCTCCTGCCTGCCATTGATCGCGAGGTCAATTGAATACTGGCCCGGCTTGTCAAATTTCAGTTGCTGGATGTTGATAATGAAATTCCGGACGAAGAAATTCACATCGGAAGGCATGATGACATCCACGGGCATATCGATGCTGGGCATGACCAAATTGCCATCCTCATCGACGAAATTCATTTTCATTTTGTGCGAGCCCTCTTCGATCCGGGAGAAACAAATCCGCAGGGCAATGGAGCACTGGGGATGAACCGCGGGAAGCTGGGTTGTTACGATGGTGTCAAATGTGCCGAGGATGTTTAATTTTCCATTATAGTCCGTTGCGGCATCGCAAAGGACGGCGATTTGTATATTCATGATGAGCGCTCGGCCTGTCGCCACGATTTTAAACTGATTTCCCGCAGCGGCTCAAGCAGCATTGGCAGCGTTCCGAAAATAATAAAATACTGTAAATGTTAAGGCGAATGTGCTATTCCGGCAGGAATTGTGAAAGGGTCCCGCTCGCTAACTTACGCTGAAATGTTTCAACTTCGGGCTGCCGAGGGTTGGTCTGAATTGGGGAATCAGAAGGAAGCGCTGGCCGAACTGGAACGGCTTGGTCGTGACATTTCCGACCATGAGGATGTGCTCGAAATTTACTGTCGTATCTATGAACATTTCGAGGACTGGTTCAAGGCAATGCATTACGCCCGCCGATTAAGGGAAATTTATCCTGGCAAACCTGCCGGGTGGATTCATGAGCCGATTGCGCTGCACCGGCAAAAGCTGAAGGAAGAGGCGTTCGCGCTCGGGTTGGCTGCGTCGGCAAAATTTCCGGAGAATGCCACAGTTGCGTATAATCTTGCCTGTTACGCGGTGGCGCTCAATAAACTCGAGGAGGCCCGAAACATTTTGAAAGTGGCAGTGGAACTGGATCCGCGAAAAGGAAAACCGGGAGATTTGCGTGAGGCAGCCAGCCGCGATCCTGATTTAATTCCGCTTTGGGAAAATTCCAAGGAGCCTTAGACCTTGATGCTGATGGAGTTGAGCCCAGCACAATCTCCTTTCTCAAGCCACCAAACCTGCACACTGCTGTCACGGAGGTAGGGCCTAAGAAAGCTCAAACAGTTAGAAGGCATCGCACAAATGTCCAAGCAGCGTCTTGCCGGGATTTTGGCGGGCTGCTTCGTTGCTCCTCAGTCACTCAGGAAGGCGAGATATAAGAATGGATCAACAGCCGTCGATTCCGCTTCTGGCTACTGAGTTTCAAAATAACGGCAAAAAAATATCGACAAACGATAAATTTTTGCAAAAGTTGCACGATGAATCGAATTTCAACCTTCTTTCTTCAAGGAGTGATCGTGTTCATCGGCATTGGCGTTCTGGCCTTTATGTTATCTGAACCGCATTTCGAGGGCAGGAATGCGCACTCAACTGTTTTTGAAATTTACTTCAAGGATCCGTTCCTGGCGTATGCATATATCGGGTCGATTGCTTTTTTCGTGGCACTCTACCAAGCGTTTAAGTTGTTGGGATATGCAGGAAAGAGGGAGGTTTTTTCGCCCCAGTCTGTGAAAGCCTTAAAAATTATAAAATATTGTGCGTTGACTCTTATTGCCTTTCTTGCCGGAGCAGAAGCTTATTTTTTCCTGGTTATCTGTGGCACAGACGATATCGCAGGAGGTGTGATGATGGGGCTTTTTCTGATTTTCGTCTCTTGCATCATGGCCACTGCTGCGGCTGTGTTTGAGAAAACGTTGCAAAACGCTGTCGACCTGAAATCTGAAAACGACTTAACCGTATAAGAGTCGCAATATGGCAATTATCATTAACATTGATGTGATGTTGGCGAAGCGGAAGATGAGCGTCACAGAGCTTACCGAAAAAGTCGGCATCACGATGGCGAATATTTCGATCTTGAAAAATGGCAAAGCCAAAGCAATCCGGCTATCAACTTTGGAGGCGATTTGTAAAGCCCTGGAGTGTCAGCCGGGAGACATTTTGGAATACAAAGAGGAGCTTCCGTAAGGCGAAAGCGCAAACCATTGGCAGCAGGAAATCACGACAATGAACATCAAACTATTATTCGCGAGCTTACTGACATTGGCGTCATTCACTGCCGGTTACGCACAGACACTGGACAAAGCCAAACTCGACCAGTTTTTTGACCGGCTCGCCCAAAAGAATAAGGCGATGGGGAACCTCGTCATCACCAAAGACGGCAACGTTGTTTAT
>JANRLX010000050.1:0-62765 GCA_033762115.1 Verrucomicrobiota bacterium
GGGTAAGGAGACGGTCGCGGAGGGCGTGGTGGCGTTTGAGTTCCTGGAGGAGGTCAGGAGCGAGGTTGTTGAGGGAGGTATCCTGAGTCATAGCATTAATCTGATTTAATGTTCAATAATGCGGCGAGTAGAACACACAGAGACAACATGTGTCAACAATGAATTTAAAGATAATTTTTGGAAGTGTTTAAAGGCCGTAAAGGTGATGTTTTTAATGTTGTGAGATGCATCAGTAAGGGTGGAGGTCAGGAAATGGGCTTGCTGGAGCTGCCGGAGGATGAGACGGTGCCTGTTTGATGCAGCGGTGGAAAATCATAATGATTGTGGCGTGTTGCGGGTGCATGGGCATTTTTCAGAGCAGCATGGGACAGATCGCGGTGAAGGGGCGGATCCAGGATTTTCGAGTGCCGACCACCGACCCGGCGGGGAAGAAGGCTCTTTTCACGGGTAAGGATGCGCGGTCCGCAGGGAATAACCTGTTCGAGATTATTTCACCTCACCTGGAGACGTTCACGGCCGGGGGAAAGCCGGACATGATAGTTGATTCGCCGAGGAGTTTTTACGACCAGCAACGGAACGATGCGTATTCAGATGCTGAACTGACAGTCCGGTCTGCGGATGGGAAATTTTCGATTCAAGGGCGGGGGTGGCAATGGTCCTCGGCGCGATCCATATTGACGATTTCAAATGCGGTGGAGGGAGTGATTCGCCGGTCAGCGTTGAATGACGCGGCATTGGTGGGCTCAGGAAAGAGCAACCAGCTGGTGACCATCCGGGCGGACAGGCTCGAGTATCATCCTGAAAAGGCGATTTTTTCCGGCACGGTGCGGGTGGTGGATGAGCAGGGGACGCTGGAAGCGGAAATTTTGACGGCGGTGATGGAACCGGAAGCGAGCGGAATCCGGGAATTGATCGCGGAGGAGAAGGTGGCGCTGGCGCAGGGAGACCGGGAAGCGCGGAGCGGCCGGGCAGTTTACACCTTGTCCGACCGTGTGCTGCGGTTGACGGAGAAACCGACCTGGCAACTGGGGGAGCGTTTTGGGAGCTGCGAGATATTGATCCTGGAGCAGACCAACAACCTGTTTCGGGCGGAACAGAATGTTTACATGCGATTGCCGGTGAAGGAAGTGATCACGAATTCGGTGATGCGAGCTGGCGAAGGGAGGGGGGAGCAGTTTCTGGAGGTGAATGCTGATCGATTTGAATTTCGTGATTTGAAAACGAGGAGCATTGCGATTTATGAGGGGAATGTGGCCGCGCGGGAATTGAACCGACGGCTGGAATGTGAACTGCTGACGCTGCATTTCATGGCGAGCAATCGATTATCGCAAATTGTCGCAGAGAAAGGGGTTTCGCTGTGGCAGGGAGAGGACCATGCGATGGGAGAGAGGGCGGTTTACGACTTTGGGGATGGGCGGATTGAGTTGATCGGCAATCCGAAATGGGAAATGCGCAATGTGCAAGGGCGAAGCGAAACATTGGTGATGTGGTCGAAGGAGGAGCGGATCGAAGCGGGAGGGAAGGTTGAAATGATCCTGCAGGGGCGGAACTCATTGCCTTTTGATTTGCTTCCGAACGGCAATACCAACCGGACTCGGACAACGACGGATTCGCCGATCCATGTCCGATCAGCGCGCTTTGTTCAATCGGGGAAATTGTTCGAATTTTTTGAGAATGTGCGGGTGAATGATGCGCGGGGGCAGATCGATTGCGCGAGCCTGAGTGTGCAAACAGGAGCGAGCAACCAGGTGGAGCGGGTGGTGGCGGAAGGGGATGTGATCGTGACGCAGGAGAATTCGCAGGTGATCGGGCAGCGGGCGGTGTATTCGGCAGGTGAAGGAGAGGTGGTCATTACGGGATCGCCAAAAATCATGACCCCGGATCGGGAAGTGATCGCGCCCCGATTTGTGCTCAATCGGACGTCAGGCCGATTCAGGTTTGATGCGCCTTACCGCATCACGATGCGCCGGGCCTCCTCCAGGAAAGAGTGACTTACCTGGATTGTTTTCGTTGGCTGTAGTCAAGCAGCGCCCGGTACTTTGGGGCTTCGGCAAGAGGCTGCTCCTGGTACTCCAATGCGCCCCAGCAACCCCATTTACTCGGCTGGGCAACGTTGCTGAAGGCAACGAACAGGTCGCCTCCGGCAGCGTACCAATGCTCGAGGTGTTGCTGATAAATTCGCTTCATGTGCGGATGACGATTAACGGCGGTAAACAATCGAGTGAGCGCTTCATTGTTTTCAGCGCCCTGAATCCCGACGAGATGCTGGCCACCTTCATAAGCCAAAAGTTTGACCTGATACTTACGCGCCACGGCGGCTTGTTTTTCTATTTCTGCCTTGTTCCTGCCATTCACCTCAGCCAGCAGTTCGGCAGCCAGTTGCTCTGCGGAGAGTGCCAATGTTTGCTGAAGGTGTTTAGGCTCGCCGTGTGAATGCCCAAAGTACGGGGCTATGGCAAGAGCGTCACATTCCTTGAATGCATCCTGGTATGTAAGAACCTGCTCGCTGGCCCAGGGATTTGCAGCGTGCGAAGCCATGACTCTGACGAGACGTTTTCGCGCATCCGGCCCAAACACTTCCGACCAGAGACGAAAAATTTCAAGACTCCGCCTGGAATGGTAGAAGAGCTGGGCCTGATAAGCGTTTGAGCTGAGGTTCATCTCTTTTCCCTTTTGTGCAGCGTAGCGGGCCTGCCCGAACTGCATGTTCCAGACTTCATTGGAATGTTCGATATAGATGATGAGGTTTGGATCCAGCTGGGATTTGACAAGGGTTGCGAATTGCCGAACGAAATGATCGTCCGCCAGATGGGGCATGCAAAACCAGGGGTTGGCCTTTAACCTGTTTGCCAGTTCAACCATGATTTCGATGGGGGCCCCGGCGTCTCCGGACCAGCGGGCATCGGAGAGCTGTGCCCGTTCTGCCCAGGTTTTGACAGGGCTATCATTCATTCTCTGGAAATCCATGAACCGAATTGTCCCGAAAGGTTTGAGTCGTTCAATGAATGCAGGATTGAAAGGGGATTTTGAATGTTCCAACCCGGGGAGGCTGACGACGATATCCCGAATGGGATCGGCGGGATCTGTTTGGAGGATAGTGAGCAGGAGACTGGGACCAGGTTTCACCCGCGCTTCAATACGTCCCGATGTTTCTGTAATGACTTGGTCAACGGAGAAGCGGCGCATTTCGACACGGCCTTTTCCCTTGTATGTGGCAGTATAAACGCCCGCAGGATAATGCCCGCCTTCAATGGTGAGCATGAAATAATCAAGAGATTGCCCGGATTTCAGCAGTGGATAGCCATTGGTGGTAAGTGGAATGGCGCGGAGTTCCGCTTCATCTTTCATCCAGGGCCGGGCGGTTTTGAAGACATTGGCGAAAGGAATTTGCGATTGAAAATCGATGATTCCTGCCAGGTTCATCCCGATTTTTTGCCGGTTCGGAAACTCCTCCGCAAAGAGCCGCTCAACAGATATTCCGAGCAGGAGAATGATCCATGGAGCAGAGAAGAATTTGATCATACAAATTTGAAGAGGGTGGAAGCAGCTTCCAGATCAACGGGATTGTGCGTCTTTCTGTCCTGACTCCTGGCGAACTTCCGCAGGAGCTTAAATTGCAACGATGGATTTGAATCCGCCGTAAGCCATGCGCCTGTAATCAAAGGGCATTGAGTCCTTATCCCCCATTTTCGCAATGCGGGGGTCTTTCATGACATTTGCATTCACGCGGTCGCGGTCCTTGCGGGATTTAAAAACGATGTAGGCGAAGATGACGAGTTCGTCGGGCTTGACCTTGATGGTCTGGGTGAAAGGGACCATTTCCTTGATGTCGAGATCATCGCCCACGCATTCGCGATAATCGAGGGCGCCATGCTCACGCCAGATTCTCCCGGCTTTTTTTGCGAGACGGCGATAGGCATTGAGATTTTTTCTCGGCACGGGCAGGAGAAATCCATCTACATATTGCGGCATAGTTTATCGATCCTTTCGAGGGGGATGATTCCTGTTCCGGGCGATTCAGTAAAGCACAAGGAATGATGCTGTTTGGATGAGGAAAGGGGGAAGGTTGGGGAAAACTTGTGATAACGGGTGGATTTTGGGAGAATCCGCCGGATGCGGACAGCGATTTACCCGGGAAGTTTTGATCCAATCACAAACGGCCACCTGGATGTGATTCATCGGGCAGCGAAGCTGTTCGACAAGGTCATTGTTGCGGTGGCGCAGAATGACGCGAAAATCCCGCTCTTCACGTTGATGCAACGGCGTGAACTGGCACGGGTGGCAGTTTCCCATTTGAAGAATGTGGAAGTGGGAATTTTTACGGGTCTGCTGGTGAACTATGTTGAAGAATGCAAAGGGGATGCGATTGTACGAGGACTCCGCGCCGTATCGGATTTCGAGTTTGAATTTCAGTTGGCGTTGATGAACCGGAAGCTGAATGAACGGATTGAAACGATTTTCATGATGCCGAAGGATACCTATACGTTTTTGAGTTCAAGAATGGTGAAGGAAATCGCGCGGTTGGGAGGAAATGTGAGTGGATTTGTGCCTGGACATGTCGAACAAGCGTTGATGGATGCGTTTCGTGATCCACGGGAGCGATCCACCACGATCTGAGAGGAAAAGATTATGGCAGTTAACGTTAACCTTCGGCATCTGGAGGAGAAGGTCATTGATTTGCAGGGTGAATTGTCGCCGAAAGAACTGGATTTCGATGATTTGGGGGATGAGATGGTAAAGGTAACCGAGCCGTTGAAGTATGACCTGACCGTGGAGCGCTCCTATCCGAATTTGCTGGTGCAGGGGGAGTTAAGGGTGGACCTGGATTGCACGTGTGTACGGTGCCTGCGCCCGTTCACGTATCATGTAGAGCTTGACCCGTGGGATTGTTTTGTCCCGCTGGAGGGGGAGGAGGCAGCTGTGGTAAATGATGATTGCGTGGACTTGACTCCGTATCTGCGGGAGGATACTTTACTCGCCTTTCCGCAACATCCGTTGTGTGCAGCGGATTGCGCCGGGTTGCAATCACAGTTGAAAGAGAAGAGTAAAAAGCAACCGGGCGGAACTGATCAGGACTCTGGTAAGATATCTCCCTGGACAGAACTGGATAAGTTAAAATTGAAATGATTTTATGGGCGTACCTAAACGTAAACCATCTCGAAGCCGGCAGCGTATGCGCCGCGCTTATAACAGCGTGCTGACATTGCCGCAATTGAGCACCTGTCCGCAATGCGCTGCGCCGTTCCTGCCGCACCGCGTGTGCCCTGCGTGCGGTTTTTACAAAGGTCGCCAGGTATTGACGGTCGAGGCAATCGGTTAAGCTTTCCCGAAAGAGCGCGGCAGGTATTCACCTCTGCGCTCTTTCTATTTATGCGCATCGTTGTGGATGTCATGGGAGGCGACCACGGCTGCGAAGTAGTGGTTCACGGAGCCAAACTCGCCCTCGACAACTACACAGACATTTCTGAACTCTATCTGGTCGGCAACCAGGCCGAAATAGAGTCGGCCTGCCAGCGGGTATCACTTAAAGATGGCCGGGTGCAGGTGGTCCATGCGACGCAGGTGGTCACGATGGAGGACAAGCCTGTTGATGCGTTGCGGAAGAAAAAGGATTCCTCGATCTTGCGGGCGGTTGATTTATTGAAGGAGGGGAAAGCGGAAGCTTTGGTCTCTCCGGGGAACACGGGCGGGATCGTTGCGGCAAGCGCGATCCGGCTGCGAACGCTGGAGGGGGTGGACCGGCCAGCCCTGGCAGCGGTGATGCCTTCCAGCAATGGTGAATTTGTCCTGATCGACGCGGGCGCCAATCCGGATTGCAAGGCGATCCATTTCGCGCAATTTGCCATCATGGGTTCGATCTATTCCAGGGAGATTCTGAAGAAGCCCAACCCGCGGGTGGGGATTCTCAGTAATGGAACAGAAGAGATCAAGGGAACGGAACTGACGCGGGAAGCTTTGAAACTTTGCGAGCAATTGAATTTGGAATTTATCGGCTACGTGGAGGGGCACCAGTTGTTCAAGGATGAGGTGGATGTGGTGGTGACGGATGGGTTCGTGGGGAATATTGTTTTAAAATCGTGCGAGAGCCTGGCCAAGGGAATTTTTGGACTCCTGAAAAGCGAGTTGACCGCCAACCCGATTCGAAAACTCGGGGCCATGCTGGCGCAGGGCGGTTTCAGGACACTTAAAAGGCGGATGGACCCGGAAGTTTATGGTGGCGCACCGTTGCTGGGAGTCAATGGGATCGTCATCAAGGCGCATGGATCAGCCCGTGAGCGGGCGGTGATGAACGCCATTCGAGTGGCCCGGGAGACGATCCAGCACAAGCTCAATTTTCAGATCACGCAGGATATTGCCGCTGTCAATCGATTGGTGGCGGCCCAACCATGACGTCCAAACCTAAATTCAAAAATCCACGGGACAAGGAAGGCTTCAAGGGGCGCACCTGTTCTGTGGCGGCAGTGGGCTCTTACGTCCCTGAAACCATCCTCACGAATGCTGACCTGGAGAAGATGGTGGAGACGAGCGATGAATGGATTCGCAGCCGCACCGGAATCCAGGAACGGCGTGTGGCAGGGAAGGAGGAGTTCACTTCTGACATGGCTGCGAAAGCGGCGCTGCTGGCGATGGAGCGGGCAAATGTGCGGCCTGAGGAGATTGACCTGATCATCGTGGCGACGATCACTCCCGACACGTTGTTTCCTTCGACAGCGTGCCTGGTGCAACGGCGGATTGGCGCGTTTCGGGCGGCGGCGTTCGATATTGAAGCGGCGTGCTCAGGATTTATCTTCGCCCTGGAAATCGGCCAGCAATTCATCATGTCTCACACCTACGACACGGTGCTGGTGATCGGGGCGGAAAAACTTTCTTCCATCATCAACTGGAAGGACCGGAACACCTGCGTTTTGTTTGGGGATGGGGCGGGAGCGGCGATCCTGCGAAACCGGGCGGAAGCGCATGGTTTGCTGACGGCCTGCATGGGATCGGATGGGAGCAAAGCTGATTTGCTGGCGATGCCGGGCGGCGGGAGCAAATGCCCGGCGACGCTGGAATCAGTCTCCGCAGGACTGCATTTTCTGAGGATGGATGGGAAAGAGACTTTTAAAAACGCGGTGAACGCGATGTGGACGGCTGCGCAGGAGGCACTGCGCCGTTGCGAGCTGGATATTTCCCAGATCACCTGCGTGATTCCGCACCAGGCGAACCAGCGGATCATTGATGCGGTGGCAGAACGGCTCGGGGCGACCCCGGAACAGGTATTCGTGAACCTGCACAAGTACGGAAATACGTCGGCGGCGTCTGTGGCGATTGCGCTGGATGAAGCGGTGCAGACGGGGAGGATCAAGCGGGGGGATTTGATTTTGCTGGTGGTATTTGGGGCCGGGTTGACCTGGGGCGCGGCTGTGATCGAGTGGTGAGGGGCGAACGGGTGGGATTCGGGCCTTGATGGCGGCGGGCAGGGGTGTCAGTTGACACCGGTTGCGGGGGGTTGTTAGGTTGCGCGGTTCAAATGGATTATAAAGATACACTGAACCTGCCCCGGACCGAATTCCCGATGAAGGCGGATCTTGTCGCCCGGGAACCGGAACGCCTCAAGAGATGGGAGGAGGCCGGGTTGTACTTCCAGATCCAGGAAGCACGAAAGGCAGGGCGAAAGTTCATTCTTCATGATGGTCCCCCGTTCGCGAACGGCGATGTGCATATCGGCACGGCGCTGAATAAAATCCTCAAGGATATCATTATCCGCCATCGAAGCTTGAAGGGTGAGAGCGCGCCGTATGTGCCGGGCTGGGATTGCCACGGCCTGCCGATTGAATTCAAGGTCAGCCAGGAGATGCGAAAGGCGGGGGACACGAGCAGCGATCCGGGAGCGATCCGAAAAGCGTGTGATGCGTATGCGCGGAGGTACATCGATTTGCAACGGGGCCAGTTCAAGCGGCTGGGGGTGTTGGGGGATTGGGAAAATCCGTACCTGACATTGAACAAGGAGTATGAGGCGGATGAGCTTCAGTTGTTCGCGGACATCGTGGACAAGGGATTTGTTTACCGTGGAAAGAAACCGGTTTACTGGAGCATTCCATGCCGCACAGCGCTGGCTGAGGCGGAGGTGGAGTATCACGAGCATGTCAGCCAAAGCATTTACGTGAAATTTCCGGTGGTCGGGCATCCGGGCACCTCGATCCTGATCTGGACAACGACTCCGTGGACATTGCCGGCAAACATGGCAGTGGCTTACAATAAAACATTTTCCTATTCACTGGTTCGCGTGGGTGAGGAGAGTTATATCCTCTCGACTGCGTTGCTGGGCACAGTTTCCAGCAAAGCGGGATGGGAAGGGTACGAGATCATTCGGAGCCTGGATGGGGAGCATGTTTCACAAATTGAGTACCAGCATCCGTTTTGCAAGCGGACTGGAAAATTGTTTGCGGCTGATTTCGTCGAGAACAGCAGCGGCACCGGTTTTGTTCATATCGCGCCCGGCCATGGCCTGGATGACTACCTGCTGGGGCGACAGAATGGGTTGCCGATTTATTCGCCGGTGAATGATGATGGAGCGCTGGCGATCACCACTGATCTGCCGGTGGAGCAGCAGATGCCTGGGGAGATGGTGGGGAAATCGATCCTGGAAAAGCATGGCAAATCTGACGCGAATGAAGCGGTGCTTCATGAATTGCGGGTGCGCCATGCGTTGCTTCACCAGGAGAATTATCATCACAGCTATCCTTTCTGCTGGAGAAGCAAAACGCCGGTGATTTTCCGGGCGATGGATCAATGGTTTATCCGGATTGATCATAACGAATTTCGGTCACGGGCACTGGAAGCGATCAACGAGGTGGGCTGGGTGCCGGAGTGGGGAAAAAATCGAATTGAAGGGGCGGTGAAATCACGACCGGACTGGTGTATCTCGCGGCAACGGACGTGGGGAGTGCCGATCCCGGCGTTTTACAGCGCGGAAGGGGAACCGATCCTTGATGGAGCAATCGTAAGAAATGCAGCCGAACTGTTTCGCCAGCATGGTTCGAATGTCTGGTTCGAAAAAAGCGCGGCCGACCTGTGGAAAGAGTTGCGTCCATCCAGCTGGAACGGCGCGGAAGCGGTTTCGAAGTCAGGGGACACGCTGGATGTGTGGATTGATTCAGGTTCCTCATCGCGAGCGGTGCTGATGCAACGGAAGGAGCTTGGCCATCCGGAAGCAGGTCCAAGCGATGTGGACCGCTGGCAGGCGGATGTGTACCTGGAAGGAAGCGATCAGCATCGCGGCTGGTTTCAGTCTTCACTGTTGCTTTCACTGGCTGGCAACGGCGCGCCTCCGTACAAGACGGTGTTGACGCACGGATTCATGGTGGATGCGGACCGTGAGAAAATTTCGAAATCGAAGCAGGGCGGTTATGAAAAACCGCAGACAGCTGAAGCGTACGTGAAACGGTACGGTGCAGATGTGGTGCGGCTATGGGTGGCGTCCCAGGATTATCGAAACGATATCGTGGTGAGCGAGGAACGAATTGCCAAAGTGGGTGAAGCGTACCGGTTGATCCGGAATACGCTGCGGTATCAGCTTTCAAATTTATACGATTTCGATCCGGTAAAGCATGGGGTGAAAGAGGGTGATCTCACCGGGCTGGATCGCTGGATCTTGGGAGTGTTCGGTGAACTGGAGCAACAGGTGGAAAGCGCGTATGCGGCGTATGAATTTCATGTGGTTTATCAAAAGGTAAGCCAGTTTGCCGCGGTGGAGCTTTCGGCAGTGTATCATGATATTGTGAAAGACCGGTTGTATACTGACCCGGCCAATTCCCCGCGGCGGCGCTCGACGCAGACCACTTTGTACCAGATCGCGGAACGACTCTCGCAGTTATTGTCGCCGATCCTTGTTTTTACGACGGATGAAGCCTGGGATTTCCTGCCGGATCGAAAGGAGAAGGCTGTTCATTTGAGCCAGTGGAGTCCGCTGGGGTTCAGGAGCGGCGCTGAAGAGAAAGCGCGGTGGGAGAAATTATTCAGCATCCGAGAAGCGGCTTTGCCACACCTGGAAAAGGCACGACAGAACAAGCTGATTGGAAAATCACTTGAAGCCAGAGTGACGATGACAATCCCATCGAATGAAATGGCGGCCTTGCAGGAATGCGCGGAGGATTTACGGGAGTTGTTGAATGTTTCTCAGATTGAATTAAAGAGCGGCAGCGAAATTTCCTTTGAGATTGTAGGGGCCAATGGAGAGAAATGTGAACGGTGCTGGCATTTTGAACCGGAAGTCGGGCAGCACAGCACTCATCCCACGCTTTGCAACCGCTGCATCCGGGCAGTCGAGGTCTAGAAGCCATCAAAATATGGAACGTAAAGTTGCGATTGAAACCATTCAGCAGGCATGCAAAAGCATCGCTGTTGAATTGATGAAAATTCATCCGGCTGTTCCTGCGTTAAAGCAGAAAGGAACAGAGGATGCGCTCAATGAAACATTGTTGAGGATGACAGAGCAGCTCGAGTTGATTGCGAAACGGATGGACCAGCTCGAAGGAAAACGGTGATGGGGTTCTGACATCCAACGGCACGGATTTGTGACTCGCGGAAAAATGCGTTTCACGTTACGGATAAGGGATGAGCAAATGGGCGCTTTTGGTTCTGGTCGTGGCGGGTGTGGCAACTGGCAGGGCTGATGACTGGCCTCGCTGGCGGGGGATCAAGATTGATGGGATTACCAGGGAAACCAACTGGGTCTGGCCTGAAGGAGGTCCACAAAAAATCTGGCAGGCGAACGTGGGAACCGGTTTTTGCGCGGTGGCCGTTTCGCAGGGGCGATTGTTCACAATCGGCAACTCCAACAATGTGGAGACTGTCTGGGCGCTGGATGCGAAAACGGGGAAAAAATTGTGGAGCCATTCCTATCCGAGTGAAATCTGGCCGAACCTTTATGAAGGGGGACCAAACAGCACGCCGACAGTGGATGGAGAGACGGTTTACACGCTGGGACGGCATGGAGACCTGATCAGCTTTGATGCCGGAACAGGAAAAGTCATTTGGGAAAAACAGGTCCATCGCCACATGGGCTTTGAAAAGCCGCGCTGGGGATTCACCAGTCCAGCGCTCGTTTACGGCGATTGGATCATCCTGAATGTGGGACGGTATGGGGCGGCATTTCGCAAGAAGGATGGAAGCCTTGTATGGGCAGGCAGCAAGAGGCCTTCAGCGTATGGCACGCCGATGAAGATGACAGTGAATGGCAGCGAGGGTTTTGCCATTTTCACGCCTGACTCGATTGCAGGGATCACAGCAAAAGATGGCCTGGTGCATTGGGAGTTCCCGTGGAAGACGCAGTATGAGGTCAACACGATTGACCCGGTGGTGGTGGGAAATCGAGTGTTCCTCTCATCGCCGTATGGATTTGGAAATGGCGTCCTGGAAGTGAATGGCACGAATGTAACGGAGGTTTGGAAGCACAAGGATTTCAATCAGCATTTCGCGACGCCTGTTTTGGTTGAGGGTCACCTCTACGGCATTCATGGGAATGATAATAACGATGCACGATTAAAGTGTGTGGAGTTCAATACCGGCAGGATCAAATGGAGCCATGAAGGGCTGGGACTGGGGAACATCCTGGCTTCAGGAGATCGAATGATTCTTCTCTCAGACAGAGGGGAAGCAGGGTGGGCAAAAATTTCGACGGAGAGATTTGAATTGCAGGGGAAAACGCAATTGCTCGGCGGGAAATGCTGGACTCCGCCGGTGCTGGCGAATGGTTTGCTTTATTGCAGGAATGCCCGGGGCGACCTGGTCTGCGCACGGCTTGATCAGCGATGAATTCAACGGGGGTCAGATCACTCCACGTTTTTTGAGCATGGCGTCCATGGCTTTTTCCATGATCAAATCAGCGAGCGGAGTTGTTGCCTGATCGAGTTGCTGATGAGCGGCCTTCAAAGCGGCGAGATCGCCGGTTTGGATCTCGGGATTTTCGGAGGCAAGAATCTGCTGAACCTGTTCCAGGGCGGCTTCAATGGAATGGCGATCCTGCGGTTTTAGCTCCTGACCGAATTCAGCGAGGCTTTTCCTGGATGCTTCGACTGTTTCAGACACTCTCAATTTCATTTCGATCCAGCGGCGGGAATGGAGGTCGTCGAAGGCATGTTCAACCGATTCCTCGACCATCTGCTGGACAGCGTCATCGGAAACATCAACGGCAGATTTCATTTCGATGAGCTTTTCCCGGCCGGTGTGGGTGTCGCGGGCGAGGACATGGAGGATGCCATTGGCATCAATTTCAAATTGCACACCGACTCGAGGGACACCGCGAGGGGCAGATTCGAAATCAATGGTGAACTGGCCGAGGGACCAATTGTCTTTAGCCCTTTCCCGCTCACCCTGGAGAACATGAATCAACATGCTTTTCTGACGATCCACAGCGGTGGTGAAGAGCTCACCGGCCTTGATCGGAATGGTTGAGTTTCGGGGAATGATTACATTCATCAAGCCGCCGAACGTTTCAATGCCGAGGGAAAGCGGGGTCACATCGAGCAGCAGCATGTTGCGAAATCCGCCAGAAAGGATTTCTCCCTGGATCGCGGCGCCCAGTGCGACGGCCTCGTCCGGATTTTGCGAACTGTTCAGGGCGGGGCCTTTACTTCTGTGATAATCGGCGCCGATCCTGAGTGTGCCTGTGACATTCTCAAAATCGGCGCATTGGAACCATTCAGCAACGAGTTGTCGCACCAGCGGCATGCGTGTCTGTCCGCCGACGAGGATGACCTGATCGAGGTCTTTCGCCTCAAGTTTTGCGTCCGCGAGAGAACGCAGGCAATGGATACGGGTGCGCTCGATGAGATCCCGCGTCAAGGTTTCCAGTTCGGTGCGGGTCAGCAGATATTGAAAGCTGTATGAGGTGGTGAGGAATGGAAGGGTGATTTCTGTTTCCAATTCCGTGGACAATTTGATTTTTGCCGCTTCCGCCGCTTCGCGAACGCGGGAATTGAGGATGGCATCGGCCAGAATATCGGGCCCTCCGGTTTGAAGGATGCGCCTGGCGAGGAACTCCAGCAGCCGCTGGTCGAGGTCATCCCCGCCCAGCCGGGTATTGCCGTTGGTGGCGAGCACCTGAAAAACTCCTTCGCGCAACTCGAGGATAGAAAGGTCAAAGGTGCCGCCGCCGAGATCATACACCGCGATTTTCGATTTTTCCGTGAGACGATCCAATCCGTAAGCGAGGGCAGCGGCGGTGGGTTCATTGATGATTCGTTCGACGGTGAATCCTGCGAGTTCACCGGCCCGTTTGGTGGCGGTTCTTTGGGCGTCATTAAAGTATGCGGGAACCGTGATCACCGCACGGGAAATGGTTTCGCCGAGGGATGATTCGGCATCGCTTTTTAATTTTCGCAGAATTTCCGCGCTGACCTCTTCGGGAGTGATCGATTGGCCGTTGATCTCGAGTTGAACAGGATTTGAGCCGGTTGCACGAACTGGATAGTTCACTTTCAACTCCTCGGGGCTGATTTCCTGCCCGCGACGGCCCATGAATCTTTTAACTGAATAAACGGTCTGGGTCGGTTTCACTGCGCGGACATGGCTGGCAGGATGGCCGACAACAGCGGCGGCACCGGGCGCGGAATAATGAACCACAGAAGGAGTCAGGCGCCGACCTTCGCCATCGGCGAGGACAATCGGGATGCCAGAGTCCACGATGGCCACGAGTGAATTTGTGGTGCCAAGATCTATTCCAACGATTCTGCTCATCTGCAATGAGGATAATGGCAGAGAAATTTTGCGGCGGCGAGCCAGAGGAGATATTTGCAAAATGATGGTGAAGGGGGTGGAGCTTTGGAAAAGAGAGTGGATATTAACGTTGTCGAGAGGAGAAATTTTTTTCACCGTGATACGGAAATGGCGAAGTCTGCGTTAGGACGTGGTTTGGGAGAGTTGATGAATGGCGATGCGGCAAATGGCAGCGTCCGTTCAGTTCATGAGCTTTCGGAGGGAAATCCGCCACCCTTAAGTCGGGGAGTAAAAAATTTGCTGGAGCAAAGCCCGAATAAAAGCATTTCGGCGCCTTCGATTTCTTCCGCCGCTGGCGGAACCAAAACTCCACCTGGCCGCAAGCCGTTTCGCAAGGTGACTGTGGCTCCGCTGGAGGATGTCAGGACTGAACGTGTGGTTGGATCCTCTTCCTCGCTGAGATACTGGCTGCTGGATGGAGTCATGCTGCTGGGTTCTGTGGCGATTATTCTGTTAAGAGGGGCGCCTGGCTGGCCTGAATGGCTGGTGGCAAGCGTCTTCCTGATGGTGGGATGCTGGAGCGGAATTCAGGGGGTCAAAAAGTCTGCGCGGGCAGAAGCAAATGCGGCTGTCAAACCAGCCGCAAGCCAACGGGCAACGAATCTCCCATTGCGCGCGCTGCGTCCGCAGATTCTAAAGTGAGTGGTTCAAGCAGCAGTTGCCTCCAGATGGGAGGAGCATCAGCAGCTTCAAGCCGTGCCAGAATTTCGCCGCGAGTGGATTCCTGAACATCCCGAATGCGGTCGCCGGTTTTACGAGCAATTTGAAGGAGAGTAAAAGCGCCGCCATCAAGGCGCTCAATGTTGAGGTCGAGCAGGCGGGTGATCCATCCTTCAATGATGTGCGGCTCCAGGACCGAATCGATTCCAGCGTAAACCGGCAGGCGTGCGCCGATTCGCCCCAAGGCCCAGAGAAGCGGGCCAGCGTTTGGCTTGTCCGGCTGGCGTAATGATTCGAGAAGCCAGTCGCCCAACAATTGCTTTTCTGAAAGTGGGATCAGTTCCAAAGCACCTGCGAGGCGGATCATCTCGTCACTTCCCTCGAATTTTGGGCCGCCCGGAGCTTTTCGTGTTCCCGGGAGCAATCGTGTTTCGAGATGCGGCTTCAATGTTTCCCAGATCCGGACTTGTTCTGCACGCTGGATGCCTCCGGAAATGCGCCGCCAGAAAATCCAGAATTCGTTCCAGACCGGTTTTTCTTTCTGGTTTTCTATCCCTTGTGAAAAGAGTTTGAAGACCTGCTCCACCCGCCAGGAATCCAACGGATAACCGTAGCCGGGACGAAGGGTGTATCCGAGAAGCTGGAAAAATATTCTTTCATGATCAGCGGACTTGCGGCGACGGCCGGATTGTTCAATCACGGTTTCCGCCAATTCCCTGAGCGTGGTGACTGGCCAGTTTTCCCGGCCTCCCAACTGTTTCTCCAATGCGGTCCAAAGTTGCCTGATGGATTTGGGCGCCTCTGCCGCAGTTTTACCGGTGAACACCGCTTCGATGAATGATTTTGCGATGATTGCAGAGGGTGGTAAAGACCTTGTGGCCACGATGGGATTGTTGGAAACGACAGTGGAACGGGTGTCGAACTCCAGTTTCCATTGTTCCCCGGTTTTATCAGACACGCACCAGAGTTCGAGGGTTCCAACTTCCGTAAGTTTGGCGCGGAGGAAGACCTGCATTTGCGTGAAATGCTTTTGGACTGGCCGAATGATCGTGCGCAATGGAGGAAGCGCCTGAAGTGAAGCGAGGTCAGAGAGCACAGTCCCCGGTTTATCAAAACGATCACCTGAATCGAAATAGAGTGGAACCTGAACCGGTTGCCCCACGGTCAGGAAGAGCGGACGTTCCTTGAGTTCGACCATGTCCCCTTCCTCAAGGCCTTTCGGCAGGATGCATACCGCGGATGTTCCTTCGGCGGTTGCCAGTCCGAGATAAAAGGAGCGGGAAGTTCCGCTGCTGATCCGCTTTCCCTGACCGCGACGAACCAGCCCGTAATAGGCTGCACCCCTGGCCACAGCCAGGTCGAGCGAGCGATGCTGCAGGATGCGGATCGGTTCGGCGGCAGGCCACCAGCTCGACAGGACAATGGCAAGTCGCTGAGCAATTTGCGTGGAGTTGAACACACCACCGTTCAAAAGAATGGCATCAGGCCGGGGGAGGCCGTCACTTTTTTCACCCAGGGCAGCGAATGCATCGTCCTGGTGCTGTTTCAAAAAGGAATAAATGTGGCGGGTGATGGCGGGATCACTGGCGTAAGGCAGGCCGAGTTCACGAATTCCTGTCCGGGCTGACTGGATGGCAGGTTCCGGCGCGGCTGGGAAAAAACCGTCCAGCAAAATCTCCTCGACTTGTGCGCGGGTGAATTTCACAGAGATTGATTTGCCAAGTAACTGGCTCCCTTCCGGCATGAGGGACAAGGTGTGATCAGGAGGACTTGCTTCGCCGAGGAGCGCTTCCTTGGCTTCACGAGCCAGTTGAATCAGTTGGGTCCATTGCGTGGCTGAAATCTTCCTGCCGGATTGGGTGAGTTGTTGCTCCGCCACCCTCGCCAGTGCCGCATCCATATTGTCACCACCAAGCATCAAGTGCTCCCCCACTGCAATGCGTGTGAGGGAGGGGCCAGCTTCTCCAAGCTCAATTTTGATGAGAGTCAGATCTGTGGTGCCGCCGCCAACATCGACCACCAGCACCAGGCGAACAGATTCCAAAGTTTTCTGAAGATTATTCTGTTGGTGAGAAAGAAAGTGATAAAAAGCAGCCTGCGGTTCTTCAAGCAGGGTGAACGATTCAAATCCCGCCTCCCTCGCCGCTTTCACAGTCAGGCCGCGAGCTGCTTCATCAAATGAAGCCGGAACTGTAATGACGACAGCCTGTTTTTCCAGGGGATCGGAAGGGTGACTTTGTTTCCATGCCTGGGCGATGTGCCTCAGAAGGAGAGTCGAGGCGAGAACAGGTGAGATTTTCTGGGAATCGCGGGAAGCACCCCAGGGGAGAATGGGGGCATTGCGGTCAATATCCGGATGGCAGAGCCAGCTTTTTGCGGAAAAAACCAGCCTCCCCGGAACTCGCGCCCCGCGCCAGCGGGCATATTCCCCGCAAATCCATGATCCTTGCAACATCTGCAGAGAACCCATTTCTTCAGGGAGAGGTGCATAGAGAAAGGAAGGCAGCAATGGCCTGGCGAGCGCTTCGCCTGCCCTGAAAGATTGCAGAATAGGAAAATCGAGGATTTCACCGGAGGGAGGGCTGGATTGGGCAACGGCAGAGTTGGAAGTGCCGAGATCGATCCCAATAACGAAATTGGCCATGCCGATGGTAGCTGCTATTATATACAGTTAAGGTGTGGTTTCCTGGACCGGACCCCGTTTCATTGCCACTAACAACAAACTGATGTCCGCAGGTGAGACTCCACTGATTCGAGCGGCCTGACCGATGGTCGCAGGTTTCATCTTGCCCAGTTTGATCCGGGCCTCCTTTCTCAGGCTGGGGACTTTCTCGAAGTCGAGCCATGAAGGTATCTGCTTGGATTCCAATGATTTGGACTTCTCAACGTCATCTTCCTGACGATGAATATACCCGGCATATTTGACCAGAATTTCGACCTGCTGCCGAACTTCCTCACTGAGCGAGGCATCCTGTTTTGGGAGATCCTTGTAGGAGAGTTCCGGTCGTTTAAGAAGTTGTTCGAGTGTGGTGGGACCGTCGCGGACTGTTCGTAATCGCATCAGCTCCTGATCGATGGCCGTTCGTTTTTCTTCGAATTGTTTAAAATTCCTGGCTGGCAGCAGACCTATGCCGTGGCCGATTTCGGACAGGCGCAGATCGGCATTATCCTGTCGCAGAAGCAATCGATACTCCGCCCTGGAAGTGAACATCCGGTACGGTTCAGTGGTGCCTTTGGTCACCAGGTCATCGATCAACACACCGATATAAGCCTGATCACGACGAAGTAGCAAAGGTTCCTTTTGCTGCACGCGTCTGGCAGCGTTGATGCCTGCGATCAAACCTTGAGCACCCGCTTCTTCGTAACCTGAAGTGCCATTGATCTGACCGGCAAGAAAGAGATTTCGGCAGACTTTTGTTTCAAGAGAGGAAAATAGCTGGGTGGGGAACGCAAAATCATATTCCACCGCGTAGGCCGGGCGGAGGATTTCCGCATTTTCGCAGCCGATAATGGTGCGGACCAGTTGCACCTGCACTTCATAGGGCAGACAGGTGGAAAAACCGTTGATATAGATTTCTTCGGTAGCAATTCCTTCAGGCTCCAGGAAGATCTGATGCCGCTCCTTATCAGGAAATTTGACGATCTTATCTTCAATAGAGGGACAATAGCGAGGGCCCACCCCTTCAATGACCCCTGAATACATGGGAGATTTATGAAGATTCGCGCGGATTTCGCAGGCTGTTTGCTCAGTGGTGAAGGTGATGTAACAGGGAAGCTGCCCGTTCAACCGGTCGAGAATGGAGCCGGGAGGATATTTGCCGTTGGAATGGCCGATATCGAGCGGGTTGATCTGGGAATGTTCCACGTGGAACAGATCCTCCTTCCAATAGGTAAAATAGGGGATCGGTTCATCACCGGGCTGGATTTCCGTTTTGGAAAAGTCAATCGAACGTCGATTCAGCCGGGGTGGAGTCCCGGTCTTGAGCCGCCCCAATTCCAACCCTGCCTCACGCAAGGAGTCTGACAGGTTCATTGCGGCGGATTCCCCCGAACGCCCTCCGGACTGTTGATTGGATCCGATATGCATCAAGCCGCGAAGAAAGGTCCCGGTGGTAACGACCACGGTTTTTCCCATGTATCGGACCTCCAGGGTCGTTTCGACCCCATGAACCTGACCCTCTTTAAGAACCAGCCGGGCAGCCTGACCTTGCTTGATATCGAGATTTTCCTGCCGTTCACAAATCCATTTTAACCGGAACTGGTAAGCCTTTTTATCGCACTGGGCGCGAGGCGCCCAAACCGAAGGGCCTTTTTTCGTATTAAGCATCCGGAACTGGAGCCCGGTCATATCGGTTGCTTTGCCCATTTCCCCGCCGAGGGCATCGATTTCACGAGTTAAATGCCCTTTGGCCAGACCGCCGATGGCGGGATTGCAGGACATCTGTCCGATGGTGTCAATGTTGATGGAAAGCAGGAGGGTTTTGCAGCCCATACGGGCAGAAGCGAGGGCGGCCTCGACACCGGCATGACCCGCGCCCAGAACAATGACATCATACTCGACAGGATAAACGTACATAGGTCGAACAGGGTTCAAGGTTAGCAGAGAGAGTAACTGGGAACAAATGGGAAAAGCTGATTGTTCCACGTGGAACATCTCCTTCTTTCTGCTTGATCGTGGCTGCGCAGGAGTAATCCTTCGGGGATGGATACACCCGACCAATTACGCGAGCTGTTCCGAATGCAAAAAGCCCTCAATGAACGCATCGGAGTCAAAACCGACAGCATGACCGAGGAGGAGAAAACGAAATGGGTGCTTAACTATTGTCGCGCCATGTCACAGGAAATGGCGGAGCTCACTGATAGTGTTCCCTGGAAATGGTGGGCCAAATATCAGAAATTTGATGAACAGAACGCGCGAGTGGAAGTGGTTGATCTGTTCCATTTTTTGATCAGCATCGCGCAGGTTTTGGGGATGAGCGCAGATGATGTGTTCCAGGCATACGTCAAGAAGAATGAGGTGAATTTCAAACGGCAGGAGAGCGGTTATACCCAGAAAGACCACACGGATTCGCAGCATATTTGATCATGCGCCATCAGGACACCTACACCCATAATGAGGCTTATGCCCAGTTTTTGGCAAATTGGGATGCCAATTTCTATGCCAAATATGGAGATACGCTTCAGCCGGACACTGCTGGAGCGCGAGTCCTGGATGTGGGATGCGGGGTTGGCCAGGTGGTGGCGAAGCTGACGGAACGCGGGTATGAAGCCTACGGAGTGGATGTTTCAGAACCAAGTATTGCTCAGGCTCTTCAGCATTCGAAACGCTGTTCTGTGTATGATGGGAGGCATTTACCGTTTGCTGATGGTTATTTTGCCAGTGCCGGGGCATTGAACGTTCTTGAGCATGTGGAAGAACCGGAGGCGTTTATCACAGAGCTTGTCCGGGTGGTCTCTCCCGGAGGGAAGATCGTGATTTCGAGTCCGAATTTTTTCCGGGTTTTGGGGTTTCGTGATTACCACCCCAAAATGCGAGGGCTCGGTAATAAGCTGAACAATTTTCAGCGACTCCTGTTCAAACGGAGTCAGATGAAAACCGCTCCGCAGGAGGTGCGTTTTGACCGAATGGTCCCGATTGTGAAAGAGCCGTTCACTCCTGATGATGATGCGATTGTGGCGACCAATGCGCTGGAGATTTCGTTCTTTTTGGAGCAAAACGGCTGCACTGTTATAAGTGCTTTGTGTACAGATCGTTATGTGTCAAAGCCGCTTGATTTTCTGCTGAACCTTACCCCGGTCCGGTACGGATTATTCTGTGCGTTTGTGGTCGCCAGGAAAAAGTGATTATTTCTTTTTGGATGTGATCATCGGAAAATCGTCCGTTCTAAAAGGGGATGCTGGCAAGCCTTCCTTGTTTTTGAGGTTTGTCACCGGATAATCAGCCCAGCCATATCGCACTGCGATGGGCTTCTCGATTTTGGGACTGCTGACGATAACCTTGTTTCCTTCAATGCGGGCTTCAGCTGGGACAAATTTCTTGTCTTCACCGGCGATGGTAAAGCCGGTTAACCGGGATCCTTCAGCAACCAGGCCTCCTCCCACTTGATCGAAATGGATAATGGCAGTTGAATCTTCAATCTTCATTTTTTTAAAAAGTGGTCCGCTGCTCACGACCTTTTGCCCGTAAGCGATTTTTCGGGCGGCCAGTGCCAGTCGTGATCCAACAGGTTCTTTTTTGGCAGGATGAATGTCATCCTTGTCACCGACATCCGTGATCACGGCCATGCCGGTATTTGGCAGCGCTGATAATGTAAGTGTTTGTGCCTCACGTAGTTCCGCCCAATCACTATCACCGATTTCCCCGACTATCTGTTCCATGGACCGTTTCCTATTTTTGTCCCAGGGAGCGAGTTGGACGAAAAGGAATGGAAAATCACCCTGCCCCCAATCCTGTCTCCAGTTTCGGATCATGTCAGGAAACAATCTTCTGTACTGGTCGGCTCGACCGGCGTTGGACTCGCCCTGATACCAAATCGCGCCAG
Organism: Verrucomicrobiota bacterium; assembly: GCA_033762115.1. GTDB lineage: Bacteria > Verrucomicrobiota > Verrucomicrobiia > Limisphaerales > SXQI01 > JANRLX01. Next base: position 20,961 of record JANRLX010000050.1, read on the forward strand.
CGATGGCGTAAGGGATCAACGGTTTGATCATCCCAAGGTAGAGTTCCGAAGGAACCCAGTTGGCCCAAGGCCTGCCGCGGGTCATTTGCTTGCCTTCCTTTTCCAGCGCGGCTTTCTCAGCTTCCCATTGCTTGACTGTTTTGATGTAATTTTGCTGCTGCTCAGGAACCGCCGCCAAAATATCAGTTCGATATTCTTCATTGTTTTGGAGGAATTCCGGGCTCATCCAGACTTCAGCGGGTGATCCGCCCCAGGAGGTATGGATCAGACCGACAGGGACGTTCAATGCCTGCTGAAGATCGCGACCGAAATAATAACCAACCGCGGAGAACTGCTTTATGGTTTCCGGGGAACATTCCACCCATTTCGAAGAAACCTCATAGACTGGTTCGGTTGCTTTCAGCTTGGGCACAGTGAACAACCGGATCAGGTTATTGGTTGCTGATTTGATTGCATTTTCCGGCTGATAGGAACTGGTCATTCCCCATTCCATATTGGATTGACCGCTGCAGACCCACACTTCGCCCACCAGCACATCTTTTACTTCCAACCTGTTTTTGCCCTGAACCATGAGTGTTGCTGGCTTATTGGATGCCTTTTGTTTGGGAAGCAGCACTTTCCATTTGCCATCTTTAGCCTGGGTGGAAACCTTTTTTCCATTGAACGACACGACGACCTGCTCCCCTTCGTCAGCCCAGCCCCAAACCGGCACCGGTTTCCCCTGTTGCAGCACCATGTGATCAGTAAAAAGCTGGTGGAGCCGAACATCGGCATAGAGCGGGAATGTGACACTGAGAATAAGAGCACAGAGAAGCCGAGAAATGGATGCTGCTATGGGTTTGGGCATGCATTGATCCCACCGAAAAGTTCAATCCGCGTCAAGCCTGAGACAGCCTTACTGGTTTTCCTGGAGTTTGGTACAACTTACCCTGATTCGTGATTACTACTGGTGAATGAGGTGTGAACAAAATGAGCAAATGGGTTTTCTTTTGTTTTCCCGTTTTAATCTCACCAGGTTACCGACGGATTGAATCTACAGGAATTGTTCATTGACAGGATGTTCCGTAGTTATTGGGATTGTTCTCACCCCATAATAAGATTGGTACTTTAAATATAAGAAGAACATCATTAAGCTCCGAAAGAATGAAACTGACCATCAGCCGGGATCAATTGATGAACGGGTTGCAGGCTGTGCAAAATGTCGTCAGCACGCGGACGACCCTGCCGATATTATCGAACGTTTTGCTGCGTGCAGAAGGTGAGCGGCTGGCATTAACCGCAACGGATCTTGATATCACAGTTTCCAGCAGCGTGACGGCCAGGGTGGTGCGTCCGGGAGCCACGACCCTTCCAGCAAAGCGGCTTTTCGGGATCGTTCGTGAGTTAAGCGCCGCTGAAATTGAACTGGATGTGGATGAGAAGAACCATTGCAGCATTCAGTCAGGCCCTTCTTTCTACAAAATTAACGGGTTGGCGGCTGAAGAATTTCCTCCTATCCCTACGTTTACAGAGAACAAGAAAATTATCATTGCGCAGGAGAAGCTCAGGGCATTGCTGAAGCGCACTTCATTTGCGATTTCCACAGACGAGACGCGCTTCGTCCTGAATGGAATTTTCATGAGCTTGAATGAGCATCGGATCACCATGGTGGCCACGGATGGGCGGCGGCTGGCGCTTTCCTATGAGGAAATGGACATTCCTGCGAACAGCCAGGCGGAATGCATTGTTCCTTCAAAGGCAATCAATGAATTATCACGATTGCTGCAGGGCCAGGGAGATGTGGAAATTCGCCTTTCGACAAACCAGATTGCGTTCACGCTGACCCATTTGAATGCCAATAACGAACCGGTCCCCGGCGCGGTCATTATTTCGAAGCTGATCGAGGGGAACTATCCGAATTATAAACAGGTGATCCCGGCTGAAACCAAGGAGCGGATCAGCCTGTTGCGGGAAGAGTTGCACGCGGCGTTGCGTCGAGCGGAGATCATGACGAGCGAGAAATCCAACTCGGTGAAGCTGACATTCACAAAAAATAACCTGGCGATCACTGCGAATACTCCGGAAATCGGTGAAGGACGTGAGAGCATTGCAGTGAATTACAAAGGGAAGGATATCGCCATTGCTTTCAATCCAACCTACCTGATGGATCCGTTGAAAGCCCTGACGGAGGAGGAAGTCTATCTGGAATTGATTGATGACCTGAGCCCCGGTCTTTTGAAGGTCAATGGACCGTTCCTTTATGTGCTGATGCCGATGCGGATGAGTTGACGAACAATCTTTTTCTGGCATCAGACCGGCAGTCGAATAGGGTAAAGGGATGAACACTCTTCCTGCCCACAAAGCATTGCGGATGCTTTGTCTGCTCCTGGGAGTTCTGCTGATTTCCTGTGGTAAAAAAAAGGAAGAGGTAGCTCCAGCAAAGGAAAAGCCGCAGGAAGCTTTTTTAAGGTTGATGAATTCAGGGAAAAATTACCTGGATTCCGGCGATGCCCAGAAAGCTCTCAGCACTTACCAGGAAGCCCTCAGGATCGACCCGGTCAATCTTGACCTTCAGTTAAATCTTGCGAACACCTGGCTCGCCCTGAACAACAGCAGCAACGCGGCGCGGCATGCTTCTGAGGCCATCGCACTGGACCATAATTCCGCCGCTGCGCATTATTTACTTGGACTGGCCCATCTTAGGGAAAGCAGGCCGCAGGAAGCGGTCAAATCATTACAAATCTCGAGGGACCTGGATCCGACCGTTCCAGCTGTCAGCTTTCAACTGGGTATCGCGCAACTGCAATTGAAACTTTGGGAAGAAGCGATTGACCAGTTTCTCGTCACAACAGAACTGGAAACGAATCATCCGGCTGCGTTTTATAATTTAAGCCAGGCTTACATGCGAACCGGTCTTGCAGATGAAGCGGCCGCTGCCTTGCAGCAACATCAACAGATCGCAGCCGCCCTGAGAGGACCGCCCCCCACGGGACCGATGCTTGAAAAATCGCGCCACACGCAGCCGCGCGTGCCGTTTCAGCTGGAGCAACCTTCGCTGCAGGGAGTCAGTGTCGTGTTCAGTGACGCGACCGCTGAGTTTTTCCCCAACGGCAGCGCCACAAATTATTTCGGCCCGTTCGGAATTATAGATATTGATTATCGGGGAGCGAATGACCTTTTCGTCCTTGAGCGCTCCGGCAATTTCAGGCTGCTGTTACATACAAATAAAATGTTTCAACCGGTGGGGGAGAGCATGCCAGCCCTTACTGGAACGAACTATTCACGGATGCTGGTGGCGGATTTGCAGAATGATCGCATCGAAGATGTGATTGTCCTGGGAGAAAACGGTTCGCAACTTTTTAAATTCGCAACGAATGGCGTGTTTACGGATGCCAGCCAGATTTCCCAGTTCAACACAATCAAAGCCAGGGATGGAGCTTTGGCTGACCTGGATTTTACGGGAAAATTGGATTTGATCCTGGTTGGCGCGGAAACCAATCAACTGAAATTGTTCAGAAATTACGGTAATCTTTTCTTTGCGGAGATTACTTCCACCTCAGGAATCCCGGCAGAGGTAACCAGCGTTCAGTCAATCATGCTCGAGGATTGGAACAACGATGATCTGCTGGATATCATCGCTCTAAGAAAAGGAGAACCTCCGCTGCTGCTGGAAAAGGAACGTGGAGGTCCATTGGTTCCCACGAACCGCTTTGCCCTTCAGGCGACGGCGACGACAAGCGGAGATTTCAATAACGATTTGCGCCCGGACCTGCTGTTTCATGAGGGGGGCACGACAACAATTATTTTTGGCGGGATCACAAATACGTTCAACATCGGAACCGGAATGATTCGTGCGATTCATTCGTGGGACTATGACAATGATGGGTGGCTGGATTTGCTTACGGTGGGAGACCAGTTTCGGTTATGGAGAAATCAGGGGCAGGCTGGATTTAAAGAGGTCACTGCTGAAGCGGGGCTTGGGAAAATAGCGCCCGAAACGATTGTTTCTCTGGCAATGGCTGATCTGGATCATGATGCAGATTCCGATCTTCTGTTAATGACTGAAGCGAGTGGATTCCGGGTTTTAAAAAATGATGGGTCGAACAAAAACCACCAGCTTAAAGTGCGATTGGTGGGAAATCGTTCCAACTCCAGCGGCCTGGGAGTGAAGCTTGAACTCACAGCGGGTGCGTGGCGAACAGTTCGTACGATCAAAGAACGGCCCATCGAGATCGGCACCGGCAAATATGGCACCCTGGAATCAGTGACTGTCAGGTGGTTCGACCTGGCAGTGCCAAACGTTGATGTCAAACTGGAGCCCACAAATATTGTTTTTGTGGAACTGATCCTGCCAACGGGTTCCTGCCCGTACCTTTACGCGTGGGACGGGAAGGGGTTTCGATTTGTGACCGACCTGCTGGGCGCTGCGCCACTTGGACTGCCGGTAAAGGAGGGACGTTACATCGAAGCGGATAGTGATGAGTATGTATGGGTGGGTAACGAAAGCACCTTTCCAGCGCGCAACGGGCATCTGGAAATCCAGATCACGGAGGAGCTTCGGGAAATTTTATACCTGGATACAGTGTCGATGATTGTTGTGGACCATCCGCCCGGCACTGAAGTTTATCCCACCAGCAAATTGCTTCCGGGCAGACCTTTTCCACCGCCCTCGCTGGTGACCCTCCACAAACAGCAACCCTTGCTTGCGGCCAGCGATCTTGAAGGAAGAGATGTGACAGCCGCGCTGCTTGAGGTGGATGAAAAACGCGCTTCGCCAGCGAAATTAAAGGAACCGCAATTGCGCGGCTGGGCTGAACCACATGGAGTGATTCTTGATTTTGGCCCGTTGGATTCGGAGAAACCCCTGGTCCTGGCTTTGACAGGATGGCTCCGATTTGGAGGTGGCATGGCAAACATCTCCGCCTCGCATCGAAAAGAACTCGGGTTTCCTTTCCCTGTGCTCGAAGGTGAAATGGAAAACGGCTGGGAAAAAATTGATGTGACGGTTGGCGCACCAGCGGGAAAAACAAAGCGGTTGATCTGCGATTTAACTGGCAAACTCAAGCCGGGCATGAAACGCCTGCGCCTGACTGCGCAGTTCGAGATTCATTGGGACCAGATTGCATTGATGGAAAAATTCAGTGGTGAAAAACCTCGCGAGATTACGCTGTTGCCCGGCAGGAGTGATCTCCATTGGCGCGGGTTCAGTTTTTTTGAAAACCGTCCATGGAGTGATCCGCTCACGCCGGATTATGGCCAGGTTTTTGGAGAAGCTCCGTGGCGAATCCATCCGACAGGATGGGTCACGCGCTATGGAGAAGTTCAGGAACTCATCCTGCAACGTGACAATGCTCTGGCGCTGATTAGCGGTGGCGATGAATTATCGATCAGCTTTGATATTTCAAAACTTCCCATGAAGCAGGAAGGTTGGACACGGGATTATTTTCTTTATTGTGTTGGTTGGGACAAGGATGCCGACTTCCATGTGGCGGAAGGGCGCACCGTGGAACCGATGCCATTCCATGGAATGGATTATCAACGTTACGGCAAAGAACCGTATCCTGCAGACTCTGACACGTTGTGGAAGAGCCGGTATAACACCCGTTGGGTGGGGCCACGCCCTCTTGAGAGATCGGCTCGGCAATCAAGCCCGGCGAACTAACAGTGCTGCGAAGGCTCCATCGACCTGACCAGTTGGCGGCAAAAGCTGACGTTGCGAGGTCAGCTCGAAGTTTTTTGAGTTTTCCAGGAACTGATGAACCAGGTTGATATTCTCCTCCGGTTCCAGACTGCAAGTGCTGTAAACCAAACTGCCTCCCGGTTTTATTAACCGGGCAGCGTCCGCCAATAGTTTCTGTTGAGTGTGTTGCAAGCGCTCAATTTCCTCCGGGGTGATTCGCCATCGTAAATCGACGCGCCTTCGCATTACGCCGGTATTTGAGCAGGGGGCATCGACCAAAACGCGATCAAATTGTGCAAGGGGTTGAGGTGGTTGATGAACTGCCTCCACGCAGGTGACAAGCATCCGCTGGCAATTTTCCTTGAGCAGGTTGAGCCTTTGGAGATCCGGGTCATAGGCAATGATTCGGCCCTGATTTTTCATCAAGGCAGCCAGGCAGGTTGTTTTTCCACCCGGCGCAGCGCACATGTCCAAAATGGTTTCTCCCGGGAGTGGCGCCAACAAGGTTGGAGCGAGCAGAGTGCTTGGGTCCTGAATGTAAAATTTCCCGGAGCGGAAGGAGTCAAGTGAACCAATGGACTTTGGAGCAGAGAGTTGGAACAGGGGCGATTCGTTGAACCATGACTGATGGAACGGCTCGGCTGAAACACCTTCTGTTTCCCATAACCGGAGCAAATCGCCGGCTGGCCCTGCCAGGGAGTTTACGCGCGCATAAACCGGGGCCGGTTGATTGTTCCATTCCATCAGCTGGGCCGTTGCCTCGTTGCCCCATTGCGTGGACCATTTCCGGTAAAGCCAGTTGGGATGGGAAAATCCCAGAGGAGGGTCTTTCTGTCGCAACTCGGAAAGCAACGCGCGGGTGGCGATCTCCTCCCTGCCGTATTGCCTGAGGAGAGCATTGATAAATCCAGATTGGGGTCCGAAACCCAGTTGCCGTGCGAGTTCCACAGTGTCATTCACCGAGGCATGGTTGGGAATGCGATCCAGCCAGAACATCTGGTAAAGCCCAAGATGAAGCAAAACACGAAGAGTGTCTTTTTGTGTTCGGCCATTGGTTTTGCGAGCGATCAGCCAGTCCAGCAGCGACTGCATTCGTGTAACACCGTAGACCAGTTCGGTGATGAGTCCTCGATCTCGTGGATTGACGGAGATCCTGGAAAGCTCGGAATCCAATAATGTTTCAATGAATTGGCCTGACCGATTTCGTTTGAGGAGTAACTGGACGGCAATTTCTCTTGGTGTTTGTGATCTCACTCTCTTAGACTAGGCTCAAGTAAATTCCAGAGGTTGGCTGCTCATTGCAAGCGATGAGTTTTTTGCCAGCAGGTGCCGCGCCTGAATTTTTCTTTGGCATTGTGCCAAAGTGACATTTTAATGAAGCGCAGGCGAGTATAGCTTTATGAAAGAAGAGTTCGAAAAGCTGGTTGGAGCAGGAAAGATCAGTCGGCAGCAAGTCGACCCCTTGGTGCAGTTGGCTGAGGCTGGTTTTTGCATGCACCGAAGCTGGGGCTTCGGCAAGATCACAGCGGTTGATACTGTATTCGCGCGCTTAAATGTCGATTTTCAAGCAAAACCGGGACACACAATGGACCTCAGTTTTGCTGCGGATTCCCTCAAGCCGATTTCCGCCAGCCACATTCTGGCCCGTAAAATCAGTGACATGCACGGACTCCGCCAAACCGCTGCGCTGCATCACCTGGAACTCATCAAGCTGGTGCTGGAAAGCTACGGTGGAAAAGCAACGCTCGAGCAAATTCAACAGGTGCTTGTCCCGGATGTAATTACGGAAGATTGGAAAAAGTGGTGGGAGGCGGCGAAGAAGGAATTGAAAAAGGATGGGCACTTCCAAATGCCCCTGAAAAAAACCGATCCGATTGTTTACCAGGCACAGGAAACCTCCCTGCAACAGCGGTTGATCTCTGAATTACGCGCCGCGAAAGGGTTGAAAGCGAAAATTTCCGCTGCCAATGAAATTTTGCGGAACCTCTCCGACCTGTCTGAAAAAGCCAGCGCCGCCCAGGAAGCTATCGCTGCGTTGAACGTCGATATCAATTCGCATCAACGAACGCAGCCAGCCCTTGCGCTGGAAGCCATTTTTCTCAGGGATGAGTTACGCTCCTCAGCAGGTCTCCAGGCAACCCCGGGCGAGTTGGATGATAAATCGATCTGGGCCCAGATTGTGCGTCCCACCCCGGTGCTGGAGATTTTTCCGGCAGCGAAGCATAAGCGCGCATTGGAATCCTACAAGGAGGCCCATCCTGACAAGTGGGTTGAAGTGCTTCTTGGAATCCTGAACACAAGCTCTTCCAAGCTGGCAGGTGAAAGCGCTGGGATTTTGATCCAGAATGAGAAGCTGGCCGAGTTGAAAGAGCATCTGGCTCGCTTGATCAGCCAGCATCAGGCCAGCAGTGAGTTGCTCCTTTGGCTGGCCAAGGAACGCTCAGATACCTTTGCGGACATTCTTGGACCTGAAGTCTTCCGGGCCATGCTGACCGCAATGGAACGGGATCAATTTAATGAGAAACGATCAAACAAACTGAGGGATTACATTCTCGCGGATCAACCGTTGCTCATCGAGTTAATTGGCTCAGCTGACCTGGAAGTCATCAAGGACCTCACCCGAGCGTTGCAGTTGTCTCCTTGTTTCGATGACATGGACAAGCGTTCATTGCTGGCCCGGATCGTAAAGAGTTATCCTGCTGTTCAATCCTTGATTTCCGGAGACCAGAAGAAAGAGGACAGCACCCTCCTGGTTTCATGGGAAAGCCTTGAGAGGCGTAAAAACGAGTACAACGATCTCGTTCAGAAGAAGATTCCGGCGAATTCCAAGGAAATCGCAATCGCGCGCAGTTATGGAGATCTGCGGGAGAATCATGAGTACAAGGCGGCGAAGGAGATGCAGAAAATTCTCATGCGCCGAAAAGGAGAGCTGGAAGCACAACTGGTGCGCGCGCGTGGATTCGATTTCGCGAATGCCAAAACGGATACTGTGAATGTAGGCACACGGGTGCAGGTGACCGATCTTTCCAATAATCACAGGGAAGCCTACTCTGTTCTTGGCGCCTGGGATTCTGACCCGGAAAAGGGCATCATCAGTTATTTGACTCCGGTGGCGCAATGCTTTCTGAACCGCAAAGTCGGTGATGAAGTGGAACTTGAGATGGATGGTTCCAAAAAGCGTTATCGAATCGAATCGATTGAAAGCGTGGGGCCGATCCTGGGGCAGCCGCAATCGACCGAAAGCGCTCAGGAATGAGACGCTGATTTACCGGTCGTCTTTGGGAAAACAAGATCGCGGAGTTTCGGATCAAAGCCAAACTCTTTCAAAAATTCATCAGTCGGCGCTGAAATACTGACCAATTTTCGGGTGAAAGGATCTTTATATCGAATCCCGATGGCCCGCAACGCTATGGGAAATTGTTCACTTTCCGTGCTTGTTTTGACTTTACTGTAAATGGCGTCTCCCAGAATCGCCAGGTCACGTCCTGCCAGGTGAACACGGATTTGATGTGTTCGTCCTGTGAGTGGCTTCACCAAAAGCAAGGACCTGTTTCCAACTGTTCCCAGTACTTTAAAATGGGTTTCCGCCGGCTTTCCCTGGCGGGACAAGCGCATGACTCCACGCACCCCCGGCTTTTCTTCAATGCTTTCCCGGGAGGTCCATTCACTCTCCAGCGAGGGTGAACCTGTCACCGCCAAATAAGTTTTATCAACCGTTCGTTCTTCGAATAGATCAGTCAGTGGACCTACTGCTCCAGCGCTTTTGGCAAATAAAACAACCCCGGAGGTTTCACCATCCAATCGATGCACGAAACGGAGGAACTTGAGATTTCGAACCTTCGCCCAATATTCCCTTCCTTCAATCCCGGACATCAAAGCGAGTTGCAGGTTATACGGTGTTCGGTCCCAGGTGGGAGGCGCGAGCAACCAGCCAGCGGGTTTATCAAGGGCCAATACTGTGCGATCCTCGTAAAGCACCGGTATGATGGTGCCATCATTTAATTCAATAGGCTCACGAGGCATACGATTGGCGGAATCAGAGCAATAAAAAAGGCACCCTTGCGGGTGCCTTGTTGTTGCTAAATCCAGACGATTACTCGCCGACGAAGTTAAAGATATTGGACACGGTTCCAGAGTTCTTCAATGCTTCGCGCAAGCGGGAGGCGCTGAGCTGCTGCACAGAACCATCACCCATGACAGCGTTGCCTTGATTCTGGTGCATCTTTTGGTCCCAACCAGCATTATTGATGATAGTGTTTTTATCTGCACCCATGTCAACGACCTGGGCGGTCGCAGTGTTCTTACGATTGCTGTTGTTTGTCATGTTGCGATCACCTGACAAAAATGATTGGGGAAGTGTTTCGGAAGCATTCAAACCAATGCTGTAGCTGAAACCTTTTTGGCCCAAAGTTTTCATATGGCTCAGGAAGTTGGTTGCTTCTGTTTTCCCAGCATCTGAAGGGCAAACGATGATTTTTGGGGTGCTCAACTCGTTTGACATCACTGTGTAGTGATAATAGTTCGAGACGACGTTGTTGTTATATTCTGATGAGCCACCTTCAGTGACACTCAATTCCATCGGGAACTTGTCACCGTTGTCAGTTGCAAAAATACGGAAGGCCAGACCCACGTTCTTCAGGTTGTTCACGCATTTGATACGTTGGGCTTTGGCTTTGGCTTTGGCGAGTGCTGGGAGGAGCATACCCGCGAGAATCGCAATAATTGCGATAACGACGAGGAGTTCGATGAGCGTAAAAGCCCCGATCTTTTGTTTGCGAAAAACGCTTTTCATACTTTCTTTCGGTTTATTTGGGTTACGGTTCGCGCACTCTAATGAAACCACTCTCAGAGTGTCAACGCATTTTCATTATTTTTTAGCACTGATGGTGCCAAGTCATTTTCAGGCCAAAAAACCAGCATTTATGCCCCTTTTGAGGCGGCGCGGGGAAATTTTCACGCGCCGTGCGTGGGCCGCACACGATCTGTTCGCTGGTATTCCGGCTGGCATGGGGAGGTCAGGCAACGGCTGAATCGTACTCGCGATCTTTCAGCACGCCGGGCATCGGCACGGGATATTTGCCATCCGGCCCCGCCCGCAAGGGTGCAGGACCGTCAGGGGTCAATTTATCCACGTCAGGGGCGAATTCATGCTCACAATTCAACATTTGATCATAAGTGATCACCTGCCCTGTGTGGGCTGCCATTCGCCCCATCGAAGTCACAACACTGGCGGCGACGCCCCGCGGGACTTCATTATATTTTTTTCCATTTCGGATCGCGTCCATCAAATGTTCCCATTCCAGGAGGTAGGGATCAGGCTCGGGCTGGGGGTAAGCCCAGATCATGTCCTGGCGGGAGACATTCTGTCCCTTGAATAAGCGGCATTTGGCGGGGCTGTGAGAAGCTGTTGAAACAATCGCCATCCCCTTTGTTCCATGTGCGTAACTGGCAAATTCATCATGGCAACCGTTCATGGTTCGCCCGTCAAGGAACAGCTTTGTGCCATCATCAAACGTATATTCCACGGAGTATTGGTCGAAATTTTGGTCGACATAATCCTCACGGAAATGGCGGCCTCCGGTAGCGTGCGCCTTGACGGGCCATTTGTCTTTCATCCAGCAGGTTTCGTCGATGTTGTGAATGTAAAAATCACTGTAGAGACCGCCGCTGGCCCAAAGAAAACTATGAAAACGTTGGACCTGGTACATCGTTTCCGTGATCCCTTCCGGCTTTGGCTTGGAGAAGGCAAAACCAACCGGTCCATGCATCCGGTAAGCGCGCATGGCAATGATATCGCCGATTTCTCCATTAACCACCCGATCATGTAATTGCTGGCGGGCGTCGCAATGGCGGCACATAAGTCCCACCCCTACCTTAAGGCCCTTCTTGTCAGCCTCTTCCGAAAGTTGAAGCATTTTGCGGCTGGATGGCCCATCCACTGTGACCGGCTTTTCCATGAAGACGTTCACCCCTTTTTCGATGGCATACTTGAAGTGGACCCAGCGAAACGCCGGAGGTGTGGTAAAAAGAGCGACATCACCCGGTTTCAAGACGTCAATTGCCTGTTTGTAAGCATCAAAACCGATAAATTTCCTGTCATCAGCGACATCCACCTTTTCGGCGAAATTTTCCTTAAGGGACTTGTAGCTTCCAGCAAGTCGATGCTCGAAGACGTCTGCCATCGCCACCAGTTTGACAGGTCCTTTTGTGGTGTTGAGGGCATTGACTGTGGCGCCACTGCCTCGGCCCCCGCAGCCGATCAATGCCAGGCTGATAGTGTCATCACTTTGAGCATGGATAAAGGGCAACTTCACTCCGGCAAGGGCTGAGACAGCTGCGATTTGCCCGGTGGTTTTAATGAAAGAACGTCGCGACGTGAGATTTTCGGAAGGTTGGGTCATACTTTCTTATGAGACGTCAGATGACCCTTGTCAAATTCAAGTTATGCAACGATTAGCTTGAACGGTTTTCGAGGGTGGACACAATCAAGCCATGCCTTCTCATAATTCCAGACGACATTTTTTGCATCAAACAGCCCTCCTGTGCGCCGCTGTCACGATTCGCTCCAGTTCTTCCCTGGGAAAGGAAAGCAAAGCAGGAATGAAGATCTGTCTGACTCCCGGCTCCATTGGGGTCTCGGCGAACCAGAGTGAGACTATCGAACTGGCTCATCGGCATGGATACGACGCGGTGGAACCTTTTGGAACGCAACTGGCGCAACTGAATGAGGAGCAACTTCGCGAGCTGTTTCACAGTTTAAAATCCAGGAACCTGGTCTGGGGTGCGGCTGGATTAACAGCGGATTTCCGGGGAGAGGAAGCAAAGTTCCAGGCAGGCTTGTCGGAACTGCCAAAAATTTCCAAAGCATTGCAAAAGGCTGGAGTAACTCGAGTCGGCACCTGGATCATGCCGTGTCATCATGAATTGACTTACCTTGAAAATTTCAAGCAACACGTCCGCCGTCTGCGGGCGGCGGCGGCAATCCTGAAGGACCAGGGGCAACGGCTGGGCCTTGAATACATCGGCACTCAAACCCTGAGAAACAGCCGAAAATATCCATTTATCCATACGATGCAGGAAACCAGGGAATTGATTGCGGAAATCGGGACTGGAAATGTGGGCTTTGTTTTGGACACATGGCATTGGTGGACGGCGGGAGACACGGCAGCGCAGATTCATTCTTTCAAGAGCGAAGATGTGATTTCTGTGGACTTGAACGATGCCCCGGCAGGCATCCCAATTGAGCAGCAAATGGATGGACAGCGGGAACTCCCTTCCGCCACAGGAGTGATCCCGGCAAAGGAGTTCCTGGAGGCGCTGGTCCGGATTGGCTATACCGGGCCGATCCGCCCCGAGCCATTCAACAAAATTTTAAATGACATGGACAATGAAACCGCATGCGCCACAGCGGTTTCAGCAATGAAAAAGGGGTTGGCGTTGATCGGAAGCTGAAAACTTCGGGATAAGCCCCAGGTGTTCAGCGCAGTCCTCCGGCCTTGTTGTGCTTGATGTTTCAATTTTCGCGGAACATCATGCCCGCCTTTGCTATGCACATAATGGTTTGTGATCCGGTTTCCCCGAAAGGGATTGCGCTTCTTCAACAACAGTCGCAATTCAAGGTGACTGTACTTAGCAAGCGATTGCCGGAAGCTGAGCTGATTCCACTGGTCGCAGATGTGGAGGCGATGGTGGTGCGTTCCGAAACAAAGATCACGCGGAAGTTGATCGAAGCGGCTCCGAAGCTGAAAGTTGTCGGCCGCGCCGGTGTGGGGGTTGACAATGTGGATGTGGAGGCTGCGACGCAACGGGGTATCGTTGTGATGAACACGCCCAGCGGAAATACCATTTCCACCGCTGAACTGACTTTTTCAATGTTAATGGCGCTTGCCCGGAAAATACCGCAGGCCCACATGTCGATGTTTAACGGGGAATGGAACCGCAAGGCATTCTCCGGGGTGGAACTTTATAACAAAACCCTGGGCATCTGCGGAATGGGCCGCATCGGCAGCGAGGTGGCTCGCCGTGCCATTGCTTTCGGCATGCGAGTCCTGGCTTACGATCCGTATCTTGCCTTGTCGCGGGCAAAGGCATTGCAGGTGGAACTTGTTGAGCTGGATGAAATTTATCAACGGTCAGATTTCATCACAGTGCACATGCCAATGAGCGATGAGACCAAAGGGATGATCAACAAGAACGCCTTTGCGAAAATGAAAAAAGGGGTGCGGATCCTCAATTGTGCGCGGGGTGGAATTGTCAATGAACCGGATTTGATCGAAGCGATTCAGGGCGGGCATGTCGCCGGGGCAGCTTTGGACGTTTACGAGACCGAGCCGCTGCCGGTGGATTCTCCATTGCGAAAATTGCCGCAGGTGATCATGACCCCGCATTTGGGGGCGAGCACTGATGAAGCCCAGGAAAATGTGGGTATTGAAGTGGCGGAAGCGATTACGGATTACCTGCTCAATGGGGCAGTGCGCAATGCGGTGAACCTGCCCAATCTGGATGCCAAAACTTACGCGATCGTCAAACCGTTCCTTCATCTGGGCACTCAGCTTGGGCGAATGGTGGCGCAACTGGCCCCGAAGCGGAATGATCGCCTGGTGATCACTTATGGGGGAAAAGCTGCGGAAATTCCTACCGATCCAGTGACCCGCTCCATTTTGAAAGGCTTTTTGGAATCAGCGGGTGGAAAGGATGTGAACCAGGTCAATGTGCGAACCATGGCCACGTCACTGGGGCTCCTAGTGGAGGAAGTCCGGTCGACTGAAGAAATGGATTACACCGAATGGCTGCATGTTGCGGCTTTTTCAGGAGAACAGAAAATTTCTGCCGGCGGCACTTTTTACGGTTCCCAGAACAATCCACGGATCGTGCGCATTTTCAGCAGACCGGTGGAAGTGGTGCCCTCTGGCGTTCTGTTTTTCATGACGAACAAGGACAGGCCGGGAATCGTCGGTTATATTGGCACTCTCATGGGGAAATATAAGATCAATATCGCCAGCATGAGTTTAAGCCGGGAGAAACAGGGTGGAGAAGCGCTCACGGTTTTAAATCTTGATAGCGTTCCGCCGCAGGAACTTTTGGATGAAGTGCAAAGTGATCCCGATATTCGTAATGTCAAAGTGGTCAATCTTTAAGCGTTCGCTGGCAGCCACGATCTGTTTCCTGGCTGCCTGTTCAATCTTACCTCTATTCGCCGCCGCCCCTTTGTTCGAGGACAAAATCCTCGCAAAAGGCAAGGGGGTGGAGGTGCGGAGCAGCCAGGTGGAGGAAGCTCTGATTGCGTTTAAAGCAAACCGCGCAGCTTCCGGGCAGCCAGTTCCACGTTCCCAGGAAAAAGCCATTGAAAAGGAAATCCTGGATCGCCTGATTTCCACCCAGCTATTCCTTGCCCGCGCCAAACCGGAGGATGAAGCCAGGGGAAAGGAAATGGCGAGGAAGTTTATTGAGGAAAACAAGTCCAAAGCTCCTTCCGAAGCGGCATTTTACAGGCAAATTCGCGCAGGCGGATTAACACCGGAACAATTCGTCAAGCAAGTGGAGGAACAGGCAGTGGTCAAGGCGGTGATTGATCGGGAACTCAAAAGCAAAGTCAATATCACAGCTGAGGACATGAAAAAATTTGAGGCGGAGAACCCGTCTCTTTTCGTCGAACCGGAGCAACTTCGCGCCAGTCACATTCATCTTTCATTCAAGGACCCGATCACAAAGGAACCGCTGTCAGGTGAAGCACGGGCGGCAAAGAAAAAATTGATTGAAGAGTTGAGGTCGCGAGCTCTTAAAGGGGAGGATTTTGCCAAACTGGCGCGTGAGCATAGCGAGGATGCGAATTCAAAAGAAAAGGGAGGCGAGTACAAGTTCAGCAAGGGGCAAATGCCTCCGGAATTTGAAGCTGCCGCATTCTCCCTCAAACCTGATCAATTAAGCGAGGTCGTGACCACTCGCTATGGCTACCATATCATCAAACTGCACGAACGAATTGATTCAGGAAAAATTCCACTGAAGGAAGTGGAGGAAAAAGTTCGGGAGATCATGGTGCAAAAATCGATCCAGGCGGAACTGCCGAAATTCCTCGAGCAACTCCGCAAGGAAGCCGAACTGGTCGAGACCCCCTGAATTTGTTTCTAACAAATCCAGTTAATCCCTGATGGTATTTCGGTTCCGCTGCTTCATCCTTTCTCGAGGAGAAAAGCATGGGAACAGAGCAGGAACCACTCAATCCACCCCAGCATCAAAGCACCCAGCCGGGCGAGGAAAACAAGATGCACCCGCGCCCACGCGCCGAGGTGTTGCACCAGGTCGGCACAGGAAAGCTGGCGGGAAAGGTGGCAATCATCAGTGGCGGTGATAGTGGCATTGGGCGGGCCGTTGCCATCGCATTTGCCCGTGAAGGCGCGAAGCTTGCAGTTCTCTACCTGAACGAACATGAGGATGCCAAGGAAACGGAAAGGTTGATCCAGGCTGAGAGGAGTGAGTGCCTGCTGCTTTCAGGAGATATTGGGGAGGAGAGCTTTTGCCGGGATGCGATCAGGCGGACGGTGGAACGGTTTAAGCGACTTGATGTGGTGGTCAATAATGCCGCGGAGCAGCATCCGAAGCAAACTCTGGAAGAGATCAGTGAAGAACAGCTGGTTCGCACCTTTCGGACGAATATATTTTCCTATTTTTTCCTGACGAGGGCGGCGCTTCCTCATCTGAAGGAAGGCAGCGCGATTATCAACACCACCTCAGTGACAGCTTACAGAGGGAGTTCACATCTGCTTGATTATTCCGCCACAAAAGGGGCCATCGTTTCCTTTACCCGTTCGCTTTCTGAAAATCTGGTGAAAAGAGGAATCCGAGTGAACGGGGTTGCGCCCGGGCCAATCTGGACTCCGTTAATCCCTGCCACATTTCCGGCAGAAAAGGTTGGGAAATTCGGAAGCCAGGTGCCGATGGGGCGTCCGGGCGAGCCGTCTGAAGTGGCGCCCTGTTACGTTTTTCTCGCCTCGCAGGATTCAACCTATATCAGTGGGCAGGTGCTTCATCCCAATGGCGGGGAAATCATCAATGGTTAGTTTTTGCCAGCAGAAGAATCAGCGCGCCGAGGACAATTCGGTACCATCCAAAAATATTGAATGTATGTGTCTGCACATATTTCAATAACCAGCGCACGACAATGAATGCAGTCACGGCTGCGACCACGCTGCCAAAGGCAAGCATCCCCCAGTCCACCGGGCCGGTTTCCTGAGGGTTCTTGAGTGCTGAAACAATCTCAAGGGCACCTGCCGAAAGCAGGGTGGGAATGCCGAGCAAAAAGGAGAATTCCGTGACTGCTGGGCGTTTGATCCCCATGGCCAGGCCCATCAGGATGGTTGATCCCGAGCGGGAGAGGCCGGGAAAAATGATGGCCAGAAGCTGGCCGATTCCAATGGCAATAGCCACTCTCCAGGTCACTTCATTACGCAATTCCCTGTTCCTCAGGCTGGCTTCAATGACCAGGATCAGCACGCCGCCAATCAAGGTGGCCCAGGCGATTGGCACCACATCTTCCTGCAGGCGAAAATCGAGTTTTTTCAGCGTCAGCCCTCCCATGACCGTGAGCATGAATGCCGTTCCCAGTTTCAGGAGAAAAAGACGTGTCTCCGGTTCATGCAACCGGGTGAAGATTTGTTTCAACCGTTCAGTGAACACCATCAGGACGGCCAGGACCGCGCCGCTTTGGACGACTGCGATGAACACTTCCGATTGCTTGTAAGGCAACCAGTTCTGGGCCAGCAGCATGTGACCGGTGGAAGAGATGGGAAGAAATTCTGTAATTCCTTCAATGACACCCAGGATTAAAACCGCAAGCCACTCAGGCATGATAAGCAAAATTAAGGGATTTTGATTTTCCAGCCCGCTTCAACCAACCCTTTGTATCCTCCCTGCAAGGAGAACACATTGCGATAACCCATCCGCTGGGCAGCCTCGGCACTGAGAATGGACCGGTAACCACCCCCGCAATAAAGGATCAGCTCGGTTTCAGGGTTGGGGACCTGCTTTTCCAGGTCGCGTTCCAAAATCCCTTTCCCAAGGTGAACCGCCCCTTCCGCGTGGCCCTGGGTCCATTCATGGTCTTCGCGAATATCAATCAGGACCGCATTCGGGTTTGCCTCAAGGCGCTGCTTGAGTTGCTCCGGAGCAATTTCCTTCACATGAGGTTTTGCTTCATTGACGATTTTGAGAAAGCCGGGTGAGTGCACCATGCGGTGAGACAGTAACGAGTAGGATGTAATGGTCAATGCTGCTCGGAGGAGAGCACCTTTTTCTTTGAACTCCCCTGCCTCCTCCCGTAAAAGCACTGCGTGCCAACCAGAGTCATCGCAGTAGCCAATCAGAAGGGAGGTGTCGGGAAGACGACGACTTCAGTGAATGTGGCTGCCTGTCTCGCTGCCATGGGACAGAGAATCCTGCTGATTGACCTCGATCCACAGGCAAATGCCACCAGCGGAGTTGGGCTTGAGAAAATTGCCGGAGCAAGCGCCTACGGGGCATTGGTGGGGGAGGATCTGCTGGAGGAGAAAATTGTCAAAACCGAGTTCGAGCGTCTTGAAATGATTCCCAGCGAACTGGATATGTGCGGCGCAGAAGTTGAACTGGCGAAAGTGGAGAATTATATTCTGCGGTTCCGGACGTTGATCGAACCAATCAAGGCTGGCGGACGGTTCGATTTGATCATCGTGGATTGCCCTCCTGCCCTGGGGATTTTAACCTTGAACGTATTCGCGGCAGCTGACTGGCTGGTTGTGCCACTTCAATGTGAGTATTATGCACTCGAAGGGATCTCCAGCATCAATCGCCTGATAGGCCAGATCCGGGAGAATGGAATTAATCCCCAAATCGAGTTGCTGGGCGTGGTCATGACCATGTTCGATGGACGCACTCGTCTTTCGGCGCAGGTGGTCAGTGAGGTTCGGCAACATTTTGGGGAAACAGTTTTTGAGACTGTCATTCCGCGGACGACCCGCCTGGCTGAAGCGCCAAGTTTTGGCAAACCGATCATCCATTATGACAAATACAGCGCGGGAGCATCGGCATACGAAGTCCTCAGCGGTGAATTGATGAAGCGGGTGCAAGCCCGATTACAATCCCAGTAACATGCGAATTCTTTCAGGCATTCAACCGTCCGGCGCGCTGCACCTGGGCAATTATTTCGGGATGATGAAGCCCGCAATTGAATTGCAGGAGCAGGGAGAAGCGTACTATTTCATAGCCAATTATCATTCAATGACGTCGTTGTTTGATGCCGGGCAACGTCGTCGCAATACCCAGGATGTGGCGCTGGATTTTTTGGCCTGCGGCCTCGACCCTCAAAAGTCGGTTTTTTTCCGGCAAAGCGATGTGCCGGAAGTCTGCGAGCTTTCCTGGCTTTTGACCACCCTGACCCCGATGGGATTGCTTGAGCGTTGCCATAGTTATAAGGATAAACTGGCGCACGGCATTTCTCCCAACCACGGGTTGTTTGCCTACCCGGTCTTAATGGCTGCCGACATTTTGATTTATGATTCGAACGTGGTGCCTGTGGGAAGGGACCAAAAGCAGCATGTTGAAGTCACTCGGGACATCGCCATCAAGTTCAACCAGACTTACGGGGAAACGTTTGTCCTGCCAGAGCCGCAAATCCGGGAGTCGGTCGCAGTGGTTCCAGGGATCGACGGGAAAAAAATGAGTAAAAGTTACGGGAACACGATTGAAATTTTCGGGGAGGAAAAAGCCACTCGAAAGCGGATCATGGGCCTGGTCATGGACAGCCGTACTCCTGCCGAACCGAAGCCTGATGCCGACCAGAATATTGCCATTCAACTGCTCAAGCTGGTGGCACCTGTTGAAGCAGCAACTGATTTCGAGACTCGCCTGCGAAATGGAGGACTGGGTTATGGCGACCTGAAAAAGGGATTATTCGAGGCTTATTGGAACTACTTTGAGCAGGCCCGGAAAAAACGGGCTGAGCTTGCCTCAAATCTGGACTACGTCGAGACAGTGCTCAAGCAGGGAGCTGACCGCGCCCGGAGTGCAGCCGCCCCTGTCCTGGCACGAGCACGCAAAGCAGCTGGGATTGACTGAAATTTTTGGCGGAACTGTTCTGTTCACGCACACGGGACTCTGTTTTTGAGACAAAAAAATCGTGCCGGTGGGGCTTTGTAAAATTCAGGGTTCGATTCGGCGTCGAGAAATTGGTGTGGCATGCCGGTAGCTTAATGGGTTTTGTGAACGAAAGTTTAGCGTCCATTGCAACCCGGTCTGATGCGAGCCTTATCCAGCCGGGGCGATTGTTTCCTTCGAAACAGTCAGAAACTTTTACCAATCCCATTATAGGGATTCCATCAGCTGATCCCTGGATGGTTCAGCACAATGGGTGGTACTACTACTGCGAAAGCCGAAACCAGGATTCCATTCATATCCGGAAATCCCAAACGTTAACCGAAATCGGCAATGATGAAGGGGTGCAGGTCTGGACTTCCCCGGTTTTTGGGCCGAACAGCAAGGCGGTCTGGGCTCCTGAGTTACATTTCATTAATAATAAATGGTACATTTATTATGCGGCGGATGATGGGCTGAATGAAAATCACCGGATGTGGGTCCTGGAATCGGTGACTGAAGATCCACAAGGCGCTTATCGTTGCCGTGGGATGCTGGAAACGGATGGGTGGGCAATCGATGGCACAATTTTAAATCACCAGGGAGAACTTTATTTCATTTGGTCGGGCTGGCCCGGAGCAAGCAATGGAAAACAGAATTTGTACATTGCTTCCATGAGCAACCCCTACACTCTTGCCGGTCCCAGAAAATTGCTGGCCAGTCCCACCCTGGATTGGGAAATGGTTGAAATGCCCATTTGTGAAGGGCCGCAGATTTTGCAACGAAACGGGAAAACATTCCTGATTTATTCCGCCAGCGGAAGTTGGTGTGAGGATTACTGCCTTGGAATGTTATTTCTCAAGGGTGCCTCTCCCTTGGACCCCGGCTCATGGGAAAAAATCCTTACTCCTGTCATGCGCAAACATGGAAACGTGCATGGGGTGGGTCACTGCTCCTTTGTGCTTTCCCAGGATGGCAGGGAAGACTGGATTATTTACCATACCAAAACCAAGCGTGCTCATGGCTGGAATGATCGCCGTGTTCATGCCCAACGATTTACCTGGACCGAAGAGGGACTTCCACATTTTGGAGTCCCGGTTCTTCCTGGCTATGCCTCGCCAATTCCCTCGGGCGCGGCAGTTCCGCTGGTCTCAGCCTGACTTCTTTCAGTAACCATAACTGCCTTCACCAAGCTCACAGCTGATCAGATCGGCTGTGAGCTTTCCTTTTCCCCCCGAAGCTTCTTTAAGGGCCTTTCCGGTTGGTTAATGTTAGATTCGGGCTTAGGTTGGATCATGAAGGAAGCGAAAGATTTTAATGTGGAAGGCGTGCGGAAACTGGCCCGGAACCTGGAAAGGGAGGAGCCGCGCAGTTCCGAGGAGAAACTGGGTGGGTTCAGGATCGCAGCGAGGACGCTTGATAAATGCCGTGCCACCCTGGTGCAGCAGCAGGGAGATTATATGTTTGGCTGCCCGATGGACCGACAATTTTTCCGGGAAAGCGGAATTAACCAGCAGGAATTTGAAAATCTGGTGGCTACGGGCGCTTCGGATGAAGAAGTTTCAAAGTGGATTGAGGAGCATGCGGCATCCCGCCGACAGCCTCGTGGTTCAGAAAAGCAACCTGAGGTTGGCCTGAAGGAGGATTACTCGATTCTAGATCGGCAACGCAACTAACATGAAGGTGCGATTCAAGGATGGCCAGGAACTTTCGGTCAATTCACTGGAAGAAGCCCGTTCGTCTATTCTCGCGAGGTTCCCGACCGCCCATTTGGAAATGTTTCCGGATCGAGGAGTGGCCTGGCCTGCAATGGAGGATTCGGTGGATGATGACGGATCGAAAGCTGTCGCCCAGATCAATCTTCGGTAAGAGTTGATTGCTCTTCCAGCACTGCTTCCACCAGGGCAAGCATCTCGTCCTTGAGAAAAGGTTTTGTCAAAGTGCGGGTAGCCCCCAGCTTTGTTGCAAGTTTGAGGTAATCTTCCCCACCGGACCGCCCTCCCCCAGACATGGCGATCACTTTGACACAAGGATAAGCCTGACGAATCTCCCGGATGGTTTCCAGTCCCTCTTTTTCAGGCATGACAAGATCAGTAATGACCAAGTCGGGAAAGCTTTTACGATAAAGTTGGAGGCCTTCTGCGCCATCCCTGGCTTCCAGGACTTCATAGCCTTCATGAGCCAGCACTTTGCCAATCAGATTACGGACGACCTTATCGTCATCGATGATTAAAATTTGGGAACGGCTGACTGACATGGTCTCTTATCGACGCTATTGGCTCTCGTATGAACCAAAATTGCGATAAGTAACCTTAAGCAAGGGTCAGGCCAATCTTCAATTCAGTGGAGAAGCTTTCGCTCGTCGTTCCTTCAATTCCTTCCAGGTCGTCAATATGATCCCGCGATCAGAGATCAGTTTACGAATTTCGGGGTCATTTAACAGGATCGTATCTGACAAACGGGATTGGTGGGCGGGTGTGATCAGGCGGAATTCATCCGTTGGAAGGGCTGGATGGAATGCAATCTGGGTGATGCCCGGTTTCAAGCGGTGAAGAAAAGTGGTGAAACGCTGTTTTTTCTGGCTTGGTTCCCATTCATAAGAACCGTTATGAGTGTCATCAATGACCGGCAAGCCTGCGTTCCAGAGTTGTGAGGCGAATTTTTTCTGGGTTTCCGCTGCTGCGGGGTTTTCCTGGCTGGCATGAGTCAGGTGACCTCCGGCGGCGGCGATTGGAATTTTCTTTTCAATGCCGACTTTTACGAGGCGTTCAAAATAATCTGAACGCGCCAGCAAAGCTCCCATGTGTGAATCCAGGTGGGTGATCGTCATCCCGAGCTTTTCCGCTCGTTCGATCTGAGCGCGAATTTCCAGCTCGACCTCATCCGCAGTCGCGCTGTTGGTTACCAGTGGGACTGTCCGCCAAAAGCAGCCTTCTGAATCGACCAGCCCGGGGACAGTGGATTTGCCTGCCAACGGCCCCCAACGGTACCCTTCCCATTCGGAATTGAAAGTGAGGTGAACGCCTGTGTCGAGATTGGGACGATCTTTGAGCTGCTTTGCAAACGCCGGCACCCAGGGGCAAGGCATCATGATCCCGAAGGAAGTGGCGACGCCTTTTTCGAGCACCTCAAGCACCCCTCGATTTGCGGCATGGGCCATTCCTGCATCCTCCGCATGGATGATGATCACCATGTCATCGGCCTGCCAGCCGAGCCGTTCTGCAAAGGTCATCTCAGCCGCCATGATTCTGGAGGGCAGCAACAATACAAATAGCGCAACCAAAATTCTCAACCCCATGACCCCATGCAACGAGTCATTTGGGGAAAGGGCAAGCGTGAATTTCATTTGCATACAAGAAATCGGCTTTCTGTAAATGACCGGATCAGACATCGTAATCAAGTATTCGTCTGCAATGGCGCATGAGCAAGTCCCTGACGATTGTTTGCCCGGTCTTTCCTCCGGAACGAGGTGGACTGGCTGATCATACCGAAAAGCTCTCGTCAATTTTGTCTTCGCATTTTGAAGTCACGGTCCTTACAAGTGCAAGCTGGGCTGGAAAATCTGACTCTGTGGTTCAACCCAAAATTCAAAGATGGGGGTCGGTCACGCAGTTGACCGAGGCGCTTCACAGAACCAAAGGTCCGATCCTGTGGCAATATGTTCCTCACCTGTACGGACGGGGAGGAGTGAATCTGGCTTTGCCTGTCGTGATGCAAACGATGCGTTCACGAGGGCAGATTGTCCTGGCCCATGAGATTGCCGCTCCGTACTCATTGTGGCCTCATCGGTTCTGGTACGCATTTGCGCAACGATTGCAGTGGAAGCGGCTGATTGGAGCTGTGGACGTTGTGGGGATTTCAACTGAACGATGGCTGTTTGGTTGGAATCAAAAGGAAAAGGGGCTGGCTGAAAAGTCGTTCCTTGCTCCATCCCCATCAAATATCTTTCCGACTACTCTGCGTGACGCAGGATGTGCGTGGCGTCAAAGGAATGGCGTCGCTGCGGATGTGCCTGTGGTGGGATTTTTCGGGACCATCAGCGCGCCCAAACGTTTCGACTGGGTGGTGGAGGCTTGGCGATCTATTCGTGTGAAATTTCCAAACGCAATCGCGGCAATAGTCGGCGACCAACCTTCAGGACATTTCTCTGCCGTGGAGAAAGCTCATGTTCGAATGCTCGGCCATCAAAATGAAGCTCAAGTTTCTGCGATGCTTTATGCTGTTGATCTCCTCCTTCTGCCATTCATTGATGGAGTTTCAGAACGAAGAGGGAGCTTCATGGCGGGGCTCGCCCATGGCTGCCCTGTTTTGACAACAACCGGCGAATCAACCGGGCCGACGTTAAGGAATTCTGATGCGTTTTCGGTGGCCAATCAAAAAGGTGAATTCGCGGAGAAAGCCCGGCGATTGATCAGCAACAGCGTTGAGCGAAGGGAGACAGCGCTTAAAGGACAGAAATTGTACGAAGAACGGTATGATTGGCCTGTGTTAAAAAGTAATCTGGAAACGCAGCTGAAAAAAATCTGCCAGTTGCAATCGTCCCCTTTTGAACACCTTTATCTGAAACGACTCAAATAAAGAATGTCATTTAATACGCATAATGGTCCCCCTTCCCCGGAGGAATTCCAGAAGCAGCTTTCGGAATTCATGAAACAACATTTTTCCGGATTTAATTTTCCTGGGCAGAAGGCTACTGCTCCTGAAGGAGAAGAACCGGCATCGAACAAACCAGCGGGGGTGGACCCATTCCTTTTCAATAAAAAACCGAAAGAGGTGAAGGCGTACCTGGACCGATTTGTGATTCGCCAGGAAGCAGCCAAGAAGGTTTTGAGCGTGGCAATGTGCGATCATTATCATCACGTTCGACTGGCGCTGGAAGGGAAAGAACAGCCGAATTATACAAAGCAGAATATCATTTTAGTAGGCCCCACCGGCGTGGGCAAAACCTATCTGATCCGGAGCATTGCCGATTTGATCGGGGTGCCGTTCGTGAAGGCGGACGCGACGAAATTTTCTGAAACCGGATATGTCGGTGGTGATGTCGAGGATCTCGTGCGGGAACTGGTGCGCCGGGCGGAGGGAGATGTCCAGCGTGCGCAGTACGGAATTATTTACATCGATGAAATCGACAAAATTGCGAGTGCATCATCGAATCATGGCCGGGATGTCAGCGGGCGCGGTGTGCAGACAAATTTGTTGAAGTTGATGGAGGAAACAGAGGTGCCAGCTCGTTCCCAGCAGGACCTCGCGGGGCAGGTGCAGGCGATGTTCGATATCCAGCGGGGACGCAAGGGAGCGGCGACGATCAATACGCGGCATATTTTATTTATCGTCAGCGGGGCGTTCGATGGATTGGATAAAATCATCCAGGGACGACTTCGTGAATCCAACATTGGTTTTGCAGCCCGGCAAAAGGAGGAAAATAAAACGGACTGCCTTTACGAAGTCCAGACCCGTGATTTCATTCAGTTTGGATTTGAACCTGAATTTATCGGACGTCTTCCGGTAAGAGTGGTGTGTCATCCATTGGATGCGGGAGATCTTTTTACAATTCTGAAAAGCTCCGAAGGCAGCATCGTTCGCCAGTACGAGCAAACGTTTGGCGCCTATGGCATCGAGGTGTTGTTTGAGGAGAGCGGTTTACGGCAAATCGCGGAGCTGGCTTATCAGGAGCAAACAGGTGCGCGGGGGCTCATGACAGTTTGTGAACGGACGCTGCGGGATTACAAGTACGAGCTTCCTTCAACAAAAATCAAGCAGTTCACTGTCAATGAAGAGTTGGTGAAAGACCCTGCAGGCTCGCTCGGAAAACTGCTCTCGCAAGTCCAGGAACAGGAGCGAACGATGCTTGTGCAAATCGTCCAGGACTTTGCCACCCGGTTCAAGGAAGCCCACGGGCTGGCCATCCGGTTCACTGACGCGGCAGCGGATATCCTGATTAATGATGCTGCTGCGGAGTCCGTGCCCATTCGCGATCTTTGCGCGACCCGCTTTAAGGATTACCAGTTTGGGCTGAAGCTGATTTCGCAAAATACGGGCCAAACGGACTTTCTCCTGGATGAGGAAGTTGTCCGTGCGCCGGACAAGACTTTGAGTGACTGGGTGGTGGCCTCGTATCGCAACCAGGCTGGGGAAACGAAAAATCCGGATTAATCCACCAGCAATTTGCGCAATGCCTGTTCATCAAGCACGGGAATTCCCAATGAATGGGCTTTTTCCAGTTTGGAACCGGCCTCTTCGCCAGCCACAACGTAGGAGGTTTTTTTGCTGACGCTGCCGGTCACCTTTCCGCCAGCGGCTTCGATGAGCGCTGTCGCTTCCTCACGGCTGAGCTGCGGCAAGGTCCCGGTCAGAACGAAGGTTTTACCCAACAACTTTCCGGCAGCGGCGGGTGGCGTTTCGCTTGATTGAAAGGCCAGGCCTGCCTGCCTTAAGCGTTCAATCAATGTGCGGTTCTGCGGTTGCTGAAACCAGGAGCAAACACTTTGAGCAATGACTTCCCCGACATCCTCAGTCTCTGTTAATTCAGTTTCGCTGGCAGATGCAATCCGGTCGATGGAGTGAAAACGGTTTGCCAAAGTTTTGGCGACCCCTGCGCCAACGTGCAGGATTCCGAGCCCAAAAAGAATCCGCCATAACTCCCGTTTTTTACTCTCCTCCACCCCGTTTAGAAAATTTTGGGCAGAACGGGTGCCCATCCGTTCCAGTCCGGACACCTGCTCAAGAGTTAAGGAATAGAGATCAGCCACGTCCTTGACCAAACCGGCCTGGATCAGTTGCCGCACCAGCACCTCCCCGCCACCTTCAATATCCATCGCGCCTCTTGCGCACCAATGCTCGATCCGACCCTGCACCTGGGCGGGACAGAGTGGATTGACACATCTCCAGACCGAGCCCCCTGCGCCGTTGGCCGATCCGGATGTTTTGATCACCGGCTGATTGCATTCAGGACAATGCCTGGGAAATTCAAATACCCGCTCTGTCCCGTTTCGTTTCGTGAGCACCACGCCGACAACTGCGGGAATGACTTCACCGGCTTTTTCTATGGTGACTGTGTCGCCAATGCGAATGTCCTTGCGTCGCAGTTCATCTTCATTGTGCAGCGTGGCGCGGGAAATGGTGCTGCCAGCGAGGAAGACCGGCTCGAGCTCAGCCACTGGAGTCAAAGCGCCTGTGCGCCCCACTTGAATGGTGATGGCACGCAATCGCGTTTCAGCCTGTTCCGCAGCATATTTGTAAGCCATCGCCCAGCGAGGGGCCTTGGAAGTGTATCCCGCCTTTTCACGTTGCGCCGCGGAGTTCAGCTTGATCACCGCGCCATCCGTTTCGTAGCTGAAGGAATCGCGAAGCGCATCCAGTTCCCGAATGGCGCTCAACAATTCATCAATCGTCCGGCAATGCCATAATTTTTCCGGGGTTCGGAACCCGGCTGCCGCGAGCCATTGAAGCGAACTGTCATGACGGGAAAATGGGTTGCTGTTTCCATTGAACTCGCAAAAGCCGATTCCGTAGAGGATCGCGCCCAAAGGACGTTTGGAAACGAGTTTCGGATCGAGTTGCTTAAGGGAACCTGCCGCTGCATTTCGCGGGTTGGCAAAAGGCTCCTCCCCCTGGCTGATCCTTTGTTCATTGAGTTTTTTGAAACCATCCTTGTGCAGGAAGACTTCACCGCGCACTTCAAGAACTTTTGGCAAAGGTTCCTGAGTTCCGCGAAGCCGGACAGGGATGCTGCGAATGGTTTTTAAATTTTCGGTAATATCATCGCCGGTGATTCCATCACCGCGAGTGGCGCCGGAAACCAGAAAACCATTTTCGTAACGCAGGTTCACGGCGACTCCATCCACTTTCGGTTCAACCAGGAATTCCAATTGCTCCCCCGCGAGCAGTCGTTGCAATCGCTGGACAAATTCCCGGACATCAGTTTCGGAATAACTATTGTCAAGGCTGCGCATGGGCGCCAGATGGCGTACGGGGACGAATGCCTTGAGCGGCGTGCCGCCGACACGCTGACTCGGGGAGTCGGGAGTGATCAGATGCGGATAGGCTGTTTCAAGCTCCAGCAGTTCATGATAGAGCCGGTCATATTCCTGATCGGAAATGGTTGGCCGGGCATGGACATAGTAGGCTTCATCATGAGTTCTGATGATTTCAACGAGGTTTGCATGGCGCTCTTCCGCACGCATGCGAGTTGAATACCCGGCGTTCGGAAAAAGGAAAGACTGAAGCTCCGGCGGGATGACATCCTTCTTGCAGTTGTGACCTGCACGCACATCATGGAGATAAATGATTCAACCATTGCTGCAGCTGGATCTGCCGGGCATCCGAAAGGT
This sequence comes from Verrucomicrobiota bacterium, assembly GCA_033762115.1. Classification (GTDB taxonomy): domain Bacteria; phylum Verrucomicrobiota; class Verrucomicrobiia; order Limisphaerales; family SXQI01; genus JANRLX01. The sequence continues at coordinate 49,050 of JANRLX010000050.1, forward strand.
AAAAAGCGGCAAAGTCCGCGAAGTCTTTGACCTGGGTGACACCCTGCTTTTTGTGGCGACTGATCGCATCTCGGCATTTGACTGCGTCATGCCCAATGGCATTCCGCGAAAAGGGGAAGTGCTGACGCAACTTTCCCATTACTGGTTTGATCAACTGGAGCGGATCATTCCAAACCATCGCGTTGCCCGCGCAGAGGAGCCGTTGCCGGAATTGTTGAAACCGTTCACGGAGGCACTCAAGGGGCGCAGCATGATCGTGAAGAAAGCCAAACCGCTTGCCATTGAATGCGTGGTGCGCGGCTTTTTGGCCGGTTCCGGCTGGAAGGAATATCGCAATTCACGCACAGTCTGCGGGATTTCGCTTCCTCCAGGACTCCAGGAAGCCTCGGAATTGCCCGAGCCGATTTTTACCCCGGCAACGAAGGCGGAAAGCGGCCATGACGAAAATATTTCATTTCAGGAGGCAGCCGCCCTGGTGGGAAAGGAAATTGCTGAACAGGCACGGGTCGCAAGCATCACCATTTATAACAGAGCCCGAAAGTATGCGGCAGAACGTGGCATCATTATCGCCGATACAAAATTTGAATTTGGGATGTTTGATGGGACATTGATTCTCATTGATGAGGTATTGACTCCTGATTCCTCCCGTTTCTGGCCAGCCAGTTCCTATCAACCGGGGAAGGGGCAGCCCAGTTTTGATAAACAATTTGTTCGTGATTACCTGGAAACATTGAACTGGAATAAACAGCCACCAGCCCCGCCACTCCCGAAGGAGGTGGTGGAGCGGACTGCGGAAAAATATATTGAAGCTTATCGACGACTTGTGGGCAGAGATTTGTGATGGAAGCCCTGGTTGATGATTTCATGGTTCATCTAAAGAGTGAGCGGGGACAATCCTCAAACACCCAAAAAACCTACGCGGCCCTGCTCAAACGATTTGTCCGCTGGGCGGAAAAAGAGGGAATCAAATCATGGGATGCAGTCACCCTGCAGAACCTCACCGCCTTTCTTTTGTCAGAACAGGAGAGGAAACTGGAAAACCGCGCGAAAACCAAACAGCAAAAACTGAGCGCCAGTTCACTTTACCTGAGCATTTCCGCGCTGCGCGCTTTTTATAAATATTGCGAAAACGAAAAACTTCTTCCCCGGAATGTTGCTGAACATTTGAGCCTGCCCCGGCGATGGCAACGTGTTCCAAAGGCGTTGACCGGGGAGGAAATCAGGCGACTGCTTCAACCGATTCTTCCAGAAACTCCCTCCTCCCTGTGTGACCAGGCGATTTTTGAAATTGCCTATGCCTCCGGTTTGCGCCTGGCTGAGTTGCGAACCATTCGTCTGGAACAGCTCCACCTGGATGCAGGATTCATCAATGTCATCGGAAAGGGAAACAAGGAACGTGTGGTGCCGATTGGCCGGGAGGCAATTGCTGCGATTGAGCGGTATCTTGCCGCGGCGCGCCCAAAGCTGGTCAATCCACGCTCACCGTCCGTGCTGTTTCTGACGAGTCGCGGGAAGCCTTTTGCCGCGCAGACACTCTGGTGGAGGATCAAGCAGCGTGTGAGATTCGCAGGAATCGAGCATAATGTGACCCCGCACATGCTTCGGCATAGTTTCGCGACTCACCTGCTGGAGAATGGCGCGGATTTACGGGTCATCCAGGAAATGCTGGGACACTCGAGCATCAGCACGACTGAGCTTTACACCCATGTGTCAGGAAAACGGTTGCGGGAAGTCCACCGCAAGCATCATCCACGGGCCTGAATGTAATCAACGGTCCCGATCCAGGGTTTTGTTCATGCCCACGCTGCTGGAACGTTTGGCAATTTTTCGGCTGGTCGTGATTTTTGTCACGGTGCCGGTGCTGAGGTAACGGTCCCGAATTTGGCTGAGGAGTTGATCCCGCCGATCGTAGAGGCGTTTTAAGCGGCGCGGTTTGGTTCGGCTCAGGCAGTATGCAGTCAACAGAGGCAATGCGACCGTGGAATCCACGTAGGCGACGACGCAGTCGGGAAGATTGTCCGGATCGACTTTACCCCAGCTGACAGCCTCGGCGGGTGTGGCTCCGCTAAGTCCGCCTGTGTCAGGACGGGCATCGGTGCATTGAAGAAAATAATCATGCCCTTTTTCTGCAATGCCCATGACCTCCTGAATCTGCGGTTCAGTTTGAAGCATGAAATTCTTTGGAGAACCACCGCCCAAAATGAAAACGGATGAGGTGTGCCCGGTCGATTTGGCTTCGTAGACGATGGCTGCGGTCTGGTTGACATCGCGGTTCACGTCAGGCAGGAGTTTGGAATCACGCAGCGACATGGCGGCGACATTCATTCCAATGGAACTGTCCCCTGGGCTGCTGGTGAAAATCGGGATGCCGCATTCATAAGCTGTCGCCAGGACTGAGCTGTCCTGCAATTTCAATTTCCGACCTCGCTCAGAAACATATTTTCCGAGCAGGTGATGAAATTCATCGGTGCCCATGGTGCGCTGGAACTCAGGCCCTTGAATCACCTCCCGAACAAACGCATCAGTGTCCAGCAGCACATTGTAATCGAAAAGAATATCGTAGATGCGAATGACACCGTCGCGATGGAGATCAATGTCATTCAAAAATGGTGACCCGGCGTAGAGCTTCATGTTCAGGCCGTAATGCAGGTCATGATAAAGGTTGGCCCCCGTTGAAATAATCCAATCAACAAAGCCGGCTTTCATCAATGGAATGAGGCAGGATTTACCCAGCCCTGCAGGGGTCAACGCCCCGGTCAGGCTCATGCCAATGAAACCGTTTTTTGGCAGCATTTTCTGGGTGAGGAGATGGGCCGCCTCCCGCAAACGTCCTCCATTGTAGGCAAGAAACGTTTCGTCAATGAGATCAGCTGCTGAAATATCCTTGCCGATGCCCAACGGGTTTAACCGTGGATAAGCTGCGAATTTACCTTCTCCTTGTTTACGCATCCTGAAAGTGTTCCTAAACCACTTCCAGACGCAATCGAATTTTCTGAAACTTTCGTTTCCTGATCAATCCAGTGCCACGACGCGATAAAACCGCATGGTCCCGGCGTTAATCGTTGAATCCACAAGAGTCACCCGATCTCCGAGCGCGACCACCTGACCAGGGATGCGGAACCAATTGCCGGTTGTCAGATCATCAGAATATTCGAGGACGTAAGTTTTACCCGATACCGCCGGGCTGGTGATGACAGTTTCGTTCCCTGCCAAAAGGACGTGGTTGCCCAATTCAACGATTCGATAAAATCGTGCAGGATTCGAGGGTGCGACAGTATCAAAAAATTCAACCACTGCATTGGTCGCTTGCAGGGAGACTGGTTGTCTTTCCCAGATGCCGCTGTTCAGATCACTGGAAAATTCCAGGGCATAGCGCTTTCCGGTTGTGACGGAGGCGGTCACTTTCGCCTGCCCCGCCGTGAACGTGATTGAAAGGATTTCAGAAGGCAGCAGCGGGCCGCTGATGGCGGTCACTTTCGCCGCGAAATTATCCAGCTGATCAGGGGTTTGCTCGACACGCCAGACGCCGTTTTCCCGTTCCCAAAAATCATCGCTGCTGCTGCCTGTGGTGGGAGGGCTGTAAAAAAGCAAACCGGCAGCTTCATCAGCGCTGCTGTCAATCCCATAAAACTGAACGGTCCAGGTAAATTCATCAGGAACCTGCAGGTTCAGCCCGGAAGCAAAGACAGAATGGAAACCTGCCTCCAGGGAAAACAACCCGCTATCGTAAAATAAGGTCTTTGGAGCTTCGTAGCCTGGTTTGAATTCCGGGCCATCATTTCGGTAGAAACGAAGCCGGGCGTACTCATCGCCGGAACTGGTGAACCGCGCAAAATATTCGAATCCAAAATCGGTAATTATCCGGTTTTCGCCAGTCAAGGTGATCTGGTCACCATATTCAAACGGGCTCGGGCGGAATTGCGCGAGATAATTTTGTGAATTCTCATAAACCACCTCGGCCTCGGCTGCCTGGGTGGGAGTTGTGAGAAGGATGCCAATGAACAGGGCAAAAAATGAAGCAGCGCAGGGAAATTTCATAACAAACCGTCTGATCCGGTATTATATACCGGATCAGTATCGGAATTTCCACCGCTTTTTGAATGGCTTAATTATTTTGCTCTCGAACCGCATCGTACTGATTGATGCGATTCTGGTCATTATGCTCATCGTGGTCAGGAGAATCGTTTTGGCGGGGATTCTGGCCGGGCAGGTTGGTTTTGCCTTCCCTGGGCTGAGTTGCGGATTTCTTTTTAGGTTCTGCTTTTCTCATGCAAGAAAGTGCGTCAGCGGATTTCCAAAATCCATAGGGCGAATGCCTGAAAAATCGTGAAGGGGTGAGAAGAGATTGCAAGACAGGGTCAAAAAGCCGTTGCATTTCATTTTTTTTGTGGTAATTGTCCCCTCCCCGTGCTCTTGGGCCGGGATAACTTTATGTCACAGCATCCTAGTTTACGCGGTTCAAGTGGCCTTGGTGCCAAGCGCAATGTGCTCAAACGCTTTGAGCGGGTGGAGCTTTTGAAAAAACGTGGTCAGTGGAAAGATGGGGATCGCGTCAGTGGTCTGCGCAAGACCAAGCCAGAAGCTTAATCCTCCTGTCAAAGTATGCTCGTGCGTCTCCAAAAATATCTGGCAGACGCGGGAGTGGCTTCGCGACGTGCCAGCGAAAAGCTGATCCTTGATGGCCACATCAGTCTCAACGGGCGAGTGGTCCGGGAGCTTGGGACGAAAGTTAATGCAGCGGAGGACCTTGTGCAGGTGGACGGTGTTGCTGTCAAGGTTCGCAAAAAGCTGTACGTAGCCATTAATAAACCTCCCGGGTATATCTGTTCCCGCAATGATCCGGAAGGACGTCCGGAGGTGGGGGCCCTTCTTCCCCGGGAATGGGGCAATCTGTATTCGGTAGGCCGACTCGATTACAACAGCGAAGGATTAATCTTCTATACCAATGACGGTGATTTTTCCCTAAAACTGACTCATCCCCGCTACGGAATTGCCAAGAAATATTGGGTCACGGTGGTTGGGATGGTGACGCAGGAGCAGTTACAACCGTTGATCAAGGGAATCAAGGAGGAGGGAGAACTGCTCAAGGCGGAATCGGCCCGGATCATCAAGGCCAATCATTCCCGCAGTGTGGTGGAAGTGATCTTGCGTGAAGGGAAAAACCGGGAGATTCGCCGGTTATTTGCGTTCCTGGGAATTGAGATTGAACGACTTCAACGATTGCAAATTGGAAAAGTCAAACTTGGTGAACTACCCAAGGGGCGGTGGAGGACATTGACACAGGCGGAAATAAAATCTTTAATCGCCCCACAAAACTGATGGGCTCTTGTTTCGGGACAGGAGCGGGCATGCTTTGATAATGAAAATCCGCTCAGCTATTTACATATTTTGTCTGCCTTTGATTGCCCTGGCCGCCGAAGTGGTGAAGGTCAGGGAGCCGCGCGTCAATGTCCGGGCTCAGCCTTCCATTTTCAGTGAAGTGATCACCCAGGTGCAGCAGGGAGAAGAAGTCACTGTGCTGGAGGTGATTCCGGTAAAAAAGCAAAAACCGGGAGAGCCAACCAATTGGGCGCGCATTAAAATGCCGGGCAACACTCCGGTTTGGGTTTTTTCCTCATTTATCAAGGATAACAGTGCTTCAGTCGATAAACTCAACCTTCGTGCCGGTCCGGGGGAGAATTATAGTGTAATTGGTCGGTTGGAAAAGGGCGCAGCGGTTAAACCGATCCGCACTGTCGAGGAATGGACTGAAATCGAAGCCCCGGACACAGCTTTTGCCTTTATTGATGCGACGTTACTGGATCTTCCGGCTGCACTGCTGGCCACTGATGCTTCCACCAATGGCACCCCTGAGTCCGTCATTCCTGAGCCTGCTCACGTGGCGACAGCCAAACCATTTACCCCGCCAGCCGAAGAGGCAGTGGCCCAACCCACTCCAACTCCTGCTGAAGCGGTTGAGGTGAAAAATGATGAGCCAGTTGCGGCAAAGGCAAATGATGCTCCCAAAGTTCCAGAGGCTGCTGAGAAAACCGCCGCCCCAACAGCCACGGAAACTGCGGCTGCAACTCCTGCCACTACTGCTCCTGCGCCAACACCTGAAACCTTGCCTGTGATTGCTGCGCCCGCGACGGTCCCCGCCGTTTCGGATGAACCACTCCCAAAAAGGATCATTCGCCGTGAAGGAATTGTCAGGGTCACACGGTTTAACATCCAGGCCCCAAGCTGGTACGAACTGGAAAGCACGGATACAGGAAAGACCATTAATTATCTTCATGCGGAGAAAAGTGATATTAAGTTAAAGGACTACAAAGGTCAGCGCGTGATCGTGACCGGGGAGGAACTGATTGACCCTCGCTATCCCACGCGCCCTGTGATCGAAGTGGAACAGCTGGAAATGGCGCCTTGATGGGTTACGAGAATTTGATAGATGGGCGCGCAATTGCCGAGCAAATCCACGCGGAAACAGGGTCAAAAATTTCAGCCCTGAAATCACGCGGGATTCAGCCCGGACTTGTCTTTGTCCGGGTGGGTGAAGATCCTGCATCCCAGGTTTACGTGGGAATGAAGGAAAAAACGAGCCAAAGGCTTGGAATCCTTTCGACCACGCGCGTGCTTCCGGAAACGACTTCAGAGGCAGAGTTGCTGTCGCTTGTCAGGCAATTAAACAATGATCCGGCAGTGCATGGGATTCTTGTGCAATCTCCCGTTCCCAGGCAGATCAGGTCAGCGAAAATTTATTCAGCAGTACGGCCTGAGAAGGATGTGGATGGGTTCAACCCTGTGAACATGGGAAAACTTCTGCTGGGTGATGAAAGCGCATTCATGCCCTGCACCCCGGCAGGGATCCAGGAGTTGCTGGTGCGTTCCAAAGTGCCCACATCCGGAGCGAACGTTGTGGTCCTTGGAAGAGGAAACATTGTGGGCAAACCAATGGCCGCCATTCTCATGCAGAAGGGAGAAGGCGCCAATTCGACAGTCACGGTGTGTCACTCAGGAAGCAAAAATATCAAGGAACATTGCCGGGCTGCTGATATCATTATCGCGGCAATGGGAGTCCCGGAGTTTGTTAAAGCGGATATGGTGAGACCCGGCGCGACAATTATTGATGTGGGGGTCAATCGCGTGGCAGATCCCTCCGCCAAAGGGGGCAGCCGAATTGTCGGTGACGTGGATTTCAACGCCGTTCAACCTGTTGCCGGGAGGATCACACCCAATCCAGGGGGGGTTGGTCCCATGACAATTGCAATTTTAATGCGCAATACCGTACGAGCCACCGAACAGTTTACTCAATAAATCACTTATTAATATGCAAGCCGCCCGAATTTTACCTGACCTGCAAGCTTCAATCATCTGTGAAGAAATACGCCAGGAAATCACCGGTAATCTGATTTTAATCGGAGTGATCGGTTATATCCAGGTGCCTCAATTGCCGATTGTTGCTCCGAAGCTTTTTGTTTTTAACCGATGGACCGCCGGCATAGGACAATTCACCGAAACAGTCCGGTTGATTGCCCCGGATCAAACAACTGTCATCAAGCAAAGCGTGGCCAAATTCGGCTTGAACGACCCGATCAACAACGCGACCAACGTCACCCTTTTTGGACAGGTCAAATTCGAAACCCAGGGCGCTTATTACATTGAAATCCTCGTGGATGAGGTCATGAAGCTTCGATTTCCAGTCCCGCTCCGCGTTGTTACCCCGCCGAATCAGCAGGGACAGCAGAAGGCCCCGGAAACGCAGGGATGATCCTGTAGCAGGTTTGCCAAAGGAACAGCCGATGAGTAGCCTTCCTCCATGAACTTTTTGGTCACTGGGGGCGCAGGTTTTATCGGTTCCAATCTGGCCGAGCGGCTGCTCCTTGAAGGCCATCGCGTCTGGGCATTGGATGATCTTAACTCTTTTTACGATCCATCGAGAAAGCAGCAGAACCTCCATGAGCTCGAAAAATATGGGCAACAGTTTTCTTTCGTCAAAGGTGATTTGACCGATGGCTTGTTGCTGGAGGAATTGTTCAGCTCTGTTTCCTTTGATCAGGTAGTGCATCTGGCAGCACGTGCGGGGGTTCGCCCCAGCTTGGAGGAGCCTGTGCTTTACCAGCATGTCAATGTCATCGGGACGACGCTGTTGCTCGAAGCAGCCCGAAAAAGGAATGTAAAAAAATTAACAATTGCCTCCTCGTCGTCAGTTTACGGAGTGAATTCCAAAGCTCCCTTTTCCGAAAGCGACCCGATTTTTTCTGCAATTTCCCCCTATGCCGCCAGCAAGCTGGCGTGTGAAAGCCTGGGCCACGTATACCACCACATTTACGGAATGGATATCGTGATGCTCCGTTTTTTCACCGTTTATGGGCCCCGCCAACGTCCCGACCTGGCAATTCACAAATTTGCCGGGTTGATTCTTCAGGATAAGCCAATTCCAGTTTTCGGTGACGGCTCCACCGCGCGTGATTATACTTTTATTGATGACACAGTGGATGGGATCATGGCCTGCACCCGGAGGGAATTTGGCTACGAAATTTTTAATCTTGGCGAATCGGACACGGTTTCACTCAGTCGGATGATTGAGTTGCTGGAAAAGGCCCTGGGCAAAAAAGCAGTCATCAATCGTTTGCCAATGCAGGCGGGTGATGTGCCTTTGACCTTTGCTGACATTACGAAAGCGCGGGCCAAACTCGGCTATAATCCCCGTGTGAAGATCGATCAAGGCATTCCAAGGTTTGTCGAGTGGTTTCGCAAAGCTCATCCAGAACTTGCTTGATGAGCAAAGCCGCAATACTTCTTGCCGAGTTGGTGGCCTTACCGAGTGTCAACCCTGCCTTCATGCCTGCGGGCGATCCCAGAGCTGGCGAACAACGTGTCGCCGATTATATCGCCGCAGCCGCTTTGTCTGCCCGGCTGGATGTAGAGATGCAGCCTGTGTTTCCAGGGCGGTTGAATGTGCTTGCCCGACTTGTTCCACCGCAGCCAGCAACTTCTCGAATTCTCCTCGCCCCGCATCTGGATACAATCGGGGATGCAACGATGCCACCGGAAATGTTCCTGCCGCAAGTCAGGGATGGACGGTTGCATGGGCGAGGCGCTTGTGACACGAAGGGGAGTGTGGCAGCCATGCTTACAGCCTTGATGGAGGTCGCCATGAGTGGGCGGCGTCCGCAACAAACCGAAGTTGTTTTTGCCGGGCTGGTTGATGAAGAGGAATCGCAGTCCGGCTCGAGGGCTTTGGCAAGAAGTGGCATCCAGGCAGATCTTGCAATTGTGGGGGAACCCACGGAATTAAAAATCATCACGGCGCATAAGGGCGATTTGTGGTTGAAAGTGCGAACGCATGGCACAGCTGCGCATGGGTCCAAGCCGCATCTTGGGGTGAATGCAATTCAGGCTATGATCCCAATCCTGCAATGGATCAAGGAGGAATACGCCCAGGAATTGCAGAAACGAAAGCATCCGTTGCTTGGCGCTCCCACCATCAACATCGGCTCCATTCATGGCGGTACCCAGCCCAACATCGTTCCTGATTTTTGTGAAATTTCACTGGATCGCCGGACTGTCCCCGCAGAAAGCGATGAATTTGTGCTTCAGGAAATTTCAAAGGGAATCGCTCCTTTTGGAGGGGAACTGATCAGCAGCAAGGGCAATAGCTGTCTCCCCATGGAAACCGATCCGAACCTGCCGCTGGTACGCCAGTTTTTCTCTCTTGCAGGACAGGAAAAACCGCTTGGGGTCGATTTCTTTTGTGATGCCAGTATCCTCGCGGCCAGCGGTATTGCTTCCATCGTTTTTGGACCCGGAAGCATTGCGCAGGCACATACCGCGGATGAGTTCATCGAATTAACTTCGCTCGAAAACGGAACGGATTTATTGATCCGGTTTCTGCGCTCGCTCCCGTAACATGCGGGTGGCGTTTCTAACTCATGAACCGTTTTATCCTCCGACTGGCGGCGGGTCGGCAGAAGCAATTTATATTGTCGAGGAATTTGTCCGGAGAGGTCATGAGTTGCATCTGTTCTGTCCGAGGATTGAAAATAGTGATCAAATCGCCACCAGGTTTGGGATCCTGATCCACCCATTTAACGCGTTCAAAATGGGGCGTTATGCGAAATTTCGAAATTTAAAATATTTAATTTATCCATTTCTTCTTGAGAAACTGGTATTGCAGAGTGATTCCCGGACATCGTTTGACCTGCTGTTTTCGCAACACGCAATAGCGGCTGTGACAGCCGGAAAATTAAAACGAAGGCTCGGTTCTCCAGTGGTGATGAATTTTCTGGATTACCTGAGCGGGTTTATGGAGACCTGGCCTGCATATGTAGCACCACCTCCCTTGCTGAAATTAGTCAAAGATTTCGAGGTCCACCTGCCCGCCCGATCTGGTGCCGACGCTGTCCTGACGGTTTCCGATACCTTGAGCGACTATTTTGTGAATGGCGGATATCCGCGCGAGCGGATCACGCCGATTTATTACGGCTTTGATTCCGAACTGTTCCCTTTCCGAAAACCTGAACTGAGGGATCCTCCAGTAGTTGTCATGCATGGTTCCTTTGACCAGCATCATTTGGGTAAAACGGCATATGATGCCATGAAGCAGGTTCTCAACGTCCGACCTGAAACCTGCTTCCGATTTGTCGGCCACCGCACCCCCACCCTGCTCTCTTTTCTTCGACGCCTGACCGATCTTTTTCCGAATGCGCGCCTCGAAACCACCGGCTTTATTCCTTACTTTGAAACAGCAGAACAGTTGAAAACCGCAACGCTGGGCATTGTGCCTTATGAAGAATCAACCGGAACCCACTGCGCTTTTGTGGCCAAAATCGTTGAGTATGCGGGCATCGGCCTGCCTGTTGTGAGCACCCGACTCAATAGTGTTTCCCGTTATTTTCAGAACGAACCCACGATTACGTTTACCGATTTCAATGGAGCGGATTTTGGAACAGGCATTCTTAATCGTTTGAGCGATGCTTCGGAAAACTATTCATCTGCCGCGGAAAAATTAAGCCAGCGAGTGAAGCGTGAACTCGATTGGCGTTCCCTGGCAGCCAGGGCGGTTTCCATCGCGGAAAGGGTGAAGGCCAATGCGCGCAACTAATTCATGAGCCAGGAACAGTCACGGGCTAATTTCTTCAGACAGAGCGGATGGATGATCATCGCGAATACTGTCAGCGGCTTTTTCATGGCTGCTGTGCATCCCTTTGCTTCAGCCATGCCCCCCGGTGAGTACAGCGTTTTTTTTACGTTATTACGCGTGTTTACGATTTTCGCCATTCCTGCTGCGGGATTGCAAACCATCATGGCTCAACAGGCCGCTGCAAGTTCGGCAAGAAACCAGGAAGGCACTCTTGCCGCCACGCTCCGGCAGGTACTGATCGCAACATCCGTCCTCTGGCTCCTGCTGGTGTTGATCACGGCTTTTTATCACTCGACGATTGTTCAAAAATTTCAAATTGCGAATCCAATGGTGCTTTGGGTGACGCTCCTGACCATTCTTCTCGCCTTGTGGATGCCGATTTTTCAGGGGGTGTTGCAGGGCAGGGAGAATTTTCTTTGGCTTGGCTGGTCGATGATCTTTAACGGCGTGGGTCGGGTCGTCGCCATTATTTTAATTGTTTGGGGTTTGAAAGGACAGGCCACCGGGGCAATGACCGGTGCCATGTGCGGTGTTGCCTCAGCCATCCTGATCGCCTTCTGGCCTTCACGAACGATGCTCCATGAAAAAGGAGACCCGGTTCAAATCAACCAATGGCTTGGGAAAACGATCTGGCTTATCTGCGGAATCGCTCCCGGCTTGCTCCTCGTTAACCTGGATATGATCGTGATCCAAAGTTATTTTTCACGTGAGGTCACTCCCTATTACGCCGCCGGTGCCATGATCGGATATGCCCTTGTGACGTTCACAACTCCAATCGCCGCGGTGATGTTCCCTAAAATTGTGAAGAGCGTTGTCGGAGCACAAAAAACCGACGCGCTGTTTCTGGCTGTGCTGGGCACCGGGATTCTCGGCGGTGTGGGGGCGATCTTTTGCACCTTTTTCCCCGAGCTACCGCTGAGGATTATTTTTTTCAAGAACCCGGATTATATAAAAGCCGCCCCGCTTGTGCCCTGGTTTATCTGGGCCTTCGTTCCGTTGACCATGGCTAATGTGCTCATCAGCAACCTGCTGGCGCGGGAACGTTTCGCTGCCATTCCATTGCTCGCGTTGATCGGAATCGCATATCCCTTTGCCTTGTTCAGCTACATGCCTATCGGTGTGAAGCTCCCCGCTTTTGTTGCTTTCGAGAGGATTGTTCAAATTCTCGGGTTTTTCAGTCTCGCATTATTCACCATCGCGCTGCTCTTCACCCTTTACGACAAGAGGATGACGCAACTCCCGAAAACAGAATCGGAGTCATGAAATCGTTTTAAGCTGTCCGGCTGACGCGTTCCCGGGTAAAATCGATTTAAATGTTTCCAGGACCGACAGAGAAACAGGCGCGGATATTGTGGCTTTCTCTCACGACATTGGGTGTGGCGGTGCTCCTCTGCCTGTTGGGAATCTTGTTTTGGGGCCTTGGATGGTTGGCTCAAAGGCTCTCTTCCGTGCTCCTTCCCCTGGCCATTGCCGGGATTCTGGCTTACCTCCTGGATCCAGTGGTGGATTTTCTCGAACGAAAGCGCATCCCAAGGGCACGCGCCATCTTTCTCGTTTTTTTTCTGGGCATTATGATAGTCCTGATCACCGCGAGCACAGTCCTGCCCCGATTGATTGTGGAAACACAAGACCTCGTCGAACGCATCCCTCAACTCTCTGATACCGCCCAGAAAAAAATCCGTGTTTGGGTGAGTAACAGCCCCCTTGGCGCTCGGGCGCGTCAGGCCTGGGCTTCTGACTTCGGAACGACGATTGAAGGCTGGTTTAGCAAAACGTTGCCCCTCATCTCATCTTGGATTTTTACCCAAGTCTCGCGTGTGGCATCCTGGTTTGGGCTAATGGTGGGGCTTGCACTAGTGCCGGTCTATTTATTCTATTTCCTCCTGGAGAAGCGTGGTATCCACCAACATTGGACCAATTACCTTCCTATTGCCGAGTCACGGATCAAGGATGAAATAGTTTTTATTCTAACCTCTATCAATGATTATCTAATCCTTTTCTTTCGTGGTCAGATACTTGTCGCATTATGCGATGGTATCCTGCTGACGATCGGTTTTCTTGCCATGGGTCTGGACTATGCGTTCCTTTTAGGCATGACCGCCGGGTTGCTTAGTATCGTTCCCTTTTTGGGCGTGGCCATCAGCCTTGTTCCCGCGCTCCTTTTGGCTGCGGTCCAATTTGGTGACTGGCTCCACCCCTTATTGGTTTTAGGGCTTTTTGGACTCGTTCAATTCCTGGAAGGTTTTTTTATCTCGCCGCGAATCATGGGTGATCGTGTGGGACTTCACCCCTTGACTATTATTATAGCTGTCATGGTAGGTACTACATTACTTGGCGGAATCACAGGGGGCATTCTGGCTATTCCCCTTACCGCGGCCCTGCGAGTATTGATGTTCCGCTATGTATGGCGAACACCTCCGGCAGTGCCTTGATCCCGCCTCCTCAAATAAACGAAAAAATGCTTGAAGGGGGATGTGGATGGGGTAGGTTTCGCGGCTCTGTTTTTGGGATGGTTGGAAAGGTTGTTTTGTGGTTTGGGTGGAGGTGGGGTGACGGGTGGGTGAAGGTTGGGAAAAGATTTTGTAAAAAAGGGC
>JANRLX010000051.1:0-12462 GCA_033762115.1 Verrucomicrobiota bacterium
CCGCCGCCGCCAAATCCTCCCCCACCACCCCAGCCGCTCCATCCTCCACCATGCCAGGTTGATCTTCCTCCACGCCTGTAAAGAGTCCCTCTTTTTTCATGCTTGAGAGCCGAAATCACAATAAAAAGCAGAATGAGCAACCCCACATAGCCCATGGGACCGGTCTGGCGGCGCTGCTGGTTCTGCGCAACGGTTCGCCCGCTCCCGCTGTATTCGCCACGGGCTGCCGAAATCAATGCAGTAATCCCCGCACGAATGCCTGCTTCAAATTTCCCCTGCTTGAATTGCGGAACAATCTCCCCCTCAATGATGCTTTTGGCGGTAATGTCCGGAATCGCTCCCTCCAACCCATATCCTACCTGGATGAACATCGTTCGATCCTGCACAAAAACAAAAAGCACCACCCCATTGTCCTGCTGTTTCTGCCCCACTCCCCAGCTTTCCGCCACCCGTTGAGTATAATCCTCGATTGAGGAATCGCTTTCCATCCTGGGATAGATCGCGACGATGATTTGCGAGGAACTCGCTTTTTCAAACTGCTCCAGCACCCCGTTCAGCTCCTGCTCGACGGTTGGCGAGATCAGATTGGCATAATCATTAAGATAGCGGTTCGGTTTGGGCGGAAGCTTTTCCGCGCCATGCACGGAACCGGTCAGCAGCAACAGGGTGAGAACCCACCCCAGAAAATGGGTCATGCATTTCATGGACGTTTGCGTGACTGCTTGAGAACGCTGTCGATCATTCCTGCGATGGTATGGGTACGGGCTTCGACGGAAGGTTCCAGACCCAATGCCTTCAATGCCTTCGAAGTTTCCGGCCCTATGCTTACGGTTTTTAATTCAGGGAATTTTTTGAGCAATCCGGCCAGCGGAATCCGCGCGTTAAAATTTTCCACCGTCGAACTGCTTGTAAAGGTGATCCACTCCGCGCCTGTATCCATCAGTCGCGCTACCGCGCCATTGAGATCATCGGTGGAAGGAACGGTTTTGTAGGAGGCCACGTCATCCACAATAGCGCCCATTTCCTCCAGTTTCCTGGGGAGATCACGGTTCGCCACCTCAGCCCTCATCAACAAAACCCGAAGGTTTTCCACGCTTTCCTCCGCTGCCATGGCTTCCGCCACCTTGCCTGCGACATATTCTTCAGGCATGACATCCACTTTCAGGTGGAGTTCCTTCAATTTTGCTGCCGTTGCTGGACCGACTGCGGCGATGCGCACCCCACCCAGATCACGAAGATCATCGAAGACCTTGAAGAAATAATCGAAAAAGGTCGTGACCCCGTTCGGGCTGGTGAAAACAATCCAGTTGTACTCATGCAGGCCCAGCAAGGCATCTTTCAAATCCTCCTTGCGGTCTGGGGCGGTGATTTGAATCGTGGGAATTTCCAGAACATCTGCGCCCAATTCGTTGAGCCTGGCTGTTAATTCACTCGACTGCTCCCGAGTCCGTGTAACCACCACCCGCTGTCCGAAAAGAGGACGTTTCTCGAACCAATTCAAATTCTTTCGCAGCTTCACCACCTCACCCACCACGGTTATTGCAGGGGAACCAAACCCGGTTTCCTTTACTCGTGCCCCTATGCTTTCAAGGGTTCCCTGGATGGATTGCTGTTTTCCGGTGGTCCCCCAGCGGACCATTCCCACAGGTGTTTCAGGAGGCATTCCATGCTCAATTAATTTCTCAGCGATCTGCTCGATTCGTTCCACAGCCATCAGAATGATTTTTGTGCCGCGGTCTTTTGCCAGGTGCGCCCAATCCAGGTTGCTGCTCCCTTTCGTGGGGTCTTCATGTCCCGTTAATACCGTGAAGCTCGAGCAGAAATCACGATGTGTGATTGGAATCCCCGCGTAGTTGGTCGCTGCGGTGATTGAGGAGACACCGGGCACGACTTCAAAAGGGATGCCCGCCTGCGCCAGTTCCTCAGCTTCCTCGCCCCCCCGACCAAAAATATAAGGATCGCCACCTTTTAACCGGACAACGATTTTACCCTCCCGCGCTTTCTTAACCAGCAACTGATTTAATTCCTCCTGAGGGATGGCGTGGTCTTTGGAACGTTTTCCGCCATAAATCAACTCTGCGGATTTTGGGGCAAGGCGCAGAAGATCCTGATTGACCAATGCGTCGTAAACAACCACTTCAGCGCGTTTAAGCAATTCCGCCCCTCGCAATGTAAACAAACCGGCATCCCCCGGCCCGGCGCCAACGAGATAAACCGTCCCAATCTTTTCCATGCAGCAGTTTAAACCGGAGTGACTGCTGCTTGCAATCACGCCAAAGAAAAAGGCGGCCTGAATCACACGAAATGCCGCCTTCATCCTGTGTCGCAGCGGATTTCTCCCCGCTGGTCACGCATGTCGGATCAACTTCTGATCCATACCGCACTGCAACATCACTTGTTTCAATTTCTTTTCCAGAGCAGGAAATCACTGGAAACAGCCACGTGATTTCCCTGACATCGCTAATTGCAATGAGGCGCGGTAAATGTCAGCCCATGGGCCTCGGCAACCGGTTTGTAAGTCACTTTGCCCTCCTGGACATTGATACCGGTCATCAGGGCGGGGTTCCGCTCGCACGCTTCATGCAGGCCATGATCTGCAAGCAACTCGATGTAACGATAAGTAATATTGGTCAGCGCCTGGGTGGCCGTACGGGCATACGCCGCAGGCATATTCGCCACACAATAGTGGGTCACTCCCTCCTCGACGAAAATAGGATCATGATGGGTGGTGGGGCGCGATGTTTCCGCGCAGCCACCCTGGTCAATGGCGATGTCCACCAGGACGCTTCCGGGACGCATCTGCCTGAGCATTTCCCGTTTGATCAGGCGTGGGGCCTTGGCGCCGGGAACAAGCACCGCACCGATCAGCAGGTCGACATGCGGCAGAAGCTCCATCAGATGAGATTCATTTGAGTAAAGGGTGTGCGCTGCGTGAAGGGTGATGTCCAGGAAGCGCATCCGATCCAGATCCACTTCAAGGATGGTCGTGTCAGCGCCCAGGCCGGTTGCTATACGCGCAGCATTCACCCCGCTGACACCGCCACCCAGGACAACCACTTTCCCCGGAAGAACTCCGGGGACCCCGCCAAGTAACACCCCGCTGCCATTGCAATGCTTGGCCAGATAGTAACCGCCCACAATCACCGACATCCGTCCGGCAATTTCACTCATTGGTTCCAGCAACGGAAGCCTGCGGTTGACTTCGATGGTCTCGTAGGCAATGGCAGTCACTCCTGAACGAATCAGTGCCTCGGTCAAGGTGCGGTTCGGGACGAGATGAAGATAGGTAAAGAGGATTTGTCCGGGGCGGAGGAGACCATACTCAGCAGGAAGCGGTTCCTTGACCTTGATGATGAGTTCCGCTTTCTCAAATACAGTTTCATGCGCATCGATGATCTGGGCACCTGCCTGCGCGTACTCGGCATCCGGATAACCGGAGCCAAGACCCGCATTTCGTTCGACCAGCACACGATGTCCCCGCTGGATCAGTTGATAGGCAGCGGAAGGAAGAAGGCCCACCCTGAACTCCTGCTCTTTGATTTCTTTTGGAACCCCGATGATCATAAGACCCTGCGGCTGAATTTACGGTGAGGCATCAGGAGGGTCAACGTGGTTTAAAAGTATCGCCGTTTCTTTCTAAGGATATTCCTGAGTTTTCCTGAGGGAGGGGGCGCAGTGACATCAAGCAATTTCCCTAACCTCTTTCCAGCTTTGCTCTCTCTTTCGAAGAACATCGATGTGGAGAATGTTTCCACGGGATTGGTTACGCTATGAACAGCTGCATTTTGAAATTTGGAATGGCGGGCGCAGTGTCGATTATGGTGACCAGCGACGCAGCACCCAGGTGGGCTTACAACGAAGAGTTAATTTATCCGCCGTCGCAGGTTGGAGAGTTTGCCCACCGGGAACCGGGCGGAGGCACTTACTTGCCGGGAATCGGTTATAGGGCAGAGGAGAGTATTTGGGTGACAGGATTTCGGTCGGTTTTTGAAGTTTCCAGCGAAGATCTGTCCACGCATTCTTTTGGTTTAACGATCAATACGCGTGACGCGTTTCTTGAGAGCGGCACAGGGTTCCAAATTGAGATGAGTCTGGGGGATAGCGGGTTCGAGGTGGAGCGTTACCATCTCCAAAGTGAATTTGATAATAAGCATGTCATTACCTGGACGTTGGCAACACCGTTTCGACTGGAGGGGGGAGAATCGTACTTGTTTTCCCCTTACATGAACGGGGTCATTGATCGGGGAGTGATGGCAAGCAATGCCCGGATTCTCTACAGCGATTCCCCTTTTAAGGGGGGCGACCAGGATGTTTATCTTCGAAATGGAATCGCAGCGGATACGTTTCAACCGTTTGCGGCTGATATCAGGCTGGATGTGAGTCCTCCGACAGGAATTCCGGAACCTTCCACCTGGGTGCTTATGGGAGCTGGATTGGCCCTCTTGGGGTATCGGTGGAAGTTCCCCCGCTGATCGAGAAGAACTGGGAACTGGGAATTAGTGGGAAAAGGTGACTCTATCTCCCTCCCCTAAGGGAGGCGCTCTTCGAACAGGCCGGGATTAAGTGGGAAGCAAAGTGGGAAATAGTGGGAATTGACGACCTTCGCCCCTATTCCATAACGGTAAAGCTGGCATTCTGAATCGAGAACCTCTGAGGCATCAGTGGTAATGGAAGTGGTTGAGTGTCAACATCCAGCGAATCACTCGCGGAAAAATTCACCAAACCTGCGGGGTTGGCAAAATGAGCCTTTAAAAAGGGGCCAGGCTGAAGTGTTGTTGGATCAGGAGTAGCTGCGAGCCAACCACTTGCAGATGCGCGATTCAGGCCTTCACCATCATTTTCCAGGTACTGGGCGAGACGGAACCCTGCCAGGAGCAAAGAGGAGATGGTAAAGCCATAGGCGCAGGCCAGAAGCGGCTTGGCGTCGAAACGGGCGACCAGCAATTCCCACAAGTTACGCGGCTCCGGTTTGTAACGGAGGTCTATCTGGGTAATGACCCGGTGCGGAAGGCGTTCGTGAAAACCTGGAGGAGGTTGTTCGTGCCTTTTCAGTGCGAGAAGCCGCTGCAAATCCTTGAAATCTTCACCGTCCGAACTCATGACTATTTTAAGTAATCCAAAAGATGGCCCTGAAGTTGTTGCCTGGCATAGAAAAGTCGGGAGCGAACAGTGCCAGTATTGCAATCCATGATTTTGCTGATTTCATCGTGTGACAGGCCCTGAATATCATGCAAAGTGATGACCAATCTGTGTATTTCTGACAGCTTTTGCATTCCCTCGTTCAACTTTTGCTGGAGTTCAGAAAGGTTGAGATCGCGGCGAGGAGTTTTTTCAGAGACGAGGGCAACTAGATCAGGGTCGTTCTCGGCATTAAAGTCGAGGTCGTTCAGGCTAAAGCTCAGTCTATTTTTGCGTTGCTTGAGAAAATTGATCGTTTTGTTAACGGCGATTCGATAAATCCATGTAAAAAAGCTGGAATCACCCTTGAATGATTTGATGGCCTTGAAACCTTTAATGAAAGCTTCCTGGGTAAGATCGCTGGCGTCCTCATGATTGGAGGTCATGTGGTAAAGAGTGGCGTAAATTCTTTCCTGGTAACGCCTTACGAGTTCGTCGTAAGCCGAAAGATCACCAGTCTGAGCCTTCTCCACCAAGGAGCGGTCTGACGGCAGGACGGTGATGGGAGGGACGGGTGGAGCCTGTTCCGCCAGAGCAATGGGAAGTTTTTGCAGTGTCATGGCCATACCTATGAAACCCCCAAGGCCTCTGTTTGTTGCAGTAAAAATCCACCTAAAGCATTCAGGGGTGCAACTCCGGAATTCTGCGGCAGTTGTCCCAGCAACTCTTGAGCTTGATGAATGGTTTTAAAAATAACGATCCTTGAACGATTTAGAGCCTCGTAACGTTCAAGAAGTTCAAAAATTTGTGGAAAATAATTTGAGTCCCAGTCCTGAAGGAGTTCAGTGATGAGCGTGCGTTCAGCAGCGGAGGCTGATTCAAGAACAAAGAGCAAAGGCAGGGTGAGTTTGCCACTGG
The DNA here is from genome assembly GCA_033762115.1 of Verrucomicrobiota bacterium. GTDB lineage: Bacteria > Verrucomicrobiota > Verrucomicrobiia > Limisphaerales > SXQI01 > JANRLX01. The sequence continues at coordinate 6,037 of JANRLX010000051.1, forward strand.
CGAGATCAGTCCCGAGAGATTTTCCTACAAGAGCTTCGCTTCCAAAGACATCGAGACAATCATCGTAGACCTGGTAAGCCGTTCCAAGGAGGAGGCCAAACTCGCGGAGGGTTTGGCGCTGAACCGGATTTGCGCCACCCAGCAAAGCTCCGAGATCACAGGCAAGAGCAAAGAGCTCACCGGTTTTCATTTCAACTGCCTTGAAGTAATCGGGGAATGAGAGGTCAAATCGGCGGCGTTGATTGGTTTGAAGAATTTCGCCAGTGCAAACGCGGTTTGTGGCAATGGCTACGGCGCGGCAAATTTCAGGAGTGGGAAAACTGGCTGCAAGGGCGACCGCATGGGCAAAAAGGCAATCACCCAGGAGCACGGAAATTTCATTTCCCCAGTTGCGGGCGAGGGTTGGGCGTGAACGGCGGACTTCCGCTTCGTCCATAATGTCATCGTGAACGAGGGTGGCGAGATGAACCATCTCGATGATGACAGCGACCTTGACGAGCGATTCGGAAGGTTTGCTGAAGGCAGCACCGCTCAAACCCACAAGAACCGGGCGCAGTTGCTTGCCCTGATTTGTCAGAGCGTAACGAGCGTAGGAGGCGATCTCAGGTTCGAATGCTTCGACCTGGGCGTTAAGCGAGAGAGCCACCTGGTCAAGAAAAGGGCTGACAGGTTCGATAATCTGCTTCCAGCCACGAAGAGTGGGAGACAGATTGCCAATTGCGGGACCAGAACCCGCATCGCTTACACTAACCAGCATTACGGCTGAATGTACGGGGCTGTAAAAACCAAGTCAAACGGCTTATGGCCCCCCAAAAGGGGGATGAGGTTCGATAATGGAATAAGCAGGAGTTATTTCAGGAGCTTTTCCCGGGTGAAGGAAAGCGCTTTGGACACGTGCTCGGTCGGGTCCTTGAGGTTATTGTCGGTCTCAATAGCAAGCACGCCATTGTATTTGGATTCCTTGAGGACCTTGAACAATTCGTCAAATTTGGTGTCACCTTCACCGATGAAAGTGTCAGTGGCGACATCCCCGGTGGGAGTATGAGCGACCTTTTTATCTTTCAGATGAATATCAAAGACGCGGCCCTGGTATTCCTGGAAGGTTTTTGCCGCATCAAAGCGCGCGCTGGTAATCCAGCCTGTGTCCATGCAAACACCCATGCGGCTGTCACGGTGCATGATGAGATTGCGGACGACGAGAGGATTGCCGTAGGGAGATTTGATCCCGTGATTGTGAATGGCGACTTTGATGTCGTACTCCTTTGCAAGCTCCTCGAGATTATCGAGAATCCGGTAATCGCCCGGTTCGACGATGATGAGTTTCATTCCCATGAATTTTGCGAATTCAAAAAGTTTGCGATTTTCCTCCTTTTGCATCGAGGTGGCCGCGACGCCAAAGGTGTAGGGAATAAGGCCGAGTTGCTCCATTTGAGTTTTTTTCTGCTGCCACTCCTCGCGGGAGCCGTTTGGGTTGATATGGTTGGGGATCAGCTGGAGGTATTTGATGCCATGTTTGGCGGCAAACTGGATTGACTGCTCAAAATTAAGATTGCGGAGCGTCCAGGTTTGGATGCCGATTTTGACGCCTTCCTCGGCTGCATGAGATGAGGCAAGAAAAAGACCAGCGATGAGAATGGATAAGAGTCGTTTGAGCATATCGGTGCAAGGATTGAAACGGAAATGAGCGCAAGGTCAATTTCGAAATGGAAAGGAAAATAATCGCAATGGAGGAAAGCATCTTTCATCCTGCGATGAATGAAGTGGTTTGATCCAGGGCAGGTAATGAAATCCGCCGTGGCGTGGTCGTGGCTGTATAACGGGTTACGACTTGCGTCTGGGTTGCTGCTGCTGCCTTTGCTTTACCGATTTTTGCCCGCCAACGATTTCGGGATGCATTACGTGTTTTTCACGTATTCATATCTTGTCTGGATTGTGGATGGTGCGTTCTCCGTGACGATTGGCCGAATGGCGTCGTACGCGATGAGCGGAGCGAAAACGTTGCAGGGATTGGGAATGGCAGAAGTGGCGGCGGGGGGTGAGCCCAATTACCCGTTGCTCTATCAACTTCTTAAGACAACACGACAGATTTATTTCCTGATGTCGCTCGCAGTATTGATTCTGCTGGGCACGTTGGGAACACAGCAGGTGAGCTTAAGTGTGATGGAAACAAGCGATCCTGTAAAAACCTGGAGCGCGTGGTGGTTATTGCTGCTGGCAACTCCGCTGGATCTTCACTCGGCATCATACAATGTTTTCCTGCGAGGGATGAATCGGGTTTTAATCGCGGCAAAGATTTCAACAGTTGTTTATGGGATGCGGCTGGTTCTTTCCTGCGTTTTATTGCTCGCGGGTGAGGGATTGAAGAGCGTCCCTATTGCAACCTTGATCACCAGCGTTTTGCAATTCGTTTTGAACCGATATTATTGCCGGGAAGCGTTGCCCTTGCAGAAGATTTCGGATGGACAGGAGAAGTCCTTGCTGAAGGTGGTCTGGCCGACGAGTTGGCGGGTGGGATTGCAGTTGTTTAGTACTTATTTTTTAAATGTTTCGCTAATCTCAATTGTGAGTCGCTATTTTGGTCTTGAAGCAGCAGGGCAATATGGCCTCTCAGTTCAGATCCTGATTGGAATTGCGCAGGGAGTTTCAGCGGTTTGGACGGCAGTCAAGTGGCCGCTGGTGGGCCAATATCGAGCACGGAACGACCTTGCCAGCATGAGAAGGGTGCTTTGGCCACGATTCTGGCTTCAGACAGGAACAATGGTTTTTAGCCTGGGGTTTGCCATTGTACTGGGGCCTGTTCTTCTGGAATGGATCAATCCTAATAAGAAAATGTTGCCTGGAGAGTGGTTGTTTCTTCTGGGCTGTTTCAGCTTATTGGATTTGAATTTCAGTTTTTGGACTGTTCTGCTCTCGCTTGAAAATCGAATTCCTTCGCTTTGGCCAACGGTAATCACCAATTTATGCAGTTTTGTCCTGGCTCTCCTTTTCGTGGAATTCAGCCAATGGGGTCTGTTAAGTATTATCCTCGCCCCATTGATCAGCGGGTCTCTTTTTAATTACTGGTATTTTACCTGGCGCGGGGCGCGCAGCCTGGGAACGACGTGGTTTGAGTTTCTTCTTGGCAGGAAGCGGGAACCACAATTTAGCTAAACTAATTTCAATGACATTGATAGCCAAGCTGATTCAATAGGGTGATGGATCGCGCGGAAACTGAATCAAGAAAAACGCTCAGTGTCCCCCCTGCCGCAACCAAGTACGTACTGCTGCAACGCACTCAGCTTCAGAAATACCATTTCAAGTTCCTGAAAAAAATTGGAATCGATTATTCGAAGTGGCTGGTGGACTGGGAATCCAGAAGGCACCACGAGGAAATCAGCGCCGGGTTTTTGAAAAGTCTGCAGGAAGATTTTAACAGTCTTAAGCCAGCCCTGCCGGAGAGGCTGGACAATCTTCTGGATATCGGATGCGGGATCGCGGGAATCGATGTGTTGCTCAACGACCATTATAAAGGGCAGTTGAACATCAATTTATTGGATCGAACCAGCATTGAATCACGGGTGTATTACGATTTTCATAAACAAGGGGCTTTTTATAACTCTCTCGAACTCGCCAGGGAAACGCTGATTGTTAATGGTGTTGCACCGGAACGTATCAGGTTGTTCGAAGCCAATGATCACAACCGAATTCCGCTCAAGGAGCCTGTTGATCTGGTCCTTTCCTTGATTTCCTGGGGATTTCATTACCCGGTGGCAACCTATTTATCAGAAGTCGAACGAATCCTGGCACCGGAAGGTCGTCTTATTTTGGATATTCGGCAGGGTAGTGGAGGGATGGAGGACTTGATTCGTGCCTTCGCCCGAGTGGAGGTGCTTTTTCAGAACCCAAAATATGCAAGAGTCCTGGCACGTCGGTGAAAACACCCTTGAATCGGAACGTCATTCTTCATTGCTTGAATCTCGATACGGTCGGAGGTGTTGAGCAGTTATTTTTTCATTTCATCAGGTATCTTTCGCCTGAAGAAGCGCGCTGTCATCACCTCTTAATCACCGGAAATCCACTTCACGAGCGGTTTCAGGAAATTGTTCCCTGCCTGGGGTCTGTAACCGAAGTAAAACGGTGGCATGGCTTAAAACTTCCCGGCAGACCGAGGTTGCTGCGGAATCGCAATCGCCTGGCGCAGATTTCCTCATTGGCACCGAGTGTGGCTGTGATTTGGAACCGTTTTGACCTGCCGCTCCTGCATGCGTTAAAGCAGTGTGGGACAAGGGTTGTTTATTATGAGCATGGAGCGGCGTGGCTGGCACCGGACAATGGGGAGAGCGCCGAGTTCGCCAGGGGAAGCGACGAGATCATCACTGCGAGTCGAGCAGCGTTGCGTGTGCTGGAATTGCGCTGGGATGTAAGGCAGACAAGGTCTGTCGTGCTGAACCCGCTGAGACCGGGGATGAGTTCATGGGATGTGATCGCACGGCCAGCGCCTCGGACGGTGTTGCGACTTGGGGTGGTTGCGCGACTGATTCCGCTAAAGGGAATTGGGGTACTCTTATACGCTTTAAAGAAGCTGTTGGAGGATGGCTTGCGAGCGGAACTCGATATTGCAGGAGATGGTCCATTGCGGATCTTTTTGGAAAGGAAAGCAGAAGCGCTGGGGATCAAAGCATCCGTTCGTTTCAGAGGGGTTGTCAGGGAGATGGAATCGTATTATCCGAGCATTGATTTTTTACTGCTGCCATCGATTCGCGAGCCGTTTGGATTGGTAGCGGTGGAAGCAGCGGCGCACGGTTGCCCGGTCATCGCGGCAAAGGTCGATGGCATTCCGGAAGCGGTGCCTGAGAATGAAAGCGGGCTGCTGATTGAACCGACGTTGGCGCTGGAGGAGTACGAACGTTTTGGAGGTGAGCCTGGTGATTTTCCTCGCTTCATTTACAACCCAGGAAAAGACGCACTGGAATCGCCGAGATTTCTCGACCCGGCAGCTGTCGCAGAAGGAGTGATGACCCTTTTGGATTCGCAACGATATCAATTTATGAGTGCGCGGGGGATTGAAGTGGCAAGCCAGAAGTTCAAGTTTTCTGATTATGCCAAAAAACTGTCGGAAGTTTTGAAAGGTTAGGATCGCCGTTTTTGGAGGGATTTTTTGAAGCGATACCGAAGCGAATCGATCAACAGTTGGAGCTTTAGTTTTGCAAACGGGAGAGATTGGTTGCCAGGAATACAGGCAAATGTAGGACCGTAGCTCGATTCCTTGCCGTAACTGAGGTACGGCCGGGAAAATTCATCCGTGTCGATCCCGGCCCGGAGTTTCCAACAGGGCTCATCAAGAAAGCCGAATTCCTTCACGAAGCGAGGGTCGTCACTGTAAAAGGCGGAAGGAACATTGGCGGAAAGAAAGTCGCGTTCCGGGGAACCGACGAATGCGTCATGAATAAAAACTGCGAGTGGTTTGTAGTTGGCGAGCAAATTGAATGCGAGACGCAAGGCGCGAAAATGCTTGGGCCCATCGATCACGAGCACGTCATTCTCAGGTTCCAGGAAAGGGAGCAGTTGCCGGGCGTCTCCAAACAGGAGTTCAACATTTTTTCTGGAGGAGAGATTGCGGGTGGCAATCTGGACATCAGGCGAGTTGCGGTCATACTCCACGCTGATGATGTCAGCCGCATCAAAGCAGACGGAAAGCAGGTAGGTGCTCACTCCTCTGGCCCGCCCCGATTCGATGACACGACGCGGTTTTTCCTGGCAGGTGGCGGCCCAGACAAACAGGACTTCACTATAAAGGACGCCTTTGTCCTCGTAAGGGGCTCCGGCAATCCGTTGCTGATAAACCGGGAGACGTTCCCGGGCAGAGGCGATGGTCTGTTCGATAGTCATTGCTTGCAGTTGAGAGGCGACATGCAGTTGCCTTGGTAAGGCAGGGTGAATAACTTTTCAAGATGAACAGCGGAAATAAGCGTGAGGTGACGGTGATCACGCCGACCTTTAACCGATCCAGTGAGTTGAAGGAAGCGCTGGCAAGTGTGCTGAAGCAATCGTTACCTCCCAAAGAGCATATCATTTGCGATAATTGTTCCGAAGATGAAACGGAAGCCGTCGTCAAAGCGTATGCGGATGAAGCGCCTTACCGGGTCATTTACAAACGGGAGAGAGACACAGGGATTTATCAGGCGATGAATCGGGGATTGGCTACAGCAAACGGGGAGTTCCTGTTTATTCTGAATGATGACGATCAGTTTCATGGTCCAACGGTGCTGGACCGTTTTTCCGCGTGTCTTTCAGGATCAGGAGCGGAATTCATTTTTGGCGACACTGTCTGGCTCGACCGAAACACGGGGGAAAAAAAGTATCGCCGGCATAACCAGATGAACCGACTCACCCTGGTGCAAAAAGGGATCAGTCAGCAGGCAATCCTTTATCGCAAATCGGCTTTCG
>JANRLX010000052.1:0-15807 GCA_033762115.1 Verrucomicrobiota bacterium
ATATTTCCAACACCCTCGGCACGGTCAACCCTGTCGCACAGCTTTGCCACCAGGCCCGCAAGCTCGGCATCACAACCCTCGTCGATGCCGCTCAAAGCGCAGGCCATCGCCCACTCGATGTCCAGGAAATCGGCTGCGACTTCCTCGCCCTCTCCGGCCATAAAATGTGCGCCCCCACCGGCGTCGGACTCCTTTACGGCAGGATCGAACAACTCGAAAAAACCCCTCCCTGGCAAGGCGGCGGCGATATGATCTCCAGCGTCGACTATTTCGAAAGCAGCTGGAACAAGGTCCCTTACAAATTTGAAGCGGGAACTCCAAACATCGCCGGGGTCATCGGCCTCGGCGCAGCCATGGACTACCTCGATGGGATCGGCCGCAATGCCATCGCGCGGCATGATGAAGAACTAAGCGCCTACGCGTTCGAAAAACTCCGCGCCCTCAAAGGAATTAAAATTTATGGCCCCGAAACCGGTCGCGCCGGCGTGGCAAGCTTCCTCTTTGAAGACATCCACGCCCATGATGTGGTCACCATCGCTGACCAGCGCGGCGTCGCCCTCCGCGGGGGACATCATTGCAACCAGCCGCTCATGAAAAAACTCGGCATCGCCTCAACCGCCCGCGCCAGTTTTTACTTCTATAACACCTTCCAGGAAATTGACACCCTCGCGGAAGTGTTGAAGGACATTCGGAAATTTTTCGGGGAAAACTGAACCTGCCCCATCCTCCCGATTCAGGAGAACGATTGCCACATCGGGCGTGGCGCGGAGGAATAGGACTGCTGGATCTTGTCCAGATTGCGGCGGGATTGGTCAAGGCTCGCCAGTTCGTTCTGTACCTCTGCCTTGCGCGATTCCAGGAACTCCGCGTTTTTCATTTCCATGCAGATCAATTCATTGATCACACATCGCAACTTGTGCTCCACCTGTTTGAGGTCCGCACCCGCATGCTTCCACTGGAGGTTCGCCTCCTCCGTTGTGCGAACAATCACCTCCTGCAACCGCTGCTTCGCTGCCTGGCATTGCTTCACCTGCGCCCAGTTCGATGCCATGATCGCGCTGGTTTCCGCTTCCGTCAGCGTCCGCCACTCCTCGTAAAGCTTGAAAATGTCCGCTGGGGTCGAAGTCATGGACTCACGCCGCTGCAAGCTCGGCTCGCTGATTCGTCGGGGGAGGTGTGTCCGTATGTCCCTGGAGCATTGCCGCCCAGGCGTCCCGCAACACAATCACCCGCCCCAGCACATCCTGAATGCCGGAAATGTCCTTCTGCACATTGCTCTCCATCAGGCGCCGGTCCATGTAATTATAAAGACTGCGCAGTGTCGCTGCCAGCTCTCCACCTTCCGCCATGTTCAGGGACATGTTCAGTTCAAAAAGAATGTCCTGCGTCCGCAAAATATTGTTGCTGATGATCTGGTTGAACTCCACAGGATCTTCCTTTTCAAACCCTGCCTGCGCCTGCTCCAGAAAACGGATCGCCCCCTCAAATAACATCAGCACAAGCTGTCCCGGTGGCGCCGTTTGCGTCGCAACCTTTTGATACGATTTCCACGGATTCGCAGTGATCATTTAATCAATCGCTTCAGAGCTGAGATTCATTGCCAGGAGATTTGCGATTCGTTGGATCGCTTCAGGCGGCGGATAAGCTGCGCTTGAAACAAGTTCCTTGCCACGCGTCACAGCTTCCGACCGGATATCCGGCGTTGCCAGCAATGATTCATTCAGCGCCTGGGTCTCTTCAAATGAAAGACCACTGCTTTGCGACGCTGCCGCTTTGGGCTTTGGTGAAACGGCCCCGGCTCGGGCCAGAGCATCCAAACCACTATTTAGCTTAATTTCCATAACCAACTACACTTTCTGCAGGCCTACCTGGCTCTCTCTACCACTACACAATCAGATTTATCGGTCAATTCCGGGAAAACTTAACTCCCATTCATCGCTCCGGAAGCGTTTCCAACAACGCATTCACACTATACCTTCCAAATCTCCGCGGGCTCGAAAGCACCGTCCGCGAATCCGCAAGCAGCGGAGCCGCTTTATAATACTTCTGATGCTCCAGCTCAAATCGCCTCGCCGAATTCACCACTGAACGCTCCGCGCTGTCAAACACCTCATCCGCCGCCCACCAGATCCGGGCATCATGCACATCCACCAGTTTCATGCTCCAACCCACCGCTATTGGCGGATACGCATGATACCGGGTTAACTCAGAAAAAAGAATCGCTTCGCACGCCAGCGCTTTCCTCAACCCCGGCAGGAAACTTTCAGGAAACTCATCATCCGCCCTCCAGAACGGCCGCCCCGTCAAATCCTTCATCTGTTGCGGCGTCACCCGCACCACTTCAAATGTCGTTACCTTGTCCAGTTCAGATTGATAAATCGGCTCCAGCACATCCCGCCCCGCAATCGCATCCGAATGCTCCTCCGAAACAGTCATCGGCAACACCGCCACCCGCCTCACCCGGTCCGGAATTTTCGCCGCCGCCAAATGCACATTCTCTGGACGGTAATCAGCTCCCAACGGGTAATCACCAATCCGCGGTCCCGTTTGGCAACCCATTGACAACAAGACTATTCCGAGAATCACCCAACCTGCCAGCCTGAGGAAAACAAACTCCTCGCCTTTCCCCTTCCCCTCAAACATTTTTAACATCTCGTCGCGCACAATTCTTACATCAGTTCAGGCCCATGAAACCGGAACAATGCCTGGCAAACCTGGTTGATCCACGGCAACAGCGCCGTTTCCATCCGGGTCGAAAGTTCAACAGGATCTTCCGAAGGCAACGACTGCTCGATCTCCTCCACGATCTCCACCAGTTTCGCGATATACCCCTGGATCGCTTTCGGTCCGATCTCATGCCCATTCGGCAACCGCTCAATCGCCCCTGGCAAAAAACTCAACGTCAGCAACGGGTCTTTCAAATCAGGCAGCAATTTCCACCAAAGTTCCCGGGCTGAAGGCCAGTCATTGATCAACACCTGCAACGAAACCTCTTCAATCCTCCCTTTCAGTTTCCCCGCCTGCTCCTCCGCCACCGAAACCAGTTGCAACGCCAGTTGATTAAATCCAATCGTCCGGCCCGCAACTTTATTAAAATGCTCCACGCTGATCGGCTGTTTTCCCAGGCTCACAGGAATATCGTTCACCGCCAGTGAAAAAAGCACCCGCTGCCGTTCCAGAGCCAATTGCTCAAGGTGGCAGCGTATCCCCGAAAGGGAATGGCTGTGCAACGCATCCAACGCCACAGGAGCCCCATCCAGAGTCACTTGCACTTGCGGAATGAGGTCATCTTTCTTCTCCTGCCGTTTCATACAATCCCATATCGGCAAAGCCGCCAAACGATTGAGCCCGAAATTCATTAAATCAGGGAAACACCTATCCCATCCCACTCCATTCTCAAATTTCTTTGGCTTTCCGCCGAAAAAGCGGGATGTTCAATCCATTGAGCCCACTCGCTCCAGAACCCATTGAAACCGGCATTCCCGCCCGCAGCAAACGCCAGGCGATGGATTGGAGCCTCGTCCTGGCCAGCCAGGAAATTCCCACCCGCATCGAACAGGTCGAGCGCGACAAATGGCTCCTCCTCGTCCCCGAAAATGACCTTCCCCGCGCCCTCGAATCCATTCGCCTCTATCGCCTCGAAAATCGCGGCTGGGCCTGGCGCCAGCGGATGCCCGGCGCAGAAATCGACATTCACTGGGCCGTTATCCCCTTCGGGCTCCTTCTCATTTTCTTTCACCTCTTCAGCACCGACTCCCGATGGTCCCTCAGCTCCAGCGGGCAAATGGACAGCCTTCTCGTCAAGGCCGGGGAATGGCGGCGCCTCATTACCGCCATCTTTCTCCATGCCGACATCGCCCACCTCGCCGCCAATGTCACCTTCGGCTTTCTCACCCTCGGCCTGGCCATGGCAAGGTTCGGTCCCGGCAACGCCCTCCTCGCCACCTTGTTCGCCGGAATATTCGGAAATCTCTGCGGACTATTTTTCTATACAAAACCTTATGTCGGCCTCGGCGCATCCGGAATGATGATGGGCTCACTCGGCCTGATCGCCGTGCATTCAGCCGGTCTCTGGAAACAAAGCCGCAAAGCCGCCCGCTACATCCTTTCCGGCGTCTCAGCCGGTTTTTTATTATTCGTGCTTTTTGGATTGAACCCCGCCTCCGATGTCCTGGCCCATGCTGGCGGCTTCGTCGCAGGCGTTCTCCTCGGCCTGATGCTCGCCTGGGTTGACGAAAAGAAAGTTCAAGGCTCCACGATCAATATTGCATCATTCGCCACTTTCCTGATCATTGTCACATGCTGCTGGGCTTTCGCGCTCCAATGAAACTCCTCCTCCTCCTGCTTCTCCTCCTCCCCGCCACTCTCTCCGCCCAGGAATGTGCAGGCAGGAAATTCCTCTCCCTCACCCGATTCGACCGTTTCCAGAAACAAACCAACGCCGCTGCCATCGAATGGATTTCCCCCGAACTGGACCCGGGACTGGATTGGGAGGAACTAATCCTCTCCTGGAACATCCACGGCCCCGCCACCAACGCTCAATGGCAATTTCAGGTCCAGCCGATCTCCTCCAATCTGAACGCCCATTATTATCACCTCGGTTTCTGGTCCCTGGACCCCCAAAAAAAACGGGAAAGCGTCAAAAACCAGGACGATCCTCATGGAACTGTCGATACCGACCTGCTTCGCCTGAAAAAACCGCACCGGAAATTTCGCATCAAGATCAGTTCAGACTCATCCGCCGCCTTTGACGGATTGAGCTTTATTGGCCTCTCCTTTTTCAACCCCGCCGCTCCCTTTCAGGAACCGCAACCCACTCAAAAAAACGAAACCGACCTCCCCATTCAACCCCGCTCCCAACTCGACCATCCTGAAGGCGCCAAAATCTGGTGCAGCCCCACCAGCACCTCCATGATCCTTTCCTGGTGGGCGGAAAAACTCCACCGCCCCGAACTCCTTCTCACCGTCCCCGCGACCGCTCGCGCCATCAACGACCCCAACTGGCCCGGCACCGGCAACTGGCCCTTCAATACAGCCCTCGCTGGCTCATTCGAAGGCATCCGCGCCTATGTCACCCGCCTCGGCACCATCGAGGAACTGGAATCATTTGTCGCCCATGGAATTCCCGTTGCCATCTCCCTCTCCTACAACCTCCTCAAGGGACATGATATTTCCGGCAGCGGCCACCTCGTCGTCGTTCGCGGCTTCTCCCCCTCAGGCGAACTCATCATCAACGACCCCGGCGTCGACCTTCCCCACGTCCGCCGACTCTTCCCTCGCGAACGAGTTGCCAGGGCATGGGACTACTCCCGCCGAACCGCCTACCTTATCTACCCCATCGGCCACCCTCTCCCCCCCAACCCCTGCGAACATTGGGAATCCACCACCCCCTCCAGCAAATAACCTCCCCCATCCTGCCTGCCCGCTCCTGCTAACTCAAACTCGGAGGGGGTACTCCCGATATTAATTTGATTGCAACACCCATTGATCCCCCAGGCTGGCTCTGGGAAAATCGGGATTCAGTTCGATCAACTAATCCGCTGACATTGTATGAACGAGATCAAGAATGTCATTTTACAATCGCCTGGAGGGTTGCTGAGGTCAGCGATTCTTCTGGTAGGATCTTACATAGGCTTGATCCCTGTGCTGCGTATCACAGGAAAACGTACTTTATCGAAAATGAATGCGTTCGATCTGGTTGTCACCGTGGCGCTCGGCTCCACTCTCGCCACTATCGCGTTATCCAAGGATACTGCCCTCCTCCAGGGATTGCTGGTTCTTACGCTTTTGGTCACCTTGCAGTTTCTTGTGGCGTGGCTTTCTGTTCGCTCCCGCGCCGTGAGCAACCTTGTGAAGGCGACTCCCGTTTATCTTTTCAAAGAGGGAGAATTTCAGGAGAAAACCCTCCTTCGTGAACGGGTGACCCATGATGAGATCATGGCAGCCGCTCGCTCCGATGGTTTCGCCGATTTGACCGAACTGCACGCGGTGATTCTTGAAACTGATGGATCGTTCAGCATCATCCGGCAAAGTCCAGACCGGAAAAGCACCTTGCAAAGTGTGTCTGAAGTCCGCTGAAGCCTCGCACCTCGTAAGCTGCAAAATCTTTGGAACCGTTCAGGTCCTTTTGATTATTGGTGTATGTTGAGACATGAAAGCACTTCGCTGGCGCAATACCCTGTTATTGATTGGTGTCACTACTTTCTTTCTGACCGTGGCACTGCTGAACCGCGAAAATGCCTGGGCTCCACTGCTCCTGATCCTGGGTTTGATGACCCTGCTGATTTCACTCCTCTTCGGCAGGCGAGGCGTTTGAGCGGACCGAACATACGCCATCTTGTTCCATACAGGAAAATCAAACGGCGGGAGGAGGCGAACTGCCCCCTCCCGATGAATTTTATGTCTATGGATTGGCGGATAAATCTTTAGCTTTTCCGTCTACCGTAACCCGATTAGCGCGGATAATGTCACGTCCGCTGATTTTATCGCGCTGACCACGAAGGGTGATGCGTTCACCTTCCGCAAGGCCTATGTCAGCAGGCTTGGCCGAGCCAAGATCGACGATGTGCACGTTTCCGTTTTGCAACGAAAGCTTCACGAGCCGTTTTGACTGGCCCGCTTCGTTGTTGAGATAGATAGGCGCAATGTCCTGCACAGTTCCAGAAATATTGGCTATCCGACTCTGATTCTGGTTCCCGGATTGATTACGGTTTTGCCGCTGGATCGTGAAATTCTGATCTCCAATCTTTGCGCTGTTCGCGAACAATACTCGTCGTCCGCTAATCCTTCCAACATTCCCGCTGATCTGGATTTCTTCACCGGGATCAACCTGGAAACGCAGGTTTTTTTGTTTCTCTCCGAAGTCCACCAAAAGGCTCTTTCCATCCCGGAGTGTGACTTTTGCGACAGAATGACGGCGATCTGCGCCAGCTCGGTCGCGTAGCGTCAAAGTTTGAACCTCCTTAACCACTCCGCGGACAGTTTTCTTTCCTGAATTCTGTCCTGTTGCATTGACTGTCGCTGAAGAACTGCGCTGCCCGTTTTTTCGGGTGTCATCCTGCTCCGGAATGTAGTCGTAACGACTGGAGTGCCATCCATAATCGGACTCCCAACGATTGCTGGCAGGATTCCACTGATAGTGCCATCCATAATCTCTGACCGTCGGGTCGGACATATACGTGGGATCATTGGTGTCAAAATCCGATTCTGGATCATTCCATTCGTTGTCATACCATCTATTTGCATCACCCAGGCCATAATTATAATACCCGTCATCCGGGCCGAATACATCAAGGTTCAGGGAATCATCATATTCATAATTATTTCCATCAAACCAATCCGTTGGATCATATGCCTCATCTTCATTGAGCGGATCCGCTCGCATTGACAGGATTGCTATGGAGACGCCGAGCAGCATCGTCAGTTTTTTCTTCATCCTATTTAACCTTCTATTTCCCGAGTAGTGAAACAGACAGTAGTACGGGGCTCCTACTGACCGGGTTGAATTCGCCGACAGCACCGCTGCCGAATTCACGAATCTAAAACAAGAGTTCCCTCGCTCGTAGTGACCTTATAAGCCGCTATTCTGTAGCTGAGGAAACCTGGCTTGTACCTTTGCAATAAGTTCCCATTGATCTGACTGCTCTCAACGTAGGATATTCCCTACCTGGCCCACCCGAAAAGCAACCTCGGGGCAGGAGTTTTTCACTGCTTTAACGGGTGTTCGCCAGCGATCCTTTTCTCGATTTCAATCTCCCGCATCAGGAAAAAATTAAGGGTGGTCCGAATGACAGCAATTGCTCCCAGTTTCCCGATCTTGTCCCAGGAAGGCGCGATGGCGGTGGAAAGGATGTCAGCTGCGAGCTGAAACTCCAGCGCCACCACGAGATAAGTTGCCAATTCAAGGCGGACCGAGTTAAACCCGCTCGTCCGCCGTTTCAACAGCAGCCGAAGTGCGCGGATAACTCCCACGCTGATGATCATTGCTCCGCAAGTTTCCACCAGCAGGCGAAGCCACCCTACAACATTTAGGATGAGCGGCTCGATGAAAGTTCCTTCCGGTGGAGGAATCATGTTCTAAAATCTTGCTTCCGTTTTGATCCAATTAATTTTATCCGCAGCAGCTCTCTCCCCTTCATAAAGACTGCCATGACCACAACCAATTCCTAGTGTGCAACAAGGCAGGTAATCACCCCACTTGCGATTTTCATGACAACAGCATCTGCTACCTTGAACTCGTCGTTACCTGGGGATTCGTGGCAAGGGAAAGGTTTTCTTGGGAACAACCTTGAATAGAGGCATCGCCCACAATGATATGGGTCGATATACCGATACCCAATCATTTCACAGTGCCTTACCTTTCTCACCATGGAAAAGCTTTCTTCAATAAAGGTTCTTTTTCTCAGTGAACAACGTCTCCTCCGGGAAGCCTTTGCAGAGGCGTTTTCAGGATTGTCAGACATCAAACTCCTGGCCGCAGTCGACACCGTGGAGGAAGCAATCACATCGATGCTGAAATCGCAGCCGGATGTTATCCTGGTGGACATAAACCCTTCACTGTTTGGCAGAACGGTGGCAAAGCGCCTTCAGGTAGCGTGCCCCGGTTGTAAAATTATCCTCCTGGCCAGCCATTCGGATGAAATAGCGGAGGCATATTTAATCGCGGAAGGCGTCAAGGGAGTGCTTTCAAAAAATATCGGCATTCACGATCTCGGAAGGGCGATTCGCCAGGTATATTTGGGGAACTCGGTTTGCATGAGCGACGGGAAACCTGCCGCTATGGATACCCGGCCAGTGAGCGGAATGACCGAACGCGAGGCACAGGTACTCGTCATGATCACACAAGGTCTCGCCAACAAACAAATTGCGGCCGAACTGGGAATCAGCACCAAGACTGTCGAAAAGCACCGGCAACGAGTCATGTCCAAACTGCAAACCCACGAAACAGCAGGTCTGACCTGGCGCGCCATCTGTATGGGAGTTGCCCGCTCAACGCCCTGTCTGGCCATTATTCCAACCTAGACATGCAAGACGGTAGGGAAACGCCTACCGTTGTGCAGTCCCCAAGAGGGTGTTTGTTTATTGCGAGCTATGAAAACACCTTATTTATTATCCATTGCTACTGCAGCTTCCCTCATTTCACAGGGCCTGGCTGAGGATCAAAACAGTTCAAGGCAGAACACACCGAAACAACAGGCCTCGCAAAACTCCGCGTCATCCAAGAACTCATCAGGCACAAGGGTGAGTTTGAATGAAATACCGCAAAAAGTGCAAAAAACGTTCCAATCTGAAGCGGGCAGCGTCAACATCGAAAATGTGAGCAAGGTGAACAAGAACGGTGAAACATGTTACGTTGGCACTTTCGATAAAAATGGAATGAAAGGCCATGTCACCGTGGCCGAAGATGGTTCGCTCCTCCAGGTTCTTCAGACCGGAAACATCGCCTTGATCAATCAGGCTCCACCGCTTGGCAAGTCCGATGTGAACAAGTCGGAACTCCCCGATGCCGTGCAATCTGCGCTTAAACAACATGCGGGCACAAACCAGGTTGGAGAAATCGGAACGATCCA
The DNA here is from genome assembly GCA_033762115.1 of Verrucomicrobiota bacterium. GTDB lineage: Bacteria > Verrucomicrobiota > Verrucomicrobiia > Limisphaerales > SXQI01 > JANRLX01. The sequence goes on from JANRLX010000052.1 coordinate 9,570, forward strand.
TGATTCCGGGCAGACTTTCTACACCGCTGCCTACAACGATGCAGGTGTGCATACCGAGTTGGTTCTTAACAAGGACGGCAAATTGCTTCTTCGCGCGGAACAAACCGCACTCATGGTAGCACCGCTGAAGAACACACAGACCGTCACGATGCAGACCGCGCCACAATCCGTGCAGGATGCAATCCGTCAGCACGGTGGACCAAATGCCCAGGTGAGTGACATCGACAAAGGCCAATGGAACGGCCAAACCGCTTATCGCGTGTTGATCCGGAAGAACGGGTCGACTCGTCCTGTTCTGATTTCCGAAAGCGGTGAGATTCTTCGCGGTTCGCCATCCTCCGTGGGCAGCGCCGGCTCCTCTCAACAAGGTTCAGGGCAGCCGCAAAGCGAAAACTCTGACCGTCAGGGGAGGGCTAACTCTGCGCCAACAGAAAATTCCAACAGCAACGAACAGTAACAAACCCCGCATTGCAGGTGCGCTCCCGGTGATTTCAGCCGAGAACGCATCCTCATTAAATGAGCGGCGCTTTCCAGGGAGGAACCACTAAAGTGCACGACAAACTCAGGATAGGAAATCCCGGCCTGCCCAAATGACTGGGATCCTCTGCACTGGGAGAGCGCGCCTGAGTGCGCTCTCTTTTAACCCTTGCTGATTTCAAAACAACTAAAAGAAATAAACTAACTAATCAATGTAGGAGCCGCAGGCCCAGCTGCCAGCTCGTTTCATCATTCTAGCCCTCATCCCTTCACGAAACCTGCGTGACGCACGAGGTAGGTTATCACCCCACTGGCGACCATGCACAAACTGGTCGATGATAGGCTAAACGAGGAGTTGCGCACTGATTATTTTCCTATAACGCAACCGCGGCGGTGCCACGGTTGTTCCATTTACAAATTATAGAATCAACCAGGAAAAACCTATGGATACAAACACCTCTATTGTCAACCAGATCGAAGCGCCCGTCGGGAATCTAAAACGAATCTCGTGGGGAGCCGTTTTCGCCGGGGTGGTCATTGCTTTCGTCACGATCCTCCTGCTTTGCCTGCTCGGGATGGCAATCGGTTTGGGATCAATTGATCCCGTCGAGGAGCAAAATCCGTTTGCGGGTCTGGCGACCGGGGCTGCTGTCTGGTGGGCATTTAGCCTGTTGTCCGCATTGTTCCTGGGCGGCTGGGTCGCTGGTCGGCTCGCCGGTGTGCCACGACGATTTGAGGCGGGACTCCATGGAGCCATTACCTGGTCGATCGTCACAATCCTTACAGTTTACTTCGCAACCAGCGCAGTGGGACGTCTGATTGGAGGTGCTACTCGCATAGTCGCACAGGGAGCTTCCGCTCTGGGCCAGGGAGCCGCCGCGCTGACACCTGAAACGGGAAGCGGTAGTTCGGGTACCCATGCCGCAAACAACAGAAACGAAGCGCTACAAGCTGCGCGGGCTGAAGTCGAGCAGTTACTCAGGCAAACAGGCAATCCCCAACTCCAGCCGAAAAATATCCAATCTGAAATTCAGGAGGCTCATAACACTCTGGCAAATACCGCGGAAGACATTCTGACACATCCGGGCCAGGCGAAACAGGAGATCAATCAATTGATCGACAAAATCTTTGAACAAGGCTCGAACATCGCAGACTCGGTAAACCGGGAGGAACTCGTAAATGTCCTGGCAGCCCGGACAGGGAAATCTCGTAAGGAAGCCAACGCCATCGTTGATCGGTGGGCTGCTTCCTTCAACAAGCTGGAGGGCAAGGCAGGCACGATGGCCCAGCAGGCCGAACAAAAGGCTCGTGACATTAGTGACTCCCTTGCCAGCTCCATGGCCACGGCATCTTTCTGGGCATTTGCCGCGATCACACTCAGCGGCATCGCTGGCGTCGCCGGAGGATGCGTGGGACGCCCCAAAAACCTGGTCCCGATTCCAGACGCGAGCGAACATTGAACCAGTCGCAAGCAACTACTCTGGCAGAATTACAAATTCCATCCATTCATTCCTTTTACGAGGCTGTGTGCCTCTCGAACCACTCTAGGATTGCCAAACCGCTGATCGTTTTTGATTGAGTGTGGCAGCCTGCTCTTAGATTTATTTTATTGCCGGAAACCACCCCCATCAGCCGTTACTCTTTTTCTTTTTGAGTTCGAATTCGATAGCAGGTTCAGTCTTCCGGCGGGTTGATCCACGCCTGGTTTTAAAAGCCCTCGTCAGGCCCGGTCTCGGGCAACACACCCCATTTCGAACTTTCCTCCTCCAACCCTCACCTCTTTGACAGATACTCCAGCGCTTTCAGCGTTGCGGACGTCCTTGTTTCCACCCCCAGCTTCTCGAAAATCTCCAGCACATGCTTCTTCACCGTCCATTCACTGATCCCCAGGATCATTCCGATCTCCGGGTTCGTTTTCCCTTGCGCCACCCACAGCAACACCTCCGCCACCCGCGGCGTCAAACCCAGCTCCAGCAGCGGCTCATACGAATCAAACCGCGGATTGAACCCGCCGCTGCCCTCCAGTTGTTTCCCCCGCTTCAACCGCGCATTCACCGTGCTCAGCAAATCCCCCTTTGAAACCGGCTTCGTCAGGTAATCATCCGCCCCCAGGTTCATCCCCGACCGCAAATCCTCCTTCTCCCCGCGCGCTGTCAGGAACACAAACGGGATCGTCACCGTCCGTTCATCCTCCCGCAAATGCTTCAGCACCGTGTGCCCATCCATCTCCGGCATCATCACATCGCACAAAATCAAGTCCGGCGCCTCCCGTCGCGCCAGTTCCAAACCCTCCCTCCCATGCTTCGCCGTCAACACCTCAAAATCCTCCAGCCGCAGGATTGTCGAAACATTTCGCCGCATCTCCGCCTCATCCTCAATCACCAGGATTTTGCCTCCCCCTTTCATTCGCTCCTTTCCACTGCCCCTTCCCCTTTCTCCTCTCCCCTCCCGCTGAGCCGATACCGCAGGTAATCCCGCGACACACCCAGCAACCGCGCTGCCGCCGACACATTCTGGTTGCTCTGCTTCAACGCATGATGAATCAACCGCATGATCCCCTCCTCCAGCGAAAAACCCTCCGGCGGAAACACAAACCCCTCGTTAAACCAGTCATTCTTGTCCGCCACCGCTCCTGCCATCAACGACGGCCTCCTCAGCAACCCCTCGAAATTCAACTCCGTTCCCTCCTCGAACACCAGCGCCCGCTCCAACTCATGCGCCAACTCCCGCACATTCCCCGGCCATGGATACCCCATCAACACCTTCGCACCCCCTGCGGAAATCCTCTTCGTCATCCGGTGCCTCCGGCACAACCGCTCCAACATCAAATTCGCCAACTCCAGCACATCCTTCCCACGCTCACGCAACGGCGGAATACTGATCCGGAACAAATCCAGCCGATGATACAAATCCTCACGAAACTCCCCCTTCTGCACCGAACTCGGCAAATCACGGTTCGTCGCCGCGATGATCCTCACATCCACCGGGATCAATTTATTCCCTCCCACCCTCCGGATTTTATGGTCCTCAATCGCCGTCAACACCTTCGCCTGCAAACCCAGCGACAAACTCGGCAACTCATCCAGAAACAACGTCCCCCCGTCCGCCGCCTCAAAAAGCCCAATCCGCGCCGCCCGCGCGTCCGTGAATGCCCCACGCTCATGCCCGAACAACTCCGATTCCGCCAACGTCTCCGGCAACGCCGAACAATTCACCTCCACCAACGCCGCATTCCCCCTCGGCCCCTGGTTATGGATCCACCGTGCAATCGTCGTTTTTCCCGTCCCCGTCTCCCCCTGGATCAACACCGGGGACAACCCCGTCTGCACCCTTCGGTCCGCAGCCAGGATCTTCTCCAACTGCCCCTGCATCCCAGCCAGCGCCGCCCCAAAAACAAAACCCTCACGCCCTCCACCCTCATCCTTCCGTCGGTGCTCCTCGATCCGCTCCGTCTGCTTGGACCGTCGCACCCGCCCAATGATCACCGGCAGCTCATTCACATCGAACGGCTTCGCCAGGTAATCCACCGCCCCCAGCTTCATCGCCTCCACCGCCCCGGTCACCCCCCCCTCCGCCGTCATGATGATCACCCCTGTGTTCCCCGGAAACACCTTCTCCCGCAACAAATCCGTCCCCAACCCATCCGGCAGGTTCACATCCAGCAACGCAAAATCAAAACTCAAATCCTCGATCACCTTTCGCGCACGCGTCACCGTGTCCACCGCCGTCACATCCGCACCCAACCGCTCCAGGAACGCCGCTGCTTGCTTCCGCAACATCGGTTCATCCTCCACAATCAGCACACTCAATCCAGTCAAGGCAGACATCTGCATGCGCGCAAACTACCTCAAACACTCCACCGTGGGAAGCAACCTTAATCATCCACCTCATTTCAATCGCACATCTCCCCCCTCACACCAGCGGCTGCCACCGCTCCACCCCTTTCACTTCCTCGTGACGCATCAAATCCCTCCACACGCTTCCCGCCAGGTAAGCCGCACATTGATACTCACTCGTACGCACCAGCACTGCCCGGTACTCCTCTGGCAAGGCCGTTTCAACACTGGTCCATTCCGGCAGGGTCACATCAACATTATCGACCTGCCCAGTCGCTACTATAGGTCAGGAATTTCCTGATTTTGGGTTCGCACCCCTCCCCCTTGTCAACAGCCCCAATTCCTCTTAAACTCCCATCACCAAGTGGAGACCCAAACCAAAATTACGGGCATCGACATCTCGCAGGTGCGCATGATGGGCGTCCATCAAAACACCGCCTTCTTCGTTTTTGCTGGCGGACAAAAAAAGAATTCCAGTTCGCCTCCGAAGCCGAAGCCTCCCAGGCCTTCTCGGATTGGCTCGCCTCCATCCAAACGAAAACAAACGGATGATCTCCCACAGCGCCCCCTGTCACCTCCTCATCCTGGACGATTCCCCTGACGACCGCCTCCTTTACGAACTTGCCCTCAAAAAAATCGATTACAAAGCCTCCTGGCAAATCCTCACCACCGTTGCGGAGGTCCGCGCTGAACTCGAACAAATCGCCTCCATCGAGAAACATGGCCCCACCCTCTTCATCTCCGACCTCCACCTCCAAAACGGCGACGACCCCCTTGACATCATCAAATGGCTCCGCGCCCAACCCCACCTCCGCCGTACCCCCACCATCCTCATCTCCGGTGCCTTCACCCGCCAGGAAATCAACACCGCCTACGAACTCGGCGTCCACAGCCTCCTCACCAAACCCGCCTCCCACACCCAACGCCTCGCCTGGTTCCAGACCCTCCTCCAATACTGGTGCCGCCACTCCGTCTCCTGAAAATTTACCGAATAGGCAGTGGCTCACTTGAATTAGGTCGCCCATAATGTGAACGCTCAAGCATCTTGATAGGGATGCAATTCGGATCCGCAAAGCGGCAAAGCGTGCGGGCAAGATTGTAAATGCTGTTGTTGGCGGAAACAGGATTTTGTTAAATATCGGCAAAATCAATGAACAGGAGAAACCCAAAGATAAGCAATCACAGACGCCTCGAAATGCATCTCCGTCAACAGCCAGTTCGTCCGATGTGGTGGACAATTCAAAAAGCTCAAAAACCGGGGGAGCCAAATTCGAGGAAAATGTAGTCAACACTCTGTTCAGATAGGCATTATAGCATCATAAAGCCCGAATAAATTGGGCTTCAAACTGATGCTATGTCTGTCACAATTGCAGATCGTTTTGCGGCGCAGTGCAGTGTTGTTTACTCAAACAACTGCTCCTCCCCCCTGCCTCATCCAGCAGAGTTGGCAGCATACGATCAAATCATTCCTGACGGCGCGGATCGCATAATGAAAATGGCGGAGAATCAGTCAGCCCACAGAATATCTCTTGAGCATAAAGTCGTTTCCAGCCACCAGAGGCAAGCGTTTTTTGGGCAAATCTGCGACCTGGTAATTCGGCTCTCGTGGCTTGCAATGGCGACGTTCGCAGCGGTTAGTGGATAGGTCTGGTTTGGCACAGTCATCGGCGGGACCACTTTAATCAGCTTGGTCTCAGTGTTCTTGTATTCACGTAATCCGCAAAAAAGGGAATTGAACCAAAAACAGATGCAAATGCGTCCGCCCCAACCGGAAAAGAAGGCGAAGAAAAATCGCTGAGGCAGCAGGCCTCCCCGGCCAGACCCCAGAGTTCACACCTACAGACAACCCCTCACGCCGTCGCGCTCATCCTCCGGTACACACTCTTCTTCGGCTCCGTGCGCTTCACCTCAAACCCATGCTTCTC
>JANRLX010000053.1:0-41878 GCA_033762115.1 Verrucomicrobiota bacterium
TTTTCGCCGATCTCAACGAGAAAGGCTTTTATTCAGATGGATTTGGCAGAAACGACTGGGGACCTAAAATTGCCCTGGCACCGGAGAAGGACAAAGCACGTGTCCAGGAGCTTGATCAGCAAATTTCAGCTGTGCGACAGGAGCTTGAGCGTGTGTCTGATGAGCATTTGGCCGGGGAACTTGTTGAATGGGAGAAAAAAGTTCTGGAGGGGGAAGCATCAGGGACTTTGGAATGGAATCATCCAAAACCCACATCGATTGAAAGCAGTGGGGGAGCCACCCTGATGATTCAGGATGATCAATCAGTGCTTTCAAGCGGATCAAACCCACAAATTGACGATTATACGATAACAGTTCCAGTTCCTTTAGGCAGACTTACAGCTATTCGCCTTGAATCCTTGAGGGATGAAAGCCTTCTGGGAAACAGTATCGCTCGATCCGGCACCACCTTTTACATTTCGGAAGTAGTGGCTGAGTTAATCTCCTCAACCCGGGAGTCTCAACCGATCAAGATTAGTCACGCCTTTGCTGATTACGCGCAGGATGGATTCCCAGTTCTAGGAACGATTGACCAAAACAGTTCAACCGCCTGGGCAGTGGAGGGGGGCCACGCTGGAACCAAGCGAGCTGTGTTTGTCCCTGAAGAGCCCTTGAACATTCCAGAAGGTTCTCACCTGAAGGTCACAATAAGGCACAGTCGAAAACACCCACGTCAGCACATCGGAAGATTTAGAATCGGCGTCACATCAAACGAATTTTCAGGAGTGGATCGATTTGGAATTTCCGAGGATGTTCTCAAAGCCATTAAGACTCCGGCCAGTGAACGCAAAGAGGATCAACAAAAAGCCATCACGGCAGCTTACCGTCGGGTGAGTCCCTCGTTAAAAGTGAATAGAGTGACTCTGGCGCGTCTTGAAGCTGAACGAAATCAAATCACTGGCCAATGGCCAACCACGCTGGTTTCCCAATCAAAGGAACCAAGAACCATCCGTGTGCTTCCACGAGGCAATTGGATGGATGACTCCGGGGAAGAGGTTGGTCCGGCTGTGCCAGGTTTTTTACCGCAGTTGGAAACATCGGGTCGCCCCAGCAGACTCGATCTTGCCCATTGGTTTACCTCGCGGGAAAATCCCCTGACCGCGCGTGTCTTTGTTAATCGCCTTTGGAAACTTTACTTCGGAACAGGAATTTCGAAGACTCTCGACGACTTCGGCGCTCAAGGTGAATGGCCCACACATCCCGAACTTCTCGATTGGCTCGCGACTGAATTTATGGACACGGGCTGGAACATCAAACAGATGGTTCGGACCATGGTCCTTTCACGAACTTATCGCCAGGCTTCGACGAGCAGTCGGGAGTTGGATGAAAAAGATCCCTACAACCGTTTGCTGGCCAGGCAATCCCGTTTCCGGCTTGATGCAGAGTTGGTCCGGGACAACGCTCTGGCAATCAGCGGACTTCTTGTTGATAAACAGGGAGGTCCAAGCACTCATCCCTACCAGCCACCCGGTTATTATGCTGCCTTGAATTTTCCAAAGAGGGAATATGTGGAGGATGTAAGTGAAGGATTATATCGCCGCGGGCTTTATGTTCATTGGCAGAGAACTTTTCTTCATCCAAGTCTGCTGGCCTTCGACGCGCCGTCACGTGAGGAGTGTACTGTCAACCGAGTGAATTCGAATACGCCGTTACAGGCCTTGGTCCTGCTCAACGATCCGACCTATGTTGAAGCAGCCCGCGTTTTTGCGGCCAATTTGGTCCGCGAGCAAAAAGGGTTTCAGCCGCGATTAAATCTGGCTTTTGCGAAAACTGTCGCTCGTTCTCCTTCCCGAAAGGAAACCGAATTACTTAAAAAATTGTTCGAGAAGGAATTCAAACAGTATTCAAAAAGCACCGACGCTGCTCACCAACTTTTAAGCGTTGGCGAAGCGCCTGTCGCAACCGACCTCAACCCGGCAGAAGTGGCGGCATGGACTTCTGTAACACGCTCCTTGTTGAACCTGCACGAAACCATCACACGCAATTAAAGCATGTTCTCGATCGATCCTTTTGCCACTCATCTGAGCCGCCGAACATTCCTTTCCAGGAGCATGGCTGGGTTTGGCACGCTTGCGCTTGGCTCATTATTAAACCCACGCCTTTTCGCTGGGGAAACCTCCAAGCAGGGAATCATCAATCCGCTGCATCATGCGGCCAAGGCCAGACGAGTGATTTTTCTTTATCAGGCCGGTGGCCCATCCCACCTGGAAACGTTCGATTACAAACCGAAATTGGCGGAAATGCATGGGCAGGGGATGCCGGAGTCCTACACCAAAGGCCAGCAAATCGCCCAGCTTCAAGGGCGGGAACTGAAATGCTTTGGTCCACAGTTTGAATTCAAGAAATACGGCAAATCCGGCCAGGAAATATGTTCCTTGTTTCCGCACATTGGCAGTATTGCTGACGAAATCTGCATTATTCGATCCATGCACACGGAGCAGATCAATCATGATCCTGCCCACACATTAATGAATACCGGATCGATTATTGCCGGTCGCCCCAGCATGGGTTCATGGCTCCTTTACGGTTTGGGTGCCGAAACAGAAAATCTTCCTGGCTATGTTGTGCTGGTGTCGTCAGGCAGGGGAGGGCAGATGCAGCCGATTGCTGCCCGGCAATGGCATAGCGGTTTTCTTCCGAGCAAGTTCCAGGGAGTCAAATTTCAATCAAAGGGTGACCCCGTCCTTTATTTAAACAACCCTCCAGGAGTGACTGCTGATTCACAAAAAGAGATTGTGGATGTCGTCAATAATTTGAACCGATTGCAGCATGACGCGGTTCACGACCCGGAAATCAACACTCGGATCAGCCAGTATGAAATGGCATTCCGCATGCAATCCAGCGTTCCTGGATTAATGGATGTTTCCGACGAACCCAGGCATATACTGGATATGTATGGGGCAAAACCGGGTGATGGCAGTTTCGCCTCCAATTGTCTTCTCGCGCGACGTCTTGCGGAACGCGGAGTCCGATTTATCCAGTTGTATCATCGTGATTGGGACCATCACGATAATGTGAAAAGCGACATTCCACTTAAGGCGGAAGAGGTCGATCGGTCTTCAGCCGCATTGATCCAGGACCTCAAACAGCGCGGAATGCTTGAGGACACATTGGTGATCTGGGGGGGAGAATTCGGGCGAACTCCAATGGCGCAGGGTGTAGGCCGCGACCATCACATTAAAGGATTTTCAATGTGGATGGCTGGTGGGGGAATCAAGGGTGGAATTACCTACGGCGCGACGGATGAACTGGGCTATGCAGCTGTCGAAAATCCGGTTCACATCAATGATTTTCACGCCACCATGTTGCACCTGTTCGGGATTGATCACACTCGCTTGACTTATCGATTCCAGGGACGCGATTTCCGCCTGACCGATATCGCTGGTGAGGTGGTCAAAAAAATCCTCGTCTAAACACGCGTTCCATGAAGGAAACGACACGTTTCGGCGGCATTCAGCGGCTTTATGGCACTGAAGGCCTGGAGCGACTTCAGAGCGCTCATGTGTGTGTCGTGGGGATTGGTGGTGTGGGCTCCTGGTCCGTGGAAGCTCTTGCCCGCTCGGGAATCGGAAGACTCACACTGGTGGACATGGACGATGTTTGTGTCAGTAATGTAAATCGACAACTGCACGCATTGGACGGCCAGATCGGGCACCCGAAAGTTGAAGTCATGGCTGAACGGGCAAAGTTGATCAATCCTGCTGCGGAATTGTTTCCAATAGTTGATTTTTTTAATGAAGAAACTGCCGCTGCTATTTTTCAAACTCCTTTTACTTATGTGCTTGATGCAATTGACCATCTTGCAAACAAATGCCTGTTGATTGCCACGGCGCACCGGCGCAACATTCCCGTTTTTGTCATTGGAAGTGCTGGAGGACGGCGATCACCCCTCAATCTCCAGGTCACTGACCTTGGCTTATCCTCTCATGACAGGCTGCTTTCAGAAGTCCGGCGGATGTTAAGGTCACAGTATGGGTTTCCCACTGAACCTCGTACAATTTTCGGAGTCGATTGCGTCTATTCAAAAGAACCGGCGCTTTACCCGCAACCGGATGGAACTGTTTGCGCGACACGTGCCTCAGGAACATCTGTGCGGCTGGATTGCGACAGTGGTTATGGTACGGCGACTTTTGTCACGGGGACTTTCGGATTTGTGGCTGCCGCGGAAATCGTGAAAAAAATTGCCCTTACCCAGGCTTGAGAACTGTGGAGTAGAAATTCTTGAAATTGAGTTCGAACTGCGCAGCCAATTCTTTTAGTGGCATCCTTAACAATTCCGCTGTGAATTGGTAAATCATGGGAAGATTTGCAGGGCTGTTGATCAGGTCACCGTTTTGAGAGGTGAGTGGATGCAACTGTAAAGAGGGTGGCGGGAGCATGTCTGGGGCATCCGTTTCGATGAGTAATTTATCAATTGGTACAAACTTAAACAGATCAGCCGCAGCCCGTTTCCTTTCGTGCGCAAAGTAGCCTGAAATCGAAAAATAGGCCCCCAAATCACTCAGTTCAGCCAAAATCTCCCGTGATCCAGCAAAGGAATGCAGGAGAAACTTTGTGTCTGAGCTGATTTCCTGGCGCAATATCTTCAGCAAAGAGCCCCACGCTTTGAGACAGTGAATGGTAATGGGATAGTTACGCGCAACGGCGAATCGAAGCTGAAATTCAAACGCTTCTTTTTGGAGATCAAATGGCGAATCCTGTATCCATTGATCCAGTCCAATTTCCCCAACACATCGCGATTGCTGTGCGAAGTCGGTAAATTTTGATTTCCAATCCGGCGAAGCGCGGTGAGTGAACCATGGATGCAAACCAATGGATGGAATAAACCGGGAGCTTGTTTGCCCAAGATTGAGAACTGATTCCCAATCCGCTTCACAGGTTCCATTGACTGTCATCGCAGCAATGCTGCCATTAATAATCGATTCAAAGAGGTCCGGCCGGGCAGAATCCAGTCGATAATCCTGAAAATGATTATGGGCATCATAATAGTTCATGCCTGCTCTCGCGCGTAATCCTTAATTTTCTGGGCCAGAGCAGTGGTGGCGTTCCTGCGATTCGGAGTGAGCTGATGAGACAAGCCTGCTTCCTGCAAAAGAGCCGCCACATCAGCCTGCAATATTTCCATGGGAGACAGCTCGCTGAATAATTCGCAAATGACAGAGGCAAGACCGCGAACGATTGAGGAATCAGAATCACTTTGAAACCAGCAGCGACCACTTTCCATTCGGGAAAGCAACCAAAGATTTGAGAGGCATCCCTCGACTCGGTTTTTTTCCGTGCGGGCACTTTCAGGAAAGGCTGGTTGTTCCTTCCCCTTTTTTATAATCCAGGCAAGTCGTTCCTGGTTCCCGCGAAAAGTGCTGAGTTCACGCAGCAACTGTTCCCGGGCATTCAAGAGATTACAAAATGTTGGCTGCCAACTCGGCAAGCTCGGAGCGTTCACCCTTCTGTAATTCAATATGCGCGGCGCACGCTTGGCCCCTGAATTTGCTTACGATGTAGTTAAAACCGTTCGAAGCAGAATCCACGTAGGGATTATCAATTTGATAGGGATCACCTGTGAAAACAATCTTCGTTGATTGCCCCACGCGGGTGACAATCGTTTTTGCTTCCAGCGGGGTTAAATTTTGCGCTTCATCAATAACCATGAACTGGTTGGCAATGCTGCGGCCTCGAATATAGCTTAATGCTTCGACCACAATCGTTCCTGAGCGGATCAGGTCATGACTGCGACGGCTTTCATGCCCCATGTTCAGGTCGCCGAGAAGTTCAAGGGTATCATGGATTGGTTGCATCCAAGGGGTCAGCTTTTCTTCGAGCGAGCCGGGGAGAAACCCAAGTTCTTTTCCCATGGAAATTGTAGGGCGGGCAACCACAAGTCGTCGAAACTCACGATCCATGACGGTGCGTTTCAGTCCAGCGGCCATTGCCATCAACGTTTTGCCTGTGCCAGCCTTGCCCATTAATGTCACAAGTTTAATGCGGTCATCCAGTAATGCATCAAACGCAAAATGCTGCTCCCGGTTTCGCGGTTTGATTCCCCAGATTCCCTCGCGCCCATCCAGGATCGGCACCAGCTTGCTCCCTGTGGAATCGACCTTGGTCAACGCGGTGCGTTTTGGATTCGTTTCATCGGTCAGAGCACAATACTCGTTGATGTAATACTTCCCGTCTGTTAATTCCAATTCGCCGTTCGCACGAAACTGGGTCATTTTTTCGGTCGAGACGGTTTTCTCGAACATTCCTGTGTAAAGATCCTGAAGCAGAATCCGATCTGTTTCATAATCTTCTGCCTGAAGCCCAAGCACATCTGCTTTGATTCGAAGATTGATGTCCTTGGTGACTAGAACAGTGGGAATATTTTTGTCCTTGTTCCACACATGGAAGGCCAGCGCAACGATTCGACTGTCAACTGTGTTATTCCCGAAGTAAAGAACCCCGCCGTTTTCCTTCTTGTCATGGAAAACGACCTTCAAACAGCCGCCGTTGGGGAGTCGAACTCCGTCGCTTAGATGGCCTTCACTGCGAAGATCATCCAATGACCGGGTGACGGTGCGTGCATTTTGACCTAGTTCGGTGGATTCCCGTTTAAAACGGTCAATTTCCTCCAGCACATCAATCGGGATGAGAACGTTATTCTCTTTGAAATTGTGGATGGAATTTGGATCATGAAGCAGGACATTGGTATCAAGGATGTAATTTTTCACGGTCAACGAAGGCTAAGCTGGACATTCTTTTGTGCCATTCACGGAGGTATGGCTGTTGCTTGGAAAGTTGGTATTCACCCGAATAGAGAAAATTGGCGAGCATTCCCCATAAATCGAAATCGACGAAAAGGGGACGTGAATCAAGCAGGAATGGTCGGGTTGCCAGCATCTGTTCACAAGGAATCAAGAGTTCCTGAAGTTGTTTTAAGAGCTCGGGTTGCTGCTTTTTCCAGGTCTCAATGCAACCAACTCCAAAACGACGTTCCTTGTGCCGCAAATGAGCCAGCCAATGCTTCTCCGGCACCATGTTACGGGAAAAAATATCATTCAGCTTGAAGGTGATGCTTTCGACATCATTCTCGAAATATCGCCAAAGCAAAGTTTGCACCCCTTCCCATTGTGGAGGAAAAAGATCCAGTCCAAGCTTCTGGTCAAGGTATTTGGCAATGACCTGAGAATTCTCGTCTGTTTCAAATATAACATTATCCCCATCCCGTACAACCGGAACTTTGTAATAGCGCTCCCTGGTTATTTTCCAAATCAGATCGCGATTGCCCGCGGGAATATCCACGACTTTAAAACGGGTGCCTGAATATTGAAGAATTCGATGAATAACAAGGCAATACGGGCTCCAGGGAAGCTGAAAAAGTTCGATCATCAACCACGCCTCATCACTGTTTGGAGAAACGACACGCCGAGACGTTACGGGGCCAAAAAATAGCTGACAAGCGCAAACCTCCCATGCGCACATGAATTTTGAGGAGGGGGAATGAATGCAAAAAAAAAGCGGCCTTCCTCGGAAAGAAAGCCGCTTAAGGTTTAGATGGCGGGGGCTTGCTAAACAGCACGCGCTGACTGACGCGGGAGGTTCACGTCAGGCGGGGTGCAGGCTTGGTTTTGGGCATCCTCCTGCTCTATATATTGAAGAACCTGCTCCCTGGTGAGCGTTTCTTCAATTAGCAGTTTCTCGGCAATCTTGACGACCGATTCTTTATTCTGGAGCAAAATCTCATGCGCTTCCTTGTGGGCGTTGGAAAGAAGGAGGTTGATTTCGCGTTCTGCATCTTCCTTGTTCGGTTCGTAAAAAAGTTTTTGGCCCATGCCCCAGTCATGCACCATCTTACGGGCAATGTTCTTGGCGCTGTCGAAATCGCCGTTCGCTCCATTGGTCATATCGCCAATGAAAAGATTTTCCGCGGCGCGACCGCCCATCAACAAAGTCAATTGCTGAAGGAGAAAAGTCCGACTGTGGATGTTTTGATCCTCGTTGGGAAGAGTGGTGCAGGAACCAAGGGCATTCCCGCGCGGAATAATGCTGACCTTATGCAGCGGCGGCAGTTTTGTCTTGTTCAGGCTGATGATTGCATGGCCTGCTTCATGATAAGCAATGACCCGTCGTTCATCCTCTTTCAGGGTCATTGATTTACGTTCTTTCCCCCATCGAACCTTGTCCCTGGCTTCTTCAAGCTCTTTAAGGCTGATCTCAGTCATGCTCCGTTGGGCGCTGAGAATGGCAGCTTCATTGATGACATTGGCAAGATCGGCCCCTGACATCCCTGGGGTGGTTCTGGCAATGATGTCCAGAGTCAGTTCAGGGGTGGTGATCGGAGCTTTCCGGCCGTGTGTCTTCAAAATGGCCCTGCGACCAACCATGTCTGGCAATGGCACGAAAACCTTGCGGTCAAAACGGCCAGGGCGCAGGAGGGCCTCATCAAGATCCTCAGGGCGGTTGGTTGCGGCAACCACAATAATTCCTTCCGAACTGTCAAACCCATCCATTGCTGTCAGCAATGCATTGTTCGTCTGCTGCAACTCACCGCTGTGATCATTTTTTCGGTTTTTTCCCAGGCAATCGATCTCATCGATAAATATGATGGCAGGAGCTGCCTTGCGGGCCTGATTAAACAGTTCACGGATTCGCTTGGCGCCTACTCCAACATAGATTTCGTTGAAATCGCTTCCGCTGGCGCTGAAGAAACTCGCATTGGCTTCACCTGCAATCGCCTTGGCCAGCATGGTTTTTCCTGTGCCGGGAGGGCCAATGAGGAGAATACCTTTCGGGAGGTTGCCACCGAGTTGCTGGTATTTGCCTGGATTGCGTAGGAAATCGATGACTTCCTGAACTTCTGCTTTGGCTTCCTCCACTCCTGCGATGTCATTAAAACGCACATTCGGACGAAGACGAATACGATGAGTGGCTTTTCCTTTCCCGGTATTTTGTTGATACAGGAGCAATCCTATGACCAGCAAGGCAATCGTGATCGAGGGAAGCATGTCCAGAACCCTGCCACGTGTACTCGATTTGGGCATGGAAAGTGTCGTTCCCGGAGTGGCAAGAATGCCCTGAAGCTCCGCTTCCGTCAGGTGGGTGGTAATCGTGAAATCCACCTTGTTTTTGCGGGAAGGACGCTGGTAACTGCCCTTTACCATGTAAATATTTTCAAATCCCCTGGGAGAGACTTCAGCGTTGATAAAAGCTTTTTCCTGCTGAAGAAGCTGAAGGCGGGTGCGTGAAATTTCCTCAGGGCCCAGTTCAGGGGTGGGCAGGAGCCGAACACCAGCAGCAAGTGAAATTGCCACCAGGAGAGCGGGCAGATATTTTTTATATTTTTTCAGCATTATACCAGGAATTTTGACCGGTTAAGCGGAAAGCATGCCAGAGTAGCCAGACTGACTTGAATTCCACGAATTGCCCCAACACAAACGGCTTGCGCCACAATACTTCATCCCCTACAACCCCCCCATGTCAGTATCCAGGCGCAACAAGGCGCGTCCTCAACATCAACCCTTCGATGTCGGCACTTACATTGCGACGAGCAGCAACTCTGTCAATGGTGCGCTTGATCTTTTTTTGCCAAAAGCCAAGGAAAAGCCCGCCACAATCCATAAAGCAATGCGTTATTCGCTGTTTGCCGGCGGTAAAAGGATGCGCCCGGCGCTCTGCCTTGCTGCGGCTGAAGCTTGTGGCGGGGAGGTAAAAAAGGCTCTTCCAATGGCGTGCGCCGTGGAATGTATCCATACCTATTCCCTGATCCATGATGACCTTCCCGCTATGGATAATGATGATTTCAGAAGGGGAAAACCGACCAATCACAAAGTTTTTGGAGAGGGGATTGCGGTTCTCGCCGGGGACGCCCTGCTTACCCAGGCCTTTGAAATTATTGCCCAGGCTGTTCCCACCAGGCGATATAGTATCGCAGATTACGTCCTCGATTTAAGCATGGCATCCGGCTCATTGCAGTTGATCGCCGGGCAGGTTGCGGATTTGGAGGGGGAGGGGAAACGAATCTCCATTCCCCAATTGCGATACATTCATGAACGAAAAACTTCTGCCTTACTCTGCTGCTCTGTTCGTCTGGGAGGGATGTCCGCGGATTGCAGCCCAGCTCAATTAACAGCTTTAACGAATTTCGGTTATCATGTCGGGCTCGCCTTCCAGGTAATTGATGACATTCTGGATGTCACACAAACAAGTGAAAAACTGGGCAAGACTGCGGGTAAAGATGTCGCTGCTCAAAAGGCTACCTATCCTTCGATTGTCGGATTGGACAAATCACGAAAAATCGCGGCGGAGCTGACGGAAAAAGCATTCTCCAGCCTGAAAATCTTCAAAGGGAAAGCCACGGCATTGGAAGGATTGGCTGAATTCCTTCTTAAGCGAGAAAATTAATAGTTGACTATCTGGTAAACAAAAGTCAGGCTCTGCCTCAGATTTTGTCATGGGAAGAGTCAGTGATGCCAAAGAGCGGTTAATGGAAGCAGTGCTGGAATTGATCTGGCGCGGCTCCTATGGCTCTACCACGATTGACCAGATTTGCGATGCTGCCGGTGTTAAGAAGGGAAGTTTTTACTATTTTTTTGAATCCAAGGCTGATTTGGCGGTGGCAGCATTGGATCAGGCGTTTAAACATGAACGGGCCAATCTTGATGCTGTTTTTTCTCCAGTTCGGCCCCCGATGGAACGCTTTAAAATTTTCTTCGATCATCTTCTCCAGGAACAGCGGGAACTTAAAGAGCGTTACGGTTTTGTATTGGGTTGTCCTCTCTGCACTTTGGGAACCGAAGTTTCCACTCAGGAAGAGCAATTGCAGAAAAAGGTGCAGGAGATCATGGAGTATCATTTTCTCTACATTGAAAATGCCGTGCGTGATGCGCATGCCTCCGGCGAAGTTTCAGTGGATGATCCAAAGTCAGCGGCTAAACGATTGTTCACCTATTACGAGGGGTTGTTGATGCAGGCCAGAATCCGAAACGACCTGAATGTGTTTAATGACCTCGAGTCAGGAACAGCGTTGATTCTGGGGCTTTCGACGAAGCCTGTCCGGCATTGATTTTTTTTGGTTTAAATTTAACTAAACAGTCAACTATCAAGGAGATATGAAAGGAAAAGCGGATTCATCGATCCATTCACAACAGCTTCAACAGCGGGAGTCTCGATGGTTTCCCAAGTTGATTGCATTATTGACGGCGCTTTTCGCTTCATTGCTTGCCACGGGTTGCAACCAGAGCAACAACGCCGCAGCGCCTCAGGGACCGCCGCCTCCAGCAGTAACCGTGGCGGCTGTCCAAAGCGAGCAGGTAATGGAATGGGATGAATTTGTCGGAAGGACAGAAGCCCTTGAAACTGTGGAGATCAGGCCACGCGTTTCGGGCCATTTGCAGGAAGTCCGTTTTCAGGCCGGACAAATGGTAAAAGCCGGGGATGTTTTATTTGTGATTGATCAGCGCTGGCACCAGGCAGAGTTCGAACGAGCCAAAGCAGAGTTCGAACGGGCAAAGGTCCGCGCCGAAATTGCCGAACGAGAGCATAGCCGTGCCAAACAACTGCTGGGCACAAAAGCCATTTCAATTGAAGAGGCGGATGCGCGTAATGCTCGCCTTGGCGAAGCCCAGGCTGCGTTAATGGCTGCCAAGGCAGCAATGGCTTCAGCCCAACTCGACCTCGAGTTTACGGAAGTGAAAGCACCGATCTCGGGAAGAATTTCGAGGGCATTGTTGACTCCAGGTAATTATGTGAGCGGGGTGGCCGGATTTACGACCGTTCTTGCCACAGTGGTCACCATTGATCCGATCTATGTTTACTCTGACGTGGATGAAGCCACTCTGCTGAAATTTAACCGCCTGGTTGAAGAAAAACAGTTGGCAAAATCAAGCGACGGCAAAATCGCGGTTGAAATGCAATTGGGAGATGAGGGTGGGTTTAACATCCGGGGGCATATTGAATCGTTCGACAATCGTGTGGAGGCTGCAACAGGGAGTATCTTGTTGCGCACCATTTTTCCGAACCCGGATGGTCGGATTGTCCCAGGGCTCTTTGCCCGGGTGCGTGTTCCGGGGAGTGGAAAATATGAAGCTGTGGTTATTGATGAAAAGGCAATCGGCACAGATCAAAGTCAAAAGTTTGTCCTGACATTGACGAGTTCCAACACTGTGGCTTACCGCCCCGTTAAATTAGGAAGAGCCATCAACGGGAAACGAATCGTCAAGGAGGGGCTAAAAACCGGCGAAACCATTGTGGTCAACGGTATTGCCCGTGTGCGGCCTGGGATGCCAGTGGTTCCCCAGACAGCCACCAATACCGCAGAAAAAGCTGTGGCTGCTGCGTTGCAGTGAGGTTGATTAGAAGGAACCGATCATGAATTTTTCTCATTTTTTCATTCAACGACCGATCTTTGCCGGGGTGTTGTCGCTATTGATATTTTTGATTGGTGCGATTTCACTCACACAGCTTCCAGTCAGTGAGTATCCGGAAATTGTTCCGCCCACGGTTGTGGTTCGCGCGGTTTACCCTGGCGCAAATCCAAAGACCATCGCTGAAACTGTCGCCGCGCCTCTTGAACAACAGATCAACGGCATTGAGAACAGTTTGTACATTTCTTCCCAGTCCACCGCCGACGGTGTCATGACATTGACTGTCACCTTCAAGCTCGGGACAGATGTGGATAATGCGCAGGTCCAAGTACAAAATCGTGTATCACAGGCATTGCCGAAATTACCTGAGGAAGTGCGACGGCTGGGTGTGACCACTCTAAAGGCTTCGCCGGACCTGACGATGGTCGTCCATCTGTTTTCCCCGGATGATCGTTATGACATGGTTTACCTGCGGAACTATGCAACTCTCCAGATCAAGGATGAGCTGGCCCGCATCCCTGGGGTCGGGCAAGTTCAGATTTTCGGCTCTGGAGATTATTCCATGCGTGTTTGGCTGGACCCGAACAAAATTGCGGCCAAGGGAATGACTGCGTCCGATGTGGTGAATGCAATCCGGGAGCAGAACATTCAGGTGGCCGCTGGTTCTGTCGGCCAGCAGCCCCTGGGAGATCCGGTTTCCTTTGAAATGAGCATCAACACCAAAGGCCGTTTGGTGACTGAGGAAGAGTTCGAAAATATTATCATCAAAACGGGTAAAAGTGGGGAGACCACATTACTCAAGGATGTTGCACGAATTGAGCTTGGCGCTGCTGAATATTCGCTCCGCAGTTTATTAAACAATCGTCTTGCTGCCGCCATTCCAATTTTTCAGGCGCCCGGTTCCAACGCCATCGAATTGTCTACCAATGTGCGGAATAAGATGAAGGAACTGAAAAAGAAATTTCCCGCCGGAGTGGATTACAGTGTTGTCTATGACCCAACCGTTTTCGTGCGCGATTCCATCAAGGCAGTTGTGGTGACATTGCTCGAAGCGATTCTGCTCGTGGTTCTCGTCGTGGTCTTGTTCCTTCAAACATGGCGCGCTTCGATCATTCCGCTGGCTGCCGTCCCTGTTTCGCTTGTGGGGACCTTTGCCATCATGCAGGCACTCGGATTTTCAATCAACGCCCTGTCACTGTTCGGATTGGTCCTCGCAATCGGCATTGTGGTTGATGATGCCATCGTTGTGGTTGAGAACGTGGAACGAAACATTGCCCTGGGTCATGCGCCGCTCGAAGCGACCAGGCGAGCGATGAATGAGGTGAGCGGTCCAATCATCGCGACTGCACTCGTCCTTTGCGCTGTGTTTATTCCGACTGCATTCATCAAGGGCCTAAGCGGACAATTTTATAAACAGTTCGCTATTACCATCGCCATCTCAACGGTGATCTCCGCTTTCAACTCTTTAACGCTGAGCCCGGCATTGGCTGCGGTGCTTTTGAAACCGCATGGGGCAAAGAAGGATGCCTTTTCCCGTTTGCTTGATAAAGCGTTGGGATGGTTGTTCCGTCCATTCAACCGGTTCTTTGACTGGTCTGCCAACAAGTATGTGAATGGAGTGGGGAAGGTCGTGCGAAAGAGCGCGATTGCACTTGTCATCTATGCTGGTTTGATCTTCGTGACATGGAAAGGCTTTGAGGCTGTCCCTACCGGATTTGTTCCCTCACAGGACAAGCAATATCTGGTGGCGTTTGCTCAATTGCCAGACGCTGCCTCCCTCGAGCGAACAGATGCTGTCATGCGGCAGATGAGTGACATCGCGCTCAAATATCCAGGAGTTGCTGATGCCATTGCCTTTCCAGGACTTTCAATTAGTGGGTTCAGCGTCAGTCCGAATTCCGGAATTGTTTTCGTGGGGTTGAAGCCGTTTGAGGAGCGGAAAGGGAAAGATCAAAGTGGATTTGCCATTGCAGGTGCGCTGAATCAGCAATTCTCTTCAATCCAGGATGCTTTCATTGCCATTTTCCCACCACCCGCAGTCAACGGGTTAGGCACAATTGGCGGATTCAAATTGCAAGTCGAAGATCGCGCTGATCTCGGTTACGAAGCGTTATATGCCGCGACGCAGGAATTGATTGGCAAAGGCTATCAAACGCCTGGTCTGGCCGGGCTGTTCTCAAGTTACCAGGTCAATGTGCCCCAGTTGGAGGCGGATGTGGACCGGTTGAAGGCGAAATCGCAAGGGATTCCGCTGGGGAATGTATTTGAAACAATGCAGATTTATCTCGGCTCACTCTATGTCAACGATTTCAATCGGTTTGGTCGCACCTATCAGGTTATTGCCCAGGCGGATGCTAATTTCCGGGACCAGGCTGATGATATTGAGCGGTTAAAAACCCGAAATTCAGAGGGAGAAATGGTGCCGCTCGGTGCTGTGGTGAAAGTCAGGGAAAGCTACGGTCCTGACCGGGTCATGAGGTATAACGGTTATCCTGCAGCGGACGTTAATGGCGGTCCCGCACCTGGCTTTAGTTCCGGTCAGGCAGAGGCGATCATGGCAAAGCTCGCCCGTGAAACGTTGCCTCAAGGTATGGAATTCGAATGGACTGACCTGACTTTCCAAAAGATTCTCGCAGGAAATACTGCCGTTATTATTTTCCCGCTCTGCATTGTGTTGGTGTTCCTGGTGCTGGCGGCGCAATATGAAAGTCTCCGATTGCCACTGGCGATTATCCTGATTGTCCCAATGTGTCTCCTCTGCGCCATCATTGGGGTGTGGCTGACCAAAGGGGACAACAATATCTTCACTCAAATTGGATTGATTGTGCTTGTTGGTCTCGCCTGCAAAAACGCGATCCTGATCGTGGAGTTCGCAAAGGAAAAACAAGCTGAAGGGTTGCCCCCGCTGGAAGCCGCACTTGAAGCGTGCCGCCTTCGTTTACGCCCCATCCTGATGACATCAATTGCATTTATTGCGGGCGTATGGCCGCTGGTAGTATCCACGGGCGCTGGATCAGAGATGCGGCGGGCAATGGGTGTGGCGGTCTTTAGTGGAATGATCGGGGTGACCCTATTCGGCCTCTTCCTGACACCAGTATTTTATGTGGTGCTCATGAAACTGGGGTTGAAGAAAAATTCGGTGGAGAAACGAACTGAAGGGACTGAACCGCCCACTGCTGCAACAGCACATGCTTAAGGGAATGCGATGAAAAAATTCTGTTTCATACTGGCTGCAACTGGAAGCTTGCAACTCATGGCGGCAATCGGCCCGGATTACGTGCCACCCACTATCGTTGCCCCAGCCCATTATAAAGGCACCAACGACTCGACATGGAAAGTTGCGGAACCAAAGACACTCGATAACACGGAATGGTGGAGAATGTTTGAGGATCCCATCCTGGATCATTTGCTGGCCCAGGCTGAAAGCCAGAGTCCTACTTTGAAGGCCGCTCTTGCGAGAGTGGACCAGGCACGCGCAACGGCAAGGATCGCGCGCAGCTATTGGTTCCCTGACTTAACAATCAATCCTTCAGCTTCGCGGCAACGGACTTCACCCAACATCGATATCCCGTTCCCTGCCAATGGTGCCAGCTTCACTGGGAATAACTTTAATGTTCCGCTGGATCTCAGCTATGAACTCGATATCTGGGGAAGAGTACGTCGCGGATTTGAGAGCGTCCGTGCGGAAGCAGAGGCGTCAGTCGCAGGATATGAAACGGTCCGGCTGACCTTGCGCTCAGATATTGCGATTAATTATTTCGGTTTGAGAGCACTTGATCTGGAACGACAGACTGTCAGGGACACTGTGCAACTCCGCAGGGAAGCGCTGGATCTCATCCGCAGGCGAGTTGAAGATGGTTTTAGCAATGAACTGGACCTGGCAAGAGCGGAAACCGAACTTGCCACAACTGAGGCTGAACTGGCTGCGATCAATCAGCGACGAGCTGAACTTGAAAACGCAATTGCAGTTTTGATTGGAGCAAACCCATCAGAGTTTCGTCTTGGAGAGGCTCAGAATATCCTTGTAAAGACACCGGAAATTCCATCTGGCCTGCCTTCAGATTTGCTCGAGCGCAGGCCGGACATTGCACAAGCCGAGCGTTTGATTGCGGCGGCGAGCGCGCGCATCGGTGTAGCGAAGGCGGCATATTTTCCTGTCGTGAGATTGACCGGATCCGGGGGTTTTGTGAGTGGAGATATAGAAACGTTGTTTAATTGGGACAGTCGCACCTGGGCGATCGGGCCAAGCATCTCAATTCCTCTCTTCGCAGGTGGGCGGAACACCGCCAACCTGCGGCGGGCCAAATCCCGTTTTGAAGAAAGCATTCAAGTGTACCGTGAACAGGTGCTGGTTGCTTTTCGTGAGGTTGAAAACGCTCTCTCCGGCATTCAATTTCTTGTTGAACGTGCGGAGGCCACTGAACGCGCAGCAAAATATTCCAGCCAGGGAGCTGAGCTGGCAAGAACCCGATTTGATGCTGGCTTTGTCAGCTACCTGGAAGTTGTGGACGCCGAGCGCATTGCTCTGGCATCGCGCAGGGCGCTGGCACAGGTGCAAGGCCAAAGGCAAATAGCCGTGGTTCAACTCGTCAAGGCACTTGGTGGCGGATGGCAGCGGCCCGATTCCAGACCTTGAATCATTTGACGGGCTGACGCTGTGAAATAAACTGCGGCGTGTCTGAAACGTCAAAACGGCCGTCCCTCGGCATTATTGGTGGGGGGCAGCTTGCTAAAATGTTGGGTACGGCAGCAATTCGCCTTGGCTGCCGAGTGGCCATCCTGAGTGACTCAGCCGACTGTCCTGCCAAAGGAAGTTGCTCTGAATTACTCGTGGGTTCGAGTGCATCTTTGGATTCACTGAAGAAATTGGCAGGTTCAGTGGATGTGCTGACACTTGAAAACGAGTTCGTCGATTCTGAGCTTCTGCGCGCACTGGAAGGGGAGGGGACACTTGTGTTTCCAACCGCTCAAAGTATCGCGCTAGTGCAAGACAAGCTTTTGCAAAAACGTGTTCTTGCCGAGCACAGCCTTCCGGTTCCTGAGTTCGAGCCGCTTGATGATTTTTCCGCAATGAAGGAGATTGGCCAGCGGTTCGGTTATCCGTTTCTCCTCAAAAAACGTCGCAATGGCTATGATGGTAAAGGCAATTTTACCGTTCGTTCGCAGGAGGACATTTCAAAGGCATGGAAAGCCCTCAATGGCGACCAGAATGGGCTTTATGCCGAGCGCTTTTTTCCGTTCAACTCGGAACTGGCCATTATGATCAGTCGCTCCAAAGAAGGAACGGAAGTGGCCTATCCGGTCGTCGAAACAATCCAGAAGGAACACATTTGCCATATTGTCAAAGCTCCAGCCCAATTTCCCCGATCCATTCTGGAAGAAGCGACCAGTTTGGCACGCCAGGCAGTGCGAGCTTTTAATGGTATTGGAAGCTTTGGAGTCGAGATGTTCCTTGGTCCGGAAGGAAACATTGTCATCAACGAGATGGCACCGCGGGTGCATAATTCCGGCCATTACACCATCGAGGCGTGCGAATGTTCACAATTTGAAAATCATATTCGGGCGGTCCTTGGCTGGCCTTTGGGCAGTTCCGCAATGCTTGCGGAAGGCGCTGCCATGGTCAACCTGCTTGGTGCTGGAGATGGGACTGGCTGGCCACAGGGAATTGAGAAAGCGCTCGGCATTCCGGGTGCTTTTGTGCATCTATATGGGAAAGAAAAGAGCAGTGTTGCGCGAAAGATGGGACATGTTACCGCACTGGGATCGAATGTTGGAAAGGCATTGCAGAAAGCGGAACGCGCCGCAAACGCTCTCCAGTTTGGAAACGTATGATGACACAAAATAGCGGTAAGGAATTGGTGGCGATTGTCATGGGCAGTGATTCCGACTGGCCCACCATGCAAGCCGCCGCCGAGATATGCCGTGAATTTGGCGTTTCTCACCACACCCAGGTTTTATCCGCGCATCGCACTCCCCTGGATATGATCCAATTCGGGGAGAATGCGCATCAGAAAGGATTCCGGGTGATTATTGCCGGGGCAGGAGGGGCCGCCCATCTTCCGGGGATGCTCGCAAGTGTCAGTCCGCTGCCGGTGATTGGGGTGCCAATTCAATCAAAAGCGTTAAATGGGATGGATTCATTGCTTTCAATTGCGCAAATGCCAAGTGGAGTGCCCGTTGCAACTGTTGCTATTGGCGGCGGAAAAAATGCCGGGTTGCTGGCCATTCAGATCCTTGCAACCGCTGATCCCAGCCTCCTTCAAAAACTGGTAGAATATAAAAAAAATCTGGCGATGGAATCCCGGCAAAAGAGCCTTGGCTAACGGTTTGCTCAGTCCCGGAAATTCTGAAAATTCAGGGAAACTGGGAAATCATGGGATTTAACCGAAGCAATGACACCCTGAAGATCGTCCCGGCTCTTGCCCGTCACCCGAACCTGGTCACCGAGAATTTGGGTGGTGACTTTGGCTTTTGATTCCCGAATAAACGTGGTGATTTGCTTTGCGACCGGGGCTTCGATTCCCTGTTTGATTTTGATGACCTGCCGACTGTGCCCAAGCGGAGAAATCTCAGGGTCCAGCTTCTCGACATTTTTAAGACTGATATTTCTTTTGGCCAATTTTCCAATAACGATTTCCTGCAATGCCTTTAATTTGAACTGATCTTCCGCAGAGAGCTTGATTTCATTTTTCTCGAGAATGATCTCTGCTTTTGACCCTTTGAAATCAAACCGATTCTGAAGTTCCTTTTGCGCCTGGTTGACCGCGTTTTCGATCTCCATCGAGTTCACTTCAGATACAATATCGAATGAAGGCATGGTGTTCCTCCTATAAAAAAGGACACCAAACGGTGTCCTTTCATTATTTGTTTATAGTCTTACTGCCGATGACGTCGTTTAACGTTGAGCTGGGTCAATGAGTGGAGCAGCGCAGCATTCACGCTGGCCAGCTCTTCATCGCTAAGTTTCTCCTGCAAACGAGCTTCGGCCCGTTTTCGGGCTTCCTCGGCTTTCATTTCATCGATATCGCCGGCTTTAATGGCCATGTCCGTGAGAATTGCCACACGTTCACCGGTGATTTCCACGAAACCTTCCCCGACCGCAAGGAAGAAATCCTGCCCGCCTTTGCGGACAGTAATTTCGCCAGGAACAATTTGGGTCATCAACGGAACGTGCATTGGGAAAATACCCATTTCCCCCTCGATCCCCGGAAGCGTGACCATCTCGACATCCTCGGAGTAGGTCTTTGCTTCCGGCGTGACAATTTCAAGTTTGAGCGTGCTCGGCATATAACGAGGATCAGGCTTCGCGAATTTCCTCGATTCGGCCCTTCATGTAGAAGTTGCCTTCGCCCACATCATCATGCTTCCCATCCAGGATTTCCCTGAATGCCTTCACTGTATCGGCAACCGGGACCTGTTTCCCAGGACGGCCAGTGAAGACTTCAGCAACAGTGAATGGCTGACTGAGGAACCGCTGGATTTTACGTGCACGGAATACGGTGAGTTTGTCTTCCGGCGAAAGTTCATCCATACCCAGAATTGCAATGATGTCCTGCAGGTCTTTATATCGTTGCAACACTTTCTGGACACCTCGCGCCACATCATAATGCTCCTGTCCCACGATTTCAGGAGTTAAGGCACGGGAATTGGAGGCGAGGGGATCGACAGCAGGGAAAATACCCAGCTCAGCGATTGAACGCTCCAACACAATCGTTGCATCCAAATGTGCGAAGGTTGTTGCAGGCGCCGGGTCCGTTAAATCGTCCGCAGGCACGTAAACCGCCTGGAATGATGTGATCGAACCCTTCTTGGTCGAAGTGATGCGTTCCTGCAGGTCGCCCATCTCCGCGGCGAGAGTCGGCTGATAACCGACCGCGCTGGGAGTACGACCGAGGAGCGCTGACACTTCTGACCCTGCTTGCGAAAACCGGAAAATGTTATCAATGAAAAGCAACACGTCCTGGTTCTTTTCATCGCGAAAATATTCGGTGATCGCAAGACCCGACAGCGCAACGCGGAGACGTGCTCCTGGCGGCTCATTCATCTGCCCATACACCAATGCGATCTTGGATTTATCAAGCTCCTTCAGGTTGATCACACCGGCTTCAGACATTTCGTGGTAAAGATCGTTTCCTTCACGGGTTCGTTCACCAACACCTGCAAACACAGAGTAACCGCCATGCAGTTTTGCAATGTTGTTGATCAACTCCATGATGACGACTGTCTTACCGACACCAGCGCCACCAAATGCGCCGACTTTGCCACCCTTCAGAAACGGGCAGATCAGGTCGATCACTTTGATCCCGGTAGTGAGCACCTGCGGGGAGGTTGCCTGATCAACCAGCGGCGGAGCAGCGCGATGGATTGGATAAAATTTCTCTGATGCAACCGGTCCGCGTTCATCAACGGGTGCGCCAGTCACATCGAATACCCGTCCTAAAACAGCTTCACCGACAGGCATTGAAATGGGAGCACCAGTATCAATAACTTCGAAGCCGCGTTTCAATCCTTCAGTAGTGGACATCGCCACAGCGCGGACCCAGTTATCCCCAAGGTGTTGCTGCACCTCCAGAGTCAACCTGTTTTTCTGCCCCTGAAGGTCGTAATCGACCGTCAAAGCATTGTAAATGGCCGGCACAGAGTCCGTGAACTCAATGTCCACGACAGGGCCGATGACCTGCACAATTTTACCTTTGTTCATGCTATATAAATTTATGCGCCCATCGCCATGGCCGCGCTGGTGATTTCCAGCAGCTCCTTGGTAATGTTTGCCTGGCGAAGTTTGTTGTACTCCAGAGTGAGATCCTTGATTAGTTGTTTGGCGTTATCGGTCGCATTTTTCATCGCAACCATTCGAGCACTGTGCTCGGAAGCTTTTGCTTCCAATAAAATTTGATAGATCTGAAAGTTCAGATAGTGAGGAAGGAGGTTACCCAGCACCGTGTCAGCGCCAGGCTCGAACAGATACTCGATTGCGCCTTTGTTAAGTTCTTCAGGCGTACCATGACCATCCAACCCTGCTGTCACACCAGTGACCTCGCCAATGGGCAGGAAGGGCCTCACTTCCGGCTTTTGGGCCAGGGTGGATATGTAGTTTGTGAATAAAACATCCACCCGGTCCACGTCGCCCTTGAGGAAAAGTTCCTGGGCAAATTTAGAGATCGCGCGGGCTTCACTGAACTGTGGCGCATCCTTGTAGGAAAATTCTGCGGCGAGATTCCTTTTCGTGCGAGCAACAAATTGGGAGCCTTTGCGACCTGCAGTGATAAAGAGTGTTCCCTTGTCAAATTTGTTGGCTTCACGTAGCAGGTTGCTGTTTAAAGCACCCGCCAGTCCCTTGTCGCTGCTGATCAGAATCACCGCTCTCCGGTCGGAGGAGCGAATCTCCATTAACGGATGTGTAAACTCTCCCGCATGGGAAGTGACCTGGGCCAGGACGCTGTTCATCAAGGTGGCATAAGGCCGCCCAGCCAACGCTGCCTGCTGGGCTTTTCGCATTTTGGACGCCGCGACCATTTGCATGGCCTTGGTAATCTGCGCCGTGTTTTTTACGGATTTGATTCGGCGGCGTATGTCCCTTGTGCTCGGCATATATCAGTGTCGAGACGAATTAACGATAGCTCTGCTTGAATTCCGTGATTGCGGTTTTCAACTCGGCAATCAACGGGTCACTCAACGCTTTTTCCCTGGCGATTCGGCCCACGAGGTCAGCTTTGCGATTGTTCAGGTAGTCAGTCAATTTATTCTGGAAATCCTTGATTTTCTCAACCGCCACATCGTCCATGAAACCGTTTTGAACCGTCCAAAGAATGGCCGACTGGATTTCAACAGGAATTGGGTTGTACTGCGGTTGCTTGAAGACTTCCACAATGCGCTTGCCACGTTCCAACTGGGCCTGAGTTTTCGCATCAAGATCAGAACCAAACTGCGCGAAGGCAGCCAGTTCACGGAATTGAGCGAGATCCAGCTTAATACGCCCGGCAACCTGTTTCATCGCTTTGATCTGCGCGGCAGAACCGACGCGCGAAACAGAAAGCCCCACTGAAACGGCAGGGCGCATGCCCTGGTAAAACAAATCCGTTTCCAAATAAATTTGCCCATCCGTGATCGAAATAACGTTCGTCGGAATGTAAGCCGAAACGTCGCCTGCTTGAGTCTCAATGATCGGCAACGCTGTCAGGGAGCCATTCCCATACTTTTCGCTGACACGGGCGGAACGCTCGAGCAAGCGGCTGTGGAGATAAAAGACATCCCCTGGGTAAGCCTCACGTCCAGAGGGACGTTTGAGCACCAGTGAAACCTGGCGGTAGGCCACCGCATGCTTGGAAAGATCGTCAAAGATAATCAGGGCATCCATTCCGTTATCCATGAACCATTCACCCATGGCAGCACCGGCAAATGGGGCGAGGTACTGATTCGTTGCTGAATCGGATGCAGTTGCCGTGATCACGATGGTGTAGGGGAGGGCGCCTGATTCCTCCAAAACACTGATGACCCGAGCCACATTTGATTGCTTCTGGCCGATTGCAACGTAGATCGAATAAACAGGGCGAAACTCCTTGTCACCCGCCGCTTCCGCTGCACGGTTCAAACGAGCGTTCGAAATGATTGTGTCGATCCCGATCGTCGTTTTGCCAGTCGAACGATCACCAATGATCAACTCGCGTTGTCCACGGCCAATTGGAATCATCGCGTCGATGGCCATAATACCGGTCTGAAGCGGCTGGCTGACTGATTTTCGTTTGATAATACCGGGAGCAATTTTTTCCACCGGATAATTTGCGGTGGCATTAATGGGGCCTTTGCCGTCCACCGGCTGCCCCAGCGCATTAACGATGCGCCCCAGCAGACCTTTACCTACCGGCACCTGGAGCAGGCGTCCGGTGGTCCGCACTTCCTGGCCTTCACGCACGTGGGTGTAGTCACCGAGAATGATTGCGCCTACTTCGTTCTCTTCGAGGTTCAACGCGAGGCCGACAACGCCGTTCCCGAAATCAAGCATCTCGTTCAGCATGGCGTCGGTCAAACCTTCGATCTTGGCCACACCGTCACCGATTTCACGAACGGTGCCGACATTCTGGCGGGCGACGGAGGTTTTGACGCCGCTGATCTTCGATTCAATATCTTGTAATAACGTGCTCATTGTCTGTTGAAATTAATTACGCCGAAAAGCTCTCTTCGAGCATTTGGAGACGTGCTTCGATGCTGCCATCATAGACGTCACTTCCCACCTGCACACGCAAGCCACCAATCACGGCTGGGTTCTGCGCAAATTCGATGTTCAATCCTGGACCGTACCGCTGAGTCAATTGCTGCCGAATTGAATTTTGCAATTCGGGAGGAAGCGGAATCGCACTTTCAACCCGCGCACTGCGTCGTGCAATCTCCAATTTAACCAGCCGTTGCAGATGGGTAAGAATCTCAACATACCCACGCGGC
The DNA here is from genome assembly GCA_033762115.1 of Verrucomicrobiota bacterium. Classification (GTDB taxonomy): domain Bacteria; phylum Verrucomicrobiota; class Verrucomicrobiia; order Limisphaerales; family SXQI01; genus JANRLX01. Next base: position 23,817 of record JANRLX010000053.1, read on the forward strand.
CTTTGGTCCAGGAGGAGTTGTATTGCCTGCCGAACACGAGCTTCATCCATGACGCCATTGACCAGGACACTTCGGAAAAGTTGTTTGGCGTCGCGCCGGGCTTGTTTGGAGGAGTTCATCCTTTTATCAGGCAGCCAATTGGCGGTTGGTTTCCTCTGCCAGCCGCTTCTGATCTTCCATCGTTAGAATTTTACCGGTGACCTGCGCTGTGGCACGAACCACCAGCTGGCCGATCTCTCTGCGGAGTTCTGCCATCATCCGCGCCCGGTCCAATTCCGTGGCTTCACGTGCCTTGGCAATAATTTCCTCGGCTTGCTTGATTGCTTTTTGCGATTCTGACTCCTGCACTTTGGCAGCTGCCGCACGGGCCTCCTCGATTAAGCGATTTGCCTGAATATTTGCCTGGGTCATGATTTCCTGCCGGGCGGCTTCTGTTTTGGCCAGCTCCTGCTTGATCTTCTCGGCATTGGCCAACCCTTCAGCAATTTTTTGCCGACGTTCTTCCAGAACCTTAAGGATTGGCTTGAACGCAAATACCTTCAAAAGGAAGGCAACGACACAGAAACTTATGACCTGGGAACTGAAAAGCGCGCTGTTGAAACCGAACGTCTCGCCTGTGGAACGGACGACATCTCCCAATCCACCACCAGCAGCCGCAGCAAACATCAAATTATTCATAAAGCTTACGGACAAACTGGGTGCGGGCCAATCCCGCACCCATTATATTATTGGCCACGAGCCAGAAAGATAGCGAAGAACACGATACCTTCAGCGAAGGCTGTGCTCAGGATCGCCTGCACGAGAATTTTCGTGGCAGCGCCGGGATTGCGTCCCACCGCTTCTGAAGCTCTCATCCCGATCATACCCACACCGATTGCAGCAGCAGCAGCAGCGATATGGATATTGCCGGTCAATTCGGCTAACATAGGGGTTAACATAGTTGTTTGTCTTTCTTTTGCATTGATCAACGACCCCCGCAGTCTTTGCCACGGTCCGGACGTCGAAATTGGTTAATGCTTGTGCGCTTCCTCGGTTGCGTGGTGGCCATGTCCTTCATCATGCTCACAAATCAGCAGCGTAAATACCGCCGTCAAAAGCATGAATACGAGGGCCTGCACAAGCCCCACCATTAACTCCATAAAATAGAATGGCAACGCGAACAGCCAGCCAAGCCAGGGATGTATCATTGCCATGGCTTCGAGCATGTTCTCGCCGGCAAAAATATTTCCAAACAATCGGAAACTCAGGGAAACCGGGCGAAATAAAATCGAAACGACTTCCAACACTCCCACAACCATAAAAACAAAAATCATCAGGATTTTCAACATGCCCACCGTGTCTCCCTTGGGGCCGAATATATGCATGATGAAACCACCGGGACCGTTTGCCTGCAGAGCCCAACCGATCCAACAGGCAAAGAAAACCATCGCCATGGCCAAAGTCATGTTCAAATCTGCATTGGCCCCGCGGAGGATTGGCCGAGCAATGTGATGCAGCTCGCCATCAGCTCCTGGTGTGCCCCAACCAACCGAGCCAACCCCGGGAATCAATCCAAACCAGTTTGATGCCACGATCAAAATGAACAACGTGGCGAAAAACCAAAAGGTTTTGCGCGCGAGGTGATGCCCCACGATGCCTTCCAAAAACCCAAAAAGGCCTTCCACCAGCCATTCCCAAAAATTTTGTGCTCCTTGCGGGACGTCGCGTATATTACGGGTGGCGATCTGTGCAAAAAGAATAAGAAGGATCGCCACAACCCAACTCACCAGGATTGAATTCGTCACCTGGAACGGTCCAATATTGAATACCGGTGTTGCGTAAAGAGGGAGCCCATGATGCTCGCCATGAGAATCAGCCGCATGTGAGTGGTCCCCCTGGAGATTCCTGGTTTCCTGAGCTGTGACCGGCTCATTCGATGGCCTTTGCGCCGCATCCGCCGCCAAACCGCTCGCAGGCATGAACGCCACGAACAACGCGAACAAAATCAACGAAAGAAAGTGTCTCATGTAATAAAAGAGCCTTCATGGGAAAAAGCTTTCCCAGGAAAACTCACGCTTCCGAAATCAGAACCGACGATGAGGGATAGTGAAAAATTTCACAAGCGAATTTTCTGAAATTTTTTTTGAAGCCTATTAAAGCCTGGCATTGTCAATAAGCCGGGTCTTTCCCAGACGGACAGCGATTGCCATTTGTGTTCCGCGAGCGACTTTCTGGACCACTCGCAACGTCTCAGGATTAAAAAATTCCACATAATCCAGTTGGGCGGCAGGGCGGAGCGCGATCAATTGCTTAATCTTTTCAAGTAACTCAGCGCGCTTAACCGGGCCATCTTTAACCATTTTGCTCGCATACTGAAGAGCTTCATGGAGAACGGTTGCCTGAATGCGTTCGTCAGGGCTTAGGTATTTGTTCCTTGAACTCATGGCCAATCCGTCAGGTTCGCGAACAGTATCCGAAACAATAATTTGCACTGGAAAACTCAAGTCTTTCACCATCTTTTCGATAATGGCAGCCTGCTGGAAATCCTTGGCGCCAAAGACAGCCAGGTGAGGTTGCACAATGTTAAAGAGTTTACCGACAATTGTGGTCACCCCTCGAAAATGAGTTGGACGTGACCCGCCCTCCATGCCGCAGGAAAATGAGTTCTCTTCAATGAACGTGCTGTAGTTGGGAGGGTAAATTTCTTCAGGCTCGGGCGCAAAAATGAGATCCACGCCAGCTGCCCGACAAAGTTTGCGGTCCCTGTCGAAATCTTTCGGATAACTGGAAAGATCCTCGTGCGGAGCAAATTGAGTCGGATTAACAAAGATACTAACGACCAGCAACCCCTTGGGCCCAATTTTTCGCCGAGCCACGTGCATCAGGCTGACATGACCTTCATGTAGAAAACCCATCGTAGGGACAAAACCGATCAGCCTTTTTGATTCCCGAGCTGACAAGGCTAATCGTTGCATCGGTTTGACCGAGCGAATCACACGCATGAATTCTTATGACTGGAATGAACGGATGCGGCAAGTGCCAGTTTTTAATGTCGTGATTGAATCAAAGGGGAGAGATCAGTATTAGATATAACATATATTGTGCGCATTTTAAGTGTGCCTTAAACATTGCCTTGAAGCTCCATTTAGCGTATCTTTCCCGAGCGTCAGAATTGGTTTACTGGAGTAAACTCTTCACAGTTGCTGCATGGCAAAACCGGAAGATATTCAATCTGCCCAGGAAGACTTAAAACATCTTGCCAAAAAAGTCCGCAAATCCAAAGCGGACCAGCAGAAAACTGTCGAGCGCGCCCGTAAAGCCATAAGCGACACAGATCACCTCACAAAAGCAAGTCTCAGGAAATCCTAGGCTACCGATAGCCCCAGCCAAATCGCTCGGTAATTGGCCAATAAACAAACCAGCAGCGTCCAATCACATTTTTTTGCGAAAAATCTCCCCATGATCGTGAGTCCAGGCTGTTCAAAGTATTGTCTCCCATGGCAAGATAATGATCATCTCTCACCTTGAACTCACTGTTTTCATCAGCGAAAATTGGCGCATGCCCCAATCTGCCCGAATATTTGAGCCCGACCAGGTTATTGGCATGCCCAAGATAAGGAAACCGTGTTCCGGGCGGGCTGTAGGTGTAGAGTGATTCAAATCGGCGGGTTGAAGCGGTTAATTCAGTTCCGTTGATCATTAAATGTCCATTATCAAGGATCCGAACAGTTTCGTTTGGCAAGCCAACCAGCCGTTTAATGTAGAGCACATCCTGCTGAAGATTTTCAATGCCCTTGGTCTTGAACACGATGATCTCGCCACGTTCGGGCCGTTTGAAGTTATAGGAAAATCGATCCACCAAAAGATGATCTCCGGCGACTACGCGAAGTTTGAGAATGTCTTCACCTTTTTTGAATCGTTGACCGGTCCCAACGCCTGCCCGGGCAAACATTTGATCAGCGGGAAACCAGACGGTAATCCATTGCCCGGCGAAGAGGAAGCGCTGCTTTTTGACAAAAGGGACCACGAGTTTGGCATCCTCGATCCGTTCGATCATGCCATCAGTCGGGGCAACCAGATGCTTGTAGGAAACGCCATGCACCCAATAATCCGCCATTTGGCCTAAAAATCCTGGAATTTTAACGTCCGGACGATTTCGAATATCTTCCTCCGTAATCCCGAACAATGTTGGCTGCATTGAGCCTGTGGGAATTTTCGTGAGCTGAAGAAAAAATGTGGTAAAGGCGAGAATGGTGGTGATGGCTACTTGGATTTCCTTGATATTCTCCCGGGCCACTCCAAAAGGATAAGCGCGAAGGTTTGCCCTCCCAACAGTTTCCAGTGCGGCGGTTTGCTCCTTGACTGCTGATTTTCCAGGTGAACTTCTGAGCAATAATCGTATTTCTGCGAGAGCTTTCTCGATATTGTCAATGGCTTGGGCCGAGAGCAGATCACGTTGTTCATGGAGCAACCTTTGAACATGCCGCGTCATGTCTGCCGCCTGACGCACCTCCTTGGACAAAAGCCATGATAGAAAGTAAGGCATATCACCCTTTCCTCCCCTGCTCCATTCCCACCCTCTTGTACTGGCTCATGATCACGCTTTCAGCACTTCAATAAAAGCTTCCTGCGGAATCTGGACGGAGCCGAATGCTTTCATTCGCTTTTTACCTTCCTTCTGTTTCTCCAACAACTTCCGTTTACGGGAAATATCGCCACCATAGCATTTGGCGGTCACATCTTTTCGCATGGCACTGACAGTTTCTCGTGCGACGATTTTTCCGCCTATGGCCGCCTGAATGGCAACAGCGTACTGCTGTTTCGGAATAACTTCCTTGAGCTTGGCAGCCAATGCACGGCCGCGACTCTCTGCCTTTTCCCTGTGAACGATGCAGGAGAATGCGTCCACCGGTTCAGCATTTACGAGCATGTCCAATTTGACCATGTCCGAGACCGCATAACCGTCATGCTCATAATCCATCGAGCCGTAACCACGGGTCAGGCTTTTGATGCGGTCATGAAAATCAATGAGTATCTCGTTCAATGGAATCCGACTGGTCAGCATCACCCGGCGTGTATCCAGGGTTTCTGTATGTTCAACAACGCCACGTTTTTCCGAAATCAGGGCCATCATGTCACCAATGTTTTCGTTGGGACAGAGGACAAAGGCTTTGACCATTGGCTCTTCAATTTTCTCAATGTAATTCACCTCAGGCAGAAACGCTGGATTATCAACTTCCTTCATCGTTCCGTCCGTAAGAGTCACTTTGTAAATGACGCTTGGATAGGTGGCGATGATGTCCATGTCATACTCCCGGCGCAAACGTTCCTGAACAATTTCAAGGTGCAGCAAGCCCAGGAACCCGCAACGAAAGCCGAAACCAAGCGCGACTGAACTTTCGGATTGATAAACAAAAGCGGAATCGTTGAGCTGCAATTTCGCCAGATTTGCCTTCAAATGTTCATAATCAGCGGTGTTGATTGGATAAATACCGCTGTAAACCATCGGATGAATTTCTTGAAATCCGGGAAGCGCTGGTGACGGATTACGCGCATCCGTCACTGTGTCCCCCATTTTCACATCCTTTGGCGTTTTGATGTTTGCGGTGAGGTATCCGGTTTCACCTGTTTCAAGCTTCTCGCGAACGTACGGTTTGGGATTGAAGCTGCCAACCTCCTTGACCTCCACGCTTTTTCCCGAATGAAGAAGTTTCACCTGCATTCCCGGCTTCAACTCGCCATTGAAAATACGAACATGGGTTACAACCCCTTTGTAGGTATCAAAATAGGAGTCAAAACAAAGCGCTTGCAATGACTTTTGCCCTGTTGGCCTGGGTGGAGGAACTCGAGCAACAATGGCTTCCAGAATGTCTTCGATCCCGATTCCTTCCTTCGCGCTGGCAGGAATCGCCTGGTCCGAAGGAATCGCTAAAATTTCTTCCAATTGTGATTTGGTCAGCGGGACGTTTGCATGCGGCAAATCAATTTTATTGATCACCGGAATAATCGTCAGATTTTGCTTCATTGCCAGGTGGACGTTCGCAACTGTTTGCGCTTCAACGCCCTGAGCAGCGTCAATGATCAGAATCGCGCCCTCGCATGCACTTAAGCTGCGGGAGACTTCGTAAGCAAAATCCACATGGCCTGGAGTATCGATCAGGTTAAGCTCGTAGGTTTCGCCATTTTTGGCTTTGTAAAGCATCGTGACGGGATGAGCCTTGATCGTGATCCCCCGCTCTTTTTCAAGGTCCATGGAATCAAGCATTTGTTCCTGCATGTCCCGCGTGGCAATGGTCCCGGTACGATGCAGCAAACGATCAGAAAGGGTCGTCTTGCCATGATCAATGTGGGCAATGATGCTAAAATTCCGTATATGATCTGCGTCCATCGAACTGCTTGTTAAAACTTATACTACTACAAAAAGCTTAATCTGCATGGCTGGCTTGAGTCATGCAAGGCGACAAGATAGTGGGGTTCCTTGTGAATGGAAGTGGAAAATCAGAACCGTTGAGCGGCACCCGCTGAATGGAGCTTCCATTTAAACCAGAATGTCTTACGTTTTGCGGATGCTTCACATTTTGCTCATTTTTTGTGTCACAACTTTTTTTTCTGCCATGCAGGAATCTTTGGCGGCAGATAAACTTTACACCGGCAAACCACTCAAAGGGCTTCTCATCACTGGAGGCTGCTGCCACAATTATAAATTTCAGGCTGAAGCCCTTACGAAAGGAATCAGCAGCAAGGCTGATGTCGAATGGACCATTGTCAATGAAGGTGGGGATGGGACCAGGGCCGAGATTGCGTTGTACGATAGTCCGGATTGGGCAAAGCCGTTCGACGTGGTGGTGCATAATGAATGTTTCGCAGACACAACCACTCCAGAGTATATCAAAAAAATCACTGCCGCGCATGCCGCAGGGAAACCAGCGATGGTCATCCATTGCGCCATGCATACTTATCGTGCGGCAAAAATGGATGACTGGCGTGAATTCCTGGGTGTGACGAGCTACCATCATGAGCATCAGAGCCGATACCCTGTGAAGATCATCGATACTGAACACCCTATCATGAAAGGTTTTCCAACCAATTGGGTGACTCCCATGGATGAGCTTTATATCGTGAAGAAGCTCTGGCCGGGTGCGAAAGCGCTTGCGACTTCGACCAGCGAACAATCGAAGGAAAGCCAGGCGGTTGTCTGGGTCAATTTATATCAAGGCACGCGTGTGTTTGGCACTACGTATGGCCATTCTGATGACACTTTTCGTGATCCGGTCTTCATCGATTTGTTGGCGAGAGGTTTTGTCTGGGCTGCCGGTCATCTGAAATAGATTTTTCCTGTAATCGTGTCCCAGTCGGTGATTCCGGGTTGCAGAGTAGATTATTTTTGAAATGATGCCCGCCTGATCCCATGGTTATGAGTAGTATTGCAGGTTCTGTTCTTTTATCCTCAAACTCCCTTGAGCGCGTTATCTTGAATGCTCTCCCAGCACAGGTAGCCGCTGTTGATTTCGAAGGAAAAATTATTTTTGCAAATCTTTCGTGGACTTCCTCTGCGCCGGGGTTTGAAAATTCAAACCCGCTTTCCGTCGGAGCCAATTACCTGCAGATGTGCGATGTCGCCGAAAAAAATGGCCATGCCAATGCAGGCAAAATTGCCAAGGGTCTAAGAAGCCTTCTTGCAGGCACCCAGCAATCACTTTCATGGGAGGTGGAAATGGGAAGCATGGGGAAATGGTTTCGTGTCGTCATGACCGCACTTCAAGCAGATGGAACAAGCGGCGCTCTTCTGATGTATCTGGAAATTACCGAGCAAAAGCTTGCTGAACGAGCATTCCAGCAGGCGGAGGAAAAGTATCGAGGAATTTTTGAAAATGCCAGCGAAGGCATTTTTCAATCCACGCTGGAAGGAAAATATTTAAGCGCCAACCCAGCCCTGGCACGAATGCTTGGCTATGAGTCCCCTGCTCATTTGATGTCCGAATTAAAAAGTATGCCTCAGGATTTGTGCATACATCCTTCGCGATGCGAGGAAATGAAACAGGAACTGCTGACTACAGGATTTGTTAAGAATTTTGAAAGTGAGGTCAAGCATCGTGATGGACATACCATATGGGTGATTACGAATGCACGGTTGGTCCGGGGCAGTTCCGGGGAGCCCCTCTATTTTGAAGGCACCAACACGGAAATTACTTCACGCAAGGACACTGAGCAGACACTTGCACGTGAACGAAATCTCCTTCGCACGCTGCTCGATCATATCCCTGATTATATCTATGTGAAGGACTTGAAATCCCGCCATCTGGCAAATAATCGCGCAAACCTGAATCTCCTCGGTGCGCATACCCAGGAGGAAACACTTGGGAAAACGGTAATGGATTATTTCCCGCCGCAATTGGCGGAAGCATATTTAAAGGATGATCAGGCAGTGATGAGTAGTGGCACACCCTTGATTGGCCGGGAGGAAGTGATCCTGGATTCGGACGGCTCCCAACGATGGCTGCTCACTTCAAAAATCCCATTGCGGGATTCCTCTGGAAAAATCACCGGGCTGGTAGGCATCAGCCGCGACATTACAGAACAGAAACGTGCCGAGTCGGAAATTAAAAAGCTGGCGGCTTTTCCGACCTTCAATCCGAATCCTGTTTTTGAATTCGGGCCGGATGGAGCGTTGCTTTATTTCAATAAGGCGGCTGTCGAGATGGCGTCCGGCCTTGGTTGTGCGCATCCCCAGGAAATGTTACCGCACAACTTCCGTGAAGTGGTGGAAGATTGCCTGGCGCATAATCGAAACCGGACCCGCCTTGAGACAGTGATCGAAAAGCGAATCCTTTCATGGTCTTTTTTCCCGATCCTGACTACTCATGTGGTGCATTGTTATGGGGGCGATATTACCGAGCGCCACAATTTGGAAGCGCAATTAAGGCAATCGCAAAAGATGGAATCCATCGGTCAATTGGCGGGCGGAGTTGCTCATGATTTTAACAACCTGCTGACCATCATCCAGGGCCATGCGGCGCTACTAGGCCTGCGCAGGACCAACAATGAAGAAGCGGACGATTCGGTTCGCCAGATCAGCGCTGCTGCTGAGCGGGCTGCAAACTTGACGCGCCAACTGCTGATGTTCAGCCGCCGACAGATCATGCAAACCCGTATTCTCGACATTAATGAAGTGGTCGGGAACATGAGTAAAATGTTGAGGCGGTTGCTTGGGGAGGATGTTCTGCTGCAGGTGCAATTTGCTTCCGCGCTACCTCTGGTAAAGGCCGACCCGGGAATGATTGAGCAGGTGTTGATGAATCTTGCTGTAAACTCCCGGGATGCCATGCCCAAAGGTGGACAGCTGAATATTTCAACGAAGGCAGTGGAGTTTCTTCCCGGTTGCGAAACAAGAAATCCCCAGGCACGCGCAGGAGTGTTTGTTTGCCTGACTGTGAGCGACACTGGAACAGGAATTCCAAGAGAAATCCTGCCCAGAATCTTTGAGCCTTTCTTTACTACAAAGGAATTGGGAAAGGGAACCGGCCTGGGATTGGCCACGGTTTATGGCATCGTCCAGCAACACACAGGCTGGATCCAGGTGACGAGTAATCTTGGTAAGGGCACTTCCTTTGATATTTACATACCAGCGGACCACTCCGGGCTTGTAGAAGAGAAAACCAAACCAGGCAATGAAACGGCGCCGCGAGGCAATGAAACCGTGCTGGTCGTTGAGGATGAAGGCTCGTTGCGCGCACTGGTGCTCCATGTCCTGAAGCAATGCGGCTATCAAATCCTTGAGGCAGCTTCAGGACCGCAGGCGATCCAGATCGCACGGTCCCACCAGGGACCGCTGCACCTGGTGCTGACCGATCTTGTCATGCCGGGTGGCATGAGCGGTCGTGAAATGGCCGAAGAAATCAAACGGATACGGCCTGAGACAAAATTGATTTATACCAGCGGCTACAGCGCTGAAATCCTTCGGCAGGAGGGAGAGTTGATCGAAGGACTTAATTTCGTGCCCAAACCGTATGCTCCCATTGTGCTGGCCAAAGCTGTCCGAAATCGTTTGGATTCATAAATCGCACCCTTTTGATTTGCAGGCGTTCATCGCCTTAATACAATAGCTGAACAGCAGGATCGTGCGGCACGAGTTTTACAGGTGTCCTCTGCCAGCTTTCCTTTGCGAGTCATGAACCAAAAATCGATCCATGTCCTTCTTTTGGAAAGCGACACGCGTTATTCACTTCTTTTGGAAACCTTGCTTCCGGATGACCGCTTCTTGTTAAGCAAGGAACCCAGCATTACATTGGGCATGGCAAGAATCGAAGCCGATCCCCAGATCGCTGTGGCACTGCTTGATGAGACACTACTCGCACGCGAAGGCGGAATGAAAATCTTCAGTCAGCTCCAAAATGCTGTCCCGCGCCTAGCAACCATTATCATGGCGGAGAGAGAGGATTCGGAAAATGCGCTGAATGCTGTTCATGAAGGCGTTCAGGATTACCTGGTGATGCCCGAGCTGACCCGCCACCTGCTGATTCGATCCATCCAATACGCAGTGGAACGGAAACGTTCTGAAGCAGCGCTCCTTGAGGCTGAAGAAAAATATCGAGGAATTTTTGAAAACATTGTCGAAGGAATTTTTCAAACCAGTGCTGACGGAAAGTATATCAGCGCCAATCCAGCCCTTGCGCGGATTTACGGTTATGATTCGCCTGAGGAAATGAAGCAGAGACTCACGAACATTGCCCAGGACCTGTATGTTCAAAGGGGCCGACGCAAGGAATTCATTTCGTTGATGGAACGGCACGACATTGTTAAGGATTTTCAATCTGAAATTTACCGAAAAGATGGGAGTATCATCTGGATTTCCGAAAACGTCCGGGCTGTTCGCGATACGTCGGGGAAAATTCTCTTTTATGAAGGAACGGTAGAGGATATTACCGACCGCAAGAGGAGTGAACAGCAACTGCGGAATTCCGAAGCGCTTTACCATTCCCTCGTCGAAAACCTTCCCCAAAATATTTTTCGAAAAAACCTGGCCGAGCAATTTACATTCGCTAACAAAAGGTTCTGCGACATGCTCGGCAAACCCCTGGAGGAGATCCTCGGAAAAACGGATTTTGATTTTTTCCCTCCTGAACTTGCCCGCAAATATCAGAAGGATGATCACCTTATTATGCAGACGGGGCGGATGCTCGAAACAATCGAGGAAAATCATCCGCAGAGCGGCGAAAAGCTTTATGTGAACGTGGTGAAGACGCCACTCTACGATGCCACCGGAGAAATTATTGGTTTGCAGGGAATTTTTTGGGACATCACAGAAAAAATCAGGACAGAGGAAAAAATTCGTAAAGCGACGCAGGATTTGGCCGAAAGCCAGGAGAAGCTCAGCGCAAAAAACAAGGAGATGGAAGATGATCTCAGGATGGCGCGGGAGATACAGCAGGCAATTATTCCTCAACAGTATCCAAGCTTCCCCAAGCATGCCGCTCCGGAAGAAAGCACATTACAATTTTTTCATCGGTATATTCCCACCGGCGCTGTCGGCGGGGATTTCTTCAACATTCTCGCGCTATCAGATACGAAGGCCGGTGTTTTTATTTGTGATGTCATGGGGCATGGGGTGCGTTCGGCGCTGGTCACCGCTATCCTCCGCGCTTTGGTTGAGGAATTAACGCGATTTGCCTCTGATCCGGGAGAGCTTTTGACGCATATCAACCGCGATTTGCGAGCTATATTGCAGCAAAGCGGGACCCCTCTTTATACAACAGCTTTTTATATGGTTGTGGATGTGGAAACAGGTCAGATTCACTATGCCAATGCGGGGCATCCCAAGCCTCTCATTGCCAGGAGAGCGAGCGGAATGGTTGACGTTTTGAAGAACGATTCCGGAAAATCCAATCCCGCACTCGGACTGATGGCTTCCACTGTCTACCCAACCTCCACAAGCCACCTCGATAATGAAGACCTGATCATCTTATTTACTGATGGTTTGTATGATGTCGAATATAATGCTGATATGCTCAGCCCGGAATGGTTTCAGAGTGAAGTGAAGAAACGGATCGATCTGCCCGCAGGTGCTATCTTTGATGAGATATTGGAGCAGCTCAAAGGCTACTGTAATGGGTCCGGGTTCTCTGATGACGTGTGCATCGTGGGGATGGAACTCAAAAGCAAACCCAACTGAGGACTGTTTACTTCCCCTTGAGCCTGTGCATTGTGGCGCGTTTGATATCCCGGTCTGAATCCCGCTTCTTCAAATCCTCCCGCTTATCGAATTGCACCTTGCCGGTGCCTACCGCGACCAATACCTTGATTCGATCCCCTTTCCAGTAAAAGGAGAGAGGAAAAAGTGCATTCCCCTTGACTGCTCCCAATCCGTGCAGCTTGGAAATTTCGGATTTGTTCAGCAGTAACTTTCGAGGAGCTTTCGGCTGATGATTCTGGCGATTGCCATGGGCGTATTCGTCAATATGAACGTTATACAGCCAGGCTTCCCCTTTTTCGATTCGGATGAATGCATCGGCAATCTGGCCTTTGCCAGCGCGCAGGCTTTTTACTTCGGTCCCATGCAGGACCAGGCCTGCTTCATAGGTTTCAAGAATATGATAATCACGCCGGGCTTTGGAGTTGATCAGTATCTCCGACATATGCTGGGTGTTTTTAAAACAAAAACAGCCAGAAGAGTATTTCTTCCGGCTGTTGCAAAATCAAACAGAGTTGTCAGGAGCGTTTGCGGGCCTTGGGCGCGATATTTGCCGCTTGTTCCTGAAGCTCCCAACTCATTTTGTCCTCCACGATTTCCAAAAGGGCGATGTCCCCTGCTCCCAAACCTGCCGTTTCGCTAATCATGGGCCGGGCCGAAGGACCACCGCTGGAACCGGTCAATTGCCGGACACGACGGGAAACGATATTGACCAACACGTTGGGATTTCCAACCTTCTCAAGAGCTTTTCTACAAATTTCGCTATTCAAGTTTATTCCCCTTAAATTGTTAAAAGGGTTCCAACCCTAATCCTGAATTCATGAGATGGCAATAGAAAAGAGTTGCTTGGTGGGAAGTCCAAGTTGCGCTAATTTGTCCCTTAGGAGGGATGAAACGGCGTTGGCTTAAACGTATCATGGTGTCCACAGGAGTTTTGCTGCTGCTGGCTGCGCTTTCTTTTCTCACCTTCTCCTTTTGGTATCCCTACCTTTTGAGGTCTCTCGCTTCCCATTTCGGAGTGCATTATGGAAAGTTCGAAAAAAGTGAGGGTGACTTTATTCAATTTCACGATATTCAGGGACGGTTTGGACAAACTGACTTCTCTATTGCGCAACTCCAGACATTATCCCCAAAAGCCTGGTATTACCTATGGAAAGGTGATCAAACAAATGCTTCCCTCGCTCTCCAGATTTCAGGTTGGAAACTGACAGTGCACAGTAAAGCTTCCGCATCGAGGCAGACGAATGATCCGCTGAGCATTTACCGCAAATTTGAACAGACGGTAAATCAATTAATGCGATGGGTTCCAAGGGCAACTTTTTCGAACGGAAAACTGCTCTTTCAAGGCAAGGAGTATTTTTCTTCCACCATCCAATGGAACCAGGGACGGCTGGAAGGAGACGTGATTTGGGAGGGGCTCCCCTCCCCTGCGGATTTCAAGGGAAAATTTGAGGCTGGAGGAACGAATGAATTTATTGTTCAGGTTCTTTCACTCGATCTCAGCAGCCGCCTGCGCGCCCATCAAAGCAACAACCTTGTTGTGACGGAGTTAAGAGGCCGCTGGAAAACAAATATTTTCCGGGCTCAGGCGGCCTTTGGGAGCAACAGCATCTGGCCTGCCTACGCTTCCGTGTCGGCAACGGATTTTGCTCTTCCTCCAAAATGGATTGCCCAGACACCATATCCCGAACTAAACGTGACATTGAAGGCAACCGTCACAAATCAAAACTGGAACATGCAGATCACCGGCGGCCCTCCAACTCCTGATGAAGGCGCAAGTAGCGATAAGATTACTGTGGCGGCTCATGGGAACAGTGAAGAAGCAACGATCACGCAATTTTCCATTGGCTTGCCCGGGGTGGAAGCACGCCTGGAAAATGAGGTGACCATCGATTTACCTTCAGGAGAAATTGCAGCGCCAGCTCTCCTGAATGCAAAAATCAGATTGGAGACGATTCCGAAAATTAAAGCCACAGGCGAGGTGAGCGCCTCCTTCCTTGTGAAAACCAATGGAGGTAAATTCCCAATGGTGGAGTTTCAGGCGGAAAGCGACACGATCAACAGTCACTGGCTCAAGCCGGTTAATGAATTAAAGCTATTGGGGCAATTGGCATGGCCCAATCTTCAAATTTCCAATATTGTGATGCGTGGAGGTGAGAAGAGTTTTCTCGTAGCGCAAGGCAGCTTCGATATCTCTCGTAAAATGATTTCAGGCGGATCGTTTAAAGCAGTCGGCAACTTAAAGTCTTCTCTGATTCCCCTGATCGTTGGCTACGAAGAAATCAATACGGAAGCCACTTTCTCCGGATCAATTACAAACCTGGGCTACAATCTCACATTTGCGATAAACAATTTGGAACTTCCCGGACTGAACCCACTCAATCTTGAAGGCCAGACTTCCGGAACAAACCTGAATATCAACACGATAGGATTACGAGCCAGGAGCGGCGTGGCTGAGTTGAAAGCCGAAGGTTCGGCAGTAATTCAAAACGGAGAGGGAGCATTTCGACTGAACCGCCTCGATTTAACCCAGGGAGACCTTCCCCTGCTCACAAATACTTATCCGGCCATGGTGAAGGTCTTGCGCGATCCCTTTCTTTTTTCCCTGGGCAGATTGAACCTCGAAGGCGTTGATACGAAAATCGAGCTTTCTGGAAATTTTGGGAAGCCGGATTCCTTTTGGGTTAAAGGCCGGGTGGAAAATTTTGACTTATCAATCTTCCAGCCCTTTATAAAGCGACCTCTCCGAGGCCTGGAACTCACTCAACTGGTGGCTTCGATCACCAATCAAAATAATCAGTTGATAGGCTCAATGGAGTTGCAGGTTGCCACTGATCTCCAGGATTGGGATCAAACTAGCATCGACATTCATCTCAAAGCTGAAGCAGAAGGTTTGCATGTTGCTAGGGGAGAAATCGAGATTGAAGGCGAGCCGATTTTTTCTGCGGTAGGATTTTTGCCTGTCAATGTCGAACTGAATCGAAAGCCGATCCCGCTAAAATTTCACAATCGGGCCACGGCCAACTTCCATTTGCGAACTGAACCAAACCCGGTTTTCTGGAGCAACGTTACAAAGCTTACCCAGGTTGAATTTGGGTTCCCTCATCTCCTTTGTGTCGTGACTACACGTCAGGACCGGATTGTTGGAGATATTCATTTTACGGCCAGCAGTTTGAATTGGCTTGGAGGGACGCAGGCCTGGCCAATGATTTCAAATGTGAATGCTCATTTTATTACGGCTCAGGATTATTTTAAAGCGGAGTTACTGAGCCTTGAGGTGCAATCCCAACCATTTACACTTACCGGCCATCTTGGAATAACCCCGGAACTATGGCGCACACGCATTGAGCATCTGCCGCGATATGTTTTCATAAACAGTGATTGCTCGGTTTTATTAAGTAATTGGAATGTAGCAGCTTTCAAACCCTTCCTTCCCGCGGCTGTTTCCCCTGAAGGCATTTTGTCCCTGGCAGTTCAACTGACCAATCAGGGAGAAGTCAACGGCACTTTGTCCCTGACCAACTTGTCCACGCGCCCCATTAAAACATTTAGCCCGGTTCATGACATTGCAGGGGAGTTGCAAATCAGGAACTCCCGGCTGGAGTTCGGGGAACTCTCCGCAAAAATTGGTGGGGAAACTTTGCGGATCAATGGCCACCTTGATGTGCGTAACTATGCGTCAGGAATCATCGAATCCAGCGTCCGGCTTCAAGGCACAAACATTGTTCTGGCAAGAGAGCCGGACTTCGTCATCAGGTCTGACCTTGATCTTCTCCTGACCAATGAAGCGAATGGGAACTTCAAGATTCGGGGCAACACCCGGCTTCGTGACAGCTTTTTGCTTCGTGATCTTTCCCTGCTCATTCCCGGAAAAACCACGTCGCAGGAACGACGACCGCCGTACTTCAAAATCCGGAATGAACCTTTTGCCAACTGGAATTTGGATGTACAGGTCAAGGGCCAGGAGTTCATTCGCATACGAACGCCACTGTTTGTAGGCGTCGCATCCGCAAACCTTTCTCTGCGCGGGACCATGGAAGAACCGCTTGCTCTTGGAGATGTAAGAATTAATTCAGGCAGCATTCAATTTCCTTTTGCCAATCTTGCCGTCCAGCAAAGCCTCGTGACACTTACAGCCGAAAACCCTTACCGCCCGGATGTTTTCATGGTCGCAGGGTCCCGTGTTTATGGATATGACATCAAAATGGAAGTCCGCGGCCCTGCCGATGATCCTGTCGTTGAATTTTCTTCTGTGCCTTCACTAACTTCGGAACAAATTGTTTTAATGCTCACTGCAGGGGAGCTTCCCAGAAATGAGCTTACCTTTTCCAACGAACAAAAACTCGGAAAACTGGCTTTATTTCTCGGCAAGAGTTTTTGGGCAAAAATAAATTCCGGCGCAGCCGATGCAGACCGGCTGATCATCCGCAGTGGAGAAGAAATCTCGGAGCAAGGCCGTCAAAGTTACAACGTCGAGTACAAGTTGAGTGAGAATTGGTCTCTCATTGGAGAGTATGATCGATTCAGCGCCTTGAACGCTGGCTTCAAATGGCGGCTATATTCGCGATGAATGGCTTCCGAATAATCCTGCTGCTGAGCTTGATTGTTACACCGCTCCTGCAGGCTGAAACCAATTCTCCATCAGCAAAAATAACAGTCTCCGGATATGGCTTTTTTGGAAACCGGGAACTGAAAAGCAGTTTGGGACTTTTGTTTAAGGATGCCACGCCACCTCCGGTCCTGGACGCTGCGTTTATTGAAGATGCCACAATGATCCTGCTGGCGAGAGTTACACGGGATGGATACTTGAACGCGTCTATTGAAGCTGATTTAACGCTAACCAATGGCAGTCATCAAAAATTCGTCTGGCGTGCCGCGCCTGAAGAGCCTCTGGATCGCAAGCTGGCAATTTCAAAAGCGGATTTTTTCATCCGAAAAGGGAAAAGGTTTTATTACAAAAACCTCGCGTTCCCAAACCTTTCAGTGCTGACAAAAGTCGAAGCCACAGATTTCTTCTTTCCGACTGACGCACTTCTCCCCACCCGAGGGACTAAAGTCTACAGCCCTCAAAAGTTTGCGACCTCCTTACGGAACCTGGAACAATCATTACAAAATCGGGGGTATGAAAGAGCTGTAGTGACTTCGACAAACCTGGTGATCAACACCAATCAAGGCTTTGTCCAGGCCACCATCCTGATGCATCCAGGTCCTCAGTCGCGAGTGCGGAACATCGAACAAATCGTGCGGCAGGAAAAAAACTCTCCACCTGAAAATTCCTTGACCGTCACTCCGGATGTGCCGTACTCCCGGTTTTGGGAACAGGATTATATCCAGGCAATTCGCAGAAGCTACTTTCATGAAGGTTTTGCCGACGTATCCATTGAGTTGACCCAAATCAAACGGGAGCAAACCAATGATGTCGTAAGCTTGCATTTCCGTGCTGAAATCATCACAGGCCAGCCGGTGACTGTTGGCAGCATTGTCATTCACGGCCCCAGGAGTACGAAGGAATCAGTGATCCGTAGAAGGATTCCTTTACAGCCAGGAGATTTACTCGATCCTGTCAAGGCAGATGAAGGTCGCCACAAACTCGCTCGCCTTGGAATTTTCAATTCAGTCTCGCTCGCCTATGAACCAGCTGAGGCCCAATCGCGTGATCTGGTTTACACTTTGACGGAAGGAAAACAGGTGGATTTCAGTTTGCTCTTTGGATATGGGAGCTATGAGCGTTTGCGGGGCGGGTTTGATCTTGAGCAGTTCAATGTTTTTGGACGGGCCCATCATCAGCGACTTAGGGCCATTCAATCATTCAAATCCACTTCTGCAGATTATACCTACTCCATGCCTGAATTATTCGGGGAAGAGCTCGATGCCTTCATAAACGGTTCCGGCCTCA
>JANRLX010000054.1:0-49430 GCA_033762115.1 Verrucomicrobiota bacterium
CCTGATGGTGGCACGGCCGTTCTACACCCGCTCCCGACTTGTGAGACAGGCACTGGACATGCTGTATCAAAGACGCGCAAAACAGGTGAGCCTGGTACTGAACCGGGCGCGCGCGGATGACCTGGGTGGCCATTATGGCAAGAATGGCACTGCAAGGGTGGGCCGGAACGGGAGCGCGAAACCTGCTCAAGTCAAAAGCGGAGCGCGAGCATAAAACGGGAGCAACCGAATGCGAATCCATACTCTTATTTTACTCCTTCTGGCTGGAATGACGGGCTTTGTGCGGGCCGAGAAACAGGTGTTTGCGCATTATATGGTCTGCTTTGCCACGTATGGGAGCAGCGTTGAGGCGTATCAAAGAGAAATTGTTGAGGCGCAGGCGGCGGGAGTGGATGGGTTTGCGCTGAACGTGGGGGCCTGGAGCGGTCCGGATTGGTATTATAAAGCGCGGGTAAAATCGATTTATGACGCGGCTGAGGGATTGAACAGCGGTTTCAAATTATTTTTTTCCCTGGAACTGACGAACACTGTCGATCTGAGGGAGATCCTGTCCACTTACGGGAACCGGCCCAATTCATTGAAAAAGGAGGGGAAAACCGTGGTTTCGACCTATGGACAAAATAATACGAAATGGGCGGAGGAAGTTTTTGGCCCGTTGAAGGAGCAGGGAATGGATTTCTTTTTTGTGCCTCATTTCTGGCCTGATCCTGTACAGGAATTGCCGAGCTACCAGGATGGAAAAAATATCCTGAAAAAATATGGAAACCTTCTGGATGGGCTTTTCCTGTTTGGTGCCGCGGGAATGCCGCATCAACTGGCCCAGTGCAATTCGAATTATGCGCGTGCCACGAGGGAGGAAGGGAAATTGTTCATGGCGGGGATCACTCCGCATTACTGGGGGGCAGGGCAGGAGGGGATTGGAAGGCGCTACTTTGAATTTCATGGCGGTGAAGGATTGGAATTGCAGTGGAAAGGGATCATCCAAAGCCAGCCTGAATGGGTGGAACTGGTGACGTGGAACGACTGGAACGAAAGCACCTATTTCTGCCCTGTCGATGATCCGGGCAAATATTTTGAAAGCATCCGGAACATCAAGCGGCACACCCATTCAGGGTATATGGAATTTTCAAAGCGGTACATCCAATGGTTCAAGACCGGTGTGGAGCCGGGAATTGTTCGGGATGAACTTTATTATTCCTACCGGACCCATCCCAAAACGGCAGTGGTGACAAATGACAGCCCGGTCAGATGGTTCATTGGGGATGTGCAGGACACCGTTTATACGACGCTGTTGTTGACCGCCCCCGCGTCAGTGGAAATTTTTTCGGGCAGCAGTTGGACGACCAATTCGGCGGCAGCGGGGATCAGCCATTTCAGGACAGGGTTTCTGCCAGGTGAGCAACGGTTTGTGGTTCGCAGGAATGGCAGCGTGATTCTTTCCACGCAAGGCCCCCCGATCACGGCAGAGCCGGAGAAATATAATTTCTTTCCCACAACCGGCTTCGCCTTTGCGGCGCCAAAGATCAAGCCGCCGGAGAACCTGCGGATTGAACCAGGCAGCAGCCCAAACTAATTCATTCCTTTGATCAGCGAAGCCTCAATGAAAGGGACAATAGTGAACCGCTGGGTCGCATCGACGCTGCCTGCGGGAGTGCTGTCGCTTTGGGAACGGTTTCGTGCGTCGCCTTTATGGGTGCGACTGGCGAAGGGGGTAATGTGGTCGGTGGTGGGGGCGGTCATCTCGCGCGGGCTGGGAGTGGTGAGTTCGATCATTGTGGCCCGACTGCTGGGGATTACTGCGTTTGGAGAGTTTACGATTATTCAGAGCACGATCGGGTTGTTTGGAGTTTTTGCGGGACTGGGGTTGGGAGTGACCGCAACAAAGTACGTTGCGGAATTGCGGGACGCGGACCCTGAGCGTTGCGGGCGAATCCTTGGCCTGGCGTTGCTGGTGGCGACGATTGGCGGGGTGCTGATCGGGATTTTACTGGTTTTATTTGCGCCCTGGTTTGCGCGTGAAACCCTTGCTGCGCCACATCTGGCGCCGTTGTTGGTGACGGGAGCGGGATTGGTCCTGTTCAGTGGGTTGCAGGGGGTGTACACGGGAGCCCTGGGAGGATTTGAAGCATTCAAAAAAAGCAGCCAGGTACAGTTTTGGGGAGCGGTGCTGGGGACGCCATTCCTGGTGGTCGGCTGCCTGGTGGCTGGTCTGGAAGGGGCGGTTTTTGGAGCTGTCCTGCAAATGGCTGTGGGTTGCGTAATTGGGCATTTGGCGATCAGCAGGGAAGCGGCTGCGAAAGGAATCAGGATCAGTTACCGGGTGAACCGTGAGGAACTCGCCGTGCTTTGGGGGTTCAGCATCCCGGCATTTTTATCGAGCATTCTGACGACCCCGGCCAACTGGATCTGCAACACCCTGCTGGTCAATCAGGAGGGGGGGTATGAGGAGATCGCAATCCTAAGCGCAGCGGGTCAATGGAAAAATCTGCTCAGTTTTTTACCGCTGGTTCTCACCTCTGTTTTATTGCCGATGTTATCGAATCTGTATCGTGAGGGGAAACTGCCGGAGATGACGCGGTTGCTCAGGCGAAATTTATTCCTGATGGTGGGCGCCTGTTTGCTGATGGCGCTGCCATTGATCCTGCTTTCGAATGTTGTCCTGGGATGGTACGGCGCCGGGTTCCAGAATGGGACGCTGGTTTTTGTTTTGTCGCTTGCGGGAACGGCAATTGTCGCGGCGAACAATCTTCTCTCCCGCGCTGTCCAGGCAGCGGGGCGGGCGTGGCTGGAGTTTTCATTCAGCGCAGTCTGGGCGGTGGCGCTGGTACTGAGCTGCATGGCATTGATCCCATCGACCAAAGCAACCGGCCTGGCGATCGGCCATATTGTCGCGGCTGCACTGCTGGCGATCTGGCAATGGATGACCGTCCGCAAATTGTTTGCAGTGCCCGCTCATGGGGCAGCCGTGGAACCCACTCACGCGAAAGGGCTGGCATGATGTCACTCACCCCGCACTGGCAGGCCAGGCAACGGTTCAGTGGGCTGGACGATTACATGCTGTACCTTTATGACCGCATCCTGCGGCGGGTGCCCAAGCTTCCGTTGCCGCGCCGCGGTTCGATGACTGGCATTTCGTTGAAGGAGCATCTGAAACCGTTTCACATCCGGCTGGGGGCCACGGACCTGCTGGTGCTCGAAGAGATGTTCCAGAGGGGCGAATACAGCGTGGTGGGGAAGGAGATTTCGCAAGCGAAGCGGATTGTGGACCTGGGAGCAAACGTCGGTTTTTCCCTTCGTTACTGGCATACCCTTTTCCCGGCGGCGAAGATCCTTGCGGTTGAACCGAACCCTGGAAATTGCCGGGTTTGCCAGGAAAATTTGAAAGCGGCTGGTTTTGCCGAGCAGGTCAGGCTTGTGCAGGCATGTGTGGGGGCGCATCGCCGGCAGGTGACGATGGGTGGGGATGAGGAGTGGGCGTATCGAATGATGGATGCGCAATCACGAAGTGGAGAGCAAATGCCGGTGCTGACGCTGCTGGAATTGCTGGATGAACATTTCCCCGGTGAAAGCATCGACCTTCTGAAATGTGATATTGAAGGGGCGGAGGCGGAACTTTTTGAGCATTGTTCCCCCTGGATTTCACGAGTGAGGGCGATTGTCGTGGAACTGCACCCGCCGTACACGGCGGAAACCTTTTTCTCGCATCTGGCACAGGCGAATGCCTGTTTTGAGGTGGTCAGCCATTTCAAGGAGAAGGAATGCCCGGTGATTTTTCTTCGCGTCGCAAAGCCATGACAACCGCTCCTGCCCAATTTGAAAAAGCGCCCGGCTGGGCCGAGGCGGCGGGAGAGTGCCCTTTACGCGCTGTGGTGTTGATCACGACGCGGAACCGGGTGGCTGACCTGAGAAAGGCGGTGCAGTCCGCGGTTTCCCAAAGCGCCCGGCCCGAGGTGCTGGTGATCGATGACGGCTCGAGTGATGGAACCGCGGAGATCATTCAAAAAGAATTTCCGGGCGTGAAGGTTCATAAAAGTCCGACTTCTTTCGGGTATATCGTCCAGCGGAACCGCGGCGCGAATTTGAGCAAGGCGGACATTCTGTTTTCGATTGATGATGACGCGGCTTTTTCCTCACCCTTTGTCGTCGAGCAGACGCTAAAGGAATTCAGCAATCCACGAATCGGGGCAGTGGCCATTCCGTTTGTGGATGTGAACCAGAGCCCTGAAGTGAAACAGGCCGCTCCTGATGCGAAACAGATTTACGCAACCTATTCATACATTGGAACGGCCCATGCGATCCGGCGGCAATTGTTTGTGGAGCTTGGCGGATACAGGGAGCATCTCATTCACCAGGGGGAGGAGGAGGATTACTGCCTGCGGATGTTGAACGAAGGATTCATCACGCGCTGCGGGAATTCCGATCCGGTGCATCATTTTGAATCGCCCAAACGGAGCCTGGTGCGGATGGATTATTACGGGTCACGGAACAAAATTTTGTTCACCTGGGAAAATGTTCCATTTCCGTACGTGGCAGGGCATCTGGCAGTGACCAGTTTCAAAACGGTGGTTTACACGTTGAAACCGGGACGATTCCTGACCCGTTTGCGCGCAGTCCTGGCGGGATATGCTGTGGCTTTTTTTGGGGACGCGATGCGGCAGCCGGTGTCGCCGGAGATTTACCTTTTGAGCCGGGAACTGAAAGCGAGAAAAGCAGTCCCTCTCGGTGAGATTGAACAAAAATTATCTGTAAAACAGAGCGCAGGATTAAAGAATGAAATTTATGTGTAGAGCAGCAGTGCAATCAGTGAGTGGAAATTTTGGTCGCACCATCACCCTGGGGATACTGATGTTCCTGACTGTGGTGATGCCGGAAACCGTTTCCGCCCAGACCAACCTTGTGGGTGAGGTGAGGATGACCAATCCGCCCTCAATCACCCCGGTGGGACCCATGATTAATCCACCGCAACTGCCGGGGCGCAGGCTGGTGCGAAGGTCAGAGCCGGTTTTCCGTTACTCGGGCGCCCGCGTGGAGCAATGGGACAATACCTATCCTCACGATCAGTTCCTGCTGGCGCGGGGGATCACCGGAAGTTTTGTCCAGATACCATTTCATGTGGAATTTGAAACGGACGCCCAGGAGTTTGAGATTCTGACCCTCGGTACCAAAGGCTCATACCGGATCAAGGTGGACCAGGAGTACGTCAATCTTCAGCCAACAGATGGGCCGGTGGATGACGGGAACTTTTATTGGTTGCGGGTCAGTTTTGACGCGAAAAAAAGCCGATTGATTTCATTCGAATCGATTGGAATGGCGTTTGGTGGAGTGGAGATCGGGGTGACGGATTCGATCAACGCGCCTCACAAGCCACTCGGGCCGCGGTGCATCATCATGGGCGATTCATTCACGGAGGGGCTGCTTTCCTATGCGCAACGTTTGAGTTCATTACTGAATTGGGAAGTGTGGAGTTCCGGGGTGGGAGGAACTGGCTACCTGAATTCCGGTTTGCCGGGGCGAAGTCGTTTTCGGGACCGGGTACAGTCGGACGTGATCACGAACAAACCAAACATCGTGGTGATTGCAGCCGGGATGAACGACGCTTTTTATTCACCGACTTTGTTGAAAACAGAGGCGCAGACCCTCTATGACACCATTCTGACAAATTTGCCTGGAGTTAAATTGATCGTGGTCGGGCCGTGGTGGCCACGGGGAACAGTGCCGCTCTTCGTTCTGCAATCGCGAAATGCCATTCGTGAAGCGGCCCTGAGCAGGGGATTGGATTTCATCGATCCATTGGTTGCGACAACTTCCCAGGAAATCAATCTCGGCTGGATCACCGGGACGGGGAATGCAGGCACGCCGCAAGGGGATGGAAATGCAGATGAATATATCAGCGCTGATACGACGCACCCGACGGACCTGGGGCATCAATATCTGGCGTTACGTTTGGCGGAGGTGCTGCGACCGATCCAGGTGATCTTTCCGCCGACGATTGAGATTCATCAGCTGGCAGGAATTTATCTGCAAGGGAGGGTGGGGCGCAGTTATGTGATCCAATCACGCGTTAGTGAGGAAGCCGCCTGGGTGGATGGCCCGACTGTGACGTTATCCAGCAGCCCGCAATTATGGGTGGATCCGTCCTCCACCAACCGGATGAGAAAGGCCTACCGGGCGTTGCTCCTGCCATGATTGATCAATCATTTTCAACCGCTGATTAACTGTATGCGCACATCTCAAACTTTATTCATTCATCCGCTGCTCCGATACGGCTGCCTGTTTGCAATGGTATTTGCTGTCATGGGAGGGAAGCTTTCAGCTGGCCAAACAAACCTTGCCGGGGAGGTGGAAATGACCACTCCGCCACTTGTTTCACTCATCGGTCCAATGGAGAGTTTGCCAACGGTTTCAGGGCGGGAATTGGTACGATTTTCGAACAAGGCCTTTCGATTTTCGGGCGCAAAAATGCGTTCCTGGAACGATGGGTATCATACCAATCTGTTCGCCATTTCCGGCGGGATCACCGGTGCTTCGGCACAATTGCCTTTCAAGGTGGAATTTGACACTGATTCAACCGAGTTCGAGATCCTGACCCTTGGGACGGGAGGTAAATACCGGATCAAAGTTGGAAATGAATATGTCAGCCTGAACATCGCCTCCGGCCCGCCTGCTGACGGGAATTTTTACTGGGTGCGGGTCACTTTTCCCAATTCGCAGTTGAGGACCATCACGCTTGAAGCCATTGGCCTGGCCTTTGGCGGGGTGATCGTGGCAGACGGTGAACAGATCAAACGCCCGGAGCGAGAGCTTGGGCCACGCTGCATCATTCTGGGTGATTCGTTCACGGAAGGATTGGGCTCCTACGCGCAACGACTGGCAACAGTGATGAATTGGGAGGTGTGGGGCTCGGGCGTGGGTGGCACCGGTTATATCAATGCAGGGCCGGGGGGACGGGTCAAATTCGCAGACCGTGTGCAGGCGGATGTCATCGCAAATAATCCTGAAATTGTGATTGTGGCAGGCGGGATCAATGACGCCGCATTTTCCCGGGATTCCATTTTCAACGCGGCAACAGCACTTTATGATTTACTGCTCACAAACCTGCCGAACACGCGAATTGTTGTGATTGGGCCCTGGTGGTCCCGCGGCAACCCGCCCGATTTTCTTTTGCGTGCTCGGGATGCGGTGCGTGACGCGGCGCAAAGCCGAAGCCTCCTTTTTATTGACCCGGTGGTGGGGCAGAACACTGGTTGGATCACTGGAACAGGAAACATTGCTGAACCGCAGGGGGATGGGAATGCCGATATTTACATCAGCAGTGACTCCACTCATCCGACCGACCTTGGGCATCAGTACCTGGCGGTTCGACTTGGGGCGGAACTTCAAACATTAACCTTTGAAAATCCCGCGCCAACGATTGATGTGATATCGCTTGCCGGTGTGTTGATCCATGGACAGGTGGGGCGCACTTATACGATCCAGCAGAAGGCGCAACTGGCTTTGCCTGACTGGGGCTCGTTGACCAACCTGACACTTTCCTCGAATTCCGAACTTTGGGTGGATACCGGGTCTGAAACGAATGCCAGCACGATTTACCGCGCCGTGCTCATTCCCTGAGGCTGTTCACAAGCATTGAAATGACAGCCACGGTTCAGACCAACAACGGTCCCGGAACGGACCACTTGCTGGACATACGCGCCAAAAGCCTGCGATGGATTGTCGCCCAGGAAGGTTCGCGCCAATCATACGCGATCCCGTTCGCTTTTCATAAGCTCGGACAATTGCGTTTAATGTGCACGGATGTCTGGTGTGGCCGGGCGAGGCACATTCTCAAGCGAGGCCCGGCAGGCGCACGCGCCCTGGCAGGCCGTTATGAATCGCATCTGCTTCCGGAGCAGGTTGTGGCATTTAACCTGCGGGGGATTGTGGACAAGGCGATCTATCATTTTCGGCGGAATCATCTGAATCCGGAGGGACATGCGGCGCAGTTCATTCGCTTTGGGAAATGGTTTTCCAAACGGGTGACCAGACACCTCGCCCGGATCGAACTGGACCCTGCCCGCGATTGTTACTTTGGATTCAACACCAACGCGCTGGAGACAATGGAGCATTTAAAAAAGCGCGGCATCTTTACCTTGCTGGACCAGGTTGACCCGGGGAAGGTGGAGGAGGATTTGGTTTTGGAGGAATCGGCCCGCTGGCCAGGTTGGGAGAAAGCGCCGGGACGATTGCCGCAGGCTTACTGGGACCGGCTCAAGGCGGAGTGGGATCTGGCTGACGTGGTGCTGGTGAATTCGCAATGGTCCTGTGACGCATTGCTCCAGCAAGGTGTCCCGCGAAACAAAATCATCATTGTTCCGCTTGCGATTGATCTCTCGCTGGACCGCGAAACAAGGCCGGTGCATCCCTCCGGACCGTTGAAAGTATTATGGCTGGGAAGCCTCATTTTACGCAAAGGCATCCAGTATCTGGTGGAAGCGGCGCGACGCCTGGAGAACAGCAATATCGAGTTCATTTTTGCCGGGCCGGTTGGGCTTTCCAGGGATGTGGTGCGTTCCTTTCCCTCCAACATGAAGTTGCTGGGACGGGTGACGCGTGACGAGATTCATCAGATTTATCGTTCGGCGCATGTATTCGTTTTGCCCACCTTGTCAGATGGGTTTGCCATCACTCAACTGGAGGCGATGGCCAATGGGTTGCCTGTGATCACCACTCCAAACTGCGGACAGGTGGTGACTCACGGGGTGGATGGATTGATTGTTCCCCCGAGAGATGCGGAGGCATTGGCGGAAGCGATTGTACGACTGGACCGCGACCGTGAAGCGCTCTACCAGATGTCCTACAATTCCCTGAGCACGATCAGCCGGTATGATCTCCCGTCGAATGCGCGGATGATCAACAACTATATCGTCCCGTATCGTTCCAACCCAGCCTTGTACCGGGCGTGACACAATGATTGCACAATCCACATTCGGTCGCTGGCGCTCATTTTTGTATCGTCGGCTGGCTTCAATCATCACCTGCGAAATCAAGCTGCTGGGAAATCATCCGCTGGCGCTGGACAACAAATACCAGGTAAACAGCCTGCAGGATGTTTTCTGCCATCCTTATTACTGGCAGCTCTACAACTGGTTCGAGCAACCTCCCAGGTTGATCGTTGACCTGGGGGCCCATTGCGCCCATTTCAGCATGCTGGCGGAAGTCTGTTTCCGGGTGCAGTTCGGCGAAGGGGAGCGGGAATATCTGTTGGTGGAGCCAAATCCTGATTTGATTCCGGTCATTCAAAGGAATCTCGCCCGCTCCGGTCTTTGTCCGAATCATCAGCTGAAGCAGGGGCTTGTGGGAAAACGGGAAGGCACAGATTCGTTGTGGGTCTGCTCGAGCAATTATTTATCCGCGAGCCTTCAACAGGGGCCTTCGACCCGGAGTGTGTCGGCGGAGTATTTTGACCTGGAAAAACTCATTGGAAATCGGCCGGTCGATCTTTTGAAGATTGATATCGAAGGTGCGGAATATGAGCTGGTGGCCAATTATCCCAAACTTTTTGAACGGGTGGAAAAATTGATCATTGAAATCCACACCGCTCCGGACACCCAGATCAAGCAGATGTTGTCAACCTTTGAGCGGGCAGGGTTGCAGCCTTACGGTAAAGCCCTGGAACATGCCGGTTACCAGCTGGCCATGTTTGAGCGGCGCTGAGAGGAGTTCTCATGGTCATTGATTCACCTCAAAGCCCTCCGCAATCCGTCCAGAGCATGGAATTCAAGGGACATCCACGAGTCATGATCAGTGGAGCGACCCTTGGGCTCGGGGGAATCCGCACTCACCTGACGCTGCTGTGCCAATTGCTGAGGAAACGGGGGGTGGAAGTCAGCCTGTTTGCCAATGGATCGGACTGGGACCAGGAGAGCCTCGCGCGAGTGAAAGCCATCGGCGTGAGACTGTTGCTTCCTCCCGCTGCGTTCCGGCAAACCAGAAAACTGGCTTCGCTCTACTCAAGTTTAAGCTGGCCGGTGCTGGTTCCCCACAAGGCGAATTCACTTTATTGCATCGGCGCAGGCCGCTCCCATCTGTTGCTGAATAAACTCCGGCCAAAACAGACCTTGAGCATCAATCATGAGATCGTCGAGCCGCCAGGCGCGGACAGTCTCGCCGGGCAATGCGCAGCAAACCTGGATTCGACCGTGGCCAATTCCAAAAAAGTCGCCCAGATCATGCACAATTTCTGGCCGCAAAAGCCAATCCGGGTGATTCCATTTTTAACGTCTGACCGCTCGGCGCCAATTCCTGAACCACGCGCTCCGGTCGGCGGAGGAATGCTCCGGGTTGTTTACCTGGGCCGATTGGTGGAGCAAAAGCGGCCGGATCAACTGGTACGACGATGGAGAGAAATCCGGCAGCATCCGGTGATGAACCCGGCCCGCCTGGATATTTACGGTTATGATCCCGCTGGGAAGATGAAGGCGGAAATGGAAGCCTGCATCGCCGCCAATCAGTTGAGTGACCAGGTCACATTGCATGGGGAGTACAAACTTTCCGATTTGCCACGCATCCTTGCAGAAAGTGATTTGGTGGTTCTCCCCAGTCTTTGGGAAGGATTACCGCTGGTGCTTGTGGAAGCGATGTTGAAGGGAGTGCCGTTTGTCGCGACCGCTGCGGGAGGAACTGAAGAACTGGGACTGAAAAATCCGGACGTGATCGTGACCAGCACGGAGTGGGAAGATTTCGAAAAAGGTTTGATCCAGATGGCAGAACGGCTCCGCGCCGGTTCGATTAACGCGCGAAGGCTTCATTCATGGGCGGAGGATGGGTACGGCTACACGACAGTCTCCCGAAAGTGGCTCGAGTGCTTATGCAAACCCCGCTCCTTTTTTAATATCCAATGATCGAGGTTGCCTTGTCAGCGCAGGTCCTGATTTGGCTGGTGGTCATTGGACTGTTTCTGGCCACCGGCCAGGCGTCTCTTTTTCATCCGGCCATTGTTTACCTGACATTTCATGGACTGGTCTTTGTTCTGCGGCCAATCCTCGTCCATAATTTCAGTTTCGACAGCAATTGGGAGTACATGCGGTTCAAACCGACGGACGAAAATTTCATTCGTACCTTGATGGTGACTTCCGTGGCGATGATTTGTTTTGTGACCGCCTGCACCTGGAAGGGGTGGACACGAACTGTTTTTTTAACCAAAGGATTTCCCACCTTCAGCCTGATGGAGCAAAGGGCGCTGGTCGTCACCACTTTGTTGCTGCTGCCGCTGGCCGCCTATTCCATTTATGCCACGCGAAACGGCATCAAAGGAGAGCGGGTGAACGGCATTTATATCCTGACGCAATCCACCGGGTATATCAACGAAGCCCAGCATTTTATTATGCCGATCTTGTGCGCATGGATGGTGGTGACGCGGTTTCACTGGCTGAATCTGTTTCCCACCCTGATCTACATCACTTATCGCGCATGGTTCGGCTGGTCGCGCTGGACGATCCTTCTTTTCATGTTGATGGTGACGTTGACCTATTGTTGGTATCACGGAAAAAAGTGGATTCCAGCATGGTCTGTGATCGTCGCGATTCCGATATTGATCCTGTTTAATATTCTCGGGCACAACCGCGACATTTTGAAGAATGTCTTTCTGGGGGAGGAAGTCCAGGTGGTGAGATATGACACGACCATGACCCCGGAGGAAAAATTGAAACTGCAACTGGATACCCAGGATTACGCCAATTTTGATTACCTTTCCTACGTGGTTTCTGTCGTTCCGGAGCGGACCGGCACCTATTCGTTTGGTGCGCAATATCTTCAACTCTTTACGGAACCGATCCCCCGCATTCTGTGGAAAGGAAAACCGGTCGGAGCGCCGGTCAAAACGATCAGTTTGGGCGCGTACGGGAATTTTGTCGGGTTGACCGTCAGTTTACCGGGGGATGGCTGGATCAGTGGCGGGTGGGTGGGGGTGGTATTGACCTTGTCACTGGCGGGGACGCTTCTCGGCTGGGCGCATCGAAAGTTCTGGACCCATAGCGACCATCGCATGGGATGCCTGCTTTATTTTGTGGCGCTTGCGATGGTGCCGCAATGGTATCGCGACGGCGGGATTTCGATTTCCAAATTTCTTCTTTTCACAGTCACCCCGGTCATTATCTGGACCATTTTAAACTGGTTGCTTGGGCAGCGGTTTGTGCCCGGGCATTCGATCATCCTGCAGCCGGGGTCAAAAGTCAGGGTGATCAAGCCGGAACAACCGCTGGCAGTGAATTGACGGCCTTGTTTCGATTGAATGAACCTTGCCAGCAGAAAAATCGGTATTCTTTGGGCGCAGTATGGGCCTTACCATTTTGCGCGGTTTTCCGCCTTCCAGAAATTAATTCACCCGGCGAAGCTCCATGCGATTGAAATGGCGAACCGTACCAGCTGGTACGAATGGAACCGGGGTCCCGCCGCTGTACAGGTCACCGCGTTGTGCCCGGACGGGGTTGCAGAGTCACTCCCTTTCGCAAAGGTCTTCCGGCAGGCGCGTAAAACCTTTTCTGATCTTAAGCTGGATGCCTGTTTT
This sequence comes from Verrucomicrobiota bacterium, assembly GCA_033762115.1. Classification (GTDB taxonomy): domain Bacteria; phylum Verrucomicrobiota; class Verrucomicrobiia; order Limisphaerales; family SXQI01; genus JANRLX01. Next base: position 12,545 of record JANRLX010000054.1, read on the forward strand.
CTTCCCGGCTATGCGCCAAAGGAATCTCTCGCTGCATTGCTTGCCGCAAAATCCCTCGGCATCCGGACGATCATGATGAATGAAAGCCATGCCGGCACCGCTCGTTCCCGCGGGCTGAAGACCCTTCTGAAACGCTCTTTTGTAGGAATGTTCGATACCGCCCTGCTCGGGGGGCAGCCGCAAAAACGTTATTATACCTCCCTGGGAATGCGGCAGGATCGAATTTTTCTCGGCTACGATGCGGTGGATAATGATTACTTCGCCATTCACGCCGCACAGGCGCGGGCAAATGCGGTTGAATTAAGAAAACAGTATCGATTGCCGGAACGGTATTTCCTGAGCCTGGGTCGTTTTATTCAGAAAAAAAATCTTCCCGCTTTGATCAGTGCGTTTCATCGCTCGATCCACCCCGGCCATGAACTTCAGCCACACCTGGTAATGGTTGGATCGGGAGAGGAGGAGGAAGCGTTGCGAGCACTTTGTCAAAAGCTTCAACTGCCTGTGTATAACAAGGCTCCGGACAAGAAGGATCCGGTAATGGACGAATCCAGGCCGGGAGTTCATTTCTATGGCTTTCGGCAAGTCGAGGAAAACCCGGTTTTTTACGCGCTTGCGGAAACGTTTATCCTGCCCAGCCTTTATGAAGAGTGGGGATTGGTGGTCAACGAAGCGATGGCTTCAGGATTGCCGGTGATCGTAACCGAAACTGCGGGTTGCGCAGAAGATTTACTGGAACCGTTTCCTCCCGGCAGCCCGATCCCTGCCCACCTTGAGCCCATTTTGGCCACTGTTAAAAACCGAACTCACATTCGCCGGAACGGTTTTGTTTTTGATCCGCAATCGGTCGAGGAATTGAGCGACTACCTGAAATTGTTCGCTGCAAACCCCACCCTGCGGGAGGTGATGGGCGCAGCCAGCAGTGAATTGGTGGAGCGTTGTTCCTGTCGAAATTTTGCGGAGAATGCCTCGCGCGCTGCTGAAGCGGCCATCGCGGTTTGAAGGCACTATGCGCCATCTACATTTCACACAATCACTTGAACCGCTCAATGGCGGCGGTCTTGGTTCCAGCACCGTATCGCTTCATCGCCAGATGAGACAGCAGGGAATCGCCTCCGTCCTTTGCGCAACCCATGGTGGAACCGCGCAAAATCTGGCTGAGGGGAGCTTTGAATTTCGCCGGATCAACCCTTATTTTATCTACTATTCTCCGGAAATGCGCCGTCGCGCCCCGGATCTGGTCAAAGGTGCGGATGTCGTTCACGGGCACGGTTTTTATACCGGAACAAATTATGTCATGGGAAGCGAGGCGCGGAAGCAGCGGAAACCGCTGGTTTATCATGTGCATGGGATGTTTGAGCCGTACATTTTAAGCCGCTCGCGCTGGAAAAAGCAGATTGTTCATACCCTTTTCGAGAATGATAACTTTCGTTACGTCCGTTTATGGAGGGCGTTGACCTCAAAGGAAGCGGACCAGATCAGGGGGTGCGGGTTAACCCAGCCAATTGTCGTGGCGCCAAACGGCATCAGCATGGCCACTTTGGAAAAGCCGGAAAACATGTCGCAACCAATTGTGACTGAACTAGTTCCAGAACTTGAAAAAAGCAGGTTCCGAGCCTTGTTCCTCGGTCGAATCCATCCCAAGAAAGGACTGGATATGTTGGTTCCGGCGTGGAGCAAACTTGGGGGAATTACAAAAGATTGGCAATTGATCATTGCAGGTCCTGATGAGCTGGGGCACATGGCTGAAATCAGGGAATTGGTGCGATCTTTTGGACTTGAAGAGCAGGTTCTTTTTACCGGCGCGGTCAAGGGAGAAACCAGGTTACGCCTTCTCCATTCGGCTGATTTATTCATCCTTCCCTCCTATTCTGAAGGTTTTCCCATGGGCGTGCTGGAAGCGGCGGCCTGTTCAGTGCCGGTGGTGGCAACGAGCGCCTGTAACTTTCCTGATCTTTCCGCTGCAAACGCCGGTTGGGAGTGTGAAGCCACGGCGGATTCCTTGCTCCAAACGCTCGAAAAAGCCTTGAAATCTGAGGCTTCAGAACGTTTGTCGCGAGGGCGTAACGGACACCACCTGGTGAAGGGGAAATACACATGGGAGTCAGTGGTGGGCACTTTGACAGGAGCATGCGAAGAGGCATGCAGGTAAACAATTTACAATGAATTGCAAGATATTTTTGCAAGCTTTTTCCGGAGTTGAAAATCGATGTCCGCAACGTGGCGGACATCCCCGAAAGAGTCTTAAAAGCTTAACGTTTCCGACACGGGTTTGTGCTTCCAATGCCGCAGGATGTTTCCACGCAATCCGGCGAACCCTGAAGCAGGGCTAGGATTGCAAACTAAAAACCATGACGAGCCTGTGAAGACAAACCATCAGCATACCCGGGTCCGCAATGATTTATTCAATCCCAAATCCGGATTGGATCGTGGTCGATCACGATCTGTTGAAGCCGTTTGGTATCTGATCAAGTGTCTGATCTTTTTATCGCCATTGCCATTTCCCTCCTCGATGAAGCGCACGATCCTGCGTTGGTTTGGTGCCAAAATTGGCAAGGGAGTTGTGATCAAGCCGCGGGTCAACATTCACCTGCCCTGGAAACTTTCGGTGGGTGATTTCACATGGATTGGGGAAGAGGTTTCGATCCTCAATTTTGAGCAGATCGCCATTGGTTCCCATTGCTGTGTGTCACAGCGGGCATTTCTTTGCGCGGGCAACCATGATTACAGCATCCCCAATATGTGCTATCGAAACGATCCCATCACTTTGCAGGATGGTGTCTGGGTGGGTGCCCAATCGTTTGTCGCTCCCGGGGTGACGATTTCCACAGATGCAGTGATTTCCGCCGGTTCGATTGTGACGCGCGACCAGCCTGCCGAAATGGTTTGCAGCGGCAATCCCTGCCTTCCGATCAAGAACCGCTGGACCGGACTCCCACTCCGTCGCCCATTGGCAGAACCAATTCCGTTGACGCTGTCGGATTTGGAATGTGAGATCGAACGCGGCGATCTCCAGTTGGCAGAGAATGGCTGATCAGTTGAGAGGTCGCCATCATTAACGCGACCCGGTTCGCCAGTTGAAGCGTTCTGTTCATGAGTGAACTCAAATCCAGATTGCTACCCGTCCCAAGTATTCGGGGCGGTTCCGGCGTTTCATCCGCAGGAATGCCTTCAACATCCAACCCTGCAAAAGGCTCAAGCAGTGATTGGGTCCAGATGCTGAATAATGGTTTCGCATTTGCGCTGCTTGCGCTCGCGGCCTGCTGGCTTCTCCTTTTCGATGAATTGCGTGGTGAATGGGAAATCAACGAGCAGTATAATTTCGGCTGGGTCGTTCCTGTTCTCGGTGCGGCATTGCTTTATCAACGCTGGCCGGATCGCCCCTCGGCCAACCCGCCCAGCAGCAATTTGCCGGTAATGATTGTGGCTGGTGCGCTCCTTTTTTTGACGTTGCCATTTCGGATCATTATCGAGGCTAACCCGGAATGGAGAATGGTTTACTGGCTTCATGCGGGCCAGGTAATCGGTCTCAGTTGTTGCCTGCTTTATCGGTTGGGAGGGTGGAACTGGGTCAAATTTTTTATCCCCTCGTTTTTATTTATGCTGATCGCAATCCCCTGGCCAATGGGACTTGAAACGGCACTGATCCAGGGATTGATGAAATTTGTGGCCGGATTAACGGTCGAGGCCGCTGGATGGCTTTCCATTCCCGCGGTGCAGCGAGGCAACCTGATCGAAGTGGGGGTCGGCGTTGTAGGCATTGACGAAGCGTGCAGCGGGGTTAATTCACTACAGGCCGCATTGATGATCTCACTGTTCCTGGGAGAAATGCACCGCTTTGGATTCAAGGGACGCATTGGATTGCTGGTCGGATCGATACTTTTCGTCATCGCGGCAAACCTCACACGGACCACATTCCTCGTTTGGGCAGCGGCAAATCATGGCTTGAAGCAAATGGAAGCCTGGCATGATGCCGCTGGATGGATGGTCATGGTGGTGGTGCTGGCCGGGATGTTTGTTTTGGCCAATTGCACCAAGCCCCGGAACGTCGCTCAAACTGCGGGTTCCAGGGAAAAACCCATTCCATTCGGGGAGATCCCGCGGTGGGTGGGAATGGCCGTCCTGGGTTGGCTTGGTCTTGTGCTGGTGGTCACGGAAGGTTGGTACCGCGTTCACGAAAAAAATCTTCCGCCACGTCAAAGTTGGGCGGTGGCCTGGCCGACGGAGAATCCGGAATTCAAAACCACCAACATCCCGGAAAAGTCATTGGCCATCCTGCGTTGTTCAAAAAGCGAAGCAGCCGTCTGGCTCGATGATGAGAATAATCAATGGAGCGGCTTTTTGTTGCGTTGGGAACCGGGACGGAATTCCGCGCAACTGGCCAAAGGACATAGTCCGGAGATCTGTTTCCCAGCCGCTGGAGTCAAGATAGCTGAAGATTTTGGAACCATTCCGGTCAAGGCTCATGGGATTGAACTTCCATTTCGCCACATGACTTTTGAAAACGGCTCCACTTTATTGCATGTCTTCTACTGCCTCTGGTCGGACCGGAATTCTTCCGATTCGCGGCCAATCCTGGAGGACGGTTCCCAGGCCAGCCGCATCCAGGCTGTCCTTGCGGGAAAACGGAACCTTGGACAGCAGGTTTTGGAACTGGTGGTGCAAGGGCCGGAAAGCCGGGAAACCGCGATTGCCCTGCTGCAGGAAAAACTTCCTCAATTAATCAAGCCGCTGTAATCCATTCTCTGTTTAGCATCGCCAAGCCCTCATCATTTGTGAGGGCTTTTTGTTTTTCGTGCACCGCGATTTCGTGTTGAAACTTAGGCGTTGACCTTACTTTTGTGGCAGGTATGGTTAGGCAGATGCCTAATCAATCCACGCAGCTTGATCATGTCTTTCGGGCGCTGGGAGATCCCACCCGCAGGGCCGTGATCGAGCGATTGAGCAAGGGACCTGCCCCAGTCACGGAACTGGCGAAATCTTTCGACATGGCTCTTCCCTCGTTCATGCAGCATCTCGGAGTGCTCCGGGAAAGTGGATTGGTTACTTCCCGCAAAACAGGTCGCGTGCGGACCTATCAACTGGCACCAAAGCCACTCCAATCCGCGGAGAGTTGGATGGCAACAAGGCGCCAGCATTGGGAACGGCGTTTGGATCAACTGGATACCTATCTTCTCGAACTCAAGGAAAAATCAAAATGAATCAACTGAATAATCTTCAAATCGATCCGAAACTGGATCTTGTCCTGGAGCGTGTGGTGGATGTCCCGCCTGCATTGGTCTGGGCGGCATGGACCACACCGGAGCATTTAATGAAATGGTTCACGCCCAAACCATGGGACACTGTTGAATGTGAAATCGATCTGAGACCGGGCGGAAAATTTCGCACGGTGATGCGTTCACCGGAAGGAGAGAACTTCCCGAATATCGGCTGCTACCTGGAAATTATACCGGAGAAAAAACTGGTCTGGACGGATGCCTTGCTGCCGGGTTACCGGCCTGCGATCTCGCAGGAAGGCAGCTGTGGAATCACAGCGTTTACCGGGATGATCCTGTTGGAACCGGAAGGGAAGGGCACGAAGTATACTGCTGTGGCGATTCATAAATCTGAGGAGGAACGGAAGAAACATGAGGAGATGGGATTTCACCAGGGTTGGGGTGCAGCGCTGGATCAACTGGTCGCCCTGTTCAAAAAGTAAATTTTTTACCGATCAAGGCTTTCTTCCTGTCCTGAAATGTTTCTACCCTGACAAGGACATTTAAGAGGTGTCTTATGCATGGGATCGGATTTTTGCAGGATTTGGCGGTGGTAATGATTGTTGCCGGACTGGTGACAATCATTTGCCATCGTTTTCGTCAACCAGTGGTTCTCGGTTACATTTTGGCCGGCGTTATTATCGGGCCGCACACGCCGCCATTTCCCTTGATCCAGGAGATGGAGGCGATTCATACGCTGGCAGAGCTGGGAGTGGTGTTCCTGATGTTTTCACTTGGCCTGGAGTTCAGCCTTAAAAAACTTCAACGGGTGGGGATGACCGCGTTGATCGGGGCGACGCTGGAAATCCTGCTGATGTTCTTTCTCGGCTACCAAATCGGGCTGCTTTTCGGATGGAACCGGATGGACAGCATTTTTCTCGGCGCGATGCTTTCGATTTCCTCGACGACAATCATTGTCAAGGCATTGGCCGAACTTGGGAAGAGCAAGGAGCCGTTCGCGAACCTGATTTTTGGAATCCTGGTGGTGGAGGACATCCTTGCAATTGTCATGATAGCGCTCCTCTCCGGCATCGCAATGACCGGAACGTTGAACTCCGGGCAGGTGGCTGAGACTGTCGGGCGGCTGCTTGTGTTTTTGGCAACGACGCTGGTGGTGGGGCTGATCACGTTGCCTCGGCTGATCCGGTATGTGGCGCGGTTCAAAAGCAATGAGATGCTCCTGATCACGGTGCTGGGCCTTTGTTTCGGAGTATCGCTGCTGGCGGTAAAACTTGGCTACAGCGTCGCGCTGGGAGCGTTCCTGATCGGTGCGATCATCGCGGAATCACGCGACATCGGGAAAATCGAGGGATTGATGGAACCGGTGCAGCATCTTTTCAGCGCGGTATTTTTCGTGGCGATTGGCCTGTTGATCCAGCCGAAGCTGCTGCTGGAGTATGCGGTCCCAATCGTCGTCATCACAGTGACAGTGATCGTGGGAAAAGTATTTACATGTGCTTTGGGGACATTTGTGGCCGGGCATGACACCAGAACCTCGTTGAAGGTGGGGATGGGGCTTGCCCAGATCGGGGAATTTTCATTCATCATCGCCTCGCTGGGTCTTTCCCTCAAGGTCACGAGCGAATTTCTCTATCCGATCGCGGTGACTGTTTCCGCCATCACCACACTTTTTACCCCTTACCTGATTCGAAGCGCTGATGCGCTGGTCAATCTTTTTGATCGAAAAGCGCCGAGGGCACTGGTGAAGAACATGGAAATCTATACCCATTGGGTGGGGCAACTTGGAGGGGACAAACGGCAGGACTTTGCCGCTCGATTAATCAAAAAATGGCTCTTTCAAATCTTGCTGAACGTGACATTGATGTCAGGAATTCTGATTACTGCGGGCTATTTCGCGCAACGTCCACCAGCCTGGCTGCCAAAATTTTTCCACGGCGAAGGGAACCGGACCATCCTATGGCTGACGGCAGCTGTCCTGACCTTGCCGTTCTTTATTGCCAATTATCGAAAGTTGCAGGCGCTGGGCATGCTGCTGGCTGATTTGAAAATCACCCGGACAATCGAGACCTCACGCAAAGCCGCTGTCCAGGCAATCATCGCGCAGGTGGTGGCCCTTACAGGGACGATTGGCATGGCGTTACTGGCGCTGTTGTTAAGCTCGGCATTGTTGCCTCCGGTGAAAATTTTAATTGCTTTGCTCTTTGTGCTTGGGCTGGTGGCCTGGATATTATGGCGGAATTTTGTAAAACTTTACTCCAAAGCCCAGGTTGCGTTGCAGGAAACTTTGGCGGAAAAACCTGCCCATGTCCAAGAACCGCCCTTGCCGAGCATTTTACGCGAGGCGAAACTGGAAACGCTTCATGTGGAGCCTGGCGCGCTGGTGGCTGGCAAATTGATTCGTGAAGTCCAATTGCGGACACGCACGGGCGCCAGTGTCGTTGGCATCCAGAGGCCCACGAGCAATATCATCAATCCGGGTCCGGACGAGGAGTTGCTCGCGGGAGATGAGGTCCTGCTGCTGGGGAGGGAGGAGCAGCTCGAGTCTGCCCGCCCCCTGTTCCAGCTGTCTTCAGCACGATCAGCTTAAACCACCCGCGATCAGCAATGTTTCCCCGGTGATCCATGCCGAATCCGAGGAAGCCAGAAAAACGACGGCGGTTGCAATGTCCTGCGGCTGCCCGATTCGTCCCAGAGGGGTCATTCCTTCGATCTGTTTTCGGAAGTCGCCCTGGGTGAATCCACCGGCATGCGCTCCTTCCGTTTCAACCATTCCGGGGCGCACCGCGTTCACCCGGATTTTGCGTGCTCCCAGTTCCTTTGCAAGGGAACCGGTCACCGCATCAATCGCAGCTTTGGTGGCGCTGTAAACGGAGCCGTTCGGCGGTGTCCATGTGCTCACGAGAGAGCTGAGATTGATGATGCTGCCTCCTTGCGGATTAAAATATTTCAACGCCTCCTGGATAGTGAGAAGAACCCCGAGCACGTTGATGTTGAACTGACGGTGAAAATGGTCTTCGGTGACCTGCTCGATTGGGGAAAATTCAAAAATACCGGCGTTATTCACCAGCACATCAACTTGTCCAAAGGCTTTTTTCGTTTCAGCAAAAAGCCGTTCGACATCCGCTTTTTTGGAAACGTCTGCCTGGACTGCGACAGCAGAGCCGCCGGAAGCCATGATTTCACTGACGACCTTGTCCGCGCCCGATCGGCTTGAGGCATAATTGACGATGACGGAAGCGCCTTCTGCAGCGAGGTGTTTTGCGATGGAGGCGCCGATCCCTTTTGAAGCGCCTGTGACGACAGCGACTTTGCCGCTGAGTTTTTTGTTCGTATTGATGTTCATATGATTTGGTTCCTGGTTGAATTGTGACCGTAATGGTAACAATTAAATTTAAAAATTTACTTTTTCACCTCTGAAATAATTTCCGCCAGGCTGATCCTGACGAGGCTTTTCTCCATCGCTCCCTGGGTTTGTTGCAATGCCTTGTTCAAGGCGGCCTTGATGTTGCAACTGACCGCGCATTGCTTGTTCACGTTGTAATCGTGGATGGCGAAGACCTGGGGTGCTTCCACTGCGTTGTAGATATCGAGCAGGGAAATTTTCTCGGGGTCCCTCGCCAGCCAGCAGGCACCAGCCTTTCCTGTGGCCGTTTCAACGAGGCCTGCCCTGGAAAGTTTTGCGAGAATGCGCCGGACAAAGCTTGGGCTTGCATTGACACTCATGGCTAGAAGGGCGGAGGTGGTCTCCTGCTCACAGCGGTAGCCGAGGCTCGCCATGAGATGAACCGCGATGGAGAATTGAGTATTAACAGCCATTAAATTGTTACTAAATTAGTAACAATTTAAAAACAGGCAAGGATTTTTTTGCCGACTTAAATTATCAACCATCAAACTGAAAAACCTGCGATGTCATTCCTGGGGAACCGCTCAATGCACACGCCAAGTGATGCGGGCCTTGTTCAAATCATAGGGGGACATTTCCATTTTCACCCGGTCGCCAGTGGTGATCCGGACCCAACGTTTCCTCATTTTGCCGCAGATAGTTGCCAGAACCATGTGCTTGTTGTCCAGTTGGACGCGAAACATGGTTCCCGCCAGGACTGCCGAAACCACACCTTCCACTTCAATATGATCTTCTCGTGCTTCGCTCATTCAATCTTTCGTTGCTTCCCCGTATCAGGCTATTGAAAAAAAATGCGAGGCCGGGCTTTCCCGAACCTCGCATGATATAAAAACGGTTATTAGTAGCGGCTGTTGCGCTGACTACCGCCACCACCGTAGGAACGGCGTTCGCCCCCACGGCTTCCGCCACCGCCGCCGGACCGTTCTTCACGCGGGCGGGCAAGATTGACGGTAAGATCGCGTCCATCCAGGTTGCTGCCGTTGAGGGCAGAGATGGCATTCTGAGCTTCTTCCTGGCTGCTCATGGTGATGAAACCAAAACCGCGCGGGCGGCCTGTGGTGCGATCCATCATCAGGTTTGTTTCAAGGACCGTGCCGTGCGCGGCAAAAGCGTCCTGAAGATCGTTTTCAGTAGTGTTGAAGGAAAGATTTCCAACAAATAATTTATGACTCATGTTTGTGATGTACTCCTAGACCAACCTTATCTTCCAGACTGTTCCCGACTACCGGATTTCGAATCATCACTGAACTGAGTTCACCTGAGATTTCCCATGCCTTGAAAGTGACAAGCTATCTAACAGAACTGCGGATACTCTCGCAGAATCCAGAATTATGGCAACAGGTTACTGGAAATATTTTCAGGTCGCCAAAAATCATTCCTTGTGTCAGGAAAATCAAAGTTGAGCCGATAAGGAACTAATGAAAGGATTTGCCTGGTCTTTTATTGCATTGTCATTGTGCCATTCCATCGTGGAAACGCGGGGAGAAGGTATTTATCGAAAGGGTGCAAGCGCTCGTTCTATGGCCCTGGGCGGCACTGATGTGGCTTCCCCTGAGGGGCCTCTGGACGCGATTTTTTCCAATCCCGCAGGGCTTTCATTGATCGCATCCCCTACCTTGCAACTTGGTGTGTCCGGTGCGTTTGCACAGGGTGAGTTCAGCAATTCCGTCAATAATGGGCGGGGGATCGATGAACAGTTTCAACTGGTTCCACAGGCCGCCTTTGGAATGAATTTTGGCAAAGCATCCCTGACGCTTGGGGTGGTGCCTGAGACCGCCCTTGAAGCCGACTGGGTTTACAATGATGCGCCGGGAGTGGCCGGGGCGACCTATGGAGAACAGCGGCATCGCTCCTCCTTCCTGGGATTGAAAGCATCCGTGGCTGGGAGTGTGGAATTTTGTGAAGCCTTTTCCGTGGGGGCTTCCTTCGGCGCTCTTTACAATCGAAACGAACTTGAAGTGCCGTATGTTTTTCAGAGCCATCCGGCATTGGCAGGGCTCAAAACATTACTGGACCTGGAAACGGAAGGGTGGGGTTACGGAGGCTCGCTGGGGATGTTGATTAGGCCGCTGGAAGCAGTCCAGATTGGATTTTCCTATCAATTGCGCACCAGCGTCAGGAGCGAAGGGGATGCGAACGGAAATATTGGCGCGCAATTGCAGGCCCTTGGTGGCGCAGCCGCGGGGTTTCGCCCGGATTTTCATTATGACGCGGAGGTGGACACAGCATTTCCGCAAATTGTCAAAGGTGGCATTGCCTGGACCATTCATCCGCAACTGCGTTCCCAATTCCAGGTGGAATGGGTGAACTGGAGTGATTCATTTGATGACCTGCCGGTTCATTTGACTGGCGGCAACAACACGGACATCAATGGTTTTTTGGGCAGGGACGGGATCGAGGACAATGTGCCGCTGAATTGGAAAGACCGGATGGTTTATCGCGCGGGGTTGGAATACTCTGTTTGCGAAGGTTTCGATTTACGGGCGGGTTATGCTTATGGAAAAAGTCCCGTGCCGGATGAAACATTGACTCCCCTGACCGCGGTAATCACCGAACACACAATTTCCGGGGGATTTGGTGTCAAGTGGAGCCGTTACGCAGTGGATTTTGCTTATCAATATGAATTGCCGGAAGAACGAACTGTGGGTAACAGCGGCCTTCGTTCAGGAGAATATTCCAACAGCAGGACTGAAATAGGAATTCATTGGGTTGGGTTGACCACGACGGTCAGGTTCTGATTGTGGATAACTTTCCGGCGTTTCGAGGCAGGAAGCCGTAGATTTACGGATTTGAAACGTGGTCAGGGTGTTGAACAGTGACCATGCATGAGCGCCTCGTCATCAACTGATCCAGCGTATCTTTGCCATTGGAACAGGATCCGTTTTCTCAGCATTCAAAAATGCAATTTGGAAATCCTGATGAACGATGGTCGCCGGATCGATTGCGAATTCCAGACGAGTGAATTACTCGATGATGCCTTCTCGAAACTTTTTTGCGCTCAGGACAAAACCGAGTCCCAGGAAGATCAAGCGGAGATGATCTGGTTGCGGATGGCGTAACGGACAAGGTCGGTTTGAGTTTTCAGTCCCAGCTTTCTCATCAGGCTGCTGCGATGACTTTCAGCTGTTCGGGGGCTGATGAAAAGCCTCTTTCCAATTTGCGCGCTGGTCAGGCCTTCAGCAGCCATTTCCAGGATGGTGCGTTCCCTGCGGGTGAGGGGATCCTTGTCCGCCACTTTCTCCCCACCGATTAAAGTACGCAGGGAAGTGTGAATTACGTTTTGACGCAGTGCGGCGCTGAGGAATTGCCCGCCTGATGAAACTCTTTTGATCGCTTCAAGGAGGTCTGACGCGGGGGAGTCTTTCAGCACATACCCAGCCACTCCATGCCGGAGCGCTTCGATGACGTAAGACTGCTCGGCGTGCATGGAAACAACAATGGTCCGGGTTTGGCGTTCCCGTTTTAACTGCTTTACCAGGTCAAGGCCATGCATGCGGGGCAGGCGCAGGTCAAGCAACAGGATGTCCGGTTTTAATTTTGCGACCAGTTCCATCGCCTGGATTCCATCCCCGGCCTCTCCCACCAGCAGTAGAGAGGAATCACCCTGGAGCAATGTCTTGAAAGCCTGGCGCACCATCAGGTGATCTTCGGCAATCAGAATGGAAGTGGCCATGATGTTAATCATTTAGCCCACGTGAATCGAAAGGCAAATCCGTAATAGTACGGAGAGACTTCAGGAATTCTCCTGATTTTCGGGAAAAGGAAAAAACACCACAATCCGCGTGCCTTTATGGACACTCGACTTGACATCAAAGGAAGCTCCCACCAAATAGGCGCGTTCTCTCAGGCCGCAAAGACCGAAGGTGCCTCCCTCGATTTTTTTTTGGAAATCGAACCCACGACCACGGTCGATGACGCTCAGCTTCACCCCCATGGACCGCCTGGATAATTTCACACTGACCGATTTTGTTCCGGAATGTTTGGCGGCATTGGTGAGAGTTTCCTGGGTGATTCGCAGGATGGCGATTTGTTGGGCAGGAGTGAATTCCTTCTCATTGACCCCCCTCCATGTAAAAAAGACCCGGATTCGGGTGCGGTGCTGGTAAGTGGAAAAGTAGGAATCCAACGCCGCTTTCAATCCCAGGTCATCCAGGAGGGAGGGACGCATCTCCCATGAAATCCGCCGGACCTGTGTGAACAGTTCGGCCAGAATCGCCGTGGCATCAGCCAGGTCGGGGGATGTTGGAGATGGGAGGCTTTGAGTCATGCGCTCCAACGCTGCCTTCAAGGCAGTCAAGGTTTGTCCCACCTCATCATGCAATTCCCGAGCGAGGCGTCGCCGTTCATACTCCTGCAATTCCATCATGCGGGAGCTGAGCATCCGCAATCGGGCATTGGCTTCCGTCAGTTCGGCTGTCCGTTCCTCCACCGCCTGCTCCAGCATGCAGCTGGATTTTTTCAGGGTCACTGCCTCTGGAGTGTTCATCTGGTTAACCTTCCCAACCATCAACCAGCAACAGATGACATCCTCTCCCTGGATCCACTGCAACTGGCTGAAGCAGGTGATTGGGAGGTCCTCCTTATCGGATTGCTTCAAGAACAGATTCACTTCCGAGCAGTCCTCGGAGCGCCGGGTTGTTCTCAGGTGTTGAAGGAAAGCGAGAAGGCTTTGAGGGGACAAAAAGAAAAGGAAGGGATAATCAAGCAGCTGGTGAGGTTTCCGTTTCAATAAATCAAGAAAGGCCTGATTGAAGTCGATGATAGTTCCTTTGATATTCAGGCAGAGCAGAGGAAAAGGGAGCAGGTCAATAACCTCCCTGGGAAACAGGGAAAGCCTCGATTTCGAAAAGTTTCGCCGGGGGTGTGGAGAGAACTTCGGGTTGAGTGGTTTCAAGTTTCCTCAATGCTGAGAATAATGAATTGGGCTCCCTTGCTGTCCTGGAAGAAACGGCGCGCGTTCAGACGCAACTTCTTTCTGCCAACCCGTGGAAAGGAATGATCCAGAAGGAAGTTTTCCATGTGGCTTCGTTCGGGGAGAATCCCTTCAAATAACGTTTTCAAAGAAGAGAGATCCCAGGCGCCATCGTCAATTTGATAAATGACCTGATTTTCGCACTGCTCACGCTCAAGTTTGAACAGCTTATAAAATGCGTCGTTGGCTTTCCGCAGCCGCAAATCACCGTAGAGCGTCACGATAGGGTGTCTTATGATGCTAGTGATTTCCTCAATGGCACGCTTCATGTCATCAATGTCCACCAGTGCGAGCACAGCGCCATCAATTTTGTCGTCGTTGGTGCGATAGGGGCGGACGCGGAGGGCGTACCAGCGACCGTGCCGATTCTGCACCTCGTGCTCGTGAATTCTGAGGGAGTCAATCACCTCGAGAACAATCTGGGCGAGGTTAGGAACAACAATGTTGGGATTGATGTCAGTGACCTTTCGCCCGACATCACCCGGGATCAGATTGAAGAATTTTTCGGCCATTGGGGTGAAACGGCGGATGGACAGGTCATTGCCCAGCATGAGGATCGGGATGTTAATGCTGCGGAGCAGGTTACCCAGGTCATTATTCAACTGCATCAGGTCGGCGTTTCTCATGGCCAACTCTTCATTTAATGTGGTGAGTTCCTCATTGGTGGACTGTAATTCTTCTTTGGCAGTTTCAAGTTCTTCGTTGGTGGATTGAAGCTCCTCATTGCTTGATTGAATCTCCTCATTGGCAGATTTCATTTCTTCATTCGTCGCTTCCTGTGCCTCGATGATGGCCTGCAGGCTTTCCTGGGTGGAACTGATTTCCTCGTTCAGGCGTAGCAGTTCGCGGTCCCGCAACGCTTTCTTCGAGAGTCCGGCTTTGCTTCTGCTCCGCGGGTCGGAGGGTGTTGCTTCCTCGAACAACACCACGAGAAACCGATCTGTGGATGGGGGACGGGTGAATGGAATGACCTCGATACTTACCTCGCGGGAAACGCCCCCGTCAATTATCCGGATCCCTTCCTTTCGGCAGGTAACATCCAGTTTCAAGGCCCTGTTGATCGCAGTCCGGACATCGATCACGAGGTCAGGCCGAAGCATTTTGAAAATATTCAGGCTCGCTTCACCAGGAGGATGATCCAGGAAGCCACGGGTTTGCCCCCTGAAATGAAGGACTTCATAACGTGAGTTTATGAATCACCCCGCTGGGGGCGTACTGGGAAAGAAGGATTCGGTCCACCTGGACCTGGAGATCGAACATCTCGTCTGCTCCGGCGTTAATATCGATGGAAGGAGAGGCATTCACTAAGGTTAGGCCAGCCTTGAACTCAATATCTGGCCGAAGGAGCGATTGTTTTCTGATGTAAAGTTTAGCCTGCTTTTCCACCAGGCCAAAGAATTCGGTGAATCCCGCAATGGTCTCCGAAGCGCCGAGCAGCAGGTAACCATTCGGTTTTAGAGAGTAGTTGAAAATGGGAATGACCTTCTTTTGAAGAACTGGTCCCAGATAGATCAAAAGGTTCCGGCAACTAATGAGGTCAATCCTGGAAAATGGGGGATCTTCAACGACATTCTGGCGGGCAAAGACACAGAGATCCCGAATGGATTTCGTGATTTGATACCCGGCCTCCACTTTATGGAAAAAACGACGGAGACGTTGTGGGGTAAGTTCGGCAGCAATGGATTCTGGATAAACACCTGCCCGAGCCTTGTTAAGAGCCGTTTCGCTGATATCGGTCGCAAAAATCTGGAGCGAGGTGTTGTGGCTGTCCTTGCCGAGGAATTCAAGGAAGGCAATTGCAATTGAATAAGCCTCTTCGCCGGTGGAGCAGGCGGGAATCCAGATTCGCGTTGGCTCGTCCCTTTGATTGAAGCGGACGATTTTTGGAAAGACCTTTTTCTTGAGCGTTTGAAAGACGTGTGGGTCACGGAAAAAATGAGTGACGTTGATCAGCAAATCATGAAACAGGAGATCGACCTCTCCCGGTTTAACCTGGAGATACTGATGGTAATCCTTGAAGGTCTCCTTCTTGGTCAACACCATGCGCCGTAAAATCCGGCGACGGAGTGTGCTCTGCTTATAGTAGGTGAAATCCACCCCGCTGAGCAATCGAAGAATGGCAAAAATCCTGTCAAGATCCTGCTGCGAAACAGTATCTTCGGAGTTGCCATCGACGCATGCCAAAGCAGCATGGCGAGCCGCATCGATCAGGTTCCGAATGATTCGTTCCGGAGCGAGAATAAAGTCGATGACACCGGCGGTTCTGGAGACTGTCAGATTCTGGTTTTGACTCCTACGCTGGTCCTGGGCAAAAACCAGTCCCCCTTCTGCCTTGATTGCCCTCAATCCGTTCAGGGCAAATAATTTCTTTCCAGAGAGCAGGACCGCCGCGGCGCGGTTTTCAAACGTTTCCGCGAGGGAAAGGAGAAAACGGTCCACAGATGAAGCAGTTCCCGCCGTTTTTTGGGCCTGTGAAACCAGCAAAGTTTTTTCTTTTGAGACCAGATTTGTTTTGCGGGGATTGAGAAGAACTATTTGAGGGCTCAGCAAGGAAAGTCCGTTTTTTGCGGGTTGACTGCCTGACTTGCGGAGAGTTTGAGAAATTCCCGCCAAGGTCCTGGAGTTGAGCTCTGCCCCAATGGGAATCAAAGCGATCCAGAACCTGCCTCGCTTAGTCAGACGAGCGCAAAATTCAATGGCCTGTAGTTCTCCACCCTGACCGAATAGAATGGCGATCCATAGTTCGGGGCTGTCCGGAATTTGTGACGCAGAGGAATTGGCGGCCTTGGCTTCCGCAAGGCCATTGGAGAAAATGAATTGATCCGATTTAGGTAGATTTCGTTTGGCCACAGGTAAACAAGGACTGTACTGATTAAATCTAAAGATGCAATCAGTTGACGCTAAATACTGGGGTGCTTCTTAGTTATCTTTTGGCAGCTCAAGTCGACGGATAATGCTGCGGATCAAGGTGGCCTGCTCTTCGAACTCCCTGGCTTTTGCCAGGAGCGATTTCGTGATGCCAGCCCCGTTCGTTTGACCTGGCCGTTGGGCGATGCGCTTGAGAACGCTGCTTCGTTCCTCAAGGGTTTTGATCGCTACCCACAATGCGCGCTCCAATTCGTCTCCCTCTGCGGCGAGGAAACTTTGCGGAGAGAAGGTATGGCCGACAAGGCAGGTATAACGCCAGCCCCCTTTATTATCGAGTTCCCAAAGAGGGCCGCCACAGTCAGGACAAATCAGACCGGAAGGAGCGCCTAGATTTTTGACTATTTCGTTCAAGGTGACAGTAGCCCTCTTGCTTTTATGCTCAACAGGAAACGTCTGGCAAGAGTGGTGGGCTGCGAGTTTTGACTCCGGAATGAGAGTCTTGACCAATTTTTCGATAAGCCGAGGCATGCTTTTCAGGGCAACCTTGTGGTCAACTTCGACATAGCGGAGTGCGCTATCAACCATCCCGGTGACCATGGCGTCCGCCGGATCCTGCACAATTGATATTCCGCCGCAGCTTTTGACGGATTGAAGACCAAGAGTGCCGTCGTCAAGCGCGCCTGTCAGGATGATTCCAATAACCCTGGGGCCGTATGCATGAGCTGCGGTTCGAAAAAGCGGGTCGATTGCCGGGCGGTGGCGATTCTCCTTCGCGCCTCGGTCCAGCACAACGTGATCATCCTCGAGCAACATATGCTGATCGGGGGGGGCAACATAAACCACTCCAGGCTGGATGGAATCACCATCTCTGGCGTGGCGAGCTTTCAATCCTCCTGCTTTGTTGATGATATCAGGAAGGTAACTTTTGCTGGTCGCGGAAACATGCAGCACGACAAATATAGAAGCTGCCAGGGAGAGAGGTAATTTACTTAAAAGTTTAGGTATGGCTTCAACCCCTCCTGCGGAGGCGCCTATAACAATAATATCATGTCCCGGCAAAATATACTCCAGATCGAGTTAAACCACCCTTGATCGAAAGCATAGGCCTTTTTCTAAAGAATGCAAGTAAGGATACCTTGATTCTCCCTTAGTAGAAAAAGCAGTAGAGCTACGAATAGCGGCAGCGGGAGAGGGATTGAATAATGAATCGTCAAGGTAACCCATCCCTGGTATGAAAATGAAAGTTTTACTTAGAAATCTAAATACGCGGGAGTTTGTTGCAGGAAAGGACGAATGGACCTCTCGCGCGGGTGAAGGGTTCGACTTTGGGGTAAGCTTTCTGGCATACAATTATGCCATACGAAATAATATTCCTGATTTTGAGGTAGTGATTCGGTTCGAGGAGTACAGTCAGGAAATTATCCTGCACCGTTCCCGATTTGCTGGCGGTCCAATGGAAACAATGAATTACGCTGGCTAAACTCCCTTCAGTGAAGCGCGTTGTTGTGACAACGCTGCTGTCCCCAATATATTTGCGCTGTTACAATGGGATGCGAAAGCCGAGGAGGACCGGGGGACTGAATTGAATATACCCTTTGCGACCGAATCGCCGTTTTGTTCCAAACCCGGAATCGGACGATTGTTTATTGCGGTGTGCGCCTTCCATCTGTCTTTCCTCCAGGGGATCACGGGAATGGCAATGCTGGCGGACGATTGGTTTATGCAACATCATGATTTAATGTCACTCCATCCGAGTCAAATAGCACTTCGTAGCATTACCCATAATCAGGAAAAAACTCTCTGATCTCTCATTGCGCGGAAGCTTTAACTCCCGATTGCAAAAAAAAATCAGCGGCGGACGGGAGCGCTGTTCGTGCCGGGGAGCGGAATGATTTCTCCCCTGGATGGCGTGGTTGGCTGGTAAATTCCAGCGCCCAGCCCCGACAACGGGTCCCGCGCCTTGTAGGAACGAACGCCCCGATAAATTGTGATGGAGGCAACCACCACAATGGTGACCGCAACGAGCGGCAACGCTATTCGCCAGTTGATTTTTGATAGCTGGTAGGCAATCGCATCGATGATCCCCCGTGATTCGCCGGAAAGGCGAGGCGGTTCCCGGAATTTCTTTGTCTGCCCCAGTTCTTCATCCAGGGTTGCCAGCACAGCAGGAACATCGAGGTGAAGGACGGAAGCGCAGGTGCGAACAAAACCGCGGATATACACCGGGGCGGAAAAAACATTGTAATTTCCCTCTTCCAGCGCGGCGATATGGTCCGTGCGGATTTTCGTAATGTCCGCAAGCTGATGCTGCGTCATTTGATGCTGTTCCCGCGCGGTGCGCAATTGTTCAGCAACCGTTGGCATGTGCCCTGATTCTGCGCAGCAGCTCTGATAAAGGCAAGAATCAGTTCGATGCCGGGGGGAACAGGAACGTCAACGCCCGCCAGGCGCGAAGACGCCAGTAGAATTCGTTATGCTGGCTCTTCTGCGCTTCACGAAATTTTTCTTCATTCAAATCGTACCCTTGCAACGCCTCAGCTGTCAGGGGCAGATCGATAAAATGAAAAAGGTTACCATCGCCCCAGCCGATTCGACGGAGTTCCTTCACCGCAGCTTCTGTTTCCTCCAGCCCGTCGTCTCCGCCGGAGTGGTCGATTTTTCCGCTGTCGATGTAAATTTTCAATGGTTTGACCGTGCCGTTGTAAGGCTTGAGCACCTGGTTTATGAAGGCCCGTTTCTCCACCTGGAATGCTCCGGAGATCGAGGCCAGCTTGCCAAAAATTTCCGGGTGTTCCCAACCGAGCGAGAGGCTGCAAATGCCACCCATGGAGGAGCCCATCACTCCTGTATTGGCCGGGTCTTTCAACGTCCGGTAAGTCCGGTCAATATGCGGCTTGAGTTCCTCAATCAAAAACCGGGTATAATTTTTATGAAGGCCGCTTGCCCCGGAAGCATTCGTGGCCCCGCGATACTCCGAGTAACGCTTCTCGCTGCAATCCACCGCCACCATGATGATCTCCGCCATTTTCTTTTCGCTGACAAGGCGGTCCACGGTCCGGTCCAGTTCCCAGTTCCCCCAGCCAAAGGCCGCGTGCGGGCCTGCCGAACTGAAACAGTTTTGGCCATCATGCAGGTAGAGGACGGGGTAATGCCGCTTCGCTTCCGCAGGGTAGGAGGGTGGAAGATAAACGCGAACAAAACGGTTGGTCTGGAAAATTGCGGATGGAAACGGATTTTCAACCAACGCTCCATGAAGTGGGAAGGACATAAGAAAGCAGGTCAGGCAAAGTTGTATCGCTGCCATGTTCACGAGCGGAGGTTAAAGGGAGCGGGTTCGGAATCAAGCAGAGGATTTGTCAGAGGAGCCGCCGGGTGTTACGGTCATCTCGTGCGAACCATTCTCGTTTTTATCCTGGCAATCGGCATTTCGACTGCAACGGCGGTCCATGGCGCGCAAACAAACGCCCTCTCCCTGACAAACAAACTCTCGGAAGAGGACCTGGAATATTACAAGGTGCTTGCAGAGGATGAGGCTGCCTCCAAAGAGGTGGACAAATGGATTCGCGATAACGAGGCCTTTCTGGAAAAGGGCGCCGGGCAGCCGGTTACCCTGCTTGGAGCCAAGGTCGAGCAACGTTTGGAAGCTGTGAGGAAGAGTTATCAACGGTTTTTAGAACGGTATCCCAACCATGTGGAAGGACGTCTTGCCTATGGCAGTTTTCTCAATGAAATTCATGAGGAGGCAGCGGCAGTCAAGGAATGGGAAAAGGCCAAAAGCCTCGACCCCACCAACCCGGCTGCTTGGAATAACCTTGCCAATTATTACGGGCATCGCGGTCCGGTCACGAATGCCTTTACCCATTACGAAAAAGCGATCTCCCTCAGGACCAAT
The DNA here is from genome assembly GCA_033762115.1 of Verrucomicrobiota bacterium. Taxonomy (GTDB): domain Bacteria; phylum Verrucomicrobiota; class Verrucomicrobiia; order Limisphaerales; family SXQI01; genus JANRLX01. The sequence continues at coordinate 32,893 of JANRLX010000054.1, forward strand.
GAACCGGTTTACCTGCAAAACCTTGCCACGGTCGTTTACCTCTTCAGAAAAGATGCCAAGGAGTATTATAAAATCGATGAGCAACAGGTTTTTGACAAGGCATTGGCCCTTTATGCCGACGCGCTGAAGCTCAATCCCACCAACATCCTCTTTGCCACTGCCCTTGCCGAATCCTATTACGGAATCAAGCCACCTCGTTATGAGGCTGCCATCGCCGCCTGGAACGATGCATTGAAACTCGCCAAAAATGATCTGGAACGGCAGGGCGTCTATATTCATCTTGCCCGCAACGAATTGAATTCCGGCAGGTTTGATGCCGCCCGGCAGCATCTTGATCTCGTCACGGTTCCTGAGTTTCAGGAAATGAAACAACGGCTGGAACGTAACCTGGAAAAGAAGCGCGAGGAATCAGCGGAAAAAGCAAAAAGTCCGGGTAGTGCGGAAAAGCCAACCGAACCGAAAAAATAACCAATTTCAAGACACCTTTTCATGGGCGTAGATCAGCCACGCTTCATGGCCCAGTTCCAGGTAAATGCATTCCTCCTTCATTTCACGGGCCATGCCAGCGAGGAAAACCTGCAACGTTTCCAACTCCGCGCTGGCCGGGATTGCCACACGGTACTCCCGGTGCTCCCCATAATGGTCCCTCCCACGATTGTCCTTCCAATGCCCTGAGATATTGCCCGAAGAGACTGTGTACCCCGCGAAGCGGGTGACGAGGAAATCGTGTATCTCCCGTTCAAATGGAGTTCCCCGGGAGGACTTCAGTTTCAATTTTTCCAGGGGAAGAAGCATCATGGCAATTCGCCCGATGCTTTCTTTCCCCGGTGCTGGATGTGGCAATGCCAATGCCCAGTCTAGATTGATCCGGACATTTTGTTCACTCCACGACGATAGCCGTTGCTGACTCCCCGGAAGCCGTTCCCATTTCCCGACCGGCTGGCGGGTACGATCAGTTCTTCCTCTGTCGAGGTGATCTTCTGGAAAAGGGTCAATGCCTGGGCCACCACCTGGTCCATGTTGTAATATTTGTAAGTCGCCAGGCGCCCTGCGAAGTACACATTGGGCGTCTGGTCTGCCAAAGCCTGGTATTTTTTATAAAGCTCGGCATTTTCAGGGCGCGGAACAGGATAATATGGGTCTCCCTGGTCTTGCGGAAACTCATAGACAATTGTGGTCGACTTATGCTCCTGCCCGGTCAGGTATTTGAATTCCGTCACGCGGGTATAGGCATAATCATTTGGATAATTAATCACCGGCGCAGCTTGATATTGAGACACGTGATGGGTCTCAAATTTGAAATCCAACGAGCGGTAGGGAAGTTTCCCATACTTGAACTCGAAGTATTCATCCACCGGGCCGGTATAAATCATTTTCTTGAACGGGATATGCTTGAGCACCTCGCGATAATCAGTGTTCAGCATGATCTTGATGTTTTCATGCGAAAGCATGTTCTCGAACATCCGGGTGAATCCATGCGCAGGCATTGCCTGATATGAATCGGTGAAATAGCGGTTGTCGCGGTTCGTCCGTGTGGGAATGCGGGCAGTCACCGCCGCATCCAGTTCAGAAGGGTCAATTCCCCATTGTTTACGGGTATAACCCTGGAAAAATTTTTCATAAAGTTCACGGCCAACCTTGCTGATCACCACATCCTCGGAGGTGCGGATCTGTTCCCTCGGCTCTGCCACCGACTGGAAAAACTTTTCCACCTCCATCGAATTCAGCTTCAGGCCGTAGAGCTGATTGATCGTGTCGAGATTGATCGGGATTGGCACCAGCTGGCCATCCACGCTGGCGAGCACCCGGTGCTGGTAGGAACGCCATTTCGTGAATTGCGAAAGATAATCGAACACCTGTTTGGAGTTGGTATGAAAGATATGCGGTCCATACTGATGGATCAGGATGCCTGCATCATCATAACGGTCATAAGCGTTGCCGCCGATATGTGGACGTTTATCGATGATGAGCACCTTTTTGCCGCACTGCGTCGCCAGGCGTTCCGCCAGCGTGCTGCCGGAGAATCCTGCGCCAATAATCAAATAATCGAACATAGTTTGGATAGTTTGTTTTTATGCGGTAGTCAGAGTCAGTGGTTCATTCCGCTTTTCAGCATAGGGTGCGCGACCAAGCACATCAGCGATATGTCCTTCCAGTTTGGCCACAATCATGTGCCATTGATTCTCGGTCGCCATTTTGATTCCCCGCTCAATCAGCGTGCGGTCGGGAGCATGAACAGCGTCTTTGCAGAATTGGATGAATTGCTCATGTGAATCGGCGATTTTCACCACCTGGCTGAAATTCGAAACCACATCCGGGACAGCGGATGAAACGATCATTCTCCCGGTCGCCATGTACTCGAGCGCTTTGGTGGGATTGATGAATTCAGTTGCCTCATTCAGCGCGAATGGCATCAGGCAAACATCGAACCCTTTTGTATAGTTCGGCAGTTGCGCATACTCGCGGCGGCCCAGCCAGTGAATCCGCGGGTGTTGGGGAAGTGCGTTGGGATCAACCTTCACCGCTGGTCCCACCATCAGGATGTTCCAGTCCGCCGCCAGCGCGAGCTTCTCGATCAATTCATAATCCAGTCGCTCGTCCACCACGCCGAAATAACCGAGCGTCGGACGCGCAATGTTCCGAATGTCCGCAGGCACCTCCGTCTCGGTCAAACGCGCCTTGCTGAAATGCGGCACATCCACCCCGCAACCATAAAAATAGGCATTCGAATTATAACGCTTCTTGGATTGCCACAGCTTGTTTCCCCCTGCAAAGACCACATCCGCATGCTCCAGGAGAAACCGTTCGCGCTTGATGATTTCGGGCGGGGCAAACTTGAATTGCGAAAGCTCGTCCATGCAATCGTAGACCACCGCGATTTCATCGATCTTATCGATGAAACAAGGCGCTGCCATCGGGTCATAAAACCATTGCACCGGCTGGACGAATTTCCCTTTCAGAGGGCCCGACAACGCTTCACGCAACAACCGCAGCCGTTCCGCGTCCACCCACGCCCCGTCGTGGAACCGCCCCGTTGGGAAAAAACTTTGCATCACCGTCACATTCGGATAATCGCTCACCTGGTTCAGCGTGAAATTGGGCGCTTCATCCCCATCTCGCAGAATCGGCCCCTCCACAAAAAGAACGGGGTGATTGGCTGAGAGGCGTGAAAGAAATTGCTGTGGACGTTGCCAGACCCCTTCCCATCGTAAGTGGCAATGGACGATAATTGGAAATGATTGATTGAGCCCGTTACTGTTACTCATGGTTTTCAAGAAGTTAAAAAAGTTTGAAATAATTTCGCGCCCCGGATGCATTCCAGTGGCATTGATTTGAATTGATCTTCAGCAGGGAGATCGCGCGTGAATGGCACGCGCACCCAGCTGGAACTTTCATCCACATGTGCTGAATAGCTTAACTCCTGAGTGCATCCTCACCATTGGGGCGCATCCTATAAATAGTTTCGGGGAAAGTACCTTTGAATCTCCTGAACTGGAGAATGTTGCCACACCGGCACCCGGTTTTTACTGGAGGAGGGGCAGTTACATTTCTGCGACAGGCTGTTTGGGTAGTGACTCTGCTTTGAATTTGATGAACATATTCCCATGCGATCACTATTATTATTGCTGCTGCTGGTTCTTGCCCGCCCCGGCGTCCAGGCCTGGGATTATGATAATCATCGCCTCGTCACCGATCTCGCGCTTCAGGCGCTTCCCACCAATTTCCCGGCTTTTGTGCTCACTCCCGAAGCGCGTGAACGGATTCGATTTCTCAGTGGCGAGGCTGATCGCTGGAGGAACACCCCTGAGCTCTCATTGAAGCATGTGAACCATCCCGATCATTACTTCGATATGGAATTTATCAGCGATCTCGGAATGATGTGGGACACCATTCCCTCCGTTCGCTACGAATTCACCTGGCTTCTGAAAAAGGAACTGGAACGGAACCCTGACAGCCCGTTGCGCCAGATCGGTTCAGAAGCGGAATTGACCAGGGGATTGATCGGGTTCCTCCCCTGGACCATTGCCGAGTATTTCGCCAAATTGAAATCCTCCTTTTCCTATCTCAAAACCTACGAACAGCATGGAACAGCTGCCGAAATTGCCAATGCGCAACAAAACATCCTCTACACAATGGGAGTGATGGCTCATTTTCCCGGCGATGGAGCGCAGCCACTTCACACCACCAAACATTTCAATGGTTGGGCTGGGCCAAACCCGAACGCCTACACCACCAACCGCACCTTCCACGCCTATATCGATGGCGGTTACCTGGCCAGGGCAAAACTGGACCCTGCCGAACTGGCCCGGACCCTGCGCGTTTCCCGGCCGCTCCGTTCCTCAATGGAGCAACCCATTTTCGAACTCATCGTTGCCTTTTTGAATGAGCAGTTTGTTCGCGTGGAACCGCTTTATAAACTGGAAAAACGCGGTTTGCTGAAGACAGGCGCCGAACCTGAAGCGCGGCAGTTCATGGCCGAACAGCTTCGCCGCGGCGCGCAATTTCTCTCTGATCTTTGGGTCACCGCCTGGCATGAAGCCGCCCCGGACACCCACCTCCAATCACAACTTGCCATCCGCAAACTGGAGCAGGCCCAGCCGAAATAAACCGGTCACTTTTCATTCCAATAAATCCGGACATTTTTTGTCGACCGACCGGCAGCGACGATGTCCAGGCGGCCATCTTCGTTAAGATCAGCAAGCATCAGGTCTTCGCAGGCCATTTCCTTGTCATCAATGACCGCTGATTTCCAGTTGCCTGCTTTTTCATCACTATAAAAATATTTCACCCCGATGCTCTCCCCCGGGCGTCGTCCCCGCCAGCCGACCACCACCTGATCATAACCTTTCCCGGCAAGATCGCCGCACGCCACTGCATGCCCATCGACCAGCGAGGAATCAAGCACTGTCCGTTTCCAAAGACGGTTCGGTTCTGACGGCGGGGTGTAAATGACGAACTGGTTTCCATGCATCGGTTCAATAGTCGCAATAAACCCCGGTTTCCCGCCCATCCGCCCTTGCCGAACCTCCCCTGCGCCAATGAAATCCTTCTCCCCCGGATTGTTCCCGCACACCTGTTGCTTGAGCCACCCATCCCGTTGCAGGTCGAAGAAAAAGACCCCTTCCCTGCCGCCGATCAGCAACTCCGTGGAAGGACGATCATCCCATTGCACCGGGTCAAAATTGTGGGTCATGTGCATGCTCGTCTCAATCGTCGTCACATTCCATTTGGCTTTGGGATCGGCTGGTTTTTCGTAAACCAGCAATCTCACTCCATTTCCTTCCCCTCCCTTGTTTTCACGTCCATGCAGCGGAAGCATGGCAAGCGCTGGCTTCCCGCTATCCAATTGAATCCAGCGCATCCGGTGCACCGTCGGTTCATGCTCCAGGGCGATCGGTTCCCACGGCTGAGTCCGGTCAGCGCGGGGGTGAAGATAAAAAACAGCCCCGCTGTTGGTTGTGTCCGAAGGGTTCCAACCCGCTCCTGCCGCCACTTCCGCCTTTCCATCTCCATCAATGTCCGCTGCCGCGATGCAGACATGATCCAGCTTCGTCAAATTCGAGGCGATCACATGCTTTTGCCATGTTGGATTTTGATACCAGACGATTAAATTTTTGTCCGCCAGCAGGATGTCCTTTTTCCTGTCACCATCCACATCAGCGATCGCAAGGCCATAGCCGATCATAATATTGGTATCCACGTTTTGAGGTCGCCAAACGGGCAAGGGAAACTCGGCCGCATTGATTCGGGCCAAAAAAAGGGAAATGACAACCCATCCTCCAATGTTGATGCGCATGATCGAATTATCCCGAATCGAACGAATTTATCAAGATGGGCAGACTTGCTGGAATTTTCCTAAAACCGCGACCTTTTTCGGCTTCTTTCTTTACAGTTCCAAAGTCGCGAATAGAGTGCGGATATGGCTTCGAAGTTCGATGAATCTGATTTTGTGGATAGCGATTATCAACCTTCCCACAAGACCTCCTACGTGGCTGCAACCACCATCAGCTCCGCCGCCAGCCATAATCGTCCCCCTTCCCGCGAGGAAATTGAAATGAAGGTGAACGAAACCCAGTCCAAGCTCGCGGAACTGAAGCGTGCCCAGGAGGAGCTTGAAAGGGAACGTGCCGCCCTCGAAGAGGCACGCCGCCGCCGGGCCGAGTTCCAGGCCGGTCGCCAGGAAATGCTCGATCATTTGACCCGTGGGGTTGGACTCCTTCACGAGGCCGAGTTCGCCGCACGTCGCGAGGCCGAACAAATGTCCCGCACCCTGGCTGATCTTCGGAGCGCATTGGAAAAAGTCGATTCTCTCCGCGAGGAACTCTGGACCGAGGAAAACTGGAACTCTGAACTGACCCGCAGCCTTACCGTGCTTGAAAATTCCCGCATGGAATGGAACTCCGCCCGCCTCAAATGGCCGCTTCTCGACCAGGCATTGCACGCAACCCTGCAAAAGGAAAAGGAAGCGGAAGGGCTCGGGTTCCTCAAACCAAAATCTTTTTTTGATCTCTGCAAACTGGGCCTGGCAATGACCTGGCCAATTGCATTGGTCTGTCTGCTTGGCGCCATCGCACTCCTCGTCGCGCTGCTCCTTAAATAATCCTGCCGCGCATGGGCCTGTTAAAGAAAAAGCAGGATCCGATCTCCGAACGTTCCAAAGCGCTCAACCAAAAAATTTCGGAACTCGAAGCGGAGATCAAGCAGCTCTCGAAAAAGGTGGAGCCCCGCCCGCTGGAACGCCAGCCTGCTCCGCCTCCCCCGGTAAAAAAGCCGGCCGACCCGATATTTGAAAGGATTGAACCAAAACAGCCCAGGGAATCTGCCGATCCCGGGACCACCCCGCACCTTTATAATGACCTTGGCGTGCGCAAATATGACCTGGTCGGGGCATGGCATTCGTTGCTGAACCATTTCCGCTCGCCGCCCGCGCAGAATCCCCGGCTCGTCAGCTACCTTGCCGCTGGCAGTATCAAGGGATTGCGCCCCCTCCGTTATGAAAAACGAGTCGCCCGCAACCGATTTCTCTTTCTTTTCCTCTTTTTTGTTCTCGTGCTTTGGGGTATGATCGCAGTGATGTTCAACAGCCGCTGAGATTATGACAAGCATCCGCCTCTTACACACCAGCGAAGGCACTTTTATTGCCCGTTTCACGCGGCAGGGCCTTCAATCTCTCGATTTTCCATCGCAGAACGTCCCTGATGAAACAGGCACAGTTCCGGAAGCATGGGTCCGCAAAACCCACGCAGCCATTCAATCCATTCTTGAAGGAGCGCAGCCAGTTGAAATGCCGCCCCTGGATCTGCACGGCACTGAATTTCAGAAGGCCGTTTGGGCCGCCATGTCCCGGATTCCCCTGGGCAACACCCGTTCCTATCAGGAGCTTGCTCGTGAGTTGGGACGGCCCACGGCCTCACGAGCCATCGGCCAGGCTTGCGGTGCAAACCCTGTTCCACTGCTCATTCCATGTCATCGCGTGCTGGGAGCCGGAAAGAAACTCTGCGGATTTTCCGGGGGATTGAATTGGAAACGCCTGCTCCTGTCGCGGGAATTGGTCCAGTTCAGTTAATCCTGTTTCTTTTCCGGCAGTTCAAATCGATATCCGATATCTCGGATTGTATGGATGAACTTCGGGTTCCTCGCATCTTTCTCGATTTTGCCACGTAACGTGGTAATGCAACGATCCACACTCCGCGCTGTCACAAGGACCTCATTTCCCCATACCGCATTTAAGATATGGTCCCGCGTCAGGGCCCTTCCGGCGGTTTGCAGAAAAAATTCCAGCAGCTTGAATTCCTTCCCCGTCAGTTCCACTTCCCGGTCATTCTCGAAAAATTGATGCCTCACCAGGTCGAGACGGAACGGGCCGAACTCGTAGCTTTCCTTTTCCCCATTGCTTCGGCGGCGTAAGAACGCTTTGGCCCGCGCCACCAGTTCACGGATGCTGAACGGTTTGGTCACATAATCATCAGCTCCCAGGTCCAGGCCGCGCACCACATCCTCCTCCTGCCCCTTGGCCGTCAGCATGATGATCGGAAAATCCAGCTTGCCATTGCGCAACGCCCGGCAGACTTCAAATCCATTCAGTTTCGGCAGCATGATATCCAGCAGCAGCAGGTCCGGTGGCTCCTCCAGCGCCGCATTCAATCCTTCCTCGCCGTTCCGGGCAGTGCGCACCCGGTAACCCAAATTCAGAAAATTGTCCTTCAATCCCCGCAGGATCGCAGGGTCATCCTCGATAATCAGGATGCTACGCATACACACCTCCCTGGCTCGCTGGAATTTTCAATGTGAACTCGCTTCCTGCTCCCGCTTTGCTTTGCAGCCCCACCTCTCCTCCATGTGCCTGGGCCACATGCTGCACAATGCTCAGGCCAAGCCCGCATCCATCAGTGCTTTTCGACAACGTTTGGTCCACCTGGTAGAAACGCTCGAAAATACGGGCATGATGCCGCTCCTCGATTCCGATTCCATTATCCCGCACCGTGAAAATCACATCTCCATTTTCCGCGAAGGTGCTCAGGCGGATTTCCTTCTGCTCGCCTGAATATTTCAAGGCATTCTCCAGCAGATTAATCAGGGCAGTTGATAAGGCATGCCGGTCTCCTTTGATCCTGGGCAGGGCTGCGGTGGATTTGAAAGTAAATCGCACCCCGGTGGCGTTCAGTCGATCACCGCAGGCCCGGATCGCCTCCTCGGCGACTTCGGCAGGATCAAGTAACTCGAAATTCAGCGGCAGTTTGTTCCTGCTGATCCGGGAGAAGGTCAGGAAATTCTCGATCAGGCGGGTCAATCGTTGATTCTCCCGGCTCATCAACTCCAGGTACTCCTTCACCACCATCGGCGAAGGTTTTTCAGTCTCCAGCAATGTGTCGATCAGCAATCGCATTGAGGACAGCGGCGTTTTCAATTCATGCGAAACATTGGCTACCAGGTCATTCTTGATTTGGGCCAGGCGGGTTTCCCGTTGCAAAAATCTTAACGATAAATAGGCCAGCGCGACCACCGCCAGAATCACAAATCCGCCTCCCCACCAATAAAGAAGTCGTTGCCGTTTCGCGGCGCTCGTCAGTAGTTCCTGGTTTGAAAGTGAAGCCACTACTAAATAACCCGGCAGACGCCCCGATGCCTGGCTGGCAAAGAACGCCTCCTGCCCCAGCCCCGGTCCGACGCTCAACTCCAGCTTCAATTCAGGAAAAGCAACGCTCTCCTGAAACTGCTGAAACATTTTGAGCAGCCTGGCTTCTGGAATGAGCAGGGAAGATTCCCCAATCGGAATGTCGCTTAACCCCGGCAAATTTCCCCTCGCTTCAAGCGATGCCACAGCTAACTTTTCTGCTTCAAGGGTGGGAAACCTGGCGTCCGGCAGAAACGAAAGTAATTCCTGCATCAAAAAAATCCTTTGTGAAGAAGGGATCTGCAGATCGTAATTATTTAACAATTGTTCCAGCCGGGCGGCAATTGTTCCAAACCGGGGGGAATCAGTCGCAGTCAATTGCAGGCAACGCAATAATGCGTTGGGCGCAATCAGGCGTCCCCTGGCATCTGTGGCGTTGCTGTATTCCGGTTCTCCAAGCTGTTCAAAAATCTGAGCCGCCTCAGCCGCATGACCCTTTCGCGCTGCAATTCGGCCGCGCCCCAGCAACCCGCGCGCTTTGACCTGCGGATCGCCACTGGATTCAATGATTGTTTTGTACTGCTGGTCCGCCTCATGAAGCTGCCCTTCAAATTCAACCGATTCCGCTGCTGCCAGTTCAGCCGGATCAGGCAGGGGAGGGGAGGAAAACTGCGTGACGGGATAAAGGAAGCGGCCTTCTTTTTTCAGCAATAGGGCGCTCTCCATTTCAACCGCGATTTTCTGGAATGCCACCGAAGGAGCATGCTGCGTGATCGTTCGCTCTGCCCTGGCGATAAATTGATCAAGCGCTTCCTCGAAGCTTTTCTGCGCCCGAATCCCTTCAGCGCGATACGCAGTGACCAGCTTTTCCTTGATCGCATGCTGCTCATTTTGCATCGCCCGGTTCATTGTCCATACCAGGCTGAGGCTCGGCAGCAGCACCGCCGCGATAAACAACGCAAAGACAGGCCACGAACTCCGTTCGCGGCCTGTCACAAGGAATTGATCGTGCTGTTTGTTTCCCATCCTTAAGGCAGCTGGATGCTCTCGATCAGCTTGTCGATCTCAGGGCGATACGCCTCGAATTTGTCAGCCGGGACAATCGTAAGCATGCTGAGCTTCTGCGTCGGCGTCAGCATGTACGTCGTATAAATCAGCTGCTCCTTTTCTCCCATTAAACCCTCTGCCAGCGAGGTCACTGCCGGATGACCGGAGATCGTTCGCTCCTGCCAGCTGTCTGCGCGCACCGCAAAATTCTTGAAATGCTCTGAAGCTTCATTCTTCAGGCTCTGCTCCGCCCAGGCCCGAACCCCTTTTTCCTGCGTTCCATCAAGCGGCTGGAGTCGGATCGAATTCAACCCGGTTCCATCCTCGTCAACAAATGCATAAACCGCCCTGTTCCCTTCTTTTTGGTCCTGTTTATCCACCCACCAGCCAGCAGGCAGCGTAACCTTCAATCCACTCGCAGCATCCGCCCAGGCTGTCGGTTGCTCCGCTCGTTTACCAATTTCGAGCAATTCCGCCGTGACCCCGCCAGCGAGGAATCGAACCAGGTGCCGTTGCGGTGCCGTGGAGTACCAGAAGGTCTGGTTTACGTTCAACTCCACCTTGAAGCATTCGAATTCCCCCGCAGGCACGCTGATTTTTTCTTTCCGGGTCACCTCAAGTTCGATCGGGACATTTGCACCCCGGCTCAGGCTGGAAATCACCGAAAGAGTGGCTTTGTACCCCGGTGCCAGGGGTAACCGCCGAATCAGATGCACCACCTGCTCGTTGTCCCAGACCTGTTTGTCCAATTTCGTGATGCTCGGCTCGGACTGGTTCAACTGCACTTCCACTTCACCTTCCCTGTAAAGTGCTTTCGCTTCACCAAATAGATAATGCATCCAGCGGCTTTTCACCGGCTTGAATGTCACCAGCTCCGTCCACACCTCGCTCGAACTGTTTCGCCCCACAAATGACCGGCACCCCACTGTCAGGTAGGGGATCCCCTCCACCTCCACTTTCCGGGCAAAATAACGGGCAGCTCCGACCTTCACTCCGCTATCGAGCTTGAAGCTGAAGTGAAGAAATTCATTCTCTTCCCACGGGATCGGCCCCACCTGCAAGGCCGCGGGCAACTGTTTTCGCGCAAGTTCCACCAGATCCTTCTGGCCAGGGTACTCCTTGATCAACCGCTCAAAGGCAATCGTGGCAGCGGTTTGGTTCTTTTTCTTTTGGTGGCATTGGCCAAGCCGGTACAACGCCTGGGCTGCCGCTGCTTCGGCGTTTTTCCCATCCGCGATGACGGCTTCATAAAGCTGGATCGCCGCATCCAGGTCCCCCTTCGTTTCCTCTGTGTAAATTCCCTTCTCCAGCATCTCTCCCGGCGTTGCGGCAAACGCCTCCGACGAAAGGAGGAACGATGCGGAAAGGGTTGTGATGACCGCGAAGGTCTTGATCTGATGGTGCATGAGTTTTCGTTTCATTGAGAAACAAGCTCCCAAACGTATGTTACCGCATTGTGACCGCGCAGTCCTTCTTTGATCCAATCAATGCGAGAGAGTCATCACCACATAATTCTTTTTTCCCTTTCTCAACAACAGGTATTTCTCGAAGAGAAACTCCGAAAGCTGGACCAACCGCTGCGAATTGCCCTCGCGCACATTGTTGATGTTGATTCCTCCGCCTTCAATATCCTTGCGCGCCTGCCCCTTGGAACTGCTCAACCCGCTCAGGACCAGCAAATCCAGTAAAGGAACCCCGGCGCCTTCAACGGAGGCTCGGGCAACCGCTTTGGTGGGAACTTCCCCCACGATTTCATTGAACGTCGCTTCTGAAATCCCCTCCAGTCCGCCGCCGAAAAGAATATCGCTTGCCCGCATCGCTTCCTGCGTCGCTCCCGTGCCATGGATCAACTCCGTTACAGCCCTCGCCAGCGCCTGGTGAGCTACCCGCGCTTCCGGTTTTTCCTGATGCTGCCGTTCCAGCTCCGCGATCTCCTCCTGCGGCAGGAACGTGAAAAATTTCAGCATCTTGATCACATCCCGATCATCCGTCCTGATCCAGAACTGATAAAACCGGTAAACACTCGTTTTCAATGGATCCAGCCAGATCGCCCCCGCCACCGTTTTCCCGAATTTGCTTCCATCCGCGTTCGTGATCAGCGGCAGGGTCAACCCATAAACCTGCGCCCCCAGTTTTTTTCGCGTCAATTCAATCCCCGCTGTAATATTTCCCCATTGGTCACTTCCGCCGATCTGCAAATCGCATTCCTGCTCTTTTTTCAGATGATAAAAATCAAATGCCTGCAGCAGCATGTAGCTGAATTCCGTGTAACTGATCCCCGTTTCCCGGTCCTCCATCCGCGCCCGGACACTTTCCTTCCCCACCATCATGTTCACGGAAAAATGTTTTCCAACCTCACGCAGGAAATCCAGGTAACTTACCGGCGCTGTCCATGAAGCGTTATCCAAAAGCTGCGCCGGATTGGCCACGCTTCCGAAATCAAGCAGTGACTGAAGCTGCTTTTTGACGCATGCAATATTATGATTCAGCAAATCGCGCGTCAGCAATTGCCTCTCCGCGCTTTTTCCGCTCGGGTCCCCGATCAACCCCGTCGCCCCGCCTGCCAGCGCGATTGGCTTGTGGCCGATCAATTGAAACCGGCGCAGCGCAATCAATGGCACAAGGTTTCCCACATGCAGGCTGTCCGCCGTCGGGTCGAACCCCGCATAAAGCGTCGTCGGCGTGGCCAGCCGCTTGCCCAGCTGTTCCAGATCCGTGCAATCCGCTATCAACCCGCGCCAACTCAATTCCTGCAATACATCAGTCATGATCCACCCCAGCTTAGGAAGCCATTCCAAAACCCTCCAGCAAATCCGCTCGCTCTCACCGCCAGCTTCACCATGTCTCCCTGCCGTTTTCCCCTCAAAACCTTTTATGCCTTGAAATGGAGGAACGGTTCAGGCGAAATGGGTCTCCCAGTGTAGCAGTGTTGATATGACTCTCGGTGACATCCTGCATAAAGAACAGATCATTCCCGATTTGGGTGCGACCAATCGGTGGGAAGCCATCGATGAATTGATTGCCAACCTCGTCGCCTGCGGCAAAATCAAGCCTGAGCATCGCGAACAGATCGCTGCCGTGGTCAAAAAGCGCGAAACCAGCATGAGCACAGGCATCGGCTTTGGCATCGGCATTCCCCACGCCTCCACTGATCTCATCCATGATGTCATCGGCGCCTTTGGTCGTTCTCATGCCGGGGTTAATTTCGATTCACTCGATAACCAGCCTGTCAAACTCGTCATGCTTTTCCTCGTTCCTCACGGACAGTTCCAGAAACATCTCCACACGCTCGCCAACATCGCCAAGCTCCTCCACAATCGCGATTTTCGCCTCGCCCTCGAAAAAGCCCCTGACTCCGAGGCCATGCTCAAAATCATCAAACATCCCGAAAGCCTTCAGTAACCTCGGCCGTGCTACACCTCCTTCTCCAGGAACGGCTCCAATCTGTCGTCCAAAACATCCTTCCGGATGCCAATCTCCGCCTCGTCCAGGTCCGTCCCTGTCCCGATCCCAAGTTCGGCGATTACCAAAGCATCGCCCTCATGGCCCTCGCCAGGGAACGGAAACGCAATCCCCGCCAGATCGCTGAACAGGTCTTGAAGCAACTCGACCTCTCCGAATTCTGCGACAAGGTCGAAATTGCCGGTCCCGGCTTCCTCAATTTTCGCATCAAACCCGCCGCCATTTCCCGCATCCTTCAACAGGCTGCCCGTGGCGAACATCAATTTCTCCAACCCTCCTCCGCCCCGCGCACAGTCGTCATTGATTTCAGTTCTCCCAATGTCGCCAAACCCATGCACGTCGGGCATATCCGTTCCACCATTCTCGGCGATTGTCTTGCCCGCGTCCTCCGCCTCCTTGGTCACCGCGTCATCACCGATAATCACATCGGTGATTGGGGCACTCAATTTGGCAAATTGCTCCTCGGCTGGAAAACCATGCGCGATGATGCCGCACTCCTCCGCGAACCGCTGGAGGAAATGGGACGCATTTACAAGGAGATCAATGCCCGCTTTGAGGCCGATGACCAGGTGAAGGCCCAGGCACGCCACGAACTCCTCAAGCTCCAGTCCGGCGACCCTGAAAACACCCGCATCTGGCAGGAAATGATCCGCCTTTCCCTTCAGGAATTCGATCAAATCTACCGTCGCCTCGCCATTCAGTTCGACCATCTCCTCGGCGAAAGTTTTTACAATCCTCAACTCCAATCCGTCGTCGCTGACCTCCAATCACGCGGCATCGCCCGTGAAAGCGAGGGCGCTACCGTTGTTTTCTTTGATGACATCCCCGAATTGAAGGAACAACCAGCCCTCATTCGCAAAAGTGACGGCGCCGCCAATTACACCACCACAGACCTCGCCACATTGGAATACCGCCTGAAAACATGGCAGCCCGATGAAATCATTTACGTCACCGACGCCCGCCAGCAACTTCACTTCAAGCAACTCTTCGCCATCCTGGAACGCTGGAAACCGGACGCCCAGGTCAAACTCACCCATGTCTGGTTCGGCATGATCCTCGGTGAGGATGGCAAACCATTCAAAACCCGCACCGGTGAAAACGTAAAATTAAAAGACCTCCTCGACGAAGCCGAGCAACGCGCATTCGATGTCGTCACCGCAAAAAACCCCGATCTTCCCGAGGCCGAACGCCGGGAAATCGCCCGCGTGATCGGTCTGGGGGCCATTAAATATTCCGACCTGCTCCCCAACCGCCAGAGTGATTACGCCTTTAGCTGGGAAAAAATGCTCGCGCTCACCGGCAACACCGCCCCTTACGTCCAATACGCCTACACCCGTATCCAAAGCATCCTCCGCAAAGCTGCCGAAACAGGGGCCATCTCCCAGGCTGCCCCGGAATTTTTGCTGAACTCCGCCGAAGAACTCGATCTTGCCAAACACCTCCTCAATTTCGGCATCGTCCTCGAAGCTGTGGCTGACGAATATCGCCCCAATTACCTCTGCAATTATCTCTACGACCTCGCCAGCCTTTTTGCCCGTTTCTTCGAGCATTGCCCCGTCCTCAAATCCGAAGGCCAGGAACGGATCGACCGCCTCGCTCTCTGCCAGCTCACCGGACGCATCCTTCGCCAGGGACTCAACCTCCTCGGTATCGAGACCACCGAAAAAATGTAAAACTCATCCCTGGCTTCTGATCAGCCAAACGCCTTTCGCAGCAATTCGATGCTCTTGCGAACCCCGGAATCCGCACCCTCTTTCCCCTCGAACTCCAGCGCGACATACCCTTTATAAGCCACCTTCTTCAGAATTGCCGCAATTCGTTGGTAATCCAAATCCAGCGTGTACCATTCTCCACCCCCGAAATAAGTCTTCGCCTGCACAAACACCGCCTTCGACGCGATCTGCTCCAGCTTTTCGTACGGGTTCTCCAGGAAATTTCCCGTGTCCATCAACACACCCAGCCACGGTGAATTGATTTCATTCACAATCCGCAGCAACCCCGCCGGTTCCCGCGTCAACCCCCAATGATTCTCCAAAGCCAGGATCACCCCGCACTCCTCCGCCTTCTTCAGGCAACGCTCAATCGCCTCAATGCACCACTTGAACCCCTCATCCTCCGTCACTCCCGGCAAAACCGGCTCGATTCCCCGCGCCTTCATCAGATCGTCGAACGATGCAATCGTATTCCAACGCCCTGAATTCAGTCGGATCGCCGGAATCCCCAGTTCATACGCCAACTCGATGCAATGAATCGTGTGCTCGATGTTCTTTTCACGCTCCTCCACCTTCGGATCAACAAAATCCTGGTGGATCGAAAGGCAGATCAGGTCGATTCCATTGATGAACGCGCTTCGCTTCAACCGCATCAAATACGATTTCTCCTCTGAATCCATTTGCCGGTGCAGGATGTCCACCCCTTCCACTCCAAGCTGCGATGCCTTCTCGATCACCCCTTCCACCGAAACTTTCGGGTCGCGGAAATGCCAGTACGAATACGTGGAAATCCCCAGCTTCACCCGCTGCCCAATTGCAGGGGCCGCCGCTTCAGCCTGCCCACACGACAACAAAGCGGCACCGGAAGCAGCAGCAGTCAGAAACGAACGACGAGAGGCTTGCATCCACCCAGGATAAATGGCTTCTATTCAACCGCAAACCTTTCCGACCAAAAACCATTTATGACCCATATTCGCATCACCACTTTACTGTAATAAATAACAACTGTTTTAGTTGACAGCTCCAACCAAACCTGCCACTCTCATCCCGGAAAGGAAAACTTGAATATTTGTAGTTAAAACAACAACGGCAGTTTGACTGGCAGAATGGCTTCCACGGCCCTGGAACAAGTCCCCGTTGATCTCTCCTCCACGGCAACTCGTTCGATGGCCACCCGCTTGATTCAAGCACCGCCACCCTCC
>JANRLX010000055.1:0-36434 GCA_033762115.1 Verrucomicrobiota bacterium
ATCTTTTTGTATATGGATGGTGGCGCAGGGCACCCGGGAGTAAAACCTGAGAATTTAAAAAAACTGCAGGAACTCACAGGCAAAGGTGTCAGTCTCGGGTGTGCGCATTATGCAGTCGAAGTGCCGAAGGGTGATCCTGGAATCGCCTGGCAACAAATGATAGGTGGTCATTATGAGCATCAATTTTCCTGCAATCCGATCTGGTCACCTGATTTCAGGGAATTCCCCAGGCATCCGATCACGCGCGGTGTGAAACCATTTTCAGTGAAGGATGAATGGTATTTCAACATGCGTTTCCGTGAGGAGATGAAAGGAGTGACGCCGATCCTTGTGGCCAAACCGTCAGAGCAGGTGCGCAAAGGGCCATACGTCTGGCCTGCCGGTCCCTACCCTCATATTGTGGAAGCGCAAGGCCGCGATGAAATCATGATGTGGGCGGTTGAAAATCAAAATGGTTCGCGCGGCTTTGGTTTTACCGGGGGGCATTTTCATAACAACTGGGCGGATGACAATTTCAGAAAAACTGTCCTGAACGCTCTTCTTTGGATTTCCAAAATCGATGTTCCTCCAGAAGGGCTTGACTCAGCCCCAGTTTCAGAGGAGGAACTGAAACAGAATCTTGATCCCAAGCAGAAAAAATAATAGCGGCATTGAACTTATGAGAAACGCCTCAGCAATTCTTTCCCTCGCGCTCGCTTCCATTCCTCTCCTCGCCCAGAATCCAGGCGGGCATGGGCCAGAAGCTGCACGTGAACAATTAAAAAACCTCAAAGCTGCCGATGGCTTGGAGGTGACACTGTTTGCCTCGGAACCGATGATTCGCAACCCCGCGAACATGGATATCGACCATCGCGGACGCGTCTGGGCAACCGAAGGAGCCAATTACCGGCTCTTTCAAAAATGGGGGAAGCTGCGGCCGGACGGCGACCGCATCGTGATCATGGAGGATAGCAACGGTGATGGCGCGGCGGATGTCGAAAAGGTTTTTTACCAGGGGAACGAAATCAATACTGCCCTTGGTATTTGCGTTCTCGGAAATAAGGTGATTGTTTCCTGTTCGCCCAATGTTTTTCTCTTCACGGATGAAAACGGCGATGACAAAGCGGACAAAAAGGAGATTCTTTTCACGGGGATTTCTGCCGCGGACCATGATCATGGAGTGCATGCCTTTGTTTTTGGCCCGGACGGCAAGCTCTATTTTAATCAGGGGAACGATGGCAAACAAATCAAACGCCCCGACGGTTCGCCTGTTGTGGACCGTGCCGGAAATGAAGTTTCCAGCAAAGGCAATCCATATCGCCAAGGGATGGTTTTCCGCTGCAACCCGGACGGGTCCGATTTTGAAGTGCTCGGGCACAATTTCCGCAACAACTATGAAGTGAGCGTGGATTCATTTGGGACGATGTGGCAATCGGATAACGATGACGATGGCAATAATGGCGTTCGCATCAATTATGTGATGGATTGGGGTAACTACGGTTACACGGATGAAATGACAGGCGCTGGTTGGGGGCAGAAACGCACCAACATGGAAAAAGAGATCCCCAGAAGGCACTGGCATCTGGATGATCCTGGGGTTGTTCCGAACCTGTTGCTTACCGGTGCGGGTTCTCCAACCGGCATTACTGTTTATGAAGGAAATCTCCTCCCTGATATTTTCAAAAATCAGGTGATTCATTGCGACGCCGGTCCTCGCGTTGTTCGCGCTTACCCTGTGAAGAAAGAGGGCGCCGGGTTCAAGGCTGAAATTGTCAATATCCTGACAAGCAGTGACTCATGGTACCGTCCATCTGATGTTTGCGTTGCGCCGGATGGAAGCATTTACGTTGCGGATTGGAATGATGCCGGGGTGGGAGGCCATTATATGGCTGACCAGAAGTTTGAAACAATGACCGGCCGGATTTATCGCGTCGCTCCCAAAGGATCAAAACCATCCGTTCCCAAAATTGACCTGGGCTCTGCAAGCGGAGCGGTTGCCGCATTGCAATCCCCCAACCTGGCCACACGATATCTGGCATGGACGAAACTTAAGGAAATGGGGCCCAAGGCAGAAGATGCTTTGCAAAAGGTGTGGAAAGGCAAGGATGACCGCCAAAGGGCTCGGGCCTGGCAATTATTGGTGCGCATTGAAGGCAAGGAAAACAAATATATTCAAGAGGCACTAAAAGATAAAACCGAAGAGATTCGTTTGCTGCCGCTTCGTTACGCCCGAACAGAGAAAAAAGATACCATCCCGCTGGTTCAAAAGCTCGTCAAGGATCCTTCCGCTCAGGTTCGTCGCGAGTGCGCGCTTTCACTTCGCCACAGCAGTTCTCCTGAAGCTCCCGCTCTCTGGACTGTATTGGCCCAACAGTATGACGGCACAGACCGATGGTACCTGGAAGCTTTGGGCATCGCGGCGGACAAAAATGAAGACCGCTTTTTTGATGCATGGCTGGCTGCCGTGGGAGAGAAATGGAACAATCAAACCAATCGAGACATTGTCTGGAGATCACGCAGCAAAAAAGCTCCAGCGCTCCTCGTCAAACTGATCAGCAGCAAGGAAACCCAGGATAAAGATCGATACATCCGCGCATTGGATTTCATCAAAGGTCCTGAAAAAGAGGCTGCCCTTGTCGAATTGCTGACTGCAAACTCTCAGTAGCATGCGGTTGCTGGTTTCTTTTTCCATTATGGCCGGGATGCTCCTGAACATCCCGGCCCATGAAAACGCATCTAAAAATGCCGTTGCCATCGAGGCCCTGAGCCGACTAAAGGGGATTGATCTCGAAGCCAACCCGGCAGTTAAAAAAGCAGTCGTCAAAACATTAGATTCTGTCCGTGGAACTCCCGAATACGTCCAGCTGATTAAAGATTTCAATCTGAAAGAGCAGGAAGCTGGCTTGCTGGAAACCGCTCTTCTAAACGCCACCAATAGTGTTGGTGTGGATGCCATTCGCCTCCTGGCTGCGCAGGCGAACAATGAATTGCTCGGCACTGCGTTAAAGGGAAGCAATGGTGCAGCATTGGCTTTGATCATGGGCAATGCTGCTGAAAAACAGTTTGTTCCTCTGCTCGTGGAATCTGTTCAATCAGCCGGGCAGCCGAATCAGACACGTGTCGCGGCAACAAAAGCGTTGTCCCAAACTGAACCGGGCGCGCGCGCCTTATTGGATCTGGCCAAGGGGACGAATATTCCCGCCGATTTAAAAACAATTGCCCTGCATGAATTGCAAACTGTGCGTTGGGAGGAGATCAAAAAGGAAGCGATCCAACTGTCTCCACAAACAGCGCAGGTGAGTGAAGCGGAATTTCCGCCCATTGCAGAATTGGTTAAACGAAAAGGGAACCCAGGCAACGGCGCGGCGGTGTTCCGAAAACAGGAAGTGGGCTGTATCAATTGTCATCAGGTAAATGGAGAAGGAATTGATTTCGGTCCCAAGCTTTCAGAGATCGGGACCAAACTGGGCAAGGATGCCCTGTACGACTCCATCATTAATCCGAGCGCAGGAGTGGCGTTTGGATATGAAGCGTGGCAGCTGGAATTAAAAAATGGTGATGAGGCTTTCGGTTTGATTACCAGTGAGACAGCCGAGGAAGTGACGCTGAAAACTCAAAATGGAATAGCCACCGCTTACAAAAAGAGGGACATCGCCAAACGGGACAAGATGTCCACTTCAATTATGCCTGGAGGATTACACCTTGTAATGCCTGAACAGGACCTGGTGGATCTTGTCGAATACCTTGCCAGTCTCAAAAAGCCCGGGAGTTAACGATCAAATTTTCGTCACATTTTCACTAAACTTCAGAATCTCAAGCGGTCCTTTAGTTTTATCAATCGCTCGCCAGCTGCCCGCAAGGTTTCCTCCTTTTTTGCGAAGTGGAACCGGATCAGGTGATTGACCGGCTCGCGGAAGAAACTCGAGCCGGGCACCCCGGTCACACCAATTTCCGTGGTCAACCATTCGGCGGCTTTCAGGTCCTGCTTGAATCCAAGGCCGCCAATGTCCACCAGCACATAGTACGCGCCTTGAGGCTCGGTAAAAGGCAGACCTGTGCGGCGAAGATAATCCAGGAACAGTTCCCGTTTGGCTGCGTAGCTCTTTAGAAAATCCATGTAGTATTCATCCGGGAATTCCAGCGCCGTGATCGCCGCTTCCTGCAATGGCGCAGCGGCGCCGACTGTCAGGAAATCGTGAACCTTGCGTGCTTCCGCAATAATTTCAGGGGCGGCCATGACATAGCCGAGCCGCCATCCGGTGATGCTGTAAGTTTTTGAAAGTGAGTTGCAGGTAATGGTGCGGCCAAACATTCCTGGCAGTGAAGCAAAATAGGTATGCTGCCGTGGGCCGTAAACAATATGTTCGTAAGGCTCGTCAGTGATCACATAGCAATCGTGCTTTTCAGCCAGGCGCGCAATTTCCAGCAATTCCTCACGACTAAAAACTTTCCCGGTCGGGTTTGATGGGTTGCAAAGAATGATTGCTTTGGGACGCTGGGCAAATGCCTGTTCCAGTTCAGCCAGGTTAAAATTAAAATCAGGCGGTCTCAATGGGACGTAAATCGCTTTTGCCCCGGAGAGGATCGTGTCCGCTGTATAATTTTCATAAAATGGAGAAAAAATAATCACTTTATCCCCTGGATTGCAGGCCGTCATCATTGCCACCATCATTGCTTCCGTGCTCCCACAAGTCACAACGAGATGCTGGTCCGGGTCGATGGAAAGTTTTGAAAATCGATTGATTTTCCTGGCCAGGGCGGCGCGGAATCCTGGAGCGCCCCACGTCACCGCATATTGATGAAATGGGCCCCGGGTTGCTTTTTCCAATGCCGCGAGCAACGGTTCTGGTGGTGCGAAATCCGGGAAGCCTTGCGCCAGATTGATGGACCCATGCTGGTTCGCAAGCCGGGTCATCCCCCGAATCACTGATTCCGTAAATCCTGAAAGACGTGTTGCTGGCTTTGGCATGACCAACAAACCGTATTCAAGGATGGAAAATCAGACAACTTCAACTCACGATTCGACCCGAAGCGAATTCAATAAATTTGCCCAGAGGTGATGATAATTTTCATACGGTCCTCTTTCGATTGCAAAAATGATATAGATCGATCCCCTGGTGGAAGGAATCTGGGCAATCTTGATCACCTCCGGGACAGAAGGCTCAGGAAGGGTCAGAGTGAGCATTGGGCCCGAGCCAATACCACTATGGCATTCGTCACGTTCGGAGATGATGGCCCCGGGGAAACGCTTTTGCACGGTCGCTTCCAGAAGTGCCGAAGAAAGGCTGTTTGTGGAAAATTCAATGGATAGTTGCAACTTTTGATCCGCTGTGCGAGTTGAAAGCCCATTGCTCCCTACGGGATTAAAAGGCAACCAGCCTGATGGCAAAATCAGTGACACCGCATGATTGGCAAACGTCATCCGTTCCCGAAGGACGATGCCTGCCTCCGGGATTTCATCCTGCAATTGGGAGATCAAAACCTCTGCTTTGATTGAGATCAAAGAAAGGAGCAAACAGATGGAAAGATGACGTTTCATAAAATGCTGTTTGGCGCGATCATGGCCCATGACCCGCGAATGGTTGCGAGAACCTGCGGTGTGCCCGGCGGCAGTTTCGTGGCATCGAGGAAATTTAAATCGAAGGTCCAGTGGCGTGTTGGAGGATCATAAACGTTGCTTCCACCCCATGGGGCTGTGGCAATCGAACTGTAAAACATCACCACCATCGAACCGTTATAAGTGAACGTGTCGCCACTCCAGGTCTCCAGAAAACGAGGAAAATTTTCAACTCCCCCACTGTAATAACCACCGCCGCTGGGAACGATGCCCGCCAAAAACGCCGCATTCACAGTTGTGCTCGAAGCATTCCGGGTGGCCAGGGAGGCTGTGCTGTTCGCATCGTTCCATGCCGTGGACAAGATGGTGA
Source organism: Verrucomicrobiota bacterium (assembly GCA_033762115.1). GTDB lineage: Bacteria > Verrucomicrobiota > Verrucomicrobiia > Limisphaerales > SXQI01 > JANRLX01. The sequence goes on from JANRLX010000055.1 coordinate 5,907, forward strand.
TTGCATCGCCCACAAGGCTCGCTGGTTTGGTTAAGGTTGTATTTGTTGTGCCCAGATGTGCGGCAGGAGCATTGTAATGCCCTTTTACATAAAGGGGGTTCGGGGTTGCAACCGTCAGTCCCTGGCTTGGCAAGGTCTGGCCATTGGCTACTCGCACGCCGGATTCCGTGGATCCCGTCTGTGAGCGCATGTCCGCCACATAAACAGAATTGATATCGCGACCGAGCAGGGGGCGAATGAGATTGTTTGTTTCACTCCAGGTTTTAAGACGGCCCACATCAATTCCAGTGGTGACGATCGTTTTCCCCTCCCGGCGATTATAAAATGAAACGTTCGTGTTCACGAACTTGCTTGCATCACTCCAGGGAACCGAAGTGGCAAAACTGTTGAAGTTGCCGCTTTTGACAGTCACTGTGCTGTTTGAAACCAGAACGAGCAGATCGGCTTTATTATAATAGCGTTGCCGTCCCATCGCTGAATTCGCGTCTTCCCCCGCCGGAGGGATTTCGATGACTTTCTTCACATCCTGCGGAGCGTTGTTTGTCCCGATCGGAAGGGTTAACGAACTTACCCCGCCATCACGCTCACCGTAAAAATTGACCGATCCAAAAGGTCGGTTCAAAGGATCGTTTGGATGCTTTGTCAGCTTAATTTGTCCCACCGCGGTGACATGGTCGAGATAGTTCAATGTTGCCTGGGGATGGCTATAAATATCCGCATTGGAATGGACCCTGCCGGTAATGTTCATGTTCGGACCTGGATTGATTTCCAAATCCATCGAATAAAAAATTGCGAACTGGAATAATGGAATCGAAGCCACCTGAATTTCCTGCCGCAAACCCGCCGCGGCTGGAGAGCGCAAGTTTGTACTGCGGGCGTTTGCAATAATGCGGTAGGTCGAGGCCATTCCCCTGAGGCCGGAGTATTGCGATTGCAGGGTGGTATAACCCCAGGCTGTCGTCCGCTCAATATGGATTTGATTGCTTTGGCCAGCTCCGTTTGAAAATGAAAAACCGCTCCAGTAAGGGTTCTCTGCGGTGGTTGGCACCAGAGCGCGATAGGTGGAAAGATTGTTATAAACCTGGCCTTCGCCATAGTTGAGATAATCCCGGGAAATGGAACTCAACACTTTTTCAGTTGCAGCTTCCGCCGCCGCGACTGTGGCAAAGTATTCATTATTTCGCTCCGTCAAACGCGCATTGGTCGATGTCCAGTCAAGGGCCCCTCCCAGGGCCATCAATCCAACCGCCGACATGACCAACACCATCAGGAGCGCGTAACCGCCAGTGGCCTTTTTGTTTGTCTTGATTTTCATGGTTACTCCAGGGCTCGACGAGTAATTTTGGTCCGAAGCTGGTAAAAATCGTAATATTGGCCCGGCCCAATCAAAATGATCGGATATTGAATTTGGAAAAATTGCAGAGTCACGCTGATTACCCGGTTGTTCAGATTGTTTGTCAGGACAATTCCCCGATGATCTTCCGCGGCAAAAACCATGCTGTTGGTGATTGAACTGGCAACAATGCTCACGCTGGTTGAACCATTGGTGGTGCGTTTGAGCAATTGATCGGAGGCAGACCAGAAATAACGAATGAAAGTATTCGTATTTGTTGAGGAATAGATTTGCACCGCTGAGCCACGCTGGGCCATGTTGATCCCCACTTCCGTAAAATTGGTCAGGCTTCCTTCACCGATCTTCACGAGCTTGCCTGTCCGGATCTCATCCATCATTCGGCTGATGGCGATTCGTGCTTCATCGCTGGCTCCCAATTTTGCCTTTGTGATTTGAAACATTCGAATCCCAAACAAATGAACCGTTAGTACACCCGCCAGGACCATCAGCAAAATCGCCACTGTCACCATCATCTCGGTCAAAGTGAAAGCCCGGCAACCGTTAGCTTGTAACTTTGTTTTCATTGGTCAGGCGCCCGGTAGGTAACGACCGAATTTGTAAAAAGCCCGCCGGAGTAAAAGGCCCACACGCAATCCACCCGAATGGCTTTCAAGGGAGGATTGGCAGAAACCACTGAAATGGTTGTGTAATTGGTGGCAAAAACCAGGTTTGTCCCGGAAACTGGAATGTCCAGGACATTGATTTCCGTAGGAAAATTAGTTGCAATCAACTGGTCCACCGGAGGAAAACCAAGCGGATCCCATTTTGCAGCACGGGTTTGCTCCACCCGTTGCATCGCCAAAGATTGTGCGGCCAGTGAATAGGCCGACCATTCGGCCCGTTGGGCGGACAACAAATACCCATAAATCGAGGCACCCATGGTCAATGCAGCGATACCCGTTGCCATCACCACTTCCACAAGCGTGAATGCTTGTTCCAATTTATGGTTAAAGGTCACCCTCATATTTCCCTTTCAAAACTGGAATAGCACCAAGTGTGCCGGTAAATATTCCCCAAATTTGTGGGTAAATATTCCCAGATTCGCGCCGAAGCTGGGCAAAAACTGCCGGTAAATTCTCAGGCCGAACGCTTAAGTTGAAGGCTAAGACAGTATAAACTTAATGATCCCAATATTTTAAAGGCTTAACCTTTCTGCGAGGACAGAATTTGAGGGGATTGTCCCGTTTTAAGGCATAAATTTTAAGATTGGGTTCTTTCCGCAAAATTTATCTTGCAAGAATCGACAAATCTGGAACGATTGATTAATCAGCTTGCCTGCCAGCATGTACTGAAAACTTATGAACACGACAAAAAAGACATTACTGGCTGCTGCTCTGTTGTTGAGCAGCGTGAGTTCCTTTAGCGCGACTCAGCTCAACTTCGATGGGATCACTTACGGAAATAATAGTGGCAATATCACGATTTATTCTCCGACCACCACTGACCCGTTGAACCCTCTGCACAAAGCTCAATCCGATATTTATGTCGGGGAGTTCAAAATGAAGAACATGAGCACGCTGCAGATTTATGAGACTTTCTGTCTAAGTCCGCAGGGATGGCTTGCTTCCGAACCATATAATCTCCTCACCTTTGAACAAGCCAAGCCGGGTAGCAACCCTGCAGGACTTTGGTCAGCCGGGGCAATCGAGAACGTTTCCTATCTCTGGTACAACGTGCATGCATCCGTGGATAACAATGACGAAGGCGCGGCACTGCAACTGGCAATCTGGGATTTGTTGTTTGACAGTAGCGGAATCGGCTCGGTGAATGGTAACCTTGATAATGGCCGTTTCAAAGCGAAGTGGGACAATGGTGCTTCCATAGGAAATGGGATTTTAACAGCTTACAATAGCTATATCACCACCCTCACATCGGCTGGGGCGGCAACCATTTCATCCTTCTATGCCTCGCATCCGGGGTCCGTTTTCCGCCCTGCAGATGGATCCGGCCAGGATGTAATTGTTTCAACACCAGTGCCGGAACCGGCCACAGTAGTGGCTGGCACGGTGCTGGCGGGGTTGGTTCTTGGAACAGCACTTCGTCGGAAATTGAATAGCTAATTTCCCGAATCGTTTTCACTAACCCGCTGCTGATTTTCAGCAGCGGGTTTTTTTGTGCCCTTTTATCATCAGAGAGGGAGGGTTACGTACTCGTACTGATATCAGGTGGGGGAGTTTCTGGAAAACAGAGTGAGATTTCGGGGATTTCCCGCAACGCAAAACCGGTCATCGCCCTGATTTTGAGGGAAAGGTCTGCTCCTCTAAGCTGCTGCTGTTCTAAATACACAATGGAGGGCAGGTGGGGAGCAAAGGTGCCTGCAAAAACAACATGAGCAAAAAAGTTTTGATTACCGGAGGGGCTGGATTTATTGGCTCTCACCTTGCAGATGACCTTCTGGAGCGCGGTTATCATGTCCGTGTCATGGACAATCTTTCAGAGCAGGTCCATGGGACGATTGATGATCCGCCATCCTATCTGAATTCTGAAGTTGAGTTTTACCTGGGAGATATTCGGGATGCCAGGGCGATGCGACGGGCAGTCAAAGGGATGGATGCGGTGTTCCACCTCGCAGCAGCGGTAGGGGTGGGGCAGAGCATGTACGAAATCGAGAAATACACTGCGATCAACAATGTAGGGACAGCAGTGTTGCTGGAGGCGTTGATCAAGCATCCGGTTGAAAAGCTGGTTGTGGCATCCAGCATGAGTCTTTATGGGGAGGGGCTTTATCGTAACCCGGCCGGAGAAATCACAGCCGGCAGGGACAGGTCTCTGGAACAGCTAAAAGCCCATGAATGGGAACTTCGGGATTGCTCGGGAGAATTGCTGACGCCGCTTCCAACGCCCGAAAGTAAACAGCCATCGCTTGCCTCCATTTATGCTCTTTCAAAGTATGACCAGGAACGAATGTGCCTGATTACGGGGAGGGCTTATTCAATTCCAACGACGGCGTTGCGCTTTTTCAATGTTTATGGAACGAGGCAATCCCTTTCAAATCCCTACACGGGAGTGATGGCGATTTTTGCATCACGCCTGCTGAATAATAATCCACCATTAATTTTTGAGGATGGAGGTCAACAACGGGACTTTGTCAGCGTGTATGACATTGTCCAGGGCTGTTCTCTTGCATTGGAGAAAGCTGAATCCGCGGGTGAGGTGTTCAACATTGGCAGTGGCCAGCATTACACCATTTTGGAACTTGCTGAACGACTGGGCCAGGTCATGGGCAAGCAGGAGCTTTTGCCACAAATCACAGGGAAATACAGAGTGGGGGACATACGGCATTGCTTTGCCGATATTGGCAAGGCGCAGCAAATCCTTGGGTACAGCCCCAAAATCAATTTGGAAGAAGGGTTGAGAGAGTTGGTTGGCTGGCTGGAGGGGCAGGTGGCGGAAGACCATGTGGCAAAAGCCAGTGCGGAACTATCAGCGAGAGGACTTACAGTATGAATCGAAATGGACACGCAAGGAATGCGCCATCAGCTCTTAACGTTAAGAATGCACGTCCCAACGCGAAGCCAATCCTGATTACAGGGGGAGCAGGGTTTATTGGCACCAACGTCGCGCATTACTACCTGGAGCAGGGGCAACGGGTCATTTTATATGACAACCTTTCCCGGGCAGGCGTGGAAAAAAATCTTTCATGGCTGAAGCAGACTCATGGGAACCTCGTAGACTTGGAAGAGGCGGATGTGCGTGACGCGGCGCGTCTTAAAAAAGCGGTCAACCATGCTTCAAAAATATTCCACTTCGCCGCGCAGGTGGCAGTGACCACAAGCCTGGTTTCTCCGATTGAGGATTTTGAAATCAATGCGCGCGGAACATTGAACCTGCTCGAAGCCATTCGAGCAATGCATACCCCGCCACCGCTCCTGTTCACTTCCACCAACAAGGTTTATGGAGATCTTTCAGACATCGAGATTCGCCGCCGGGCAACTCGGTATGAACTGGCAGACCAGACTTTGGGGCAGCATGGAATCTCGGAAAAACGGTCGGTCAATTTTCACAGCCCGTATGGCTGCTCAAAAGGTGCAGCAGACCAGTACGTGCTGGATTACGCCCGCACGTTTGACCTTCCTGCGCTGGTGTTTCGGATGAGTTGTATCTATGGCCAGCACCAGTTTGGAAATGAAGACCAGGGCTGGGTTGCGCATTTTCTGATTCGAGCCCTCCGTGATGAGCCGATCACGATCTATGGAGATGGTCGGCAGGTGCGCGACATTCTTTTTGTCGAGGACCTGGTGAATGCTTTTGCCACAGCGCAGGAGCAGATCGAAACCGTGGCCGGGCAGGCATTCAATATTGGCGGGGGCCCGCGACATACCACGAGTCTTTTGGAGTTGATGGAATTGATCGGCCAATTGCGCGGGAAAAAACCGGAGGTGCAGTTTGATGAATGGCGCCCGGCTGACCAGCAGTATTATGTGTCGGACACCCGGAAATTCAGTGCGATTACCGGTTGGAAGCAGCGGGTGACTGTTTCTGAAGGGGTCCGTTCCCTTTATGAATGGCTTCTTGAAACGAACAACCCGGAACCGGTGGTGCTGATCGAGAACGGCGCAAACAGCAGGCAGGCCAGTGGGTTGATGCAGGGCAGCGATGCTCCCAGGAGCAAGCGTCTGTGGGCTGAAACCCTGAAAACCCGCAAAGCAGCATAATCCAAAAATCGAGCCTGCTTAATTGCAACGAAATCTCATGGAGAAATTTTCTCATCGAATGAAAGCGGCGGTCCTTGTCAGCCCCGCAAAAGTTGAAATCGCAGAAGTCGCCATTCCGGAACCCGGTCCGACCGGTGTCCGGGTTCGTTTGCATGGCTGCGGAGTGTGCGGGTCAAACCTTCCGCTGTGGGAGGGGAGGCCCTGGTTTAAATACCCCAATACACCTGGTAATCCCGGTCATGAAGGGTGGGGAGAAGTCGATGCAGTTGGTGACCAGGTTTCACAGTTCAGAAAAGGAGAACGAGTGGCGCTGCTCTCATACAATGCCTTCGCTGAGTATGATGTGGCCGATCAGGAAGCGGTGGTGCCGTTGCCGGGCTCTTTGAATGGAAACGTTTTCCCCGGTGAAGCATTGGGTTGTGCGGTAAATGTTTTTCGCCGGTCCAACATCCAGGCAGGCCAGACCGTTGCGATCATTGGAATAGGTTTTCTCGGTGCGTTGCTGGTGGGATTGGCAGCAAATGCCGGGGCGACAGTCATTGCGATTTCGCGACGACCATTTTCATTGGAGACAGCAAGCCAGTTCGGGGCCGAATTTCTCATTCCAATGGATGACCATCAGCAAATCATTGGAAAAGTCATGGAGATTACCAAAGGCGCTGGATGTGATCGTGTGATCGAAGCGGTGGGATTGCAGTGGCCACTCGACCTGGCTGCTGAACTCACTCGTGAGCGGGGAAGGTTAATCATTGCCGGTTATCACCAGGACGGACCGCGACAGGTCAATATGCAACTCTGGAACTGGCGAGGGCTGGATGTGATCAATGCTCATGAAAGGGAGAGTAAAATGTACGTGGAGGGGATGAGGTCAGCGGTGGAGCTGGTTGCATCCGGACGTTTGGACCCTGCTCCGTTGTACACCCACAGATTTGATCTCGGAAATATTTCCAACGCGCTGAACACAATGAAAGAACGGCCTGAAACCTTCCTGAAAGGGTGGGTGGCGTTGTGAGCATCGCCCTTGTGCAGCGGGAATTGCAGCCGAAATTTTCAACAAGCATTCCACGCCTGGGTTTCGTGGGTGTGGGCTGGATTGGCCAGCATCGGATGAAAGCGTTGCTAAATGCCGGAATGGCTGAGATCGCAGGTATAGCAGAACCTTCCCCAGAGCTTCGTTCGCAGGCTGCCCAGTATGCCCCTGCGGCTGCGCTGTATGAATCATTCGAAACCTTGATCGAGCAGGATTTGGATGGGGTGGTTATCGCCACTCCAAATGCATTTCATGCTTCCCAATCAATCGCGGCGTTGAACAGGAGGATCCCGGTTTTTTGCCAAAAACCGCTGGGGAGAAATGGCGCGGAAGTGAGGTCCGTGGTGGAGGCAGCGCAGCAGAATAATCAATTGCTTGGGGTTGATCTATCATATCGGCACCTGAGTGGGGTCAGGCAGATCAAGCAATTAATCGAAGGTGAGGAGATAGGAAAGATTTTTGCTGCCGATCTGGTTTTTCATAACGCCTACGGGCCTGATAAGTCGTGGTTTTATGACAGGAAACTGGCAGGGGGTGGCTGCGTCCTGGACCTTGGGGTGCACCTGGTCGATCTTGCGTTCTGGATGTTGGGCAATGCAGGGGTGAGATCGGTTAGAAGCCAATTATTTTCAAAAGGCAGATTCCTGGTCGACAGCAGCAACGAGGTGGAGGATTTCGCCACCGCCATGATGGAGCTGGACAATGGCCTGGTATTGAATTTGAACTGTTCCTGGAAATTGCATGCGGGCTGTGACGCGGTGATCAGCGCCACATTTTACGGCACCAAAGGAGGCCTGAGAGTTTCAAATGTGAACGGTTCTTTTTATGATTTCCAGGCTGAAAGATTCAACGGGACTTCCCGTGCACTGCTTTCCACACCGGGTGAAGAGTGGGGTGGAAAAAGAATCATTGACTGGGCGCAAAAGCTCTCCTTGAACTCTGCTTTTGATCACGAAATCACGTCGATCATTCAGGTCTCAGAAGTTCTCGATCAAATTTATCGACAGGGGACCAGGCCGTGATGAATAAACCTTGCCTTGAACGTATTTTGCTGACCGCAGATACCGTCGGTGGTGTTTGGACGTATGCCATTGAGCTGGCTCGTGCCTTGAGTCGTCATGGGATTCAAACAGTCCTGGCAACGATGGGGCGGAAAGCCTCTCCCGATCAAATCCTCCAGGCGGCTCATGTCCCTGGCCTGGAACTGTGCCAAAGCGAGTTCAAGCTCGAATGGATGGAGGCACCCTGGCAGGACGTGGAAATGTCCGGCGATTGGCTTTTGGAACTGGAGTCAGATTGGAAGCCTGACCTGATCCATTTAAATACTTATGCCCATGGGAGCCTCGGATGGAACGCGCCCGTTTTGATGACGGCGCATTCCTGTGTCCTGAGTTGGTGGCGAGCGGTTAAAGGCCGGGCAGCTGGTCCCGAATGGGAGGAGTATCAATTGAAAGTGACCGCTGGATTGAGGGCTGCGGATTGGGTGGTATGCCCTTCACAGGCGTATTTGCGCGAACTCGAAAGTCATTACGGCAAGCTACCCAAAACATCTGTGATCCTGAACGGCCGCGGTTTTGATCAATTTGTCACTGGCAGAAAAGAAAACATTGTATTGAGTGCTGGGCGGGTTTGGGACGAAGCTAAAAACATTCGCGCACTCACCGAAGTAGCCGGAGAACTGTCATGGCCTGTTTGCGTTGCAGGTGACGCAATTTCACCTGACGGTCATCTCTTCAAAAACAGTGGCGGTAATATTCAGTTGTTGGGGCGTCTTTCGAGCGGAGAAATGGCAGATTGGTTTTCACATGCTGCCATTTATGCGTTGCCTGCGAAGTATGAACCATTTGGCCTGAGCATTCTCGAAGCTGCGTTGAGCGGATGCGCCCTGGTCTTGGGAGATATCCCGAGCTTGAGGGAATTATGGGATAACTCGGCCATTTTTGTTCCGCCGGACGATCGGATCGCCCTGAAAGAAGCGCTGACTCAATTGATTTTGAACCCGGCAAAGCGAATTGAGTTTGCCACTAGGGCACGCCAACGAGCCGGGACTTTCTCGATTGATAAAATGGTTCTCTCCTATATCGAAGCTTACAAAAGCCTTGTATCCACACCACAGCCACAGGAGGTTTTGTGCGAGTCGTAATGTTTTACCATACCCTGGTTTCAGACTGGAACCACGGGAATGCTCATTTCCTGCGGGGCATTGCCACAGAACTCATTTCACGGGGACACCAGGTGGAAATTTATGAACCTTCCGATTCATGGAGTGTTCAGAACCTGATTGCAGAACATGGGCTTGACCCAATCCAGAAATTTAAAACCCGTTATCCACATCTCCGAAGCACCCGGTATGACCTGAAGGCTTTCGACTTGAACAAAGCGTTGTCGAACGCCGACCTGGTGATTGTCCATGAATGGAACGATCATGATCTTGTCAGGAGAATTGGGGAGCATCACCGGCAACATCCGAGCTATCGCCTCTTTTTCCACGATACCCATCATCGCATGGTTACCGCTCCGGAAAGCATGTCTGCGTATGACCTGCAAAACTACGACGGCGTCCTGGCCTATGGAAAAATTCTCCAGGAACTCTATTCAGAAACCCGACGGGTCAAACGTGCCTGGACGTGGCATGAAGCTGCGGATGTTCGAGTGTTTCAGCCGCTGCTGCGTGAGGAAAAAAGCGGAGACCTCGTCTGGATCGGCAATTGGGGCGACGATGAAAGGTCAGCGGAATTGCAGGAATTTTTGATTCAGCCGGTTAAGGCGCTCGGTCTGAAGGCCCGGGTTTATGGAGTGCGTTACCCGCAGCATGCCATTGACGCGCTGAAGGAGGCGGGAATCGAGTATTGTGGCTGGCTGCCCAATTTCGAAGTGCCGGAGGTGTTTTCACAATTCAGGGTGACAGTGCATGTGCCCCGGCGTCCTTACACGCGGGCCTTGCCGGGAATCCCCACCATTCGGCCATTTGAAGCATTGGCCTGCGGTATCCCCCTTATTTCTGCGCCCTGGCGCGACGCTGAAAACCTGTTCCGGGACGGGCGTGATTTTCTTTTCGTCAACAGCTATGAGGAAATGGTCGCGGAATTAAAGCGGGTCCTGAGCAATCCTCCCCTTGCGGAAAACCTGATTCATTCCGGGCTGGAAACCTTAAACACTCGCCACACCTGCAAACATCGAGTGGATGAGTTGCTGGCAATTGATGCCGAGTTACGCGAGGAGCAGGAAGTCACTGGCGGCGGGGATTTCTTTGAGTTGCCTTCGACAACAAACCGAAACCTGAGATGAAACCATTAAATATCGCATTCTTCGCTTCCAGCCTGGTCTCAGCTTACTGGAATGGTGCGGCGACTTATTACCGTGGGATTGTTCGTGCGCTTCATGAACGCGGGCATCGAATCACTTTCTATGAGCCGGACGCTTATGATCGACAGAAGCATCGCGACATCGCCGATCCCGATTGGGCCAGGGTTGTGGTTTATTCCGGGGATGATGAGCAGGCCGCTCTGAAAATGGTGGCAGCCGCCCGTGGCAGTGACCTTGTGGTGAAGGCCAGCGGAGTGGGCGTTTATGATGCGTTGCTGGAGGAGGCAGTCCTCGATCTAAAGTCTGATTCCACAATTGTCGCTTTTTGGGATGTGGATGCTCCTGCGACTTTGGACCGGATAGAGAAGAATGAATCTGATCCCTTTAGGAAATGTATTCCCCAGTATGATCTGGTGCTGACGTATGGCGGCGGTCAGCCGGTCATTGATGCTTACATTGCCTGGGGTGCTCGTGAATGTGTGCCGGTTTATAATGCCCTTGATCCTCACACACATTATCCCGTTGCTGCGGACCAGCGTTTTTCGGGTGATCTAGGTTTTCTAGGGAATCGGCTTCCAGATCGCGAACAGCGCGTGGAAGAATTTTTTCTGAACGTCGCTGCCGCATTGCCTAATCAACAGTTTGTTCTTGGGGGGAGCGGGTGGGGAGATAAGCAAAAGCCAGTTAATATTAATTATGTAGGCCATGTCTATACACGGGACCATAATGCGTTTAACTGCACTCCCAAAGCGGTCCTAAATATCAATCGTGAGAGCATGGCGCGCTACGGATTTTCCCCGCCGACCCGGGTATTTGAGGCCGCTGGCGCGGCGGCCTGCCTGATCACTGATGCATGGGTGGGCATTGAACTATTTCTTGAGCCAGGCAGGGAAGTCCTGGTGGCGGAAAATGGCGAAATGGTGGGGGCATTCCTGCAACAACTGACTCCGGAAAACGCCCGCGCCATGGGGCAGGCGGCATACAAACGGGTGATGGCGGAACACACTTACGGTCATCGCGCCCTGCAATTGGAAAAAATTCTGGAAGGCAAATTCGAACCAGCCATCGCTTGATTTATGCTCCTTGATGCACCCATTAAAAATCCTTCGAAGTCGTTTTCAAGTCCACGACCCATGAACATCGTAGTGCTTGGCCTCTCGATTACTTCATCGTGGGGTAATGGCCATGCCACGACTTATCGCGGGCTGATCCGTGAACTCTCGGCGCGTGGACACCAGGTTCTCTTCCTCGAGCGGGATGTTCCCTGGTACGCGGAGAACAGGGATATGCCCAGACCTCCATTTTGCCGCACAATCCTTTACAGCAGCCTTGAGGATTTACGTGCCCAGCATTCACTTGCTGTTCGCAATGCGGACGTGGTGATCCTGGGGTCGTACGTTCCGGAAGGAATTGCTGTAGGTGAATGGGTAACCAGCATCGCTGAAGGGCACACCTTATTTTATGATATTGATACTCCAGTGACCCTGGCGCGGCTTGCCCGAAAAGAGTGCGAGTATATCAACCCGGCGCTCATCGGAAAATTTGATCTCTACCTTTCATTTACCGGCGGTCCCACGCTCCGATTCATCGAGGAACAGTACGATTCTCCCATGGCCCGTGCGCTTTACTGTTCCGTTGATCCAACTCTCTATTATCCCGAACCCACTGATCGTTTGTGGGACCTCGGTTATCTGGGCACCTACAGTGACGACCGCCAGCCAGCGGTGGAGCGGTTACTCAACCAGCCAGCCAGAAGATTGCCGGAAAATAAATTCGTGGTCGCGGGACCGCAATATCCCGATTCATTGAATTGGCCCCGCAACGTCCAGCGAATCACGCACGTTTCCCCTGCCAGCCATCGCAAATTTTACAATGCCCAGCGTTTTACCCTGAATGTGACGCGGGCTGACATGATCGCAGCCGGGTTTTCTCCCAGTGTTCGATTGTTCGAGGCAATGGCGTGCGGAGTTCCGGTGATCAGCGATTACTGGCAGGGATTGGATACTTTGTTCAGGCCATCCGAAGAAATTCTGATCGCTTCGAGCGGCGCTGAAATCGTCGAGATCCTGACAAGTTTCCCTGAAGAAACCCGTAAAAAAATTTGTGACCAGGGACGCCGGAAGGTACTTGCAGAACATACCGCCCAGCATCGCGCCATGGAACTTGAACGATATATCGAGGAATTACGTTTTGCTCAAATTGTTTAAAAACAGGAGAAGCCATGCCCAGCTTGACCCCAGATGCAACACGCCTGAGCAAGGCGGAGATCGAACGCCGGGTGCGCCAGCTTGGCCCCTGGTTTCACAACCTGAATCTTGCCGGTATCCAAACCGCTCCCCAGCATTTCCTGGGAGATTATCCCGCATTCAAGTTCCGGAATTTTTCTCACGCCATTCCGTCAGATTTAGCTGGCAAAACGGTTCTCGATATCGGCTGCAATGCCGGATTTTACTCCATGGAAATGAAACGGCGTGGCGCCGAACGGGTCGTTGCGATTGATTTCGACGAAACTTACCTGGCCCAGGCGAAATTCGCCGCCGAAGTGTTGGAGTATGATATCGAATTTCAAAAACTTTCAGTCTATGACGTGGGACTGCTCGGGGAAAAATTCGACCTGGTCATTTTCATGGGGGTGCTTTACCACCTGCGCCATCCGCTGCTGGCGCTCGACCTGATTCATGAGCATGTGACGAAAGACCTGTTGCTGTTCCAATCCATGCAGCGTGGCAGTTCTGAAAGAATGGAACTGCAGCCTGACTACCCATTTTCAGAGACAGGCATTTTTGAACAGGCTGAATTTCCCAGGATGTACTTTATTGAAAAGTCCTATTCGCAGGACCCGACCAATTGGTGGATACCGAACCGTGCATGCGTCGAGGGGATGCTTCGCAGCGCCGGATATCAAATTGTCATGCAAGCGGAAGAGGAGGTTTATCTCGCGCGGCATGTGGAAAAATCAGAGGAGAATGGAGCTGTTTACCCTGGGCGAAAGGAGACCGCATGATCGAAGCTGTGATGTTTTGGAACGAACCGAACAACAAGTCGCATTGGGATTTTGAAATCGATCCGGATTGGCAGGCCTTCTCAAAAATGGTGCAACTTGCGGGTGATGCGGTGACTTCCGAAGCCCCGGGGCTAACCAGGGTGCTCGGTGGGATGTCGCCGATTGATCCGAACTTTTTTGGGAACATGGTCCGCAAAGGGGTTTTGGAAAAGATGGATGCAGCAGCAGTCCACGGCTTTCCCCTCGATTGGAATCATTGGCAGATCAATGAGTGGCCGGAAAAATTGAGGGAAATCCAATCCATGACTCATCTTCCTATATGGGTTTCTGAAGTGGGCATCAGCACATTTGGAGCAGAAGAAGTCCAGGAATTCGGTCTGCAACGAACGGCGGAATTGCTCATCGGCAAGACGCCGCGCGTGCATTGGTATAGCCTTTATGATTTGCCGAAAGCCTGGCCAGCCACCACCCGCCATCGGGAAGCTGAAGGATCGGCTTATTACCGCCATTTTTATATGGGGTTGATCCGGGAAGATGGCACGCCGAAGCTGGCACTCAAACATTTTCCAAAATACACACCGGAAATCGGGATCTGCCAATGGTTCCATTTTGAAGATCATCGCCTTGATGATGCCGTACGGTGGCTCCGTAAGCTTGGCGTTAAATATATCCGGACGGGACTCAGTTGGGCGGATAGCTTTCGCCCTCACGCAGACACCTGGTTTGACCGTCAGATGAAAGCGCTCGAACCGTTCGATGTCACAGTTACTTATTGCTTCACCCCGGAACATCGCGGCATCCGCCCTCATCACACAAGCGCTCCGCAGCAGGTGGAAGAGTATGCAGAGTTTTGTGCGCGTATGACCCGCAGATATGCTCCCGGCAGGCATACCCACAAAATATTGCCATTACAAAAAATGGCGGCAGGACCTGAACTGCTGGCTGCCATTCATTGATCATTACCCAGTCACATTTATGAGTACAAACAAAGTCCGTGTCGCAATCATTGGCGTGGGGAACTGCGCTTCCTCTCTGGTGCAGGGGATTGAATTTTATAAAAATGCCAGTGAAGAGGAATTTGTGCCCGGCCTCATGCATGTGAACCTCGGCGGTTACCATATCCGGGACATCGAGTTCACTGCCGCGTTTGACGTAAACGCCACCAAGGTGGGGAAGGATTTAAGCGAAGCGATTTTCGCCGAACCCAACAATACTTATAAGTTTTCAAATGTCCCCCCGCTTGGGGTCAAAGTCTTTCGGGGAATGACGCATGACGGGATTGGCAAATACCTTGGCGAAGTCATCGAAAAAGCACCCGGCCCGACGGATGATATTGTGGGAATCCTCAAGGCCACCCGCACTGACGTTGTCGTGTCCTACTTGCCAGTCGGGTCTGAGATGGCCACCAAATGGTATGTCGAACAAATCCTCGAGGCGGGTTGTGGGTTTATCAACTGCATTCCGGTGTTTATTGCCTCTGAAAAATATTGGCAAAAACGCTTTGAAGATCGGGGGTTACCCATCATCGGAGATGACATCAAATCACAGGTGGGCGCGACGATTACGCACCGTGTCTTGACCAACCTTTTCAAGGAGCGCGGCGTCCAACTGGATCGCACTTATCAACTGAATTTCGGGGGCAACACCGATTTTATGAACATGCTCGAACGGGAACGGCTCCAATCGAAAAAAATTTCCAAAACCCAGGCGGTGACCAGTCAAATGAACAAGCCACTTGCCGAGGAAAACACTCATGTGGGTCCCAGTGATTATGTTCCATGGCTGACCGACCGCAAGTGGTGCTACATCCGGATGGAAGGGACCACGTTCGGGAATGTCCCGTTGAATTGTGAACTGAAACTGGAAGTATGGGATTCACCCAATTCCGCTGGCGTGGTCATTGATGCCATTCGCTGTTGCAAGCTGGCGCTTGACCGGGGCATCGGCGGCTCATTGATTGCTCCCTCCAGCTATTTTATGAAATCTCCGCCGCAACAATTTACTGATTATGAAGCGCGCCAGAAGCTGGAGGCATTCATTCACGGAGAAGCAAAAAAATCGAAAGGAACGCGAACGGTGGAGCCGGTGGTCGCAGTCGATCTGCCATCCTCAATCCGATTCGACTCGTTACCTTCCGGATTGCAAAACGGCGGCAATTGAGGATTGTTCGTTCGATGCTGGTTTATCTGCTCCGTCACGGAAACAACGATCTCGTAGGGAAGAAGCTTGCTGGCAGGATTCCGGGAGTTTTTTTGAATGAAGAGGGCAGGGCGCAGGCGCGCTCACTCGCAGAGGAATTGGGGAACATCCCGTTCGCGGCGGTGATTTCCAGCCCTTTGGAACGGACATTGGAAACAGCGGCACCCCTGGCGGAAAAGCGTGCTTTGAGGATCGAAATCGCTGATGCCATTCTGGAATACGATTTTGGAACATGGAATGGCAAATCGCTGGAAGAGCTTCGCTCCGATCCCAACTGGGCCAACTTTAATACTCACCGCACTTCCGCACGTCCTGTTGGAGGTGAGCACATGCTTGAAGTCCAAACTCGTGCAGTGACTTTTCTGGAACATCGCAAGCAAAAGCATCGGGACAGTTCAATTGCCTTGGTCACTCATGCGGATGTCATCCGGGCAGTCCTTTGCTTTTATCTGGGAATGCCGCTGGATCTTTTCAATCGCATTGAAATTTCTCCCGGCAGTTACACCATGCTCGAACTTTCAGAGTGGTCTCCTCGTGTGCTTGGAATGAATTGCATTCCCAAACCGCTTTAACCAAGGCAAAGCCGTTTTTCTGGCATCATCTCCTGCGGGGCTGATTCTGATTGAAATGCGCTTGTAGCCGTTCCTGCCCGGTTTTACCTTTGAACCCTTTGTTGGGAATTTGATTGTCGGTATTCACCTATGTTGAAAGCTGGAATTGTCGGTTTGCCGAACGTGGGAAAATCCACGTTGTTTAATGCTGTTACCCGCACTCGAAAAGCGGAAGCTGCCAATTATCCCTTTTGTACCATTGATCCCAATGTTGGGATTGTCACTGTGCCTGATGCCCGCCTCGAAGCGCTTTCCAAAATAGCGAAAACTTCGGTGATCATCCCTGCCGCCATTGAATTTGTGGATATTGCCGGGCTGGTTAAAGGCGCGGCCCAGGGAGAAGGTTTGGGCAATAAATTTCTCAGCCACATTCGCGAGGTGGACGCAATCGTTCAGGTCGTCCGCTGTTTCGAGGATGAAAACATTCATCACGTCGCTGGCTCCATTGATCCCGTTCGGGACATTGAAACGATCAATACAGAATTGGTTCTGGCTGACCTTGACGCCGTTCAGAAACGGATCGAACGCCTGGCCAAGGACGCCAAGCGTGGAGACAAGGAAGCCCTCGCTGAAACGGAAGTCCTCAAAAAACTGGAACCGCATCTGAATCTTGGCAAACCGGCCCTTACCTTCGAACTGACTCCGGAAGAAAAAGTCATTGCCCGAAATTTCTTCCTCATGACTGACAAGCCCACGATTTTTGCCGCCAATGTCCGTGAAACCGACCTCGCCACTGCCGACTCCAATCCTCATGTAGCCAAAGTTCGTGAGTATGCCAGGGCCCATCATTCCTGCGAAACCGTTGTCATTAGTGCCCAGATTGAAAGTGACTTGATCGACCTTGCTCCGGAGGAAGCAACCCAATTTCTGGCCGAACTGGGGGTCAAGGAATCCGGGGTCGGTGCATTGATTCGCAGCACTTATCATCTTCTCGGCTTGCGAACTTATTTCACCGCAGGCGAAAAGGAAGTGCGCGCCTGGACTATTCATGCAGGAGACACAGCTCCCAAGGCTGCTGGCGTCATCCACAGCGATTTTGAGCGTGGCTTTATCAAGGCTGAAACCGTTGCCTACGAGGACCTCGTCAAGTGCGGTTCCACCGCTGCTGCCCGTGAAAAAGGCCTCTACCGGATGGAAGGAAAGGAATATGTCGTCAAGGATGGCGACGTTCTTCTCTTCAAGTTCAATGTTTAATCGCGGAAAATCCAGTGGCTACCGGTTAACCTTTCTGGCGGCGTTGTTGCTGCTGTTGACCATTCTGGCCGGTGGATATTATTTCCAGCGAAAATACGCTGGCCCTCACACTCGGGAACGGTTGGTTTACTTAAAAAAGGAGGACCGCGAACTGGCCCTGCACTGGTTTCGTCCCGCAAAACCAAACGGTTTGGGCCTGGTCTATATCATCAGCGGCGCCTGGTACTCATCCGAAGAAAATATTTTTCCGGTCATGTTCAAAAAACATATGAAAGCCGGTTACTCGGTATTTGCAGTCGTCCACAGCGCACAACCGAAATCACAGATTCCTGAAATGATCCAGGAAGTTCACACAGCGGTCCGTTTTGTTCGAGCCAATGCCGGACGTTTCCAAATCAATCCTGACAAACTGGGCGTCACAGGCTCAAGCGCAGGCGGTCATCTGTCATTGGTCCTTGCCACCGGATTGGGAGGTTCCGAAACAAACAAACCTACGAGCAGTTCAGTCCAGGCAGTCGCCTGTTTTTATCCTCCCACTGATTTTCTGAATTACGGTGCGGAAGGGAATGAGGCTCTGGGTCTCGGTCCGTTATCCGGATTATCCGGTGCCTTCTGGGTCGTTACTCAAACCAACCAGGTAGATCGCCAGGAGTATGGCCGTGAAATTTCACCGATTTACCACGTTCATTCCAATCTGCCGCCCATCCTGATAATTCATGGCACCAGCGATGAAGTGGTTCCGTATCAGCAGGCAGTTTCATTTGCCGAAAAGGCCCGCGCCATGGGCAACACCGTCGAATTAGTCACCAAAACAAATTTTGGTCATGGCTGGCGGGATTCATCAAACGAGATTGACCTGATCCTTGCCTGGTTTGATCGATGGCTAAAACCAGAAACAAACCGTCCGGCCAAAGGAGTTGATATGATCAAAGGGCTGAGTAATTCCTCCTCCGGGAACGTCCATACGTTTGTGCCGAAGAGGGATTCGAACCGATTTTGCAGGAATTGGCAGGGACACTTTTAATATGTCGAGCATTTCCGCGCGTATTCAGGTGGATGGTAAATTCTTTCGGGTTGGAAACCGGAAGATTTACCTGAAAGGAATCACGTACGGCCCTTTTGCGCCCAACGCATCGGGTGAATTCTTTCCTTCCCCGGAACGCGCTCGTGAGGACTTCGCCTTGATTCAGGAACTCGGGGCAAATCTGCTTCGCCTCTATTACGTTCCACCCCGCTGGTTTCTGGACCTCGCAGCTGAGACCGGCCTCTATCTATTGATAGACATTCCATGGAACAAACATCTCTGCTTTTTGGATTCTCCAGAAATCAGGGAGGATGCGCTCCGGATGGTTCGTGAAGCGGCGCTGCATTGCGGCAACCATTCCGCTGTTTTTGCCTTCAGCGTCGTGAATGAAATCGCTGCAGATATTGTCCGCTGGAGCGGAGCCCCTGCCGTTGGCGAATTTATTGAAGAATTGATCGAGACAGTCAAAGCCATCGCGCCCGAATGTCTTTGCACCTTCGGAAATTATCCACCTACCGAATATCTTCGCGCGCAAAATATCGATTTCTTTTGCTTCAATGTTTACCTGCACCATCAGCGGCCATTCGAAAATTATCTCGGCCGGTTGCAGATGATTGCGGATTCCAAACCGCTCATGCTGGGCGAATTTGGCATTGACTGCATCCGGGAGGGAGAGGATTGCCAGCGCGATATTCTTTCATGGCAAATTGAGTCATCCTTCAGAAACGGCCTGGCCGGAACCATCATCTACTCATTCACGGACGACTGGTATCGGGATGGCCGACAAATCACCGATTGGGCCTTTGGCCTGACAACGACTGATCGGCAACGCAAACCCGCATTCCAGAAGGTGCAGCAATTGTTCAATGAAGCACCTTATTTCCCGCTTTCCCCCACACCCAAAGTCAGCGTGGTTGTCGCCAGTTATAATGGGGAAAGAACACTCCATGCCTGCTTACGCTCGCTTGAACGACTCAATTATCCTGATTATGAGGTGATCCTGGTCGACGACGGTTCGACCGACCACACCATTGATATCGCTGCGCGCTACCCATGGGCGCGCTACATCCGGCATGAAAAAAATCGAGGCCTCTCTGCTGCCAGGAACTCAGGGATCGCTGCTGCGACGGGGGAGATCGTTGCTTTTACGGACTCCGATTGCCGGGCCGATGAGGATTGGTTGTACTATCTCGTGCAGGATTTGATTGCGAGCAGGTTTGCAGGAATTGGCGGCCACAATCTCCTTCCGCCGGAAGATTCCTGGATCGCCGCCTCGGTCATGGTTTCGCCCGGAGGCCCCGCGCACGTCATGCTGACTGATCGTCTCGCTGAGCATATTCCCGGTTGCAACATGGCATTTTACAAATGGGCCCTCGACGAAATCGGCGGCTTCGACCCTTTATTTCGCAAGGCTGGAGATGATGTTGATGTCTGCTGGCGCTTGCAACAGCAGGGATACAAAATTGGCTTCAGCCCCGCCGGTTTTGTCTGGCATTACCGTCGCTCCACCGTCCGCGATTACTTAAAGCAGCAGGGCGGTTACGGGGAAGCTGAGGCCTTACTGGTCCATCGCCATCCAGAATATTTCAACTGGTTCGGTGGAAGCGAGTGGCAGGGACGAATCTATTCACCTGCCAAGTTTGGCGTCCTGACACGAGGGTCGCGCATTTATCATGGCTGGTTCGGGACCGCTTTTTTTCAAACGCTCTACACGCCGCCACCGAGCTTTGCGCTCATGCTCCTGACCAGTTTTGAGTATCACATCCTGATCACGCTTCCATTACTGGTGCTGTCATCGGTGGTTCGGCCATTGTTTCCTACTGCTATTGGCAGTCTGTTGGTTTCACTGGGAGTTTGTGCCGCGGCAGCGTGGCAGGCCGATATTCCGCGAAATAAAAAAACGTTCTGGTCTCGACCCCTGGTAGCTCTCCTCTTTTTTCTTCAACCTATAGTGCGTGGCTGGGCGCGTTACCGGGGCAGTTTACAGGTGCCAAAATCCAAACTCTCTTCACGAGAGAACCTTGCCAGCGCCACCCGTTATTCGTCCGACCAATCATTTAATGAAGTCGAATTTTGGAATGACCGCGGGGTGGATCGTTTGGATTTTCTCTCCATGGTGGTCGAACGTCTCGATCACCGCGGCTGGCAAAATAAAGTGGACACTGGTTGGAACCGATTCGACGTGGAAGTTTATGGCAGTGCCTGGACCCATGTCCAACTCACCACCGTATCTGAAGCATTGGGACAGGGGAAACAATTGCTTCGATGTCGATTAAAACCAGCGTGGACGCTCTTTGCGCGTGTGACTTTTCTCGCAATTCTAGCTGCTGAATTGCTCGTGATCGGCGTGGCCGGAGAACATCTTTGGTGGCTGTCACTGATGCTCCTAAGCCTGCCGCTGATGATTTTGTTCATGGCCCGCGAACAACGGGATTTGCAGCGAATCGTGACCGTTTTCCTGGATGAAGTCGCCGCGGAGATGAAGCTTAAACGGGTCGAGCCGGAACCGGTTTCGTCGGCAGCTTTGGAAATCCCGGTTCAAAATGCCGCACGGTAAATTTCGACAAAATCGGTCGCTGAAATCCTGCGGGGATTAAAATGGGCTGTCCACTGTCTTGCCGCTTCTTCGGCCATTGTCTGAATCAGGTCCTCCCGCACGCCGCAATCCCGTAATCGCAAAGGCATCTCCGCCTGGATCAGCAATTTTTCCAATCGTTCAATCAGTGCAGAAACTGCTTGTTCCGCCCCTTCGCTGAGACAGGCAATTTCGGGAGCGGAGGCCAGTTCCGCGTAGGCAATCGCTGAGGCCTGGTCCAGTGAATTGAAGCGGATAATATGTGGCAACATCATTCCCACAGCCTGGCCATGCACGATTCCAAAGTGTGCGGTCAAAGGGTTCGCTGCCGAATGGGCCGCTCCCAGCATGCTGTTTTCTATTGCCGTTCCAGCAAGGGCTGCCCCGAGCAGCATCCGGCCACGCGCTTCCACATTTGTCGGTTCCGCGAGCACGCGTGGAAAATCGTCATGGCATAGCTTGAACGCCTGCAACGAATACATCAGCGACAATGCATTTCGTCTGCGTGTTACTGCGCTTTCCACCGCATGGGCAATCGCATCGATCCCGGTGCATGCGGTCACCCGTTTTGGCTGGGAAAGCGTCAGTTCCGGATCAAGCAGCGCCACTTTTGCGGCCGCTTTTGAATCACCGCAGGCCATTTTGGCATGGGTTTTCTCGTCCGCGATCAAGGCAAATGACTGGCATTCGCTGCCAGTCCCGGCAGTAGTGGGCACAGCGATCAAAGGCAGCATCGGTCGGGTCGCTTTGCCGATCCCCCAGTAATCCTGCATTTTTCCGCCATTCGTATAAATGAAGTTGCAACCTTTTGCCGTATCCATCGAACTGCCGCCCCCCAAACCAAGAATGCAATCCACTTTCGCATTGCGGGCTGCGGCTGTGCATTCTTCAACGTGGCGGGTGGTGGGGTTTTCCTCAACGCGATCGAAACGGGAAACTTTTAACCCGGCTTTCAAGAGGCATTCATGCACCCGCTCCGCATGCCCTGCGGCCACAATCCCTGAATCGGTGACAAGCAGCGCATGGGTTCCCTGCAATTCGCGGGCCAGTTCACCAACCCGGTCCACGCTGCCTGTTCCGAAGATCAGCCGGGTCCTTGCCTGGTAATCAAAAGGCGCGGATATGCTCCCTGGCATTGCGGGTAGGTTCGGATCATGGCTCATGCTCAGTTCAGACGCCGCTCGGGTAAAGTCTGTTCAGCTAAATCGAAACTCGTTCAAATGAACGCCGTTTGTAGAGGAACTCGAACATGTTCCCTTCGTGCGGTTGGTCCCACGAGATTTTCATGGTCGAGATCGGGCCGATGTTCAATCGTTCAATCAGATCCGATTCAAGCAGTTGATCGATAAATCGTTCATCAGCGGTAATTGAGCTGACCACCAACGATGGGCCTATTTGCTTGAGCATTTCCTTTTGGGGAACCTCGACCACACTGGCATAGGGACAAAGAAATTCCCGGTTTGCCAGGGGGTGTCCAAAGGAATTGCAGTGTACAATCGTCGGTCGCAGATAAATACCACCTTCAAATTCGGCTTTCCGCGGTCCATTACGATATTTCGCGGTTACTTCCTCAGCGCCGGGGGTTTTCAAACCCTCTTCAATTGAAGCATCAATAAAATCAGCCATTTTGGCATTGGCAAACCCGGACAACCGTGCGTTTTCATCTCTACCATTCAACGGAGCCACCGGTCCCAGAAGTTTTCCCAGCGCATCCGCAATTTCACGGCCATACTTCGGCGTCACCACTGCGGAAGCATTGATGCAGCTGCGTCCGCCATTGTCGCTGATCGAAGCCGCCATGATTTCGATGAATTCAGGCCAACGTTCCACCTGGTCTTCCCCGATCAAAATTTTACTGTAACCCGGCCCATGAATCTGGATCGCCGGGTTATTCGCATACTGGGCTGTCGTTGCCTTGTCCCCAAAAATCAGGGCACGCCCGCATGATTTTAAAATTTCTCCCGCCCCTTCATGGTCCGTGGGATAAAATCCAAACGCTTCAGCAGGTGCTCCCGCGGCGATGAAAGCCTGGATCAGGCGATAGGGAGTCCATGGTTCTTCCCGACCCGGCTTGATTACCACCGGCATTTTCAAGGCGATTGCCGCAAGCCACAATGAATTCACCGCCGGTGAATTGCTTGGCATCACCAAACCAAGCGCCTGAGTCGTCGGGTAATAGCTGACCGGTGTCCCTCCAATCTGTCCGAATCCCTTGTCCAAAATGGTGAAATCCAAATTGCGGGTCAGGCCGTTCAGTACCTGGCGCATATGCGTCAGCGCATGGTGAATTTTCCCCATGTTTCGCTTTACCATGACATGCGGCAAACCGCTGGTCCTGGACAAGGTCTCAATATATTCCTGCGGAGTCTGGGTATGGCCTTTGTCCCCGAATGGCAAAGTTCCGTTCATGAACTGCTCTCCGGCGCGCGCACAAATATCCAGCAACTGCTCGGTGGTGAATTTTTTCAGGGAAGCACGTGATTCCCCAATTTTAGCCAGATCTTTGCGCAAGATCCCTGCATTGACCTGACTGATTGAAACCAGCGCTGAACCACTCCGGTGATCAAGCAACGGGGTCTTATCCAGGCTTTCGTAATTTTTTCCCCGGCGAATGGCGGGGATATGAGGAAGAGACATCAGTAAACTCCCTCCACAATGTTTTTCTCCATCGCTCCAAAGGGACGCACTTCTGCAACACCATCCCACGGATACATCGGGTGTGGCGGGCGGCGCAGCGCCTCATCTCGTTCGAGAAACCGGGGCATGAAAAATTCCTTCGTCAAGGTCGTCAGTTCCACTCGACCCCATTCACCGTAATTTTTGACCTTCTCAGTATTATTGGGGTCAACGACTCGCAGGACCGCGCGTGGTTGAGGGGCATGATATTCGATCGAAAAATTGTCCTCAGGTTTCAACGGCACACTTGCCGCCAGCCCCATCAAGGTATTTCCGTAAGTCGGCACGAAACCGATCTTGTTTTCCAGTACCTCCTCAATAATAAATCGCACATATTGCGGTGCCATCGTGGTCCCTCCGCAAAAAACCCCTTTGATTCCAGCCTCCACCAGGTTGATTTTTTCCCCCATCGCTTCCAGGAGTTTCGGAGTCGTAAACAACGCGCTTACACTCCGATTTTTTAAAATCGTCACGGCCTGGTCCACTACATGATCCATATAGGCGCGGGCCTGCTCAAATTGCTTGTTGCTGATGACTTTTTTTACCCAACGCGGGTCAAGGTCGACAAAATAGCAGGAACATCCGCGCACATTTGCAAGGTGCTCGATGGCTAATCTCAATCGTCGCGGGCCTGTCGGGCCGACCATCAGCCAATAATGGTTTCTTGGGAAATGTTCGTTCGAAAGGGTGTTTGAAAATTCGCTGTAATCAGTTTTGTAATCTTCCCAACCGATTCGTTGCTTGGGCATCCCGGTCGTGCCCCCTGTCTCGAAGATGTTGAACGGCCTTCCTTTGTACTGCTTTGGCACCCAAACCTCATTGGGAAGGTCCCGCAGCCATTCATCCTGAAAATGCGGAAATTTTAAGATGTCCTGAAAATTCTGAATTTCCTTTACCGGGTCCCATCCTGCCTTGCTGGCCCAATCCAGCCAGAAAGGGGATCCTGTTTCAGGGGAGAAATGCCATTTCACCATTTCCCGCACATGGGCATCCAGGGTTTCCTGTGACTTTTTTACAGCAGCCTGTAAGGAGGGGTCATTACTCATGTAAATATTCAGGGTCGTAATTATTTTTTTAAGTCAACTGCCGGTGCACTGTCCTTGTTCTGTTTGGCCAATGCTTCATCATGCAAGGCATAAAGATGAGTGTTGCTGGCGATGTAAATGACACCATGGGCCACAATCGGGGTAGAATAAACAGGCGCTCCCATGTTCGTTTCGCTGATGACTTTCTTTTCTTTTGAGGCTGCCAGAACGACCAGATCACCATCTTCATCCCCCACATAGACTTTACCATCTGCCGCCAGGGTAGATCCCCACATGTGCGCTTTCATGTCATGGGTCCAGTAAGCTTTGCCGGTCTCTGCATCCAGGCAATGCACAAAACCGGAGAAATCCCCCACAACGAGCAATCCATCCGGGGTGATTGATACTGTTGAAATACTGCGGTGAATTTTGTTGTAACTCCAAATCTGGGCGGTTTTGGTCACATCTCCCGTTTTTGTTGGGTCGATACAGACGAGATTGCCTACCCCTTCACCATGTTCAGGATCCTGACCGGTGGCAACATAAACTCTGTTTTTCCAAAAAACCGGCGTGGCGTTAATTTCGCTGGGTCCTTCCGCCGCCGGATAACGGATCGGCTTCCCATCCTTCACTTTGTACTCCGGTGGATTCGCATCGAACCACCAAACCTTCTTCAAATAATTAACCTCATCACCGGGAACTGGCTTTGCGTCAAAGGCATAACAGAATCCATCACCGCCACCGAAAAATACCAGTTGCTTCCCATTCACCACTCCAGTTGAAGGAGAACTCCATTGGCCATGATAAATGCGGGGGCCGATATTCGCATCATCCTCTCCCGCCAGTTCCCCTGTCTTTTTATTTAATGCGATGAAGCTGGGGGACAGCGGCGACGGGATGTTTGAATGCGTCCAGTCCTGTCCATTGCTCGTGCAGGCGTAAAGCAGGTCACCCACAATCAAAATGGAACAATTGGAAGCATTATGTGGAAAAACCCCCAATTCATCCATCATGTCGTACTTCCAGATGATATCGGCATCGTGCGGGCCCGGTTCAATTTTTGGCCGGCCCGGTCCCACATAATACTGGGCTTCATCCTTGAACGGCCCATCGTTGCCGTTGGCCAGTCCGTTCACATCGAGGCACATCACTTCGCACCGGCTGGTCACGATGTATACCCGATCTCCCTCAACTGTCGGGGAGGAGAGCAATCCGAGGTTTTCCCAGTCATTGACTTTTCCTGAAGCCAGTTTCGGAATGATCAATTGCCAAAGAAATTCTCCGCTTTTTTCGTCGAACACCATCATGATGCTGCGGTCTCCCTGATGCTTCTGGTCACGAGGGGTGTCGTTGTTCGTTCCCACGAAGACCTTGCCGTTGGAGACGCTGACATTCCCGTAGCTCTGAGATCCGAGCTTCGCCACCCATTTCACATTTTTCGTGGTTGTGGTGTCCACCTCCTCAGTTCCCTTCTTGAACTTTCCCGGCTCAAATTTATCGGGCAGGTTTTTCGCAGGCGAATACATGTTGCGTCCCGGATCGTTGCCGCCCCACTGCGGCCAATCCTCGCCGATTAACGTTGTGGTCCCCGCCACCAGGGCGAGGGCTGATGCAAAAAACTTTCCTGAGTTCTTCATAAATTTTCAACCTTCCACAGT
Source organism: Verrucomicrobiota bacterium (assembly GCA_033762115.1). Classification (GTDB taxonomy): domain Bacteria; phylum Verrucomicrobiota; class Verrucomicrobiia; order Limisphaerales; family SXQI01; genus JANRLX01. The sequence goes on from JANRLX010000055.1 coordinate 32,257, forward strand.
GGAAACCGATGTGGCGCTATTCTCCAGTCGCAATTCCTTATTCGTTGGCTGTCACCTGCACGTTATCGATGTAAACCCGCATATCCTGCGGGGCAAATCCATACAACCCTGGAGAGCCGCTTTGATGCGCCGTTTGGTGCGGTACTTCGATCGTCCAACTCTCCGGTTCCGTCTCTCCGCGTTTCCATGCCTTGGCTCGAACCACTCCCGTCCCGTCAGATTTGGTATCCACTCGAGCTTTTAATGTGTACCAGGAGTTTGGTGACCATTTGAAATTGCTCGGCTCATCCACAGCTGGGACGCGCAAGCGTTCGAGGTTTGAATTCACTTCAATTTTTTGCTCATTTCCTTTCAGCACGATAAGGTAACGCTGATTGATCAATCCCACCTCAGACATTTTCCGCCGGTTTCCTTCGCTCATGACATCAGCCTGGATTGTGTAATTTTTCATTTCCGGTTCCCCCAGGAACACAAAGCCACGCTGGAAAAATTTATTGTCGATGGTTTTTGTGAGCGCTTTTGTCCCTTCCTTTTCCCGCACCTCGAATTTAAACCGTGCGCCGATCCAGGGCAGGGGAGGGTATGCAAATGGGGTAGGTTGCTCGACGCTGTTGGTGGTCGTCTCCGTCAGCATGAATGATTCAAAATCCTGTTTGATTGGCAATCCCGGTAACACACGCCCGCGGATGTAACCATGCAACTCACCCAGCGTTGCCCGGAACGCGCCCGCGCTTGCGGTTAAATCATTGGCCGCCACCAACTGCCCTTTTTGATCAAAGCTTCCCTTCATTGCGGCCCGCACTCGCGCCGTGGGTGGAACATACGATTCCCATTTGACCTGCGACACATCCTTCAACTCTTCCACAACAAACCCGTTTGCGTCCAACTTGCGGATTTTGAACGAAGCGGTTTCCCCGGGATTCAAAAGGACTTCTGACGGAATAATTTGTAATTGAGTGGCGGCTCCCGCCTTTGGCCACTCCTCAGCCACTGGCTTTGGTAACCCAGGATTGTGTCCTGCCTTTCCAAACGCATACAAATAACGGGTGGTTTGGACATAAATCTTCCCATTAAAGGCCACAGGGCTGCCAAAACAACGTCCATTCAATACCACATGGGTCAATTGCTCTGCCTTCTCATCGGTCGGCTTAATAATGTAAAACGCTCCTTTGGTTCCCGATTCTCCTGAACCGTCCCCTTTGGAACCGGGGTCGTCCAGCATCGGGACGTAAAGCTTTCCATCCGCAAATAATGGCGACGCATTTCGTTGCTCAATTCCGATTTGATGTCTCCAGTAAATTTTTCCCGTGTTGGCATCCACCCAGCAAAGGCTCCCTTTTTCATTGACCACCGCAACCCTGTCACCCACCAGGATGGGAGAACTTGTGGAAGTGGAAAGATCATTAGCCCATAACTCAACCTGGCCACGTTCAATGATCACTGGCCCATCCAGAACGTTGGTTGGCTCCACATCCGGAATCTTCAGCGCCACCATCTGGCCTGGTTCATAAGGCGTGCCATAAATCGCGATCACCTTGTCATTATTATGCACCAGGGCTGTTGCATTGATCCCTGCCTTGGCAATCGGAATTCGCCAGAGCGGATCGCCTGTCCTGGCGTTGATACAGATGATGGAACCATCCCCGGTCGCGGAGATTAAAATCCGCTTCCCCTTCGACCAGCCCAGGTAGGGATGAGAAAAAGAGTTGTCCTTCGGACGGTCGCCAGGACTTGAAGACCAGACCAGTTCACCGGTTATTTTATCAAATGCGTAAAAACGATCACCGGCCGGGCCGTTCCCACCCCAGTTGGCGGTGATGCCCCGGGTAATCAGCAGGTCCTTGTCAATCAGTGGCGATGCTGTGCGGCTGTTCGGGAATGTCAGACGCCCATATGATTCCATCATGGAATGCTTCCAGAGCGGTTTTCCATCAGCGGAAAATGCTGCCAGGATTCCCTGCGTTCCCAGCATGTAAACATTGCCGGTTTCCGGATCGATGGCTGGACTCGAGGTGGCATAGCGCAGATAAATCGTGTCGCTGAGGAAATCATTGTAACGTTGTTCCCAAAGTTTTTTTCCAGTCTCGGCATCGAAACAGGCAACTCCCTCCTGCAAATCCGCCCCTTCTCCCAGGTACCCCATGATGTAAAGCTTTCCATTGGCAATGACCGGGGTGCTTTGGCCGGGATATTCTGTTCGCCAGAGCGGGTTGGCCGGATCAATGTTATTTGGCAAACCGGTCTCTGCGGAAGTGCCGTTTTGGGCTGGTCCCCGCCAGTTTAACCAGCCGGACACTGCGCCATGGGTGGTCGCGGAAAATAAACAGGCGGCCAGCACCAACGATGAATTGATCAAAGCAACTTTCATATGTGAACTCGCTGTCGCAGAAGAGAGCTGCTGCCGCCCTCCTTTAATTGTCTTCCCAGAATAAGGCCAGTATTCTACATCGAATTGCGGATTGCAAATAAATAGTACTTACACGTATTAATTCCTTTTGACTCATGCCAGATCAATCGCATTCATCCCTTTCGCTCCCTATCGATTCACCTGAGCGCAGGCGCCTCCCCCTTCTCCTCCGCCGGTCCTGGTACGGTTTGAACCAGGCATTTCGCCGCCGCATCGCTCATCTGAAGCTTACCCCGGACCAGTTCACCGCCCTGCGAACGCTCATTGAAGGTGATCCCAAAGGGATGACCCAACGGGAATTGACCGAAATGATGAGTTCGGACCCCAACACTGTGGCCTCTCTCGTGGAGCGAATGGAAACCAATGGCCTGATTGAACGTAAACCTCATGAATCGGATCGCCGGGCACACCGCATCCGGCTGCTCCCACCCGCTCGAAAAACCTACAAATCCGCCCGGGAAATCGCTGTGGCATTACAAACGGAGGTTCTCGAGTCGCTGCCGGAAACGCAGCGGGACCAGTTTTTGGCCGATCTGGTCACCGTCGCGGATGCATGCCGGGCTGTAGCCGAAGCTTCCCCAAAGAAACCGGAGTAGCCAGTCTCTCAGCCATCAAGTAAGACCTTCCATCTGTTTCGACAAGAAACGTTTGTCGCTTCAGCCTCCCCTTGTTAAGGTGCGCGGTTCAAACAAAACGAGTTTTGTACTGTGTCCAGCAATTCATTATCTGAAATTCGGAATATTCGCCTGAACAAGGCGCAATCGCTTCGTGCCCTGGGGCTTCAACCTTACCCCGCCAAAAGTGGCCGCACTCATTATGCCAAAACAGTCCTGGACCAGTTCACTGAGCTGGAAGGGAGAGAAGTTACAGTGGCCGGTCGCTTGATGTCTTTTCGAAAGCAGGGAGCGCTCGTTTTCTCACATGTTCAGGATCTCTCCGGCCGCATTCAATTCTTCCTTCGCAAAAATAATGTGCGTCCCACCTCAGCTGAGGAAGGAACGCTTGGTTTTGCAGAAATGAACCTGGTCGATCTCGGCGACCTCGTGGAAGGCACCGGCAAGGTCATGCGGACAGAGCGTGGTGAAATTTCGATCCTGGTCGAAAAATTTCGAATTCTTACCAAGGCGCTTCGCCCATTGCCTGACCAATGGTCCGGCCTGAAGGATCGGGAGATCATTCTTCGCAAACGGTATCTCGACGTGATTCTGGATACTCAAAGCCAGGAACGCTTCGCTGCCATTACCCGGATGATCTGGGCCATTCGCCAGTTCCTGAACAGCCGTGGGTTTATGGAATTTCACACTCCTGTGATCCAGCCTCAGTACGGCGGGGGCACTGCCAAACCGTTCAAAACACATGTCAACGCCCTTGGCTGTGACATGTACCTTGCCATTTCCCACGAGCTTTACCTTAAGCGGTTGATTGCTGCCGGTTACGACAAGGTATTTACCATCGGGCGTTACTTCCGGAACGAAGGGATTGATCGAAGTCATCATCCGGAGTTCTCAATGGTCGAAACCATGACGGCCTATGAGAATTACGAATACAACATGAACCTGGTGGAGGAAATGTTCAGGCATGTGGCAGTCAACGCCTTCGGACGCACGGAATTCAAGGTTCGAGGACACACAATTGATTTCAACAAACCGTGGCGGCGACTGGCCATGGCTGATGCCGTCCTTGAAAAAACCGGGATCGACTTCCGTGCGATCCAGTCCGTGGAGGAAGCGAACGCCAAAGCGATGGTCTTGGGTGTCGCTGAGCCCCAGGC
>JANRLX010000056.1:0-1971 GCA_033762115.1 Verrucomicrobiota bacterium
AATACAGGAATTTTGAAAGAGCGGTTGTATATCACGAGTGAATTCGATCTGTGCGGTTGCGGGGGGTGGAAGCTTTGAAAGATCCGGGTCCGCCGCAGTCAATTTAATACCTATCAAGAAAATTCCCACAAGCAACCGTCCGACACTGATTCGAAAGAATGGTTGCCCTGAATTCATGTCAATAGTGCAGCCGTGGGCTGATGTTTGAGCCATGCACAGCAGTATGGCAGCCGCTTGTCCAACAGGTCCCGCGCCGGATATGCAAGCTATGATCGACTGTTCCGATAAAAAACGTTCCCTGAACCTGTCCCGGGGCCTGGTTTTGAGTATGGCATTTCAGGCATAAATTGTTATCTCGTTGAACCAGCAACTTGTCATTAATTGCTCCATGCGGGTTATGACAGGTGATGCACCCCTCACGCAACGCTTCATGCTCGTAAACAAAGGGCCTCGCCTGGTCCCTGTGACATTGAGCGCATTGCTGGTTCAGGCGGGACATGGCAAGTCCTCCGGCTGGTTTCATGGCGTCATGCCCATGCGGGTCGTGGCATTGCGTACAATTCATCCTGTTCTCAATCACCGGATGATGCTGTGGCAGTTTAAATTCGGCATGAGTATCAAGGTGACATTGAAAACAAGTGGTGGGGTCGGTGCCGGGGTTAACGATAAATTTGCCGCGCCCACCACCTGATTCCACATGTTTGCTCGCTGGCCCATGACAACTTTCACATCCGGTCAACGAGGCAAACCGGATGTCATCCTTATAAAAACGGGCATGAGGACTGGATGGAAAGGAGCGAAGGATATTTGTATGACAATCCATACAGGCTGCGTTGCCTACAAAATGAGCCCCTTCGATTGCTGGAGGTGCCTGGACAACACGATCCACACTGCTGCATGCAGCGACAAGAAAGCAGATTGCCGCCACAAGGCAAAAAGACATCGCTGCAAAATACCTTTTGTGATTCATTTCAGCGCCAGACCGTGGAACCCGCGGAGACGGTGAAGGATACGAGCAAGCTTTTCAAGCCGATTTCCAAACCGGGGCAGCTATTTTCAACTCAACGTTTTTTTTGAGAGAACTCCTGGATCATGGATGCGGCGGATTCGATTCCGCTTTGATTATCAAAACGTTTGCCCACAGCTTGCGCAGCGAAAATGCATTTCTCATCCAGGATACGAGTTAACGCAGCGGTGACGGAAGAGGGATTTCGTTGCGCCTTCAGGAGAAATTCCCCAGCACCAGCTTTTTTTACCCGACAGGCATTGTCGAGTTGGTCAAAGGCAAATGGAAGAATAAGTTGAGGAATTCCGGACGCAAACGCCTTGGCAGTTGTGCCGATCCCGCCGTGATGGACAATTGCGGAACAAAGTGGAAGAAGCTTTTGAAGAGGTGCGAACCGACAATAATGCACAAAGGGCGGTAGTTCGGTGGGTAATTGCTCCGGGAATCTGGTTAAAAAAATTGCGCGCTCCTGAATTTGGGAACAAACTTCGATCGCTTCTTTAAAGAGGGTGTGCGCATGCATCATCCCTGTCCCAAAAGTGAATACAATCGGTTTGCTACCTTTTTCGCAGAAGGTAACTGTTTCCGAAGGTAATTGCTCTTGCCCATTACCATCCTGAATTGGAAAACCGCATAACCTTAACTGAGCAGGCCAGTCAGTTTGCTTTTGAGCATACCAATCAGGAAACAACGCGATCACAAGATCTGGCGAAAGCCACCATTTAAATATTTCTCGCGTTGGAGAAAGTCCGATTGACTGGCGCAAAGGATTCAATTTTTGTCCAATCACCATTGAGAAAATAATTTCAAACATCCTGAAGTAGACTTCACGAACGGGAATCGGAGACCATCGAGGTAAATTTAATCCACCCATCATGGTGGGAGGGGAGATTCTGCTTAAGATCATCCAGGGTTGGAGGATGAGGGAAATTAAAGGGATGCGATGTCGCTCATGGATCAGTCTG
>JANRLX010000057.1:0-28571 GCA_033762115.1 Verrucomicrobiota bacterium
AGTCACCTGAAAAGTTTGGGTGCTGGAATTTTCCGATGAAACCGGGAGCGCGTTGGATGCGGTACCGTCGGGATTTGAGATCGGTTGAGGGGATTTGGAACAGCCAGCCAAAAACAGCATAACTATTAAAAGGCAACTTGATGTCCGCATATCGAATTATTGTAGCAGGAACTGCTTCGTGAATAAACTGTTGATTTACCAGATGAAGGGGAAATTCTTGCCACTGCATTTGCTCTGTTTATGCTCCGCATAACCTTCGTATGGCTGTGCTCCTGGCAAAACATAATGGCGTTACCACACGCTATGAACTCAAGGAAGGAATTAACCGCCTTGGCCGCAACCCCGCCAACGACGTGGTAATTGGTGATCCTTCACTTTCGGGACAACATTGTGAAATCACAGTCAGAGGCAGTCAGGTGCTGGTCAAGGACCTGGGTTCCACCAACGGTACCTACATCGATTTACAAAAGATCAACCAGGGATCATTTCGCAGCGGCCAGGTTCTGCGGTTGGGAACCGTTGAGCTGACCCTTGATTCAAACAACGACGTTTCACAGGCGAGCCCTGCTCAAACGATTCCCCCGCCACCCATTCCGCCACCGGTGCCTGCAACGAACCCGTGTGCGCGACATCCGGTCGTTGAAGCCGTAGCGGCATGCCCTAAATGCGGCCAGATTTTTTGTAGCCAATGTCTGGTTGATGGAAAAAAGTTTGGTTTAAACGGCGCGCTATTCTGTCCGAGTTGTTCCACAAAGTGTGATCCACTGGCAGGAGGGCAGGCAAAGAGTGGAAACAGCACAGCAGCCGCAATCAAACGCAGCCTTAATTCCGCCGCTTCCTTTCCCGCTCTGCTCATGGGCGCATTTGCCTATCCCTTTAAACGCAATGGAATTTTCCTGATGGTTGGAGGAACCATTTTCTTCACAATTGCAGATTTCGTGACTGGTTTTCTCTGGTTGATCGGATTGCTGACGTGGATTCTCTCGAGTGGCTACTTCGTCGCCTATATGCAGAGCATCGCCACATCTTCTGCTGATGGTGATGAGGATATGCCAAACTGGCCGGATGTTTCGAATTTGTATGAAGACGCAATCGTTCCGTTCTTTCAAATGGTGGGCACCTGCTTTTCCTGCATGACACCAGCATTATTGGTGAATCGCTGGATGAAACGCGCAGATTACCCGATGCTTGGCGAAGAAGGGACTTTGGTGGTCGTTGCCTTGCTGGCACTTGCCGGGTTGTTCATGCTACCGATGGCCGTCCTTTCAGTTGCGATGCATGACACCGTGAAGGCTGCATTATTGGCGGTGCCGGCAATTTTCAAAGTGCCGTGGCATTATTGTATTGTGGTGTTCGCATTGGTCATTTCCCTGGCGATTGTGGTGGGATTGCAAATGCTTTTGGACATGATGAATCTGCCAATCCTGCCAGCGCTTTTGAGTTCGTTTATCGGGCTGTATTCCGGTTGTGTGGTTATGCGGATGTTGGGACTGCTGTACTTCACGAATAAGCAAAAAATTGCCTGGTTTTAATTATACGAGGAATCTTTATGAAGAAGCTAGAGATAATCTTATCAGTGGCATTAATCGGTCTCAGCATAGGATGTGTCAGTGACCGATCGTCCTTTCATCGAACAGATTACAATAACAATCAGATTTATTGTGGGTTCAATGCCGCCAATCAACTGCAGGAGCAGCAGGTCACTGGAGCGGAAGCTGAAGAAGCGACAGAAGCGGCCATCCAAAAAGCGGTGGAACGTTCCAAAGGTATCAAGCTGGAGAAAGGCTCCGGAATCCTGGTGATGCAATCAGGCTCTTCGTTGCCTGACAAGAAACTCGTGCAACTTCTTGAGACCTACTTTAGACCGATTCCTTACAGCGGCCTGTCCTCTGAATTAAGTAAAGGTGTGGATAATGTGACTCCCCTCAAACTCTCAAGGAAGCTGCGGTTGAATGCAGCGCATGCCGGAGCGGATTTTGTGCTGGTTTATTGGGGTGAAATGGAGATTGCGCGGGAAGAGCTGGAAACAAAACTGGTTTCCTGGGTGCCGGTGCTGGATATGGTGGTGCCGGACGAAAAACAAAAGCTTCGGTTGCATCTTAAGGCAGTGTTGATGGACGTTCGGAGCGGCGACTGGGTTTCATTTCGCACGCCGCCTCACCTTTCAGATACGGTGACGACAAGTTTTGCGAGGGACAATATCGAACCAGAAGAGGTGACCGCGTTAAAGGACAAAGCTTACCTGGATATGACTGAGGCGCTGGTTCGCCAGTACACTGTTACTGCAGGCAATTGATCTAAGTCACGCTGCGGGGATAAGTCTTGAGCCAGATGGCGCGCGTGGATGGAAACGCGATTTCATCAAGCGGCAGATCTGATGGCGTGATCCATTCAAAAGCGGCGACGTCATCCAAGGCGACTACGATCTGGTTGGCTGGCACAAACGCCTTGAAATAAAAATCCAGAACTGGATAGGTGACCCCGGCGTAATGGTAAAGATTCGGTTCTGAACCAAGGAATTCCAGGTGGTCCAATGTGATCCCCACTTCCTCCAGCACTTCTCTGCGAAGGCCTTCTTCAGCTGTTTCCCCAATTTCCAGAAAGCCTCCGGGCAATCCAATTTTGCCGCTGGCCGGGTTTCGTGCCCTTCGGATCACCAGCGCCTTGCCATCTGTCCGCTCAAGGATGGCCGCAGCGGCTGCGGTCGGCCCGAAATAATAAGTAAAACCGCACTGGTGGCATTGGAAGGGACTCGGTTGCGTCTGCGAAAGTCGAGCCTGACCACACTTTGGGCAGTGACGGAAAAGTTCTGAGGGAAGCATGATACAAGGCGTTAACAACAGCGGCGAACGGAGTTGTAGCGATTTTCGAGGAGATCGGCGTATTGTTTTTTTTCATCGAGCTGGTGTGGATGCTCATGGCAGCAAGCAGCTAGTGCCTGTGCTTTTGTTCGTTCATGCTCCGCTTCGCCTGAGAGTTCTTTCAACAGCGCAAAAAGCAGGGCAAACAGGGTGAAAAGTTTCAACGGTCTGCCTTCCGCAATCGCGTAATCGGGAAGCCATACTGGAGGTGATTCCCGCAATTGAGCGATTTTTTTTCCTGCAAGAAGCGTGATCCACTCGATGACACTGAGGATAAAAACGAATCCTGAGAGCAGGAGAAAAACGGAGGCAACCACCGCATCCAGATACTGATTAAACCAGAGCACCCGGTTTCTTTTCACAGCTTTCCTTGCGGTTTCAAGGAGGGAAGGGTCAGTTCCCTTTTCGGCGAGGCGGACTGCTTCCTGCAATGCCGGGAGGTTTTTATCCAGGGCACGGGACATGGCCATAAAACCGATCCGAGGGTCTGGATGAAAGATTTTCTGACCTCCAGCTGTCATTGTCACGACGAGGAGCCAAAGCAAAGGAACCAATGTGAGCAGAGCGTAAGCGGGCTGTTTTTTGCGGGGAGTTTCATTTCCGGCAACCGGGACAAGGTGCATTTTTAGAATGACGGTTGTGGCCAGGCAGAGGGCGATGGCTGCGAGCAATTGATTGGCGATACCGAAAAGTGGCCAGAGCGAATTGATTCCTCCGAGCGGGTCGCGAACTCCCTGGATTAGAAAATAACCCCATCCGGCGACGATGAGGGTGCTGGCGATGGCATTGGATCGGAGGTCTTTCGTGTCGCCGAGCCGGGGCCATAAACTACCGAGGACCTCCTGAAGGAGATAACGGCCGACCCGAGTTCCGGCATCCAGGGTTGTGAGGATGAAAAGCGCTTCGAACATGATGGCGAAGTGGTACCAGATATCGAGCCAGCGTCCCTGAACTGCGCGGGAAAAAATCTGTGCCATTCCAATTGCCAGAGTGGCAGCGCCACCGGTGCGGCCAAACAAGGTTTTTTCCTGCACATCATCGGCCAGTTTTTCCATTTGTTCGACGGTGACTGGAAATCCAGCGGCATTGACTTTTGCCACTGTTTCCCTGGCGATGGCCGCGGCGTCAGTGCCGGTGGAATTGATGTTGATGCTCAGGTAAACACCGGGATCAAGCGTGCAGGCAGCAATCATGGCCATGATTGCCACGAGTGACTCCAGGCACATGGCCCCGTAACCGATGGGCCGGGCATAGCTTTCTCGGGTGATGATTTTCGGGGTTGTGCCACTTGAGATGAGAGTGTGAAAACCTGAAATTGCACCGCAGGCGATTGTGATAAAACAAAATGGGAAAAGTTTACCGGCAAAAACAAGGCCTGATCCATCAATGAATTTGGTCACGGCAGGCATTTGAATTGCGGGAAGGACAAGAAAAACTCCAAGAGCGAGGGCGAAGATCGTCCCCAATTTCATGAAGGTGCTAAGGTAATCGCGCGGGGCGAGGAGTAGCCAGACAGGAAGCACGCTGGCAGCCAGGCCGTAAAGGATAATGGCCCAGGCCAGTGGTTCGGCGCGAAATGTCAACGCCTCTGACCATTCGGGATGAGCATGGATATATTTCCCACCCCAAACTGCAAAAAGCAGAAGGATCACACCCAGGGCGGAAGCTTCCATGACTTTCCCAACTCGCCAGTAACGAAGGTACCCTCCCATGAACATGGCGATGGGAATCGTTGCCCCAACGGTGAAGACTCCCCAGGGACTTTCCGCAAGAGCCTTGACCACCACAAGCGCCAGCACCGCGAGCAGGATCACCATGATGGCAAGGATTGCGACTACCGCCACCGCTCCGGCCATGGTGTTGAGTTCTTCCCGGACCATTTGCCCGAGCGATTTCCCATTTCTTCTGATGGAAGAGAAGAGAATCACGAAATCCTGCACCGCCCCACCCAACACCACCCCGATCAGAATCCATAACGTGCCAGGCAGGTAACCAAACTGTGCGGCGAGGACCGGTCCAACCAGGGGGCCTGGACCAGAGATGGCAGCAAAATGATGTCCAAAAACGATCCACTTGTTCGTTTTAACGAAATCCTTGCCATCGTCCTGAACTTCACACGGGGTGGCGCGACGATCATTTAACATCAACACTTTTACGGCGATCCATTTCGAATAAAAGCGATAACCGATCGCATAGGTGCAAAGCGCGGCTATCAATAAATACACAGAACTGATTTGGTCCCCTCGATAAAGCGCAAGGGTGGCATAAGCTCCTGCTCCCAGAAGGGCAATGGCTAACCATAAAATTGTGCTGAGCAGAGTTCGCATGGGCGTTAGGCGAATCTTGCGTAAAACCTGTTCGCCATGAAAAGGCAAATCTGTTTGCCGACTGAGACAAAAAGACACTTACGAGTCCTGTAACAGTTTCGCCGTTTGGCGACATTATGTCTCTATGTTAAATTGGTGTACTCCTTAAGTATCTTAAAACCAATTGGTTGCGATACGGAAAATTTTGGCATTCAGATAGCTAAATGAATATCAAGAAAGGAAATGATATGAGACTAATGAGATTTCAACGCCCTGAAGTTTGGAACTGGTCTGCATTTGATCAGTTGGACAATCTCCGCGAGGAGATCAATCGATTGTTTGAAACGCCGAATAACGGATTTGCTCGTTCGGAGGTGCTTAATTCGTGGGCTCCAGCCCTGGACCTTTACGAAGACAAGAATAACCTTGTGGTGAAGGCAGAACTCCCTGGCTTGAAGAAGGAAGAAATCGAGATTTCCTTCCATGATCGTGCTTTGACGATTGCAGGGGAACGGAAACATGAGAAAGCCTACGAAGGATCTGAAACATCACGTGCGGAACGATTCTTTGGAAGGTTTCAGAGGACTCTGGCTTTGCCGAAAGCAGTTGATGCAAACCAGATCACCGCATCTTACAAGGATGGAATCCTGACGGTCACTCTTCCCAAGAGTGAAGAAGCCAAGCCAAGGCAAATTGAAGTAAAAACCAAGTAACGAATGGAACCGGGTTCCGGTTTCAAGAAAGATGATTATGAAAAACAACACCACAACGCTTGAAAATTCCTCTGTGACAACTGAGCGCCCATTCAAGGGATATCTATTGCCGCAGGTCAATATCGTGGAGACCCAGGAAGGGTACCTGCTCGAAGCAGAAATGCCGGGAGTAGGCAAAGAAGGATTGGAAGTCGCCCTTGAAGGCAATGAATTGACTATTGTGGGGCACAAAGCGCAGGAGCAAAGCTCTGCGGAACTGCTCTATCGCGAATCTTCGCAGAAGGATTATCGTCGCACCTTCGTGCTGGATCCCACGATCAATACGTCCCGGATTCAGGCACGGATTGAAAATGGAGTGCTGACATTAACATTACCGAAAGCGGAGGAAGTCAAACCTCGTCGCATTCAGGTAACCGATTAATCAAGACAGTAACCAGCAACCCGCACCTTCAAGGATGCGGGTTTTTTTATTTCCAGCCACTCTGCTCTTGCGAGCGTGGTGCCTGCTTTCTAATGTAGGTTTTCGAATGAGAGTCCACTTTTTTTTCGTTCTGGTAGCTGTGGTTGGGTTGAGTTTTGTTCGCGGCCAGGAAGATAATCCCGCAGTCGCAATGGCTGCCCGTCAAGCGCAGGAGGAAAGGATTAAAAGCCTTGCAGGAATGGTTGAGGACATGAGGGATGCCTACGAAGTGCAGCAGCGACGGATCGCCACGCTTTCAAGTGAGCTTTCCACCCTTCGTGAACAACTGCGCGAGGAATATCAATTCACGCGGGAGAAGCTGGTGACCAGGGAGGATTTAAAGAAACTTGCGGAGAAAGTGCAGGAAATCGACACGAATCGGGAGGCTGACAAAAAACTGATCCTTAAAGAAATCCAGCGCTTGATCGAAGTTGCGGCCAGCACCCCGGTCCCTGAAGTCAAAACAGCGCCTGTGACTCCTTTGGTTGAGGAGTCAAAACCGAATCCCGATGGTTATTATGCCCACATTGTGCAGAAGAATGAGACCCTTTCTGCAATTATAGAAGCGTATAACAACGAGCTAAAGGGGAAGGGCAAGGCGCGGATTACATTGGACATGGTTAAGAAGGCAAATCCTGAGATTAACCCGAACCGCTTAATAGTGGGGAAGGAAGTGTTGATCCCTGTTCCTCCAGATAAAAAGTAATTGCATTGGGAGGTAAACCGTAAGGATTTGAAGGGTTTCGGGGTGAATTTTGGCAACATCAGTTTTTTGTAACCTAACTATCAATTTCCTACTCTTTGGGTGAGAAGAAGCGAATCAAGGATCTTTGATTTGTGGATTCGCACTTATGAGTAATGCCCTTTCAGAGCCCGGATTATCTGCTGGTGAAGCGGGCGTCTCCAAACCGATTACGACACGGTACTTTGCCCTGGATGCAGTGCGCGCGGTTGCCATGTTGCTTGGAGTGGTTTATCACGCCATTTTATTTGGCGGTGGGATGATGGGAACGTTTGGGGGAGGGAAGGAGGACTTTACCACAGGGTTGATGAGTTGGATTCACTCATTTCGAATGCCGCTTTTTTTTCTTATTTCAGGATTCTTCAGCCACCTGATTCTGGTTCGATACGGGGTCAAAGCTTATCTGCTGAAACGGTGGTGGCGGATTGGAATGCCTTTTCTGATTGCGCTGTTTGTTTTGGCGGGAATTCGGGGGATGAGGTCGCAGCAAGGCTTTTCCGGGAACGGTCCAATGCCTGTGCGGGATATGAGGGCTGGCAATGTCCAAACTGCACCGCCAGAGGGAACGGGTCCGCAGATGAGGCCAGGAGGTCCACCGCCCGGAAGTATGTTGATGGGAGAAGGCGAAATGCCTAAACCGCCTCCTGGTTTTATGCCTCCATTCCTGGCGCAGTTTGATACCGATAAAAACGGTGAATTCAGTGATGCAGAGTGGAAAGAAGCGCAGCTCAAATTAAAGGAGCAATTCCGCGATAATTCCCGTGTAGCTGGACCGAATGGAAGGGAACCCGTACCAGGAGGATTGCCGCAGCCAATGACGCAAGTCCCGTTGGGACCACCCCAAGGGCCAGCTGGTTTTCCAGGTGGAATGCCACGGGATGGAACTCCGCCCATGAACCCGCCTGGAGGAGGCCCGGAATTTATCGGGATCGGTTTTCCTGGAGCAGAGGGGCATCCAATTGCAGAGCGAATTTTTGGCAGTTCAGCATCGAATTTTTCCCTGCAGCATCTGTGGTTTCTTTGGTATTTGATGCTGTTTGCAACGGTCGCGCCATTTGCGGCGAGGTTAATCAAGAGGATTTTCAAGTCAGTTGGAAGGGACAGGTTGAAAGGGTTGGACAAAAAGATTTGGTGGGGGGTGTGGCCATTGCTGGTAGCGCTTATTGTGGTTCCGGGCATGTACATTTCGGGAACAGCACCGGGTCAGCCACCTTCTGGAATGATGACGATCTTTGGAATTTTTCCGGATGTGCTCTTTCGTTTCGACAAGGATTGGGTTTATTTCTTCACGTATTTCATGGTGGGGTGGTGGCTGTTCACTCAAGCGAGTCAATTGGAGGCTTTAGCGCGCTGGTGGTTGCCGGTATTTTGTGTTGGCCTGGTGGCGTATTTTATTTCTGAAAAAGCATTTTCTCCAGTGGCACCTTTTGGTGCCTCGAACGTAGGGACAGCAGAAAAGATTTTCAGGCATTGGTTATTTGCGATGGCCGTTTGTTGTATATCAGCAGGATTTATTGGTTTTTTTCAGAAATTTCTGAATCGTCCGACCCGAATCACACGTTATCTCGCGGACACAGCATTCTGGATTTACCTGGTTCACCAGGATTTGTTGAATTTCGTGGTGCTGGATTGGATTCGTCCCTGGGGTCTGCCATCATTTGCCCAAATGCTTGTGGCGACAACGATCACAGTAGGAATTGCACTAATCAGTTTTGAAATTTTGGTTCGAAAAACGCCGTTGACGAATTTATTTGGTCCGCCCAAATCAAAAAAAGTTAAAATCCCCAACCCTGTCATTGCGCCCGCTTGAATTGAATCAAGGCAGTCTGGGCAGCGGGGATGGAAAAACTCCAGGGATGTTTTCGGTCCTTTGTGCCAGCGAGCGACTGCTCCGTTCCGGAGAGCCAAAACGCTGTGGCTGAAAATTGGGGTGAGCCGGGAATACCTTCAACGATGACAGGAAGCGCGTTTGTGCCGTTGTTCCCAACCAGCAGTGCCAGCACTTGATTATCCTTCGATTTGCCGGCAAGGGCAAACAAAGCGTCGGCATTTTCAGAGAGATCAATCGTATCTGGGGTCTCGGTGAGAAAGCGGTTGAACGAGAAAAAAGCATTAAAGACGGGAGTGCGGACTCCATGCTCAGTGAAGAGGCCAAACCCTCCGAGTTCACCGTGAAAAAAGTTTGCGATATCCACGGGGGCATCCTGCAATCCTGTAAGAGTCGCGAGCGCGAAAGTTGCGGCTTTTGAGCCGGACATTTCCCGGTAAAAGCGTTCCCGTTGCTCTGCGGAGGCGTTTTTCATCAACCCTGACCAATTGTTATTTGGCAGGTAATTCCATTCATTCAGGTGACTCTCGGTTTTGGTGAAGCCTCGGGAATCAAGCGCCTGTCGAATTGCCTTGGCGCGATGAAGAAAGTCCTGCGAATTATCGGTGTAGCAATGCCAGGAAAAGAAATCGAGCGGCAGTTTTTCGGACGCACAAAAATCGAGAAACAAGGTCATGAAAGGTGCTGGGACCAATTGGTTGCCGTTGAGGGAACCGGAATTCCCAAGGCCGGGCCCGCCAATTTTGAGGTGAGGGAATCGCGTTTTCAACAGACGGGCGGTGACTGAGTACAACTGGAGAAATTGCTGATCAGTTCCGGTCCACATGGCTGGCCGATTATCAGGTTCATTCCAGATTTCCCAATATTGAATGCCATAGTGATGTCCGCCAGCCCAACCTTGGTTATAGTGACGCACGATGTGGGCGCAGATTTCAGCCCACTTTTGAGCGTCCTGCGGCGGGTGAACAAAGCGTTTTATGGATGTATGCTCGATGCTTTCACCCAGCCGAAAAACAATACTGGCACCGCTTTGGATGACAGCGGAAATATACTCATCCGTGAGACGAAAGTCGTAGCTGGATTCCTTTAAGGGATCGGCTGTGGGATCCGGAAAAATGGTATGAATATCCACCACATCCGGATTTGGCCAGTGACAGTCGTGGAGGCGAGTGAAAGGAATTCCCAGTGTTCGATGTTCAGCAGTCAGATCAATGAGTCCACCTGAGGCGAGCGGGCCTTTGTTAACGCCATGAAGCGGTTTGAAGATTCCTTTACTGGTGTTGGTATCCACTCGTAGCAGAACGGGGGATGCGGCAATGGCAATGCTGCCGCCGAGGAGGAGCAGGCAGGTCGATTGAAGCAACCGAGTCATTGAGATGCCTGGCGGGGGAGGAAATCGTTTTCTTCGAGCCAGAAACGGCAGTCGCGAGTCCAGGGATGGGACGCGTTCTTACCCAGGCCAATGCCGTGACCACCTTTTTGATAGATGTGAAGATCGTATGGGACACGGGCCCGTTGCAGGGCGGTAGCAAATTCAAGGGCATTTTCCACTTTTACTGCTGTATCCTCCCATGTGTGCCAAATAAAACAGGGGGGAGTGTTGGAAGTGACCTGGAGTTCATTTGAGAGCATTTTGATCAGCTCAGGCGAAGGTTCGTTGCCGAGCAGATTTCTTCTGGAACCCAGATGGGTGATATCTCCCATTGAAATGACTGGATAACAGAGAATCCCAAAATTGGGACGGCTACTCTGTCTTTCGATCAGATCGGGACTTTGTTGGATGCCGGAATCGAAATGGGTCAACAGAGTGGAAGCAAGATGGCCTCCGGCGGAAGAACCGATTACTCCGATTTTATCCACGTGAATTTTCCATTCGGCTGCGCGGGAACGGACCAAACGAACAGAGCGCGCAGCATCCTGCAGCATGGCTGGATGACGATAGCCATGTGAGCCAAGGCGATATTTAACGACAAAAGCAGCCATCCCCCTGGCCACAAACCAATCAGCATAGCCCTTGCCTTCGTGTGCCGCCAAACCTCCATAACCTCCACCAGGAAAGATCACAATCGCAGAGCCGTTGGCAATGGCACTGTCCGGCAGGTAGGGTGTAATGGTCGGGATATCGTTAGGCTCCTTTCCCAAGGCACCGGGCGCGGCCTCCGGCCACAAAGGCAGCGGTTCTGAGGCCGAAGCCAGAATTGTAAACAGGAGAAGGGCCAGGAAGTTTTTCATGAATTTATGGAAACTGTGATAACAGCATTTGGCAAATGAGCCAAGCAGATGGTGTAGCAAGGATTATTCTCCTGACAGGGGCGGAAAAATGAGCATGATGCCGGGGAACCAACGACTCATGAAAACATTATTATTGGGTTTGATGTGCAGCGCCGTAATTTCATTTGCGGCGGAGCGAAACGAGATTTTGCTTTGGCCCAAAGGCGCACCGGGATCTGAAGGGAAAACGCAGCCGGAAGTTGTCCAGGTCTCAGACAACGGGGAGGAGCGGGTTTACCAGGTGCATAAACCAAGCATTACTCCTTACTTGCCATCAGCAGAAAAGAACACAGGCACGGCGGTGCTGGTGATTCCAGGCGGGGGGCACCGGGTCCTGGTCATGACTCATGAAGGTTATAATGTGGGCAAATGGTTGAGCGACCGGGGGATTGCAGCATTTGTGCTGAAGCACCGGCTGGCGCGGGAAACCAACTCGACCTACAAAATTGAGGTTGAAGCATTGCAGGACACTCAAAGGGCGATCCGTTTGATTCGGAGCCGGGCAAAAGAGTGGGGAATTGATCCAGAGAAACTGGGGGTCATGGGATTTTCGGCAGGCGGTGAATTGGCATCCTTCGCTAGCCTGCGTTTTGATTCAGGAAAAGTGGATTCTCAGGACCCAATCGAGCGGGAGCAATCAAAACCGGCATTCCAGGCGCTCATCTATCCTGGTCGCTCAGACCTGATCGTGCCAACAAAAGATTCGCCACCTGCATTTCTCGCAGCGGGGTTCAAGGATCGAAAGGATATTTCAGAAGGTTTGGCAGAGGTTTATCTGCGATTTAAACGAGCTGGAGTGCCGGCTGACCTGCACATCTATGCCGGTGCCCCGCACGGTTTCGGGTTGAGGGTGACTGACCGATCACCAGCGGGAGCATGGCCGGAACGATTTGTGGAATGGCTTGCGGACCAAAAAATTCTTCAGTCGGGCAGGTTTGACTGAGGCCGGGATAACGGGTTGATTCAGCCTAGACGCTGAAGGAGAGGGTGCTAACATAAATGCTTATGTTGACCGAAGCGGGTCCCGCTCCCATGAACCCTAAAAAGATCAATTTACGCCGTCCTGACATTATGTCAGCGGTGCAGGCGCAAGTCCTTTCCCATTATCGTAGTGAACTGGTTGACAAAATTCGGGCGAACGGAAACGTGCTTTCGGCCAAAGGGATTCTGACCGTCAAATTGGCGAAGGAATTTGGCTTTTGCTATGGGGTGGAACGGGCGATTGACCTTGCTTATGCGGCGAGGAAGGCCTTTCCACAGCAGCCGATTTATATTTTGGGGGAAATCATTCACAATCCGGAAGTAAACGACCAGATTCGCGCAATGGGGATTAAATCGCTCTCCGGGAAGGAAAAGAATGCGGATATAGAAGATTTGAAGGCAGACGATGTCGTGATTATTCCGGCCTTTGGCACGGAGGTGGCGACCCGGGCAAAGTTGGAGGCCAAAGGATGTGTATTCGTGGACACAACCTGCGGAGATGTCATGAGCGTGTGGAAGCGGGTCCGCCAATATACACGTGAAGGGGTCACCAGCATCATTCATGGAAAAGCCTGGCATGAAGAGACAAAAGCCACTTCATCACAAGCGACTGCGACTGGTCCCGGCCATTACCTGGTGGTGTTTAATCTGGAAGAAACTGACTACGTTTGCAGTTACATCGTCAATGGCGGGAACAAGGAGGAGTTTCTCGCCAAATTCAAGGGGGCCTGTTCTGCGGGATTTGACCCGGACCAGCATTTGATTGCGATTGGAGTGGCGAACCAAACAACGATGTTGCGGGGTGAGACGGAAGAGGTGCAACGCCGATTGAAGCGGGCCATGGAATTGAAATTTGGCAGCGGTGCAGTGGACCAGCATTTCCGGTTTTTCGATACCATTTGCGGGGCGACCCAGGACCGGCAGGATGCTTTGGAAAAATTGCTGGCTGAACCTTTGGATTTGCTGGTGGTGGTAGGAGGATATAACTCTTCCAACACATCGCACCTGGCAGAGATGGGGGAGGCGAAATTGCCGACCTATTTTATCAAAAATGCGGCGAAGATGACTTCTGACAAGAGCATTATTCATTACGACTTGCATCAGCAGAAGGAAATCGACACTGCCAATTGGCTTCCCCCTGGGGAGATCACGGTGGGAATCACCGCTGGCGCCTCCTGCCCGAACAATTTGATCGAGGACACGATCCGGCGGTTATTTGAATTGAAAGGGGTTTCCGTTAAGGAGCTCCTGCCATCCGGCCTGTAATTCTCCTGTCCCATGCCATGTACCCGCGCCGATCTGGAAACCCGAGAACGGCTGGTTCTCGCCCCATATGCTCAGTTTAGTGCTGAGACGCATGGGCGAAAATATCCTGAATCTCCCCCCGAATGGCGCACCCATTATCAACGCGACCGAGATCGCGTCATCCATTCAAGAGCATTCCGGCGATTGGAATATAAAACGCAGGTTTTTTTAAATGGAACCGGAGATCATTTAAGGACCCGATTAACGCATACAATTGAGGTTGCGGCGATTTCACGAAATATCGCCCGCGCACTGCGGTTGAATGAAGATTTAACTGAAACCATTGCCCTCGCCCATGACCTGGGGCATTCGCCGTTTGGCCACAAAGGGGAAGCGGTGCTGGATCGCCTGATGAAAGAGCATGGTGGGTTTGAGCATAACAGGCAGAGTTTGCGGATCGTCGAGGAACTCGAGCAAAAATATCCAGATTTTCCGGGATTAAACCTGACCTGGGAAGTTCGAGAAGGATTGAACAAACATTACACGGGTTATGATCATCCAAGCAAACGGGAAGACTTTGATGCGAAGTCCTCCTCGCTCGAAGCTCAGGTGGCGAACCTGGCGGATGAGATCGCTTATTATAGTCATGATCTCGACGATGGATTGGAAGAAGGATTGCTGGATGAAGCCATGCTTGTAAAAGAAGTCCGCATTTGGAATGACGCCACAAAGCTGATCCAGCAGCAATATGGGCAGTTGCCAGATGAATCACGCCGTTATTTTATTATCAGAGTGTTGATAGATGAGCAGGTGAAAGATGTGGTGCAGACTTCCGAAACATTGATTCACCATGCAGGAATTGGGTCGGCAGATGAAGCGCGTCTCCGGGAATCTTCTTTGATATCCTACAGTCCTGAACGCCGCGAACGGAATTTGGAGTTGCGCGAATATTTATACAATAACCTCTACTATAATCCACGGGTCCATGAACCCAATGTTCGCGCGGTTAAAATGCTGGAGGAGTTGTTTATGTATTTTCTCCAGAATCCTGCCGAGTTGGGAGAAGGCCGGGAACGAAAGGCCAGAGAAATTGGCCGCGAACGTGCCATTTGCGATTACTTGTCCGGAATGACGGACGGTTACGCAATCCAGGAACATCGCCGGATATTTGGCTTAAATCCTGCTAAAAAACGATCGGATGTCGAATTGGGGAATTAAGGTCGCTGCAATATTTTGTTTTATAGTATCGTGCGGGCTGGCATTAGGAAATTCAGGAAACGTTAATCGTAGTTTCGCTTTTCCTGATGAGGAGCCTTCAAGGGAGTATTCGTTTATTGATGCTTTCCCGACCCTCTCTTTTAATGAGCCCGTTGCAATTGCAACAATCCCGGGTGAAACCAATCGACTTTTTGTAGTCGAAAGACAAGGTGTTATCGTTGCGGTTACAAATTTAGCAAACCCTACCACGTCAGTGTTTCTGGATTTGCGGGGGAAAGTCCATTTGGGCTGGGTGGAATGCGGGTTGTTGGGGTTGGCGTTTCATCCGGGATATGAAACGAATGGATATTTTTTCGTTTTCAAGACTGTTTACCAGCATGGGTTAAAGGACCAGGTTTCCAGATTTCAAGTTTCTGCAGATAATCCGGGTGCTGCCAATCCGGATTCTGAGACTGTACTCATTGACCAGTACGATGAATCTGAACTGCATAACGGGGGAGACTTACATTTCGGGCCGGATGGTTATTTATACATTTCAATCGGCTACGAAGGGCCTGCTCCTGCGGACTTGCCTCCATTAAAGCAAAGTTTGGAAGTGGGATTATTTGGCGGACTATTTCGGATTGATGTTGATTCGCGACCTGAGAATTTACTCCCAAATCCTCACCCGGCAAATAAAGGAAATTACCGAATT
This sequence comes from Verrucomicrobiota bacterium, assembly GCA_033762115.1. GTDB lineage: Bacteria > Verrucomicrobiota > Verrucomicrobiia > Limisphaerales > SXQI01 > JANRLX01. The sequence continues at coordinate 15,320 of JANRLX010000057.1, forward strand.
CCGAAAGATAATCCTTACTTAAGCTGCACGAATTTTTTGGGGGCTGCAGTCGATCCTGCCAAGGTACGAACTGAATATTTTGCGTTAGGGTTTAGGAATCCTTGGCGATTTGGAATAGACCCTGAAACGGGTCGAATTTTTACGGGGGATGTTGGTGCGGATTATCAGGAAGAGATCAATGAAGTTGTTGCAGGAGGGAATTATGGATGGCCATTTATCGAAGGGGATAGTGTTTATGAAAATCCACCCGTGCATGTTGATTTTGTAAGGCCGGTTCTTTCCTTAAACCATGGTTATGAAGCCTGGGAAGCAGGTGTTGTTATTGGAGGGGTTGTATATCGAGGAACTCTTTATCCAAACCTTGATGGGCATTTTTTATCGATAGGTTTTAAAAATGGGCACCTGTGGGCGACTCCTCTGGATAACCCTACACCTGCAGCTGTTCGATTATTGTTGAGTGAGGAAGGGGTGTCGGCCTTTGGCAGCGATCCGCGAGATGGAAGCGTTCTTGTCACGAAATTCTATGAAGGATCAATCAGAAAATTGGTCTACGTGGGTGGGCCGGGTGACACTTTTATTCCGCAGACGCTTGAAGCGACCGGACTTTTCACGTCTCTTTCCCCGCTTGTTCCATCTGCTTCGCTGGTCCCTTATTCGATCAATGTTCCGTTTTGGTCAGATAACGCAATCAAGGAAAGATGGGTCGCCTTGAATCAGCACTATGAACCTCTTCAATTTGGAACGCAGACATTTAATTTTCCGGAGGGGACTTTATTTTTAAAGCATTTTGAGCTGGAAAAGAGAACTGGCGATCCAACCAGCAGATTCCCGGTAGAAACACGGGTACTGATTAAAACAACGAACCATGTTTTTGGCTTGTCTTATAGGTGGAACAGCGATGGAACCACCAAACTAGTGGGTAATGAAGGTGAGGAGGTATTTTTCAACATAGACGATTCTGGAATCATCCGTACACAACGATGGCATTTTCCTGGGCGGCAGGAATGCAAGATCTGTCATACCAAAGCAGGAGGTCACGTGCTTGGGTTTAATGCCTACCAGCTAAACTTGAAAATAGGAGAACTGAATCAATTAAATTTGCTCAGTGATCAAGGGGTGATAACGAATTTACCAACGAACCTTTGGCACATCCCGCACACCGTGCCAGCAACGAATCACAATTTTCCTTTGACTGATCGAGCGCGGGCTTACTTTTTTGCCAACTGTTCTCATTGCCACCAACCAGGCGCGCCTTCAAAGATGCTTTGGGACGCCCGATATGATATTCCGCTTGAAAGCGCTTCTATCGTAAATGGAATTGTTTCTGGTGCATTCGATGCCAACACCCGCGTAATTGCGCCCCACAGCACTAAAGATTCAATGATTCACTTCAGGATAGCCCACAGTGGATCAGCTCGGATGCCGCCTTTCGGGACAGCATTGTTAGACACCGCTGCCATTAAGTTAATAGAAGAATGGATCAAAAGTTTTCCGCAAGCACCCTGGACCAATGCAAATATCGGTCCTCCCAAAATTTATGGTAGCTTCCAACAGGTTTCGAATGATTGGGGAATTGCTGGTTCTGGAATAGGTATTAATCAAACAAGCGATTCCTTGCACTGGATGGCACGGCAGTTCGGTTCAAATGCTCTGATGATTGCTCGCTTCAGGAATTTTAAATTATCTCCGACCAATGCTGCCTCGGGGCTTCTTGTCAGGCAAGGGTTTACAAACTCTTCCTCTACAGCTTTAGGTTTGCTTCTGCGTCCAATGGACTATCTATCGGCTCGGCGCCTGGAACCTGCTGCAAATGCTCAGATTGTGTCTCATAACTATCCGGATCAGAAACCGGAGTTTTTGAAAATTGTTCGCGAGGGAGGACGGCTATCTTCGTTCATTGAGAATTCTGGCTCATGGGAATTGATTGACTCCATGGCTCCACTCAAAACAGAGGAGTATTTTGTAGGGATTGCGACTCACAGTTCGCATGAAGCGGAGCAAGCATATGCGACATACGATTCCGTAGCTTATGCCTCTTTATCTCTTAAAGCGGCAAGCGCGGAAATTCAGTTGCCGGACAGTCTGCATCTTCTTTTATCCAGAGAAACAGAAGGGGTTGTATTTACAAAGTATCGGGTTGTTATCGGAACGAATGTCTTACTGCAAAGCAGCGCTCCTGATTTATCTCAAATAACAATTAGTAATTTGCCTCCCGGGAGTCACGAGTTAAGAGTGGTAGCTCACGCTGGAAGCTTTTTTAGCCTAACTTCCAACCCGGTAGCGGTGAGCGCCAGCCTGCCATCTTCCGCTGCGCTCAAGCTGGGAGAAGTGCGGAACTCAGGTGGAGACTGGCTTGGCCGCTATGGTACTGAGGGCTATGCTATTCCAGAAATTCCTCCGATAACACCAGCTCATGTTGTCCTGGTTAATACAAACTCATGGCTTGCGTATTCGGACGATCCACTTGATCCACGATTATTAAAGCATGATTCCGGTAGGATTAAGACTGCTTACTCTGCCACTCCCAAATTGGAGTTTGACCTGACTTTGGCTGACTACAAATTTCATAGAGTCACTCTATATTTTGTGGATGCGGAGCGATCGGGCATCAAGCAAAGGATCACTGTTTCCAGCGACGGAAGCGATCAGGAATTTTTGGTTAGAAATTTTCAAGAAGGAGTGTTTGTCGAGTTTGCTATCAGAGGGAGCGCACAATTCTCGATCATCAATAATGAGGGAGGCCCTGCGATTTTAAATGGCCTGTTTATTGATCCTGTGGATAGACCAACCATCCAAATTACCCATCCACTGAATGGTGAATCATATCCTCTTCCCACGAACCTGGTAGTGAAATATCAATATTCAGGTGAACCTCTCAAGGAGGTGAAATTGTTTCTTACGGATGCGCAGGCCAGAAAGGAATTGTTGAATGTCCTTTCAATAACAAATCTGCTCGCAGGCCCACAGTCATTCGAACTCGTGGCCCAGGATATTTTTGATCAAAATGCCACATCCAGTATCGTTACTGTGACTGGAAATTTGCCTGCGCCTGAAATTTCTTTTCTCAGCGAAGATTGGACTACCCTGGGCGATTGGAAGAATATTTACGGCAAAGATGGCTTTTTAATGGCACTGACTCCGTCTAATTTACCCCCATTTCTTAACATTCAACTATCCAATGCCCGCCCAGTGGTGTGGTTTGAAACTGCGGAAAATCCCATCGTACTCCAGGCACCCTTTGTCGAAGGCCGGAGGGCAACAGTTTACTTCGATCCTGCTAAAATCGATATAAAAGTTCAGTTGAGAGACGGATTAAAGCATCAACTTGCACTTTATTTGGCGGACTTGGATTTCGGTGCTCGAACACAACGAATCACGTTCAAGAGCCTTGAAGGCCAAGTGTTGGATACTCGGCTGATCGGTTCATTTTCCCAAGGGGTTTACTTAAATTACGACGCCAGGGGTGAATTTTTAATCGAGGTAGAGCGAGCGGGACTTGGCGGTCCTGTTATCAGTGCCATTTTCCTGGATTCCCCATTTGAGGGGTTTCGCGCATGGGGCCGCGAAATGCTCGAAAATGAAGGAATCAGTTTATCTGCTCCCGATGCCGATCCTGATTTTGATCAAATTCCAAACTTTTGGGAGTATGCGTTGGGATTGGATCCAAAAAATGAGGATTTCTGGTCACCGAAGTCTCAAGTGAGTGCAACAGGTTTTCACATCGGGTTTGTGGTTACGAACATGCCACCGGAGTTGGTCTTTTTCATTGAATCCTCTACAAATCTTCTGGACTGGTCGAGTGAAGGAAGTCTCGAGGAACAAACAATAGGTGCGCATTCAGAGTTTAGTTTCACGGCACCTGCTTCCACTTCATCGAAATTTTATCGTCTTCGTGTCGTTTATCGCCCGTGATGGGCGGAAATTTTCCTGAATACTCTTTCGTGGCAAGGCGTCGATTGGGGCAGGTGGCTCGCGGAGATTTGCCGCTTGCCTGCAATCTGCCACTGCCTAGAGTTGGCTAGTATGAAGATTTTTTGCGCATTCTCCATGGCAATGCTCCTGTCGCTTCGCGCGGTGATCGCCCAGGTCACTGTGGAAGTCCTGTTTGATGAGCAGCAATATTTGCCGAGCGAGACATTGACCGCGAAAGTTCGGATCAGCAATTCATCCGGAAAAACGCTGACATTTGGCAGGGAGGAGAACTGGCTTTTGATCAATGTTGAAGGGTCGGATGGTTATATCGTGCCGCAGATTAAATCGATTCCGGTGGTGGGGGAATTTTCCCTTGAGTCTTCGCAGGTCGGGACCAAACGAATCGATTTGGCTCCCTATTTTGAGTTGAGCAAAATCGGCCGTTACCGTGCCACAGCAGTCGTCCGGGTTCCTGGGTTCGAAGGACAATTTGAGGGGCGTTCGAAGCCTTTTGATATTTCAAGCGGGAGCACGATTTGGGAAACCACCTTTGGTGTTCCTGAAGAGAATGGGGAGGGAAAATCGACGGAAATGAGAAAGTACCTGTTGGTCCAGGCGAACCAGGGAAAACAGATCAAGTTATATGTCAGAGTGACGGACCAGGCAGAAACCCACAATATCCGTGTGTTTCCATTGGGCCCTGTCATTTCCTTCAGCCGCCCTGAGCCGCAGGTGGATCGTTGGAGCAACCTTCATGTGCTTCAACAAACGGGTGCGCGTACGTTCAGTTATTACATGATCACACCAGATGGTTTTTTACTTGCCCGCGAAACGCACGAATACGCTCCGGATTCCCGTCCTGTGCTTAAGGCGGATGTCTCGGGAAAAATTTCGGTGAAGGGTGGAACTCGGCGTTACGCTTCTTCCGATCTGCCTCCTGATTTTCCTAAAGATAGGGAATCAGATGAACCAAGCGATGCCAAGAAGACGAGCCCATAACCATTCCTTGCTGAAGGTCATTTTATGGGCTGGAATCCTGCTTGGTTGGATCACCCAGAGCTTCGCTGCTGATCTCTATCTGGTTCATTTAAAAAATGGAGATCGAATTACTGGAAGTATCCTTTCAGAAAATGAGAAGGAAATTCAGCTTCGCACCAGCTCTTTTGGCGATTTGAAAATCCCCACTGACCAGGTGCAACGCCGGGAAAAACTCACGCCTCCTCCGTCTGCTCCAGTCATCACCAACGCACCCAGCACTGCCGTGGTCCTGCCGCCGCCCGGCGGCCCTGTGGTTCCTACTGCAAAACCATCCACGAATGTAGTGGTGCAGCCCAACCCGGTTCCTCCTGTCGTGGCAAAAAAGGTAGCGGAACCTCCCAAACCCAAACCGCCAAAACGATGGAACACGGAAGTGAGTTTGGGAATGAACCTGCGCTACAGCGCTCGGGACCAGCAGGAATATCTTGCCGTGTTAAAAAGCAGTTATAACAAGGAAAAGCTTCTCCAAACTTTTGATTATCAGTTTTCCTATGGAAAAACGGAAGGCGTACTTTCCTCCCATCGGATGACCGGGTTGTCCAAATCCGATTATCGCCTGTCCGATCGTTTTTACGTTTATGCGAGTGCGGGAGGTGGATATGACGAAATTCGCAAAATCGATTTTCAGTATGAATTGGGTCCAGGTGTAGGTTATGAATTGATCCGCTCCACAAACTGGAATTTCGTGTTGAAATCGGAATTGGGAGCGACCTACCAGGATCAGTACCGGTCTGATGATACACGACAAAAAACCTATTCTGCACGAATTGGAAAGATTTTTTCATGGAAGGTTTGGGACAAATTGACCGCAGATGGACGTGCTGAGTTTTTCCCTAATGTCGAGAGCCTGTCGGAATACCGCTTGAGGATGGAAGGGACCCTCCGATATCCATTTTACAAGGCGTTGTCGTTGAATTTAATCATCATTGATTTGTATGACACAACTCCGCCCCAGGGGGTGAGCAACAATGATTTGCAGATACGCTCGGCATTGAGCGTGAAATTTTAGCTTTGAGTCGGGACTGGAAATCTGTAGCTCTTTGGAGTGTTTACTGAGCGGCAGCTTTGGAAAAGCCTGATGGATTTCAGGCATCTGACTTTAATCGCAGGGCCATGTGTTATCGAAAATGAAGCCCTTTGCATCAAGATTGCAAAAAATCTAAAAAAAATCTGTGCCCCACTCGGGATCTTCTACGTTTTCAAGGCCAGTTTTGATAAGGCAAATCGTTCCTCTTCTGCTTCGTTCCGCGGTCCTGGAATCGATGGCTTGAATGTTCTGGCAAAAATCAGGGAAGAGCTGGAAATCCCGGTGATCACCGATGTGCATACCGAAGAACAGGCGCGGCTGGCTGGAAAAGTGGTTGATATTTTGCAGATCCCTGCATTTCTTTGCCGGCAAACTGATTTAATCATGGCGGCGGTCCAGACCGGGAAAGTGGTCAACATCAAAAAGGGGCAGTTTTTAAGTCCTATCGATATGGGACAAGTGGTTAAAAAGGCCACCGCAGGTGGAGCTAACAAGGTGATGCTGACGGAACGAGGGACTACTTTCGGTTATAACAACCTGGTGGCGGATATGCGTTCAATCCCAATCCTGAGGGGATATGGGTATCCAGTCATTTTTGATGCGACACATTCTGTGCAACTCCCTGGCGGGTCGGGAGATCGGTCTTCCGGCCAGCGGGAGTTTGCACCTGTGCTGGCCCGGTGCGCAGTGGTGGCTGGTGCCACCGGATTGTTTATTGAAACGCATCCCAATCCAAACGAGGCGTTAAGCGACGGGCCCAATATGATTCCGTTGAATGAAATGCCAAAGTTGCTGAATCAATTGGTGTCCCTGCATGAGGTTTCCATAGGCCATGAAAACTGATTCTGTTGGTGAAGCAATCCTGGAACGCGCAAAAAAGATTAAACTTTTCCTTTGCGACGTGGATGGAATTTTGACGAATGCCACCGTTTTCATGGGTGGGGAAGGGGAATACAAGCAATTCCACATTCAGGATGGTTTGGGACTTCGGTTACTCCAGATGGGTGGTATTAAAGTGGGCTGGATATCCAACCGTCCTTCTTTCGCCACCACGGAACGGGCCATGGATTTGAAGGTGGATTACCTGAAGCAATCCGATGGGAACAAAGTAAAAGCTGTGGAGGAGTTGTTGAAGGAATGCGACGTCAATTGGGAACAAGTTTCCTATATGGGGGATGATGTCGTGGATTTGGGAGTGCTCAGAAGAGCCGGCCTGGCGGTGTCAGTGCCCAATGCCATCAAGGAAGCGCAAGAGGCGGCCGATCTGGTCACAGTAAAATATGGGGGACAGGGAGCGGTTCGCGAAGTGACGGATATTATCTTGAAAGCGCAGGGGCATTGGGAAAAGATCGTGGCACATTTTTCCGCCTGAGAGGTGGAGATCAGGTTGACGCGACCTGAGGAGTGTTGCAAAAAGAATGGGTCATTTTCCGGGACTCGCGTAATAAAACTAATGTCGAACATTACTCAAACCAAAATCTATTGGTTTTCTTTCGACTTTTCTTGCTACGAAGCGGGCAGGTGCGTAAAACCATTCCAGCGGATTAACAGTAAATCTTATTTTGCTGGTTCGCAGAATAAGAAAAAGTAGTAATTCTAACGACGATGAGCTTAACTGGATTATTCATCAATTCTGTTGATGACCCCTGCCCATCCGTCACCGGGGTGTCTTTTAAATCGTGAGCCATGTCTGATATTTTTCCAAAGTGGACGAACAAGCTTCCGGGAAGGATCATTTTCGGAGTCTTGCTGGTGGGCACTGTGGCTACGGCCGGGGTGACCTACTACTTCACCCCTAAATATACACGGGTGGGATATCAGCCGATCCAGCCAGTCAATTTTTCTCACTCAATTCATGCAGACCAGCTTGGGATAGATTGCCGTTATTGTCATAACGGGGTGGAAAAATCCTGGTATTCAAATATTCCGACAGCCAGCGTTTGCATGAACTGTCACAATCAGGTGGCAGCAGCCAGCCCGGAACTGGCTTTGGTTCGGGAAAGTGCCCAGACAGGGACGCCGATCAATTGGGTGCAAGTTCACAAAACACCTGATTACGTTTATTTCAACCATTCCGTTCATGTAAACCGCGGTGTGAGCTGTGTTCATTGCCACGGCCAGGTGAACAAAATGGATGAGGTGCGGCATGAAAAACCTTTAAGCATGAGCTTTTGCCTCGAATGCCATCGCAATCCGGCTGAAAAACTGCGCCCTCCTGAAGAAGTGTATAATTTAAATTGGACTCCGCCTGCGAATTTCGCAAAAGACAAAGGAGCCAAGTTTGTTCATGACTGGAAGGTCAACGCTTCCCAAAACTGCTCCGCCTGTCATCGATGAAAACCATTCCGCCAACCTGTCCTGAACCGGAAACGGGCCCGCGCTATTGGCGCAGCCTGGATCATCTGGCTGAGTCCCCTGAATTCCAACAATGGGTTCAGCGTGAGTTTCCAGCAGGTGCCAGCGAATTTACTGACCCTGTTTCCCGGCGGCATTTCGTCAAAATCATGTCGGCATCATTCCTTCTTGGAGGACTAGGGTTGACCGGATGCCGCAAACCGGAAGAAACAATCATTCCGTTTTCCAAACTGCCGGAAGATTATATCCATGGCGTCCCCAGGTTTTATGCGACTGCCATGCCGACACGCACCGGAGCAATCCCGTTGCTGGTAAAATCGCATGAAGGGCGGCCGATCAAGATCGAAGGGAACCAGGATCATCCGGACGAAAATGGCGGAACAGATCATTACGCGCAGGCTTCGATCCTGAATCTATATGATCCAGATCGGGCTACACGCTATACCAAGGGGGGAAATTCCGTTTCCCGTGAAATAGCGGTTGATCATCTCGGTGAAATTTCTCGTGGATTGGCCACAACAGGTGGGCGAGGATTTGCTATTTTGGCAGACCGCTCCACTTCTGCTTCCCGGCTGCGCCTGCAGAACCTGATTGCTCAAAAATTTCCGCAATCGAAATGGTTTTCCTACGAAGCTATTGATTTTGACGTGCACCGGCAGGCCGCAACCATTGCGTTTGGCCAGCCATCCCGACCTGTTGAGCATTTCGAAAAGGCAGCGGTCATTCTCTCTCTGGATTCCGATTTTATTGGATCGGAGGAAGAAAGTTACAAGCATTGCCGTGGTTTTGCGCAGGGACGTCGAATCGAAAAGCCGACTGATGCGTTGAATCGCCTCTATGTTGTCGAACCAGTCATGACACTGACCGGGTCGAATGCTGATCATCGGCTGCGGCGGCCTGCCTCTGGCATTGCGCAGGTGGCTGCCCAGTTTGCAGCAGCGATTATCGACAAGCAAAATGTCGAAGAAAAGTGGATCGCTGAATGCGCCAAGGATTTGTTGGCAAACCAGGGCAAGGCACTGGTTGTTGCAGGTTATCGGCAACCGCTGGAGGTCCATTTGCTTGCGGCTGCGATGAACAATGCCTTGGGCAGCTACGGTAAAACGATTTCTCTCATGCCTGCTCCTCCAACAAAAGAGGGGACATTGCAGGATCTTGCACTGGATTTGAATGCGGGCGCAGTTGAGACCTTGATTATTTTAGGTGGAAACCCGGCCTATTCCGCACCGGCTGACCTGAACTGGCCTGACATCCAGAAAAAAGCCCGGGAGGTCATTCATCTGAGTTATTATGAGGATGAAACGGCCGCCATCTCGACCTGGCATTTGCCAGCGGCTCATTACCTGGAGTCCTGGGGTGACGCGATTACCAGCAGCGGGACGCTGGTTCCTGTCCAGCCATTGATTGCCCCGATTTTCAACGGGATTACCGACATTGAAGTCCTCGCGCGCATTGCGGGACTGAATGACACGAATCCACATAGTGTTGTCCGTGAGACGTTTAAGATCATGGCAGGCGAGGGGAACCTCGACAATCAGTGGAAGAAATTTTTACATGACGGTTTTCTTGCCGGGAATTCAGCAAAACCGATAACCGCGACGTTTAACAACGCAGTCGTTGGACAGGCCCGACAAAAAATCCAAGCCGCACCTGCTCCTGGAAAAGAGCAGTTGGAAGTGGTGTTTTGCCGCGACTACAGCGTGGATGATGGTCGCTACATCAACAACGGCTGGTTGCAGGAGTTGCCGGACCCGATCACGAAGTTAGTTTGGGACAACGCCATTTGCATAAGTCCGAAAACGGCGCGTGAACTGGAGTTGAACCACAACGCTCTGCCTGAGAACGGAAAATTCCATAATGACAAGGTGGAGATCGAGGTGGGTGGCCGGAAAGTGCAGGGTGGTGTCTGGATTCTCCCGGGAATGGCGGACTACACCATTGCCGTGTCGCTGGGGTATGGTCGCACCAAAACGGGCCGAGTCGGAAAAGGTACCGGCTTCAATGCTTATGCCCTTCGCACGAGCGGCAGCCCGGGATGGAGTTCCGGTGCAAAATTGCGTCGAACAGGGGAGACCTATCACCTGGTAACCACCCAGGAGCATGGGATGATGGAGGGACGTCCAATCATCCGTGAGGGCAACCTCGAGCAATACAGGAAAAAACCTGATTTTGCAAAAAACATGGATTTGGAAGCACATGCTCCAAATGCTGGCCCAATTTACAAACATCCCTATCGCGAGCAGCCATCCCTGAAAAGCGACGTGCATCAATGGGGGATGGTCATTGATCTGAATACCTGCGTGGGATGCAATGCCTGCGTGGTCGCTTGCCAGAGCGAAAACAATATCCCAATCGTTGGAAAAGAGCAGGTCAGCAAAGGGCGCGAAATGCACTGGCTGCGCATCGACCGTTACTTCAGCAGCAGCCCGGGTGCTCATGGTGGAAATGCAACTGCCGCCGAAGATCCGCAGGTGAATAATCAACCGATGCTTTGCCAGCATTGCGAGAGCGCTCCATGCGAAAGTGTGTGCCCGGTGAATGCCACTGTGCATGACGAAGAAGGTTTGAACTTGATGGCTTACAACCGGTGTGTTGGAACTCGTTACTGTTCAAACAACTGCCCGTATAAAGTTCGTCGATTTAACTTTTTTGATTATAATCGTCGCCCGCTCGACAAACTGACTGACAGCCCCCTTCAGAGCCCTTCTGAGCTGATGCGCTGGTTCAAAAAACCAGAAGAAGGCTCGATTCCGCAGGATGAATGGGAACTGAAGAAACTGGTCAAGAACCCTGATGTCACCGTTCGGATGCGGGGTGTGATGGAGAAATGCACATTCTGTGTCCAGCGGATTGAAGGAGCCAAGATTGCTCAAAAAGTAAAAGCGGGCGCTTCTGGGAATGTGCGAGTGCCGGAAGGAACGTTTACCACTGCCTGTGCCCAGGCTTGCCCGGCCGGTGCCATCGTGTTTGGCAATTTGGCCGACCCGGACAGTGCGGTGAACAAGTTGAAAGCGCAGCCGCGTAATTACAGTGTTTTGGGCTTTCTTGATACCAAGCCGCGACTGACTTATCTGGCTAGAATCCGGAATCCGAACCCAGCAATGCCGGATTATTATGACATGCCCTTGAGCCTCAAGGAGTATTCTGACCATCACGGAAATCCAATGGATACGCACGCCTCGCCTGATCGGGACCATGCTCATGGCACCGAAGTTAAGGCTGAACAGAAAGGAGGCCACTGATGGCCCAAACAGCAGTCAGCCAAAAATCGAGCGTGGAAGTCATTGAAACACCGCGTGAACTGGAACGTGAACCGTTGGTCCTGAATAATAGGTCACTGGGATGGATTTCCGACCAGATTGCCGGAATTGTTGAGGGAAAAACTCCCTGGTGGTGGTGGGCAGCGTTTGTCCCAAGCGTGCTCGGGATGTTCATGTGTTTCGGCTGCATCGCCTACCTGATCTCAACCGGTGTGGGTGTCTGGGGGTTGAATCATCCTGTCGGATGGGCGTGGGATATCACAAACTTTGTGTTCTGGATCGGTATCGGTCACGCGGGGACCTTGATTTCCGCAGTGTTGTTTTTGTTGCGGCAAAAATGGCGCACATCAATCAATCGCGCTGCGGAAGCGATGACCTTGTTTGCAGTCGCGTGCGCAGGCATTTTCCCATTGATCCATGTGGGCCGTATCTGGTTTGCCTGGTGGTTGTTCCCGCTGCCGAACTCAAATGACATCTGGCCGCAATTTCGCTCGCCATTATTGTGGGACGTGTTTGCTGTATCCACTTACGGAACTGTTTCCCTGCTCTTCTGGTATGTGGGTTTGATTCCTGACCTTGCCACGATGCGGGACCGGGCCAAAACCAAGATGCGCAAGTTTGCTTACGGTCTTTTCGCGCTTGGTTGGAGCGGAGGAAACCGTCACTGGAGCAACTATGAGAAAGCGTACCTCCTGCTCGCGGGCCTTTCCACGCCACTGGTGTTGTCGGTGCACTCGATCGTTTCCTTTGACTTCGCGGTTTCCCAGGTTCCTGGATGGCATACGACCATTTTTCCACCGTACTTTGTTGCCGGGGCGATTTTTTCCGGGTTCGGCATGGTGCTGACCCTTTTGGTGCCGCTGCGGACGATCTGTAAGTTGCAGGATATCATTACCGTTCGTCATGTGGAGTTGATGTGCAAAGTCATTCTCGCGACCGGATCGATCGTTGGCTACGCCTACGGAATGGAGTTTTTCATCGCCTGGTATGGCGGCAATCCTTACGAACTTTACGCCTTTAAAAACCGTGCTTTTGGTCCCTATTGCTGGGCGTACTGGGCCATGATCACCTGCAACGTCATTTCACCTCAATTGTTCTGGTTCAAGTGGTGCCGGACCAATGTGGTATTTGTCTTTATCGTTTCAATTTTTGTGAACATCGGCATGTGGTTCGAGCGGTTTGTCATTATCGTGACCTCCCTGCATCGTGACTATATTCCAGCAAACTGGGGCTATTTCTCCCCAACATGGGTTGATATCCTGACATTCGTCGGGAGCTTTGGATTGTTCATGACCTTGTTCCTGATTTTCATGCGGTTCCTCCCGATGATTGCGATCTCTGAAGTCAAGGGAGTGACTCCGCAGGCTGATCCGCATCACCCACTGGGTGGCGCCAAAGGAGGGCACCATTAATATGGAAGCTGTCACAATGAACCGACCTGTTGCTTTGCTGGCGGAATTTGATACTCCCGGTGAGGTGATGCATGCCGCTGAGAAGGTGCGCGACGCTGGTTTTAAAAATTGGGATGTCTATTCACCTTTCCCAATCCATGGGATGGACAAAGCGATGGGACTGGGAAATTCAAAAGTTGGCTGGTTTACCTTTTTCGGGGGGGTGACCGGATTAACGACCGGGATGTTGATGATCTGGTACATGAACA